>JAFGKY010000109.1 GCA_016928305.1 Bacteroidales bacterium
ATCCATTGCCGTTGCATCCATTGCCGTTGCATCCATTGCCGTTGCATCCATTGCCGTTGCATCCATTGCCGTTGCATCCATTGCCGTCTGCTTTAGCTGACGGTTATGGTTGTTGTTGTGATTATTATGGTCGTTGAGGTTGCAGAAACTCGATGCATCGCGTCTGTACTGCATTCATATTGAAAATGAATTCGTTGTGATGGTTGAGAAAGCCAATCACTCCACCTTCGCCAATGCTACTATGGGAAATGCAAATCAATAAATATTCTACCCCAGGTATGCCTTCAGCAGTTTGCACCGTGTGGCATTCTTCAGTCTTTTGATAGCTTTTTCCTTGATTTGGCGCACCCGTTCGCGTGTAAGACTGAATTCTTCACCTATTTCTTCGAGGGTATGTGGATGCTTGCCGTTTAATCCGAAATACAGCCTGATAATGTTGGCTTCCCGAAACGTAAGGGTTGATAAAACCCTTTCAATTTCTTTCCTGAGCGAATCGGTAAGAAGGCTTTTGTCGGGACTTGGGGAATCTTTGCTCAGGATGACGTCATAGAGCGTGGTTTCTTCATCCTGTGTGATGGGAGCATCCATGGAAACATGCCTGCCGGCACTTTTAAGAGCTTCCTTTACATCATCAGGTGCCATTTCAAGTACTTCGGCAATTTCCTGTACCGAAGGCTCACGCTCATATTTCTGTTCAAGGTCCGAAAAAGTCTTATTGATTTTGTTAATCGAACCGATTTTATTAAGGGGCAGCCTGACAATGCGAGCCTGCTCCGCCAGGGCCTGCAGGATGGATTGCCGGATCCACCATACCGCATAGGAAATGAATTTGAAACCGCGTGTTTCATCAAACCGTTGTGCGGCTTTAATCAAACCGAGATTTCCTTCATTGATAAGATCGGGAAGACTAAGACCCTGATTCTGATATTGTTTTGATACAGACACAACAAATCTCAGGTTGGCCCTGATGAGCTTGTCTAATGCCTTTTCATCACCATTTTTGATCCTTGTGGCCAGTTCAACTTCTTCTTCAGCATTGATCAGATCAACTTTACCGATTTCATGAAGATACTTATCCAGGGAAGGGGTTTCCCGGTTGGTTACTTGTTTGATAATCTTGAGCTGTCTCATGGTGTTTGGGATTAAACAAGGTAAAGATTTAAATGCTCAAGAAAGAACAGCAATGCGTTTAGGGTTTTCAGTAAAAATAAAAAATATGGATCAAAGATACTCAAAACCGGTTAATTTCGTTATCTGAAAAAATAATAAAAAATAATTTATTATTTCTTTTGGTAATTGATGCGAATTCAGTATTATTGCAGACGATTTCCCTATTGAATTCTTCCAGCGTTGAAAATAATATTTCCAATTATATTTGACTAATCCAGCTGTTATCAGCGTATTATATGTAACATTGAAATCTTATTAACTAATCTTCTGATAGTTTATGTATGATATTTTGGAGCTTAATGAAAAAGTTCTTACCGAACTTCGGGATATTGCCAAGGAATTAAAAATCAAAAGAGTTGAATCATTACGAAAGCAGGATCTGATTTACCGGATCCTGGATCAACAGGCAATTATGGCTACGGAAAACAAGAAGAACGAAAGCAAGGCCCATGAAACTTCGCAGAAAAGTGATCAGATGCGTCACCGGAGAAACCGCATCCGCAAAGCTGAAGTTTCAGCTACACCTGAAAGAATTGAGTTCAGGGACAGGCCGGCGGATAAACATGAACAGATAGAAAAAGCCATAGAAAAAATTGAAGTCGATCAGCGAAAGAAGGAATTGGAACTGGATAACATTGTTCCGCCCGAGCTGGATGATGAAGAACCTGTTATTCCGGCACCCATTCCCGTTTCTGCACCTCCTCCCGAAGTAACCGTAAGACCCGAACCTTCACCACGACCTGTTTTTGAACGGAAATCCCCGGTTTCGGATAAAGGCAATGAATTTGACGGCATTATTGCAAGCTCAGGTGTTCTTGAAATTATGCCTGATGGCTATGGTTTCCTGCGCTCCTCCGATTATAACTATTTAAATTCACCGGATGATATTTATGTTTCGCAGTCACAGATTAAGCTTTTTGGTCTTAAAACCGGCGACACAATAACCGGTACGATCCGGCCTCCAAAAGAAGGTGAAAAATATTTCCCGTTAATAAAAGTAATGGAAATTAACGGCCGCAATCCTGATTTTATTCGTGACCGCATACCGTTTGATTATCTTACTCCTTTATTCCCTAATGAGAAATATACACTTATTAAACAGGGTGAAAGAGGTAATTTATCCGTGCGGGTTGTAGATATGTTCTCCCCGATTGGCAAGGGTCAGCGTGGACTTATTGTTGCACAGCCAAAAACCGGAAAAACAATACTGTTACAGGATATAGCCAATGCCATAGCCGCCAATCATCCGGAGGTATACCTGATCATATTGCTCATTGACGAACGTCCGGAAGAAGTGACGGAAATGTCACGGAACGTTAGGGGCGAAGTTATTTCATCAACCTTTGATGAACCTGCAGAAAGACATGTACGCGTTGCCAATATTGTCCTTGAGAAGGCAAAGCGTTTGGTGGAATGCGGACACGATGTAATGATACTGCTCGATTCCATAACCCGGTTAGCGCGTGCCTTCAATACCATTGCCCCCGCCTCGGGAAAAGTACTTTCCGGTGGTGTCGATTCCAATGCCCTGCAACGTCCCAAAAGATTCTTTGGTGCAGCCCGGAACATCGAGAACGGAGGCTCACTTACCATTATTGCTACTGCGCTAACGGATACCGGATCAAAGATGGACGATGTGATATTCGAAGAATTCAAGGGAACCGGTAACATGGAACTGCAGCTTGATCGTAAACTTTCAAACCGGCGTATTTACCCCTCCATCGATATTACAGCCTCCAGCACCCGCAGGGAAGACTTGCTGCTGGATAAGAATTTCCTGAATAAAATCTGGATTCTCAGGAAATACCTGACCGATATGAATTCCATTGAAGCCATGGAGTTCCTGAGGGAAAGACTTTCAAAAACCGATTCCAATGAAGAATTCCTGATTTCGATGAACGGAGAATAAGAATCCAAAATGATACGATAGAGACGCAAAATTTTGCGTCTCTATATATTTATAATAAATCTGAATAACCTTTCATGAGGTTATTCCTGTTTTAAAAACCCTTATTTGTTGTATTTTTGTGCATTCGTGATCAAAAAATGTAAAATATTAATTATAAGCGAGTTAAAATGACTAACAAAAAAAATTTCATTACCTGTGACGGCAATTATGCCGCATCGTATATTGCTTATATGTTCAGTGAAGTTGCCGCTATATATCCGATCACTCCCTCTTCAACCATGGCAGAAAATATTGATGAATGGTCAGCCAATGGCAGAAAAAATATATTCGGAGAAGTGGTAAAGGTGGTTGAGATGCAATCTGAGGCCGGCGCTGCAGGTGCTGTTCACGGGTCTCTCCAGGCAGGTTCCCTTACTTCAACCTACACAGCCTCCCAGGGTTTGCTGCTGATGATCCCCAACATGTATAAGATATCCGGAGAACTGCTTCCGGGCGTTTTTCATGTATCAGCGCGCAGTCTTGCCGCCCAGGCATTGTCGATTTTTGGCGACCACAGTGATGTGATGAGTGTCCGTCAGGCGGGATTTGCCCTTTTTGCCACCAGCAGTGTGCAGGAAATCATGGATATTGCCGCATTGCCGCATCTTGCTGCCATCAAATCAAGGGTGCCCTTTTTGCATTTCTTTGACGGTTTCCGTACATCGGCTGAAATCCAGAAAGTGGAAGTGCCGGCGATGGAAGACCTGGCCAGGCTGATTGATCAGAAAGCCCTGAAAGAATTCAGAGATCGTGCATTGAATCCTGATCACCCGGTTCAGAGAGGCACAGCTCAGAATCCCGATATCTATTTCCAGACACGTGAAGCAGCGAATAAATTTTATGATAAAGTTCCCGGGATTGTAGAAGAATATTTGAAGCAGCTGAGCCAAATTACAGGCCGGGAATACAAGCTCTTTAATTATTACGGAGCCCCTGATGCAGAGGATATCATTATCGCCATGGGCTCTGTTTGCGATACAACCCGTGAAGTGGTCGAATACCTTAATGCACAGGGAAGAAAAACGGGTGCGGTTGTGGTGCATCTTTACCGCCCTTTCTCCACAAAGCATTTGCTTGATGTCATACCGCAGACGGTAAAACGCATAGCCGTGCTTGACCGTACCAAGGAGCCCGGGGCCAACGGAGAACCTTTATATCTTGACGTTCGCGATGTATACTATGAAAGGCCAAATGCTCCCATGATCATTGGCGGACGATACGGTCTCAGTTCAAAAGACACAACCCCGGTGCAGATCATAGCCGTATTCGATAACCTGGCTTCCGATAAACCGAAAAATAATTTCACCATCGGCATAGACGATGATGTAACCTTCCATTCTCTTCCCCTGAAGCCTGAGATCAGCATAACCCCCAAAGGTACTTATGAGGCCAAGTTTTACGGTATCGGATCCGATGGAACCGTGGGTGCCAACAAGAATTCGATTAAGATCATCGGAGATTCAACCGATAAATATGCTCAGGCATATTTTGCCTACGATTCAAAGAAATCAGGGGGTGTGACGGTTTCACACCTGCGTTTTGGCGATAAGCCTATTATGGCACCCTACCTGGTTGGCACACCCGACTTTGTCGCTTGCCACGTACCTGCATACCTTGATAAGTATGATATACTTAAGGGATTGAAAAAAGGCGGTACATTCCTGCTCAACAGTCTATGGAATGCTGAGGAGACAAAAGAGAAACTGCCTGATTCAATAAAGAAATACATGGCCGAGAATGATATTCAGTTCTATATTATTAATGCCACCAATATTGCTGAAGGTATCGGTCTGGGGAACCGCACCAATTCTATTATGCAATCGTCATTTTTCAAAATATCCGAGGTGATACCCTTTGATAATGCACTTTCTGAAATGAAAAAAGCCATTATTAAAACATTTGGCCGAAAGGGTGAAGAAATTGTAAATATGAACCTGTCTGCCATCGCCCGTGGAGCTGAAGTGGAAAAGGTGGAAGTGTCTGCAGAATGGGCAACCCTTGAAGTTAAACCGAAAAAAGATGCCCGTGATATTCCTGAATTCATCCGAAATGTTGCCGAACCCATCAATCAACTGAGGGGTGATGACCTTAAGGTGTCTGCTTTCAGTGGCCGGGAGGATGGCACTTTTCCTTCGGGCACAACGGCCTATGAAAAGCGCGGTGTCGCCGTTAATATTCCGGAATGGCTTTCCGATAAGTGTATACAGTGCAACCAGTGTGCTTATGTGTGTCCTCATGCATGCATCAGGCCATTCCTTATCGACGAGAACGAGATGAAAGGACTGCCAAAGGATACGGTTACCATTAAAGCCATTGGAAAAGGATTAGAAAATTATCAGTACCGCATGCAGGTTAGTCCGCTTGATTGTACCGGTTGCGGCGTATGTGCCGAAGTTTGTCCTTCCAAAGAAAAATCACTCATGATGAAACCTCTGGAGACCCAGTTGGCTGAAACGGATCGCTGGACTTATTTTTCTGAAAAAGTCTCCTATAAAGATTACCTGGTGGAAATTGATAAATCCGTCAAGAACAGTCAGTTTGCACAGCCGTTGTTCGAGTTTTCAGGAGCCTGCGGAGGTTGCGGGGAAACGCCTTATATCAAACTGATCACTCAGTTATTTGGCGACAGGATGATGGTTGGCAATGCCACGGGCTGTTCATCGATCTACGGCGGAACCGCACCATCAACACCTTATTGTGCCAATAAAGATGGTCGCGGACCCGCATGGGCTAATTCGTTGTTTGAAGACAATGCAGAATACGGTCTGGGTCTTGCATTGGGGACAAATAAGCTCAGGGAACGTATCGAACGTAAAATGAACGAAGCACTTAACGGAAATGCCAGCATATCCGAAGCTACAAAAGAAGCTTTCCGTGAATGGCTGGCCGGAAAGGAAAATGCACAACTTTCGAAAGTCGCTTCAGAAAAAGTGGTGAAAGAGCTTACCCGGGAAAAAGATCCGGTGGCTAAAGAAATTCTGGAGCTGAAACAATACCTGATAAAGAAATCCATATGGGTTTTCGGTGGTGACGGATGGGCTTATGATATCGGTTATGGAGGTCTCGATCATGTTGTAGCATCGGGCGAAGACGTGAATATTCTGGTGCTCGATACGGAAGTATATTCCAATACCGGAGGTCAGGCATCAAAAGCCACCCCGATAGGAGCCGTTGCCAAATTTGCCGCCTCGGGCAAAAAAATCCGTAAAAAAGACCTGGGCGCTATGGCCATGACATACGGGTATGTTTATGTTGCCCAGGTGGCTATGGGCGCAAGCCAGAACCAGTATCTCAAAACCCTGAGGGAGGCTGAAGCCTATCCCGGACCATCGCTCATCATTGCTTATGCTCCCTGCATTAACCATGGCTTGCGCGAAGGTATGGACAAATCACAGGAACAGCAGAAAAAAGCAGTGGAAGCCGGATATTGGCATCTATACCGGTTCAATCCGTTGCTTGAAAAAGAAGGAAAGAATCCTTTTGAACTTGATTCAAAAGAACCTGACTGGAGCAAATTCCAGGAATTCCTCAATAGTGAGGTGCGGTATACATCACTCAAAAAGGCATTCCCGAAGGAATCGGTTGAACTGTTCAAGGCTGCCGAGGAAAATGCAAAATGGCGATACAACAGTTACAAACGTATGGCTTCCATGGTCTATACGCAGGCGAACCAATAATGATTTTAAATATAAATAGGATACCAATTGTAGAGACGCGATTAATCGCGTCTCTACATAACAATCATAACCATCATAACAATCATAACAACCACTACCGTCAGCTAAAGCAGACGGCAATGGATGCAACAACAACCATAACAACCACACCCTTCCATATTTCATTCAAAATTCCTATTTTTGCACCCTAAAAGGAAACCATTCTTGTCTTGGCCAGATTACTTGCAATAGACTACGGAAGAAAGAGAACAGGGATTGCTGTTACTGATACGTTACAGATCATTGCCAATAGCCTCACAACAGTTAAAACTCATGATCTGCTTGTTTTTCTAAAGGATTACTTTATGAAAGAACCGGTAGAAACCATTGTTGTGGGATACCCGAAACGGATGAACAATTTGCCGTCGGAAGCTGTTGTTTATATTGATCCTTTTATTAAAGTGCTGAGAAAAAGATGGCCGGATAAAAATGTAGTTCTTATGGATGAAAGGTTCACCTCCAAAATGGCATTTCAGACTATGATTGACGGAGGCCTTAAGAAGAAGGACAGAAAGAACAAAGAACTGGTTGATGCGATCAGCGCCACGATAATTTTACAGTCTTATATGGATTCAATAAAAAAATAAGATAATCTGAAAACGCATTTACAATGGTATATCCAATAGTAGTATATGGCTCTCCTGTTCTGCGGAGAAAGGCAAGGGAAATTGACCGGGATTATGAGGGACTGGACACTTTTATTACGGATATGTTTGACAGTATGGATATATCCGATGGTATGGGATTGGCTGCCCCACAGGTCGGAAAATCCATCCGCCTGTTTGTTACTGATGGAACAGCACTGGCCGAAGACGATCCTTCCATGAAGGATTTTAAAAAAGTATTTATAAACGCGAGACTTGTTGAAGAAGAGGGGGAACCCTGGTCGTTCAACGAAGGATGCCTGAGCCTGCCGAAAATACGTGAAGATGTAGTACGTAAACCAAGAATACGGTTGCAATATTATGATGAAAACTGGCAGTTTCACGATGAGTATTTCAACGGGGTGAAGGCCAGGATCATTCAACACGAATATGATCATACAGATGGGATTCTGTTTATCGATCGCATATCACCCATCCGGAAAAAAATGCTGAAAGGTAAGCTGAACGATATCAGCAAGGGGAAGGTGGATGTTTCCTATAAGATTAAGGTGATGAAATAAATGGTAGAGACGTAACATGTTACGTCTTTATAACATGTTACGCCTCTATTGCATAGGATTAATGCACCGGGTATTTTTTAAAAATGCTTTCCGATTTCAGCAAAAGATCAATATACTGTGCACGCTTATAAACAAAAGGATCATTGATCTTCTTATTCGAAAGCTTTCCCCTGAAATCTTCCAGTTTTTTATAGCCTTTTGATTCCATCCAGGATTGAATATCATTAATGACAGTTTTAATGTATTCAATCTTGTTTTTGTAAACTGTACTTACCATTTGTACGCAATCGGCCCCGGCCAGGATCATTTTTACCACATCGGCACCGCTGTATATACCTGTATTGCTGCATATGGAAGCGGTAATGGTGCCGTATAACAGACCGGCAAACCGGAGGGTGAGCTTATTGTCTTCAGGATTACTGAGGTTGAAGGGTGAGAAATGCTGCTGTTTTTCAATATCGATATCGGGCTGGAACAGCCTGTTGAACAAAACGAATCCTTTTACACCCAGTTGATCCATTTGCGATACGGCATTCAGCGGATTAGCATAAAAAGGGCTCAGCTTAATACTTATGGGCAGCTTAACTTTTGATTTTACAGCTTTAATAATTTCGAGTTGTTGCTGTGTAATATCCCTGCCATCCGTTTGTGTATCGCGCGGCACGTAAAAGAAGTTAAGTTCCAATGCATCAACACCCGTTTGTTCAAGCAATTGCGCATATTCGATCCACGATTCAGTGTAAATGGCATTTAAACTGGCTATTAAAGGAACGCTTATACTTTCTTTTGCTTTGCGCACATTGACCAGGTGCTCCTCAGGTCCGGCATGCACAATGGATGGAAACAACTTGACCATTTCGGCATTCCGTTCGTTATATTCTTCAAGTTCATCATCAAACTGAGCAGCTTCGAGCTGAATCTGTTCTTCAAAGAGCGATTTGTACACTATTGCTGCAACACCTGCATCTTCGGCCTTTTTTAATATGTCGTGGTTTGTTACCAGGTTACTTGCACCGAGAATCACAGGGTTCTTCAACTCCATACCCAGGTATTTTGTCTTTAAATCAACCATTTTAAATTGCTTTTTTGTTAGTTCAAATAGTATAATTCTTTTTCAACCAGTTGCTAAGATAGCATATAATATTCAATTTTATGAAGCGGAAATGCGTTACGGGAAATTATTTTTTGCTTATTTTTAGGGTCCATAAACCACCTCCTTAGTCCATGCCTATGGCGTTATTGCAACCATTCAGAAAAATGCCTTTTTTGCGTATTATCATTCCATACCTGTCGGGACTTACAGCAGGATATTATGGTTTCCGGACTGAAACATTCCGGATGCTTCTTTATACCTCTGTCATATTGGTAATCCTGTTATTCATCGGGTATATCGGCAGGCCGTTCCGGTACGGTCGGTTATGGATTACCGGCGTGCTGGCATCGCTTGTATTCTTTTTGTTGGGCACGCTCAATATCCTGTCAAGGGAGCTTATTAAAGAACGTTTTAGCATAAAAGAATCTGAGCTGACAGCCGCCAAACTTCTTATTGTGGATACTCCGGAGATAAATCCCATAAATGTACGAACCATAGCCCGGATGCTTGAACGCAATGGTACACCTCAAAGAGTACAGATAAAAACAAAAGTGATGGTGTTTTTCACCAGAACGGGGCTGAGTGAAGCATTAAAGTCCGGGGATATCATTGAGATACAATCCCGTTTTTTGCCGATACCGGGTCCGGCCAATAAGGGCGAATTTGATTACCGGGCTTACCTGTCACGGCAGGATATCGATTATCAGGTATTTGCAGGAAGCAACAACTGGAAATTCGCGGGTGGCACCCGGAGAAACCTTAAGATATATGCTATCCTGTGCCGCGATCGTTTGTTGGATTGCTACCGTTCATCGCCCATGGAATCCCGTTTGGTTGCGCTACTTTCGGCCCTGACACTGGGATATAAAACAGACCTGGAGGCTGAAACTACGGAATTGTTCACCAAAGCCGGCGTGGTTCATGTAATGGCCTTATCGGGATTTAATGTTGGCATTATCTTCCTGCTGATAAACTACTGCCTGGGTTTTATGAGAAAGCGCGGCATAACCGGTATCATACGGCTGCTTGTTTCACTGGTTGCTATCTGGATGTTTGCCATAGTAACAGGCCTGTCATCATCGGTTACCCGTGCCAGTGTTATGATTAGTCTTTTCCTTATAGGAAAACATATACACCGCGATGTCCATCCGTTAAATGTAATTTCAGCCTCTGCTTTTCTGATGCTGGTAATATCTCCTTTCAGCTTATTTGACGTGGGATTTCAGCTTTCCTATGCAGCCGTGCTGGGCATCGTCTATATGCAACCGGTTTTTCATAAAATCATAACGGTTAAAAACCGGCTGGGTGATAAAATATGGATACTTTTCACCGTTTCCGTTGCTGCCCAGCTGGCGACCGCACCGCTGACACTGTATTACTTTCATCAGTTTCCGCTGTTCTTCTGGATAACAAACCTGTACGTGGTGCCTCTGGTAACGTTGATCATTTATCTGTCCGTTCCCTTTGTGATATTATCTTTCATCACACCGGTCAAAAACTTCCTGGCGCGGATACTTGAATTTCTTATGAAAGCAATAATAGGGCCGCTGGACAGACTTGCAGATTTTCCGGGTGCGGTGATGGAGGGTATCTTTATCAATCAAATCCAGGTTATTTTGTTACTCATTCTCCTTGTAGGCATGGGAATGTATATTCGTCATCACAGGGCAGGATATATCATCGTGTCATTATCCGCAATGCTGGCATTTATCTTTACCGATACCTTCCGGTTGTATTCAACAAACCGGCAACAATACCTTACGGTTAACTGTATTCGGGGTACCAGCATAATGAACATCATTTCAGGTAAAAACAACCTGGTGCTGTCATTCTCAGAAAAGATGCCGACGGAAAAAATGCTTCATTATTCATTTTATAACTGGTGGGTGGAACGTCATGTGTGCCGGACGGTTGATATCTTTACGCGAAAACGGATGAATGAAGCTAAAGGTTTTGACCTTCCTTCAATATCCATACAAAATGCGGTCCTTGGCAATAATATTTTTCTTAATTATTCAGGCGTTTCACTGGTTGTATGCACCGATGATGTTTTTGAGCATTTCAACAGCCCTAACAAACTGAGAACGGATTATGTGGTGGTGACAGATAACATAAGACCCGGAATATCAAAACTTAGTAAACATTTTGATGTTGGCAGCATCATTATTGATTCAAGCGTTGGTTATTATGAATCGAAAAAATGGACAGCTCTGTGCGAACTTAATAAAATAAACTGCTGGCCGGTGAGGGAAAAGGGTGCGTTTATGCTGAAGGTGAAGTGAATGAAGGGTGAAGAGAATAAAGCAAACATTGACCTCACTCCGGTTCTGCGATCCACCCCTCTCCACAATTTGGAGAGGGGGCAGGGGTGAGGAGGTTCATGGAGCATTCTTAAGAGGAATGGATGTATTAAATGATAAAAGTTAATACAAATGCATTACAGGACAAGTCAGGGTGCTATATATTCTCAATAAAAAACTATATTTTAGACAGGATTAATTATGAAAATTTTTGTTAACCATGAAAACATGGATGTCAATCCCGTTTGCTTTTAGCCTGTTATTGTCAGCAGCCTGCAATAACAAATCCTCCATAGATGTCGCATCTTCAAGTGGAACGCTATCCCGTGTATGGGTGGCCGATAACGGTGATGGCACCTATAAAAATCCAATACTGCACGCTGATTATTCTGATCCTGATGCGATAAGGGTGGGGGATGACTTTTATATGACGGCATCCTCATTTACCTGTGTTCCCGGATTGCCTGTTCTGCATTCCAGGGACCTTGTCAACTGGGAAATTATAGGGCATGCACTGAAGTACCAGATACCCCGCACTGTTTTTGATAAGCCTCAGCAGGGCAACGGGGTGTGGGCACCCTGCATACGGTATCATCAGGGTGAATATTATATTTATTATCCCGATCCGGACCACGGGATCTACCTTGTGAAAGCCAAAAATCCGGCTGGTCCCTGGTCTGATCCGGTGATGGTGAAAAGCGGCAAGGGATTGATCGATCCGTCACCGCTTTGGGATGATGACGGTGATGCATACCTGGTACACGCTTTTGCCGGAAGCAGGGCGGGTATTAAAAGTATTCTGGTGGTATGCCGCATGAATGATAAAGGGACAAAGGTGCTTGATGATGGCGTGCTGGTTTTCGATGGCCATGAAAAGCATCCAACCATAGAGGGTCCGAAATTTTATAAACGAAACCGGTATTATTATATTTTTGCCCCCGGAGGTGGCGTTAAATACGGCTGGCAGGTGGTATTGCGATCGAAGCATATCTATGGTCCCTATGAAGACAGGGTTGTGCTGGCCCAGGGTAAATCGCCCGTTAATGGTCCGCATCAGGGAGCCTGGGTGGAACTTAAGAACGGTGAAAGCTGGTTCCTTCATTTTCAGGATATAGGGCCTTATGGAAGGGTGGTACACCTTCAGCCCATGCAATGGAAGGATGACTGGCCGGTAATTGGCGTGGATGAAGTTGGTGACGGGACCGGTGAACCCGTGCTCCTGTATAAAAAGCCCCGTATCAGTCGTTCATGGCCAGTTACAACACCCCGGGAATCGGATGAATTCAGCGAAGCTTCACTGGGACTGCAATGGCAATGGAATGCCAACCCGCAGCCATACTGGGCAGTCCCGTTTCCCGAAAAGGGTTTTCTGCGGCTCTACTCGGTTCCGCTGCCCAAGACCTTCCGTAATTTCTATTTTGATCTGCCCAATGCACTGTTGCAGAAATTTCCTGCTCCTGCCTTTACCGTCACTGCCAGCATTGCCTTCAATCCGCGCAATGAAGGTGAGACGGGTGGTCTTATCGTCATGGGACGTGACTATGCCTACCTTGGGATCAATATGTCTGCTGATTCCCTGAGAATTAACCAGACAGTTTGCAGGAATGCCGATAAGGAGGCCGCGGAAACATTAATTGCTGAAAAATGTTTTGTTCCCGATTCGACAATTTACCTGAGGGTCAGTGTACGTGACTCTGCCGTGTGTGAATTCAGTTACAGTGTTGATAGCATCCACTTTGAGGTTGTTGGCGGTCCGTTCAGAGCCCGTGAGGGAGGGTGGATCGGAGCTAAGGTTGGGTTATTTATGGTAAGGGAAGGAAAAACCAATGATGCAGGGTGTATGGACGTGGACTGGTTCAGGATTGAAAGAAGGGACAAGTGAACAGTGAACAGTGAACAGTGAAAAGTGAAAAGTGAAAAGTGAAAAGTGAGAGGTGGCAACCCTGTAAGCGGTGTGCGTCTGCCTTGTGCGTTGAAACCCTGGCAGGGTGCAGGCGGCAACCCATTTAGCAGCATAATGCAGTCAAAACAGTGAACAGTGAACAATAACCCTTATATCTGGATGCTGAATACTGAATATCGTTTACCGCAAACCGATTACCAGCAACCTTTTTTCAGACCGGCTACTATCAGGATTACCACGTGTGAGGTCAACGCTAACCGTTGAAGGTGTTGACGTACTGTTTACTGTCTACCGTTTACCTGCTTTCCGGTTTCTGTTTTTTTGTATTCGGCCGGAGTAACACCGAACATATGCTTAAAACATTTGCTGAAATATTTGACATCATTGAATCCGGTCATGAAAGCGGTCTCCGAAACTCCCCTGCCGGTTTTTACCAGGATCTCGGAGGCCATCTTTAATCTTGTCTGGCGGAGAAAATCAACGGGTGATAATCCGGTTAGTCCTTTCAGCTTGTTGTAGAAAACCGTGCGGCTGTATGAAGATATTTCCACCATTTTTTCAACATTAAACTCGGGATTGGAATAATGGCTTTCGATGATATTGACGATGTTATTCATGAACTCTTCATCCCTGGCTGTTATTTTAATGTTTTCGAGGTGTACAGGGCTCTTATCCCTGTATTTCTTAATGATATTCTCCCGTTGTTTCAGCAGGTTTTTAACAACTGTATTAAGATACAATGAGTTAAACGGTTTCAGGATGTAAGCTTCTGCGCCCGACTCAATGCCGATAAGCTGATCTTCGATGGCTGACTTGGCAGTAAGCATAACGACAGGTATGTGAGAAGTGTCAAAATTATCCTTGATCCGGCGGGTCATTTCTATTCCGTCACATTCGGGCATCATGACATCCGTTATGATGATGTCGGGATGAAATTCTTCAAGTTTGGCAATACCCTCCAGACCATTTTTAGCGGTCTTGATTTCAAAATGGGCTTCAAAGATATTCCTGATATATATAATGATTTCAATGTTGTCTTCAACAACCAGCATTTTAGGCTTTGTGGTATAACCGGATGAAAATACACCGGCTGGTTCAAGATTATAATCTGCGTTTTCAATGGGTGTTATATGATTGATCTGTACTTCATTTCCGGGATCTTTAAAGTCGTCGTTTGAAAAATGTTCGTGTCCGAGCCGGGTGCGAATGGTAAAAGCAGATCCCCGTCCCGGTTCACTCTCCACCAGTATCTGCCCTTTATGCAGCTTCATAATTTCATAGGAGAGGTTAAGCCCGATACCCGTACCGTCAAGCGATCCGTAATTTGCAGACAAGGGTGTGAACCGTTGGAATAAAATATCCAGTTTGTTCTTTGGTATTCCGGAACCCTGATCTGTGACAACAATATCGATATATTTTTCGTCGGGTGGCTTGAGCTCGACTGAAATGCTTTTTCTTTCCCTGGTGTATTTAAAAGCATTGGAGAGTATGTTGAATACTACCGAATCGAATTTCTTGGCATCGACATAAACAGACACCTTTTCATTATTATGCGAAAAGTTGAAGTGAATATGTTTCTGGCGGGCGATGGGGGTAAAATGTTCGCAGATCTCATCCACAAAGGAAACAAGATCAATTTCCTCAACATTCAGCTTCATTTTGTTTTTTTGCACTTTCCGGAATTCGAGCAACTGATTAACCAGCCGCAGCATTCTTTTTCCATTTCGTTCAATGATGTTGATCCGTTCGGATAAGTATGCGGGAAGCCCTTTCAGGGATTTGATATCTTCAATGGGCCCCAGGATCAGTGTTAAGGGTGTCCGGATTTCGTGGGATATATTGGTGAAGAACTGAAGCTTGATATCACTTACCCTGCGTTCAACCTTCAGGTCATTCTGAAGCTTGTAATAATTCAGAAAGATCCTGCGGGAAATAAGGTAGATGATTACGAAGAGGATGACATAGATGATCCTGGCCAGTGTGCTTTTCCACCAGGGTGGTGTTATGATAATGTGCAGAATACGGGGATTTTCATTCCAGGTTCCGTCCCAGCTGGCTGCTTTTACCATAAAAATGTATGTACCGGGAGAAAGATTCGTATAGGTGGCTTTCGTCTGGTCCCCGATTTCATTCCAGCTGTCTTCAAAGTTTTTCAGTATGAATTTGTATTTGTTCTGATACGATGCAAAATAACTGAGTGCTGCATATTCGATGCTGAAGCTTGACTGATTATATTTCAGCACAATGGTATCGAGAGTTGAAATATGGGCCTGTATGGGTGCATCCGGATCCCTGAAATCAACGGTGCGGTTGAAGAGTTGAAAATTGGTAAGTACCAGGGGTGGTGTATAGGGTGTGCTGCTGATGCGTTCGGGATCGATGAGCAGGGTACCGTTGATGCTGCCGAAGAGCAGTTTCCCGTTCGCAAGTCTCCAACAGGTGCTTTCACAAAAGTTTTCAGAGTATAACCCGCTGTTCATGTTATAGTTTTTGCAGGTCATATCCGCCGGATTCAGATTCGAAATGCCATTTTCGGTACTCAACCAGAGGTATCCTTGTGTATCTTCAAGGATGGCAAAAACAGCATCGTTGCTCAGCCCATCGCGTTGTTTGAAATGAGTAAAACCGGCGGAATCTGCACTCAGGTGCGTCAGTAGATTCAATCCGCCGCCGAATGTGCCAAACCAAATCCGGTTTTTACTGTCCTCGAAGATGTGGATTATATCATTATAGCTGATGCTGTTTACATGCTGAGGATCGTAAAGAAAGGTCCTGAATAGCAGTGAATCGTTCTGAATATTGCTGTTCTCGAGAAGATCCAGTCCGAACGTTGTGGCTACCCAAAGACGCTGCCTGGAATCTTCAAACAAATACCTTACGTGGTTATTGGATAATGTACTGTTCTCGCTTGTTATCCGCCTGCAGGTCAGTTTATCAGCGGTTCTTGAGACAACCGTGTTGATGCCGCCTCCGTAAGTTCCGATCCATATTTTCTTATGGGAATCCTGGATAATGGAATAAACGAAGTTATTGCTTAACGAAGATGCATCGTGCGGATTATTCTGATAAACATTAAAATGGAGTCTTTTGTAACTATCGGGCCGGTTGGCAATGGAAATATTGCTGACCAGGATTCCTCCTCCTTTTGTCCCCATCCACAAAAATCCCCTGTCGTCTTCCATCATGGTATAAACAATGTAGCCGGGAATGGATGACCGGCTGGTGGTGAGTTTCTCCAGCACAGCATGCAGTTGTAATTGCGGGGAATAAATATAGATTGTACCCGATTTGGTTGCCATCCATGTATATCCGTTGCTGTCCTGAAACAAACACCGCATTACATTATCCGCAAGGTTTTCACGGTTTGGTTTGGGAATAATTTGTTTGAAGGAAGGATTGACCATGATGACGATGTTGATCCCTCCGTTGAACTGTACGGTACCTGCCCAAAGCAATCCCGATTTATCCTCGGTGAGGCAATGCACAAAATTTGAACTTATGGTATAATGCGAATTGGGGGCATTACGGTAAAAGGTGAACTCATCATTGAGCTGGTCATACCAGGCAAGACCTCCTCCGTGTGTTCCGATCCATAAGTTACGATTACGGTCTTCATAAATATAGGGACGTTCATCATCAACAAGCGATTGGATTTCTTTCGGTGTAAGGGTATAATGGCGGGTATATCCGTCAGATGGATTGATTTTTACAATTCCGTATCTTTCGGTTTTCAGCCATATCATCCCGTAACTGTCTTCGAACAGCGAAACAGTATGCAAACCATACTGCCTGATATTCATCAGCCGGTTATTCGCCGGAAGGTAAATAAACGTTCCGTTTCCGCGGGTACCGATAATTATGGCATGGGTATGCCGTGTTTTTTGAATGAAGTTTATATCGGCAGATTTCAAGGTGCCTAAATCCGGCAAATCATCGATTAACCTTTTGTTTTTTATGTCATATAATAGAATTCCGTTTTTCTGGGTGCCAAAAAAGACAAAATCGTTCACCACTTCAGCACAGGTGAACCGGTAGCTTGCATAATGATGCTGAAAATAGGGCTGCTCTTTAACTGACTCTGATTTAGAAAGATAATTCAGCCCCTGGTTTGTGCCAATCCATATGTTATGAAACGGATCGCTGATCACAAAATTCACGGTATTATTGGATATGCTGCTGGGTCCACGGCTAAGAAACTGGGTGGACAGGTAATGGTGTGTCCCCGGATCATACCGTAAAAGATAAACACCCGAATTACTCGATCCAAGCCATATTTCGTTTTTCAATGGCTGATGAAAACACTGGATAAAGCTGTTCTTTTCTTCCGATGATTTGTAATAATTTGGAAACGAAATAAACTCCTCCGTTTCGGGGATGAAGTAATGAAAATATCCTTCATAGGTTTTTATCCACAGGAATTGAAGTGAATCTTCCCAGATGTCAGAGACCCGGTTGTGTGTAAGTGCATTTACCCGGCCTTCCTCCATTTTATAGATCCTGAACGAGTAACCATCGTACCGGTTAAGACCGTCCATGGTGCCAAACCACATGTAACCGGTGTGGTCGCAAAACATAGTGAGCACATTGTTTTGCGACAGACCGTGACGGGAATCGAGATGTTCAAAACGTTCAATTTCGACTGAAAACAAACATTGACTGTGCAATAGAAGGCCAAGACCTGTCAGCCAGCATGCCCGTGAAAAGCTGTAACCTCGAATAGTCATCGATGCCTGTGTTGCAAATGATGCGTAAAGTTACAAAAAGAAATCATCAATTACAGATGGAAGGTTGGAATAATGGAAGGATGGAAGATTGTGGTTGTTTTGGTCAGGGGATAGCGGCAATTTACCCCCCCATTTCAAACAGTTTTTCTACCCTTCCTGCTGTCTAATAAGAGTAATTTTAAATCCTGGCATTAACGACCTTGACCCCATAATGAACTAACCTATGAGAATACCTTTTTTGTTATTTCTTTTTATCCTTTTAACGGGATGTTTTACAGGTAAGACAAAACAAGAAAAAAGCATCGACGAAACCAAATGGTCAGTAAAAATGGCAAATGCAGCCATGATACGTCATGACAGCCTGATATGCTGGAATGAAGACCGGAAACCCCGGTGGCAATACGATGTTGCCATGCTGGGTCAGGCTATTGACAAGCTGGGGTATATCGACACTGCGTATTCCAAATACCATGAAGATTACCTGAATTATTTTGTGAAGGATGATACCATTATTAAGTATAAACTGGAAGAATATAACCTGGATAATGTCAATCCGGCCAAAGGTCTGATAACATTGTATAAACGAACCGGTAAGGCAAAATACCTCAATGCCATTGACCTTATAATAAGGCAAATGGAACATCAGCCAAAAACCCAATCCGGAGGTTACTGGCACAAGGCAAAATACCCCTGGCAGATGTGGCTCGATGGCATTTATATGTCGTCTCCTTTCCTGGCACAATATGCCAATGAGTTCAACAAGCCGGACTGGTTTGATACCATAGCTTACCAGATAATGCATATCTATACGAAAACCTATGACCCGAATACCGGATTGTTGTATCATGCATGGGATGAATCAAAGACCCAACAATGGTGCAACCCGGCAACCGGCCAGTCGAAAGAATTCTGGGGAAGAGCCATTGGCTGGTATATGATGGCCATTGTTGATGTGCTGGGATATTTACCTGATGATCATCCGAAAAGAGATTCCATTATCAATATATTGGTAAGCACATCGGAAGCATTATTGCGTGTCCGTGATCCGGAGACCGGACTTTGGTACCAGGTGCTGGACAAGGGAGGCCAGGAAGGCAATTATCTTGAAGCCTCCTGCTCATCGATGTTCACTTATGCTTTCGCCAAAGGTGCCAAGATGGGATACTTACCTGCAACGTATCAGGATATTGCACTGAACTCATTTCAGGCGCTGATCGATAATTTTATAAAAACCGGGGATGACGGACTGCCTGTTATGACCAATATTTGCGGAGGTGCAGGCCTGGGCGGATATCCATACCGCGATGGCAGTTACAACTATTATATTACGGAAAGAAGAGTAGACAACGATACCAAGGGAGTGGCCCCCTTTATTCTGGCTGCCATTGAGTTAAACCTGTAATTGTTGAATGGCCGATTGTCACAGTATACCGGTAAATTACGAGTCTCGGATGGATGCAAAAAAGGCTATAATATGTTCACCTTTTTCAGTCATTTTATTTTGTTATAATTCGTATCTTAGTAAATATGTATGTTTTGTTGCATGGATAAGAAATACCATTGGAAAGGAATTATCGATTCCTGTGTATTAATATCAAATTAACTAAATATAATTTAATGCTAACTATGAAAAAAAACCTGATTATTTTTAAAACGGGTGTATGTATCCGCATTTTTACCCTGCTGTTGTTGTTTTTGCCCACGGCTTTGTTCGGGCAGGGAAAAATTACGGGTACGGTCACCGATGCCAGTGATGGCTCTCCATTGCCCGGCGCCAATGTTGTAATAAAAGGCACATCAGTGGGCGCAGTAACGGACATGAACGGGACCTTCACACTGGAAGCTCCTGCAGATGCGGTTCTGGTTATTTCGTTTGTAGGATTTCTGTCTGAAACCATTGAGGTGGCAGGACAGACAAACATTAATGTGACCCTTACGCCCGACCTGGCCAGACTGGACGAAGTAGTGGTTATCGGGTACGGTACCATGAAAAAGAGCGACCTCACAGGTGCTGTCTCTTCCATCAAAGAAGAGGATATTAAGAGTATTAAGTCCTCCAATGCGGTTGAAGCCCTGCAGGGAAAGATCGCAGGTGTTGATATGACCCGCAGTGACGGCCGCGCCGGCTCGGGATATAACATCCTCATCCGCGGTGCACGTTCGTTCTCAGCTAAAAACGATCCTATTTATATTGTCGACGGCATCGATTACGGAAGCACCATTAATATCAATCCAAGCGACATAGTTTCCATTGAAGTGCTTAAAGATGCCTCTTCCACCGCCATTTATGGTTCAAGGGGTGCAAACGGAATTGTTATGGTCACAACCAAAAAAGGAAGCCAGGGTAAAATGGTGGTGAACTTCGGCACCTATTATGGTTATACCACTCCGCTGGGCAAGCTGCCTATGGGCGATGCCGATTATTACCTGAGGATGTCACGGGATTTATACAGGACCAATCACACCGCTTACTGGGATTCAGCAGATGCATCTATACCGGCCTCGGCTGTACTTACTCCTGAAGAATTGGAAGGATATACACGCCTGTCCGAAGGAGCCGACCCGGAAGACTATGACTGGGTGAAACAACAGATGAAAAATCACGGGAACCAGGCAGATTTTTACCTTTCCATTACCGGGGGTACGGAGAAATCGAACTATACGGTATCTCTCAATCACTTTCTGGAAGATAACTTTATTCCCAATGACAATTACAAAAGGTATTCGATCAAATCCAATGTTGATTCGAAGGTTTACAAATGGCTGGAAATCGGTAATTCCACATTCCTGTCATACACGGATATAAATCGCGGACGGGGTATTAACTATGATATGAATCCGTTCGTTAAACCGTATGACGATGATGACAACCTGATCATTGAACCCGATCCCAGCCGTGTTCCTTTTACGAATCCGCTTATTGATCAGGATCCTGACTTCCGGTCGGATGAGACATTACGAACAGGAATATTTTCCTCTTTTTACGGTCAGGTTAATATTGCCCCCGTTGGTCTTACCTTCCGGACCAATTTTAATGTGAACCTCGATTTTCAGCGCCACGGAACCTATACGGGCACTTCGGAGGAACTGGAAAGGCTGAGTGAGGCAAGCCTTACCGAGATAAATACTTACAAATGGACATGGACCAATGTGCTGACCTTTGACAAAACCTTCAGTGATCATCATATCATGGCCACGGCTGCCACAGAGACCCGGTACAGACTTACGGAACGTTACTACCAGTACGGGAAAGATATGGTACTGGCCGATTTTAAATGGTTTGCCATCCGTACGGGCGATCCGAATTTCCTCGACATTACGGATTTATCTGAGTTTCCCTACACCAAGGAAACCATGGTCTCATTTATCGGACGGTTGCACTACGGTTATGCCGGAAGATACCTTGTTACGTTGACCGGCAGGCATGACGGTGCATCACAGCTGGTTGAAAAATGGGATTTCTTCCCGGCCGTATCATTTGCCTGGGGTATTTCCAATGAAAACTTCATGAAGAATCAGAATGTGTTGTCTAATCTGAAATATCGTATGGGCGTTGGAAAAACAGGAAATTATTCGGTAGAACCCTATCAGTCATTGGGTGTAACTACAGATTATATGATGTATTATCAGTTTGGCGTTGCTGAAAACACGGTTAGCGGTTATCGCACCGGACAGCTTGCTACCATACCCAAATGGGAATCATCGATTGCTGCCAACTGGGGCCTTGACTTTGGATTTCTGGCCAACCGGATTTCCGGTAGTTTTGAATATTATTATGTCTGGACCAAAGATATCCTTCAGCAAGTTATTCTGCCTCCTACTTCTGCAGTAACCACGGTACTGGAGAACATAGGTAAAACAGAGAGCAGCGGAATAGAAATAACGCTGAATTCAGTAAACATCAACAAACCCAATTTCAAATGGTCAACAAGCCTGACTTTTTCAAGGAGTGTTGAAGAAATAACCTACCTGGCTGGAGGTATAAATCAGGATGTTGCCAATAAATGGTTTGTCGGTGAGCCGCTTGCTGTTTTTTATGACTGGAAAATGGAAGGTATATGGCAAACCGAGGAAGCTACTACGGCCTACAAATACGGCGACGCCCCCGGTGAAATTAAGCGCAGGGATCGCCAGGCCGGTGATACCGCAATGACCGGTTGGTTCAGCATAAACGACAGTGACCGTTACGTATTGGGCACTCCAAGACCGAAATGGACCGCGGGATTGAACTCCACCATGAATTTTTATGGTGTTGATCTGTCCATTTTTGTATATGCACGCGTGGGTCAGATGGTGATGGATGTTGTCGACGGAAGGTGGAGCCCCGATGGTCGTGAAAACTCTATTGAACGGGATTACTGGACCCCGAACAACCCGAACAATGATTATCCCAAGGTCGATCCGGGCCAAACACGAAGCGGATGGAGCGAAGCCACAGTTTTGCAATACAAAGACGGGACATTTGTGAAAATCAAGGATATCACACTGGGCTATACGTTCCCTGTCAAATGGACCAGCTACATCGGCATATCCAATTTGCGGCCCTATTTGTCTTTAAAGAATTACTTTGTATTCGGAAAGTATTTTGCGCAGGGCAGGTATGACCCTGAGGCCGTTAATTCAAGAGGTGAAAGCAATGTCGGATTCCCGGCACCCAAAATGATTATTGTTGGTCTGAATGTGACCTTCTGAGAAAAAATATATAACCAAAACAATTAAGCGATTATGAAAGCATTTAAAATATTTTCTTTGATACTGATCCTCGGATTTGCCTCCTGCAGCGATTTTCTCGAAGAGGACTTCAGGGGAGGTGTGGCTGTGCCAACCTGGTACACCACAAACGATGGAATGGAAGGTCTGGTTGCATCCTGCTATGCAACATCAAAAATTTGGTTTGCCAAAGAGGAAGGATACGACTTCAGCGTGCCGGGCACGGATATCTATGATTACGGCCAGCAGCATCCGCAGCAATACCAGTATACCTATACAACGGATTTTAATCCGACCAATTCCCGACTGGTGGTATTGTGGATTGAATTATACAAAGGGATCAATGCATGCAACGATGCCATCGATGTATTGTCCGATCCCGATCTTACACCCTTTGATGAAACAAAAACAGCAATTCGCCTTTCCGAAGTGCGGTTTCTGAGGGCGCTTTACAACTGGCTCATTGTTGAACAATGGGGCGGAGTTCAGCTCCGAACTGAACCCATTGTCGGAGTGGTTAAAACAGCTACCCGGTCATCGGAAGAAGAATTCTATAAACTGATTCTTGAGGATCTTGATTATGCCGTTGAACACCTGGGAGCTGATCCGGCTGTGAATACTTCTAACGATGAATATGGCAGGGTTAATGTATGGGCTGCACGGGCTTTACGTGCCAGGATGCGCCTTACCTGGGCCAGCTATACCGGCGACATGGCCTTGTATGCAGGTGCCGCAGAAGATGCAGCAGCTGTGATCAACAGCGGTGAGTTTTCTTTGTATGACAATTATGCCGATGTCTGGGATATCGATAACCGGGACAACAATACGGAAAACGTATGGGCAATCAACTACTCACGAACCGAATATGCCAAGATGGGTGTAAATGCCGAGACATATACCAAATACCAGCGGCCCGCCGACAAGGCATGGGACGAAAGGGAAGGCGGACATCACGGTCACCTGATGTTTGGCTCACAGTACGATGTGCAACCGGGTATGCAAAGGGATGTTGAGAACGGCCGTCCCTTCAGAAGGTATTCACCCACCAAATACCTGATCGACTGCTTCCACGAAGATGTGGATGAACGGTTTTTCGGATCCTTCAAAACAACATGGACTGTCAATGCAACCTCAATTCCGGGGTGGTTTGCTTCTGAAAGCGATCTGCAGACAAAGGAAATAAAAGCCAATACTGCTGATCCGGATACCGTTGTCAAGATGTTTATCCGAACAGCCCTGTCGGGTAAAACATATTACCTCGACAGCGCTATGATTATCGGAACGGATACCATCCTGACACCCAATTCACCTTACATGGATAAAAACAAAGGTAAGTTGGTCGGAAAACCGTTGTTCAATGCCATTGGTGACACCTGTATACATTATGTGAAGGGAAGTTTACCAGATGATATTCAGCTTACTGATATCCGAGGGCATTACATGTGGAATTTTGAAAGGAGTTACTGGTGCCTTGACTATGAAAACATGTTTCATGCTGATGGTACCCTGAATGATGAAGGAGTATATGACCGGAATATCTTCTTTGAACTGCACAAATTCTATGATAATACAAGGCCTGCCGCTACCGATGCCGGTTCCATGAACGGAATCCGTGACGCCATGGTGATAAGGATCTCTGAGATGTATTTAATTGCAGCTGAAGCGCTGTGGAAGAGCGGTCAGGCCGGAACGGCATACTCGCAGTATCTGATACCCCTGGCCGATAAACGGTCATACGACGGCAACGGTGCTGCCATGCTCGCTTCGTACGGGATCAACAGTGGCAATGATTTGTCCATGGAGTATTTTATGGATGAAAGAGCCCGTGAGTTCTGCGGTGAACAGCTTCGCTGGTTCGACCTGAAACGCCTGGGCAAGGATGCCATGGTGGCCAGGATCAAACAGTACGCCGGTAATCCGTCTGCCCGCAACAACTTTGATGCTCACTTTACGGTAAGGCCGATTCCCCAGGTACAGCTTGATGCTATTACCAATAAGGAAGAGTTTTTACAGAATCCGGGTTATTAATTAGTTAATAGTTCTTATTACGGCAAAAAGGCTGTCCCCACCGCGGGACGGCTTTTTTTGTGCGTCATCGTGGGGCTCGCCGTAGCAGTCATTGCGAGTCCCACCAGAGAGGTCATTGCGAGGCTCGCCATAGCAGTCATTGCGAGGAGGCCATTTGAAATGATTCCGTTTGTCGAAATGATTGTGGCCGACGTGGCAATCGGATTGAACAGGCAGAACATACCAGAGCCTCAGTGATCAAGTCAAAGGTTAAATATCATCCTTGATTATTTCAAATAAGTCCGTCCACCCAGCATTCATCTTATTGATCAAATCGATTTTATCCTGCCTTGATCCGGCTTTGATCTGTTTCTCCCTGGCAATAGCTTCCTCAATGCTTGCATAACACTCATAGTATACAAGCTTGATGACGTTGTACTTACGTGTAAAGGAATTCGGATAGAAATGATCTTTGTGCTGAGTTATTCTGGTAAACAGATTGCTGGTAACGCCTGTATACAAAACAGTATTCTTATTGGTTGTCATGATATATACGTAACCACCTTTTGCCATAACGATTTTAATAATAATGTTAACACTAAGTTACTATAGCTAATCTATATAATAAGATAACAATATTATACAATAAAAATAAATAAAACTCTATAGCAGGTATTGCTTATGCTATCCGATTGCCACGCCATTCAATACCATTTCGTTTTAATTTGAATCATTCCAACCGAATGGCTCGCAATGACTCACTGGTGGGGCTCGCAATGACTCGCGGTTTGGCCGAAGCGTCATGGCCATAAAAAAAGCCGCCCTTTCCGGGGCGGCTTTTAACCATTAACTAAAAAACATTATTTCGTCAGTTTGTCGGTATAGGTCTTGCCATCGATGGTATTTACACGCACAAAATACATACCTTTTACAAGACTTCTGGTATTGATCATTAACCGATCGTTATCGTTGAACACCGTTACCAGTGTTTTGCCTGTAATATCAATGATATCCACATAGGCAATGTTACCGGCATTGCTGAAGTTCAGCTGGTCAACAACCGGATTGGGATACATGCGGTACGGACGGGTTTCAGCATCCTTAACGGCACTGCCTCCCGGGCATTCGCAATCCATGTTCAGCACCCAAAGGACACTGTTTTTCAGCATATTATAAAATTCAGCTGTTGCCAGATCCATAAAGGTATGATGCACACCCCACGATACAAGCCTTTTTGTTGTTGCATTTTCTTCCGTTTTCCACATAAAGGACTTCAGGTTTGCAGGGAATGTAGCCTCATCAACGGCATGTTTATTGTCTGCTATGGGTGTTGAAGCAGCTACAACGGCAGCGTCGCCGTTTACGGCATCTTTCAGGTCAAATGCCTGTATGTGAGCCTCACCGGCACCCATTCCACCGGGTGAGCCTTCGGGATTATAACCGGTTGTCCAGGTAACCTCCTGATCAACGGTCCAGCATTTAAGAATATCACTGTTGTCTTTTATGACCATGGATGTAATGCCTTCCAGCAGATCCGCAGATTTAGCAGAAGTATGCCAGTTCACATCGGTTACCTGTGTAAATATAAGATGATCACCTTTATACAGCATATATGCCTTTAAACTTACACAAGGAATAGGCCATCCTGCCGTACTGAAAAATGCCATGTCGGAGGATCCTCCGTTTTCAGTGAGTAAGGCTGCATCATAACTGCTGAAATCAGTCATAACCTTAGCATCAGCAAGGGGAACATGATTTGCAACTATCCCGGGAATTGAATCGATTTTCGAAATGATGGTCTGAATAATGGGATCAGTTGCAGGATCATTGGAGCTGACAACCATCACTTTTTTGTCCTGTGCAATAGCAGCAGCAGCAATCAGAATTGTAAAAAGAACAAGGTAAAGTTTTTTCATAGCGTATAAATTTTGGTTAGTAACTACTTTTAGTATATAAAATTAAGCTTATTTTTTTGATCAACTAAATTAAGGCTAAATAATAATAAAATAGGTATCCAAATTATCGTAAATAGGGGGATAAATTGTTGCATGATGAATGCGGTGTTTCCGCTGAATTCGTTACATGATGTGCTTTACAGCGAATAATGAACAGCCATTTTAGAAACGTGTAACTCCTTTATATGCTATGCAACTATTCCTTGGAATCATTACATTCATTAATTTTGTTCAGCTAAAAAAGTATGTGAATGGGATAGGTTATTCATATACTTAGTCTGATCTCACTAATAGTATTCTATGAGCAACAATCCGATGGCTGGATTTTATAAGTCGAAAAATGCTTTCCGGTATGTGTATCTGTTGGTTTTAATTGCCGGTGCATTGTGTTGTTCCGGGGGAAAGCAATCCACTGCTCTGACCTCCGGCAAAACAGATCAGCAGATATCCTGGAAGCATGCAGAAGCTGTTCTGGACAGTATCAGGCCACCTGTTTTCCCCTCAAGAACTTATTCCATAAAAGATTTCGGTGCCCTGGGCGATGGCATTGCCGATTGCACGGAAGCCATCAATACAGCCATCAATACCTGCCATAATGATTCAGGAGGTACGGTAATAGTGCCTGAAGGCAGATACCTCACCGGTGCCGTTCACCTTAAAAGCAATGTTAACCTTCACCTGAATAAAGGGGCTGTGCTGGTATTTTCGGGTGACCGCAGCAAATACCTGCCGCTGGTCCATACACGTTTTGAGGGGATGGAGTGCATGAACTATTCGCCGTTTATTTATGCCTATAAGCAGAAAAATATTGCTCTTACAGGCGAAGGCACACTGGATGGTCAGGGCCATCTCTGGTGGAGCTGGAAGGGTCCCTGGAGAGGACAGATCGATCATAAATGGCAGGATGGCATGCCAAGCCAGGCGGATGCCAACAGGAGACTGTATAAAATGGTGGAGGAAAACCTGCCCTATGAACAGCGGATATTTGGTGACGGGTACAATTTGCGGCCGAATTTCATCCAGCCTCACGGATGTCAGCAGGTGCTGATCGAGAGCATTACCATCATCAATTCCCCCATGTGGATTATTCATCCGTTGTTATGCAACAATGTTATCATTCAGAATATTACCATTGAAAGCCTCGGTCCGAACAATGACGGTTGCGATCCGGAATCCTCACGGAATGTTTTGATACGGGATTGTTATTTTAATACCGGCGATGATTGCATAGCCATTAAGTCGGGCCGCAACAACGACGGCAGAAGGATAAACGTTCCCAGTGAAAACATCATCATTCAGCGATGCACTATGAAAGAAGGGCATGGTGGTGTTGTTATCGGCAGTGAGATCTCGGGTAACGTGCGCAATGTATTCGCCGAGGATTGCATCATGGACAGCCCTAACCTTGACCGGGCGCTGCGCATTAAATCGAACACCCTGAGGGGAGGAACAGTGGAGAATATCTTCCTGCGGAACATAGAGGTTAAACAGGTGGGTGAAGCAGCTATCCTGGTTGAATTGTTCTATGGTAATGAAACAGGCAATAACATTCCGGTTGTCCGGAATATTTCGGTAGACCATCTTACCTGCCAGAAAAGTCAGTATGCCATTCTGATCAAGGCACATAAAGAACAACCTGTTTCGGGCTTATCCATTACAAACAGTACTTTTCGCAACGTAATCAAAGGTGTAAAAATAGAAAACGCAAACACCATCAATTTTAACGGCTCTTTTATATATGATTCTAACGGGAGCCTGATTCAGGTAAATTGATACTTTAAACCTGAAGGTGGAGGTATAAAAATGAAAAAGCTAATAATACTGGGATCACTTTTCTTGTGCGGATCCGTGGTTTCAGCACAGACGCTTGCATTCCCGGAAGCGGAAGGATTCGGGAAATATACCACGGGTGGAAGAGGCGGTATTGTGCTGGAAGTTACCAACCTGAATGATGCAGGTCTCGGCAGCCTCAGGGAGGCTGTCAACAATTCAAACACCCGGACCATCGTGTTCCGGGTCTCAGGTACTATTTATCTTCGATCGATACTGAGAATTGACTATGGCAATGTTACCATTGCCGGGCAGACAGCCCCTGGTGACGGCATTACACTGGCAGGCTATAATTTAAGGGTGGATGCCGATAATGTCATCATACGGTATATTCGTGCCCGGCTTGGCGACATGAACAAGCAGGCAGACGATGCCTTTACCTGTACTGAGCAGCATAATATTATCATTGACCATTGTTCTTTCAGCTGGTCGTTGGATGAGGCGGCATCGGCCTATGGTAACAAAGACTTCACCATGCAATGGTGCATCGTTTCCGAAAGTCTGTATAATTCTTATCATCCTAAGGGGAATCACGGTTACGGGGGCATATGGGGCGGATCGAAAGCCAGCTTTCATCATAATCTCCTGGCTCATCATACCAGCCGAAATCCACGTTTTAACGGGGCCCGGTATTATACCAGCTGGGATGAGATCATGGACCACCGGAACAATGTTATTTACAACTGGGGTGGCAACAGTGCTTATGGTGGAGAACCCAGTGAATACGACGGTAATAAGGCCAGTATCAACATGGTGAAGAATTACTACAAACCGGGTCCCGCCACCAGGACCGATGCAGTTAGTTACCGTATTGTTTCTCCTGATGCGGATACAGCGTTTCACACTTACAGCAACTGGTACATTGACAGCAACTATGTTGTTGGCAGCGCAAACGCTACCAATGATAACTGGGCTTACGGTGTCCAGGGTATTTCATCGGCAATTAAAGAACAGATAAGGAGCCTTACTCCCTTTCTCTTTGACGTAACCACCGAACATAGTGCTGAAGAAGCTTATGCAGCTGTTTTACAGCATGCGGGCGCTTCCCTGCCGCGGCGTGATACAATTGACAGCCGCATTATCTGGGAGACAGAAAACGGCACTGCCTTGTATGGAGGTGCTACCTACGGCGCCGGTAAGGGTATTATCGATTCCCAGGATGATGTGGGAGGATTTCCCATGCTCTTTTCAGCTCCTGCACCCGCCGATGGTGACCACGACGGCATGTCCGACCAGTGGGAGCTGGATAACGGATTGAATCCGGCAAATGCCGCTGACCGTAATGGCGATGCTGACGGCGACGGATATACCAACCTTGAGGAGTACCTCAACGGAATTGTCGCATTCCGCGATTTCATACGGCCCCCCACAAACCTGCTGGCTGAGCTTTCGGATATCAGGGCTATTACACTTACCTGGGATGATAATGCATCAAACGAAACCGGATTTTTTGTGGAAAGAAAAGACCTGGGATCCTATGCCGTTATCGACACCCTGCCCGGGAATACCCTGTCATATACCGATACCGCCCTTCAGTTTGAAACTACCTATACTTACAGGGTAAGGGCTTTCTCATCCACCGATACATCGGTTTATTCCAACGAGTCGGCAACCACTACCCTGAGCGAAACGGGTTTACCCCTGCCTGCATCACAACCCGAACCTGAGAACGGGAAAGATGATGTTAAGCTATTGTTAGCCATCCTTACCTGGAAGAAAGGTGTCGGTTCAACCACGCACAATGTTTATTTTGGTACCACTAACCCTCCTCCCTTTGTTGAAAATGTGACGGAAGCATCCTATATTCCTGCCGGTATTGAAGCCGGTACAACCTATTTCTGGCGCGTGGATGAACAGAATGCTTATGGCATTACAGAAGGTCCGGTATGGAGTTTCAGCACACGTCTGCTGATGAGCCCGCAACTGGTCGGCTACTGGAAACTCGATCAGGGATCACCCACCCCCGATAGCTCGGGATTCGGCAATGACGGCAACCTTGTTAATGTTGGCCTGGCAGGGTATTCAAACGATGCAGCTGTCAACAAGGCCTTGTGGTTCAACGGTACGAATCAGTACGTAAGCGTTCCTCACAACCGGGTCTTTGATTTTGAAGAAGGCCCGTTTTCGGTTTCCTTCTGGATGAAACAAAATCCCTCGGAAGTTGTCGACACGGTTGAATACCGCTATGTTGTCAAAGGATCGCATACTGCAGATGCCCAGCTGGGTCGCACCGGCAAACGGTATGAAGTATATTACAAACCCGAAAAAACGGCTTTCCGGTTTGCCGTTGATGACAACCTGGTAAAAAGCGAGGTCGAGGTGTCACCGGTTAACTTTGTTACCAATAAATGGGTACACGTTGTTGCCATACGGGATACCCTTTCGGGGAAGCTCAGACTATTTGCCAATGCATTCCTTGAAGGCGAAACAACGGATAATACAGGTGACATATCCCAGGATGAAAACCTTTTTTTCGGTTACTGCCTCGATTTTGGATCCTACCTGAGAGGGGGCCTCGATGATGTGAGGCTTTATAATTTTGTGCTGACTTCGGAAGAGATAGATTCCCTGTATGAACTCGGACCTCAGGAATCCAGATTATTCACCATAAGCGGAAATCCGGATCTGCCTGTTTACCCGAATCCTGCCTCGGAACGCATTACCCTTATCCTTTCTCAATTACAGGGTGAGGATGCTGAAGTGAGAATCATCGACATGACAGGAAATACGGTTCTTGTGAGAAAAATTGAAAAAGGCATGATACAGCAGCCTGTTTCCATAAACATCAGTGGACTGGAAGCAGGTTTTTATGGAATTGCTGTAACAACTAACAAAAGTCTCTCTGGTTTCACACGGTTAATAATAGTTAAATGAAACGCTTCTTTCGGCTTTTGATGTGGAAAAGCACCCTGCTTGCGAGCAGGGTGCTGTTTTTATTCATGGCGTTGAACAGTATGAAGGCTCAGCAACCGGAATCATACGCAGCTGCCATGGCCGAATCCATTATGCAGAGCCACCCGGATAGCTATGGCGGATGGGATTATGTTACCGGTACCGTATTACGTGGATATACCGAACTGTGGAAGATAACCGGTGAAAAGAAATATTACGACTATATTAAGAATACAGTTGACAAGGCTGTAAATGCCAATGGATCAATCAATGGTTATATCCTGTCGGATTACAATATAGACCAAATCAAGGAAGGTTGTGCCGTGTTGTTCCTGTACCGCGAAACAGGACTGGAAAAGTACAAAACAGCCTCCAACTTGTTACGGCAGCAATTGAAGGAACATCCCAGAACCACGGATGGAGCTTTCTGGCATAAACAACGGTATCCCTGGCAGATATGGCTTGATGGTCTGTACATGGGGAGTCCTTTTCTGGCCGAGTACGGAGAGCTCTTCAATGAACCCGAAGCCATAGATGATGTTGTTAACCAGTTGCTGCTGACACACAAACATACCCTCGATTCGGTCACCGGACTGTATTACCATGGCTGGGATGAAAAAAGGGAACAGGAATGGGCCGATTCAGTCACTGGTCAATCCCCCAGTTTCTGGGGAAGGGCAATGGGCTGGTACGCCATGGCCCTGGTTGATGCACTGGATTTCATACCGGTTGATCATCCCGGGAGAGATTCGGTGCTGACGGTTGTGAACCAGTTTTCACAGGCTGTTAAAAATTACCAGGACGGTGCATCGGGGGTGTGGTGGCAGGTCACGGACCAGGGTAACCGTGAAGGCAATTATCTTGAATCGTCTGCATCATGCATGTTTGTATATGCTCTGGCAAAGGCTGCCCGGATGGGATACATTGATACAGCTTACCGCTCGGCTGCCATTCGTGGATTTGAAGGTATCCTCGGCAATTTTGTAACAGCCGGCGCCAACGGCTCCCTGAACCTCGGGCAGACATGCCTGACCGCAGGCCTGGGATATGGCAGGGACGGCAGCTATGAATATTATGTTTATGAGACTGTAATCACTTCCAATGATGGCAAAGCTCTTGGCCCATTCATCCTGGCGGCCCTCGAAATTGAGAATGCTGTTTATCCGCCCACGGGATTAAAACAGGATACAACCTTTAAAGAAGGTGTTAAGCTTAGCTGGCAGGATAACTCAGGGAACGAAACAGCATTCCTGGTGTATAAATATCAGGATAACATGCTTGATTCGGTTATTCAACTTGCCGGTAATACCCAAATCTACACGGATACAGCTATTGTTGCAGGGATCGATTATTCATACGGGATTGCAGCAGTGAATGAGTCCGATACTTCAACCATGGCAAGTCTTCAGCATGTTATTAATTATTTTGATGAAAGTACAGGACTTGATGAAACCATGCCTGATGGTGAAGATGACTTTGTCTGCTTCCCGAATCCGGTGAAAGAGTCTTTTACACTCACATTTACATTATCACAGGATGAAAGAATCTGGTTACGGTTGGTGGATGCTGCAGGCAGAATAATGAAAATTATTCCGGGAGATCGTTTCACTGCAGGCAAAACCCAAATAGAAATTGACGCACACGGGTTCAATACCGGCGTTTATTTCTGCACGTTGTTTACGGATACGTCAATTTTTTATGAAAAACTGATTGTCAACTGAGCAATGATTACAGATACAATAAGTAATTCAGCTGTTTTTAAATGCCTGAGTGCGAATTTTAAAAAGGCATTTGATTTTCTTCAGCAGGCTGACCTTGACACTCTTCCATTAGGTAAACACGTTATCGACGCGGATAATGTTTATGCGATACGGAGTGAATACACCACAAAAGATTTATCGGATGCCCGTTGGGAGGCGCACCGGCTTTATGCTGATATTCAGTTGTTGCTGGCCGGTGAGGAAAAAATAGGCTATGCACCCTTGACCACCATGAAGGTCACAGAAGATTATAATCCGGAGAAGGATATTCTATTCCTGGCCGGTGAGGGTGATTATGTGACAATAAAACCGGGTGTTTTCGCTGTTTTCTTTCCTCACGATGCCCACCAGCCATGCGTGGCAACAGGGAATCCGCAGAACGTGAAGAAGCTTGTCGTTAAGGTGAGGGTAAAATAGTGAAAAGTGAATAGTGAAAAGTGAACAGTGAACGGTGAACAGTGAAAAGTGAACAGTGAACGGTGAACAGTGAAAAGTGAAAAGTGCAGGTATGCCAACATAACCGTCAGCTGAAGCAGACGGCAAATTTACCGCAACAACCATAAAATCATAACCATCATAACGCGGTTCCCATATCTCTATATATCAAAATTTCAAATTGTTTCCTATTTTTGTTAAATTATGGCTGAAAGAAGAATCCGATTTCAGTTATATTTAACTTATTGCAATGCCGGTTACTGAGGATAAGACACAGGTTTCATTATTAAAACAGGGGAGTTCAAAGGCATTTGAACAGCTTTTTATCAAATATCATAAGAAGCTGTATCAATTCTGCAAAAAATTTATCGAAACCAGCGAAGAGGCAGAAAACATAGTTCAGTCTGTTTTTATGGAAATATGGGAAAACCATGCCGGAATTGATGAAGAGAAGTCATTTAGCGGGTATCTTTTCACGATTGCCCGGAATAAGATATACAATGGGATACGGAAAAAGATCAATGAGAAAATATACCGGGAATATATAACTGGTTATGATACTGACGGTGAGGCAGAGGCCAGTGATGGCCTGGAGGTAAAACAACTTTCAGAAATGCTGGATAACCTTATTGAATCGTTGCCCGACAGGAGAAAAGAGATTTTTTTGCTGAGCCGGAACAACGGTCTTACATACAGAGAAATTGCACAACAGCTGAATATATCGGAAAATACTGTTGATACCCAGATACGTAATGCACTTGATTTTCTGCGGGAGGAATTGGGTAAACGCTGGAAATAATATATTGTATTGTGTTGTATTGTGTTGTATTGCATTGTAGAGACGCAACATTTTGCGTCTCTACGTAATGCATAATGAATTTTTTCCTGATCGCAGGCAGATTCGTCAAAATTTTTTTCTGCCCTCCTTCACGGAAAAAAACCTTTCGTGTGTATACAATATAAAGCTTTTTTTCAACCATGCATCAAAAATCCATTAACGAATTGCTGGATCTATACCTGAACCACCAGCTGAACCAAGAACAACAACAGGAATTATTCAATCGTATCAATAAAGAACAGGACCATGAACAGGTCACAGCCTGGTTTCAACGGATATGGGATGAAATCCCTCTTACGAAATCCGATAAAAGTTCAGAAATCACTTTTTCAAAGCTGAAACGGAAACTTGGCCTGAAAGATGTAGTCTCACATTCCAGCCTGTCTGTTTCTGAATCATTTAGTTCACGTAACGCTCATACCTGGTTGACAACACTTTCCCGGTATGCTGCCGTATTCCTGCTTGCATTTGGTCTGGCCTGGCTGGTACTTCATCCGGAGAAGTCCTCATACCTGCCCCGCGCATCAAAAGTCAATGTGTTTTCCGTGCCGAACGGATCAAAGGCTTACCTGACACTGGAAGACGGTACACAGATATGGCTGAATTGTGGTAGTAAAATCACTTATAAGGATTTCTCCGATGCCCCCGATCGTGAAGTATTTCTGGAGGGGGAGGCCTTTTTTGATGTAACCCGGGACAACAAAAGGCCTTTTGTGGTAAACACTTCATACCTTAAACTGAAAGTCCTTGGAACCCGGTTCAACGTGAAATCATATCCATCCGAGAAGATCGCTGAAACCATCCTGGTTTCAGGTAAATTGCAGATAGAAGAGGTGAGGTCCTCTTTTACCACCGGGAAGATCATTACACTTGAACCCAATCAGAAAGCAACTTTTTATGGTGAAACCGGGAAACTGAAGTTAGATAGAAGAACAAAGGATATTCAGGAAAATAGGAGAATGCCGGTTAAACAACAGGTAATTGAAACCGTGAATCCCGAACTTTATACTTCATGGAAGGACGAGAAACTGATATTCACGAATGAACGACTTGAAAGTCTGGTTGTTAAAATGGAAAGGTGGTACAATGTCAACATCACATTAAAAGATACGCTGCTGAAAAATTACCGGTATACCGGAAAATTTGAGAAAGAGAGTATTGAGCAGGCATTGAAAGCCTTAAAGCTCGCAACTCCGCTGGAATACCAAATCGATAAGAACAATATCACATTATATCTGTCAGAAAAAAACAAATAATTATTAACTTCTGCTCAATAAGAATAATATGACATAGCAATGGAACAACACAAAAAAAATCGGAAAATGTGACAGCATTTTCCGATTATGAAATTTACGGCTTATTCGTGAAACTCAAATTTCAAAAACGCAGTGCATTGAAATTTGTAAGTTGAACAATCCCGCCGAAGGCGGAGGGTTTCATACCCGTGGTTAACAAATAAACCTTAAACCTGAACAAATCTATGAAAAAACCTGATAAACCGTGCATGTTGAAGTGTATTCTTTGCACAAGAAAAACTTTCCTAATTATGAAACTAACAGCTATCTTGTTATTGTTTGGTGTTCTGCATTCTACTGCAGTCACTTTTTCACAATCGGCCAGGTTATCCCTGGCCATGAAAGATACTCCGGTTTCGCTTGTTTTTCAGGAAATCGAAAAACAGACGGACTTCCGGTTTCTTTACAGGAATGAAATGGTGGAAGATCAGATCGTATCGGTCAATGCCAGCAATCTTCCCATTGAAAACATTCTTGATATGACCTTGAAAAACAGTAAGGTCGAATACAAGATCCTGGACAACAACCTGATTGTCATCACGCCCACGAAAGAAAGCATGCTTGCACAACCGTTGCAGGTAAAGGGTGTGGTTTCCTCAGCTACCGACAAATCACCATTACCTGGTGTGAATGTAGTTGAAAAGGGAACACAAAACGGAACCGTGACCGATGCCAACGGACGTTATACCATTACCCTGAGTGATCCTGATGCTGTTCTGGTATTCTCCTTTGTCGGTTACCTGACTGAGGAGATAAGTGTATCCGGAAAAACTGCCATTGATCTGGTTCTGGTGGAGGATATCCAGAGTCTCGAGGAGGTTGTGGTGGTCGGCTATGGTGTATCGAAGAAAAGTGATCTGACCACTGCGAGTATTTCGGTTACCGGTGAAGATATAAAAAGCAACATCAGCGCCAACATTGACCAGGCGTTGCAGGGACGGGCCGCAGGTGTGACAGCCGTTTACACATCGGGACAACCGGGTTCTTCCATGTCAATACGGATTCGTGGACAGGGCACTTTAAGAGCACAGGCTTCGGAACCGCTTTATGTCATTGATGGCGTGCCTGTTCAGAATGTCAGCCAGAGCGGTCACGATGTCGGATTGGGTGATGCACTCGGTAACGGATCTATACAGGCATTTTCCGGTTTATCCAGCATAAACCCGAATGACATTCTTTCCATGGAAATTCTGAAAGATGCTTCCGCAACCTCTATATACGGTTCCCGGGGTGCGAATGGCGTCGTGTTGATCACAACCAAAAGCGGTAAAAGCGGCGAAGCAAAATTCTCATACGAGGGGTTGTATGGCATACAGAAACAGGTAAGTCGAATTGATATGATGAATCTGCGGGAATTTGCACAGTACAGTACCGACTGGGCGTCGGAAACGAGTGGCCGGGATCCCCGTCTTGAATTTCAGGACCCTTCCTTGCTGGGAGAAGGAACTGACTGGCAGAATGCCCTGTTCAGGACAGCCCCCATGCAGAGCCACCAGCTTAGCGCCCAGGGGGGGACGGAAAAGGCGACCTATTATATATCCGCGGGCTATTTTGACCAGGAAGGGACCCTGGTAGGTACTGATTTTAACCGTTTCAGTGCCCGTGTAAACATTGATGCAAACCTTAAAAAATGGCTGAAACTTGGTACCCGGATCCTTTATGCAAGGACCACGGATAATCTGACCTTAAACAACAGCACCGAAGGGATCATCAGCGTTGCACTGCGTACAACTCCTGATGTTCCGGTTAAAAATGTCGACGGAACATGGGCAGGACTGCAATACGAGGGTGCTCCGAGCGTAATAAATCCGATAGCCAAGGCACTGGACGAAACAAACATATTGAAAAAGAACGATCTGAACGCTAATTTTTTTGCCGATGTCACTTTCCTTAAAGGTCTTGTATTGCGTTCGGAAATCGGAGGCAATATAGGCCTTTCGAATGCCTATCACTTTGTGCCGACTTACGAGTATGGCAGCCTGGTCAACAGTACCAACACTTCCACCAGACAATATAACCAGAACTATTTCTGGCAGGTAAAGAATTACCTGACTTACTCGGGAAAAATCAGTATGCACAATTACACACTTATGATCGGTCAGGAAGCTTCTGAATACCGGTGGGAATACCTGAGAGGGGCAAGCAACGGACTTACCAGCAATGATATTGAGGAACCGGGACTCGGAGAACAGAGTAGCATGACTATTGGATCAGGTCATGGCAGCGGTTCCCTGGCTTCATTTTTTGCCCGTGCCAATTACTCCTTTAATGATAAATATTATCTGACATACACCTTCCGGTATGATGGTTCATCCAATTTCGGCCCGGAGAACCGGTGGGCACCTTTTCATGCCGTTTCGGCCTCATGGAGGGTAACCAATGAACCGTTTATGGAAGGCATCAAATCAGTTTTAAATGACTTCAAAATACGCGCCGGATGGGGACAGACCGGTAACCAGGACATAGGAGGATACCGCTGGGGGGCCTCCATTATAAAAATGCCATCAAACCTTGGCCAGGGTTTCCGGCAGTCGAATATTGCAAATCCTTATATCACCTGGGAAGATCAGGAACAGATTAACATTGGTTTTGATCTGAGCTTCTTTACCAGCCGTATTGGATTGGTTATCGATTTATACGATAAAACTTCAACCAATATGCTGATGGACATGCAATTGCCTTCGTACATGGGAACCAGTGGTAACGCTTCGATCCGCCTGAATCCTCCTATGGGCAATTTCGGAAAGATTCAGAACCGCGGCCTGGAAATTTCACTGAATACACGACCGCTGGTTGGTAAATTTCAATGGGAGAACGACCTGCAACTAACATTCAACAAAAACAAACTGCTCGGTCTGAATGAAACCCCTGCCGCTCATATCGAGGGATACGGGCAATGGACCGACCTTGTCAGCCTGACGGAAATCGGTGACCCGCTGTACAATTTTTACGGATATAAGGTCGTGGGTGTGTATCAGGATAAGGAGGATATTTTAAACAGTCCGAGAACAAAGGCATATCCCGATGACAGTAATTTTAAACGCACCACTGTATGGCCGGGTGATCTGAAATTTGCTGACTTGTCAGGTCCCGATGGAGTACCCGACAGTGTGATCGATGAATACGACAGGACAAATATCGGATCTCCGCTGCCGAAATTCACCTTTGGTTTCAATAATACCTTTCGTTATAAAGATATTGAGCTCACCGTTTATATAAATGGTTCATACGGCAACAAGCTTATGAATTATGTAGGAAGGAACCTAAGCGGCATGGACAATATGTGGAGCAACCAGCTTCAGACCGCAGTTGACCGTGCAAAACTTGAACCGGTTGATCCCGACAAAGTGTATCCTTATGTGAATGAATCAGGAACGACGATCAGTAACTGGTTTGACGATATCGACAACGTGCGTGTAAAGAATCCGGAAGCTACTGTACCGCGTGCCGTTGCGGGAGACCCGAACGAAAACATGCGCATATCCGACCGGTATATCGAAGACGGTTCGTACCTGAGGGTAAAGAATATTATGCTTTCGTATTATATACCCGGAAAATTTTTGAAAAAAACCGGTATCTCTCTTCTGCGGGTATATGCAAATCTGCAGAACATGTGGACATTCACGAACTATACGGGACTGGATCCTGAAATTGGTGCCAGCCAGGCAAACGACAATGTATTCGGACTTGACAACGGCAGGTATCCGGCTTCACGAATTTATGCCTTTGGGTTAAATATTACTTTTTAACTATTGAATACCATGAATACAAAGAAGAATTCCAACTATATCCGCCTGTTGGCATTTGTTGCGATTGTTGTTATTGCAGGCGCCTGCGAAGAATTTCTCGACCGTCCGACAGAAGATGCCTATACCATAGACAGCTTTTACAAAACAGATGAACAATGTTTCCAGGCGGCGAATGTACTGTACAACGCTCCCTGGTACGATTTTCAACGGGGCTGGGTTAAGATCGGCGATGTAATGGCCGGTAACGTATTTTACGGTACGGATAACGTATACCAGGCATTTATTCTGACATCTTCCAACGAAGACCTGGCGAATGCCTCCAATTCCCTGTGGCTCGTTAACGGTCATTGTAATTCCGTAATCGAAAACATTGCCACAAAAGCAGGCAGCGATGTCAGCCAGACCACAAAGAATACGGTTACCGGTGAGGCCATGATATGGAAGGCCATGGCTTATTTCTACCTGGTTCGCTGCTGGGGAGCCATACCCATTGTTCACAGCAACAGTGAGATAATCGGACAAGGCACTGCTAACCAACTGAGAAGAAACCGGGTGGAGGATGTATATGAATATGTTATCCGTACGATAAACAAAGCTATAACATTGCTTCCTGAAGTTAATAATGCGGGCAGGATAAACAGGTATTCCGCCTATGCCTTGCTGGCAAAAGTGTACCTTACCCGTTCAGGATTGAACCAGAGCGGCACCCGTAACCAGGATGATCTTGATAAAGCGAAGGAATACGCGGAAAAAGTTATCAATGAAAGTGGTTCCACGCTTGAGCCGGTGTATAGCAATCTATTCCGTATCTCAACCGGAAACCGGAATCCTGAAAACCTGTTATCCTGGCATTGGGTTGCATCTGATCAGTGGTGTTCCCAGAATTCAGAACAGTCGGATCTTGCCCTGAATAATTTTACAGGCCTCGCGGATTCATGGGGCACATGGGTCGGTCCAACCATTGACCTTCAGCGTCTTTTTGGCGATACGGCAAACAGTCTTACGCGAGTTGATACAGATGCCAGGCGCAAAGCGACCATGATGATGTACGGCGACTATTATCCCTATTTCTGGAGAAACAAGGGCGGCTTTACAGCAACCTGGGATGATAATGACAATGTTGCAGGCGCTATTTTTGCCTGCGGTACCGGCGCCAATTGTGTTAAACATATTGTGGGGAACACCGAAGACCATACGGCTGAATACGGCTCGGCATCACGGCGCATGGCCACCAGCCTGTCAACCCACCTGATACGGCTGGCCGATATTTACCTTATTTATGCGGAGGCTGTTTTGGGAAATAATGAAGTAACCACTGATGCCGAGGCTCTTCGCCTGTTCAACCTGGTGAAGAAAAGAAGCATACCCACAGCTGCGGATGTGACATCGCTGACCTTCGAACAGATCTTTAATGAACGCAGGCTTGAGCTGGCATGCGAAGGCGACAACTGGTACGACTTTGTGCGCCTGCACTATTATAAGCCTGATCTGGCAAAAGAATGGCTCAACAGGCAGGAAAGAGGAACTTTTAATAATTTGAAGGAGTTTTATAAAGGCAATGTGACCCAGGAAGACGTAACGCTGAATTCCTTCAACGTGAATATTACGGATGACAGCAAATTCTCCCTGCCGTTTCCGGACGTGGATATTACTATGAACAAACACCTTATGGAAGATCCTGTTCCGTTTGATTTCAGTTCCATAGGATATTGATTTGTATCAACCAATAAGAATACGTACTATGAAAAATAGAGTGATCAAACATCAATGGACCTCAGCACTACTGTTGTCATGGATAATACTTCTTGCCGGAATACTGTTCCAGGCATGTGAAGAGAATGATTCAGAAGGGACTCCTTCCATAAGTTATATCCGGCTTACCGATCCTGCAAAATCAGATTCCATGCTTACCGGAGCCTATATGGGGAATGTCATAGCCATTATAGGCGAAAACCTGGGCAGCGTGAAGCAGGTTTGGTTCAACGATCAGCGGGCTGTGATATATTCAACCTTTATTACGGGCACTACTGTGATAACGCAGGTACCGACTACGGTTCCGGAAGAAGTCAACGATAAGCTGAAAATGGTCTTTGCCGATGGCAGTGAGTTGTTGTATGATTTTAAAGTTAATATACCGGCACCGGTTATCTCATCGGTAAAATGCGAATACGTGCCGGATGGTGATACCCTGGTGCTGTATGGAGACTATTTCTTCAACCCTGAAGTATTCTTTGACGGCGACCAGAAAGCCAATATTTTTAAGGTAACCAAGACACAGCTCGATATTGAAGTTCCTGCAGGTGCCGAACAGGGACCTGTTGTGGTGAAAACAAAATTCGGCAAGGTTACATCAAGCTTTATATTTCGCGACAGCCGCGGAGTCATACTGGATTTTGATACGAAGCTGGGAGCGGGATGGCGCCCGGGCAACAGGCAAAGTACCGACCCGGATGGGGTATCGGATAATTATTTGATTCTCACAGGCTCATTGGCAAGTGACTGGGACTGGAAGGATGATTACCTTGAAATGGATTTCTGGGGTCAGGCATCAGGCAATCCTGAAGGCCCGCTGTTTACAGGCGACCCGAATGATATGCTGTTTAAATTTGAAGCCAACGTGGTCAATCCCTGGTCGGGTGGCTGGATGCAGCTTATCTTCAGCCCATGGAACAATGCCGGAAATGCTGTAAACAGTGACGACAATATAGCAAGAGGAATGTGGGCTCCCTGGATGGAAACAGGGACCTATCAATCGGATGGCTGGATAACCGTTGAGATTCCATTGTCGGAATTTAAGTACGACCATACCATGACGGCAAGTAATTTAAAGATTGAATATCCTGATAATTGCGGTAGTCTGACGATTTTCGTATGGGGTCAGGTACCCATACCTTGTGATGTCAAGATCTGTATTGATAATGTCAGGATAGTCCCGAAATAATTTTAAAATTCTGAAATACAATTAGTCATGCAACATACACTTGTGAAATATTCAAATTATGCACTGCTGGGCATATTATTGTGTGCGGTTTGTGCAGGTCTTCTTTTTAATGCCTGTGAAGAGGAAGAAGAAAGTGATGAAATAGTCCTTTTCAGCTGGGGCCCGTCACCGGCCTTGCGGGGCGGTGACCTGAAATTTATAGGCCAAAACCTGGATAAGGTTACTTCGGTATTGCTGCCCGACAGCGTTGCAGGCAGTATCTCCACCATTGAAGTGAATACATTCAAAACCAAAACGCCGCCCTTGCTGGTCATTACCGTCCCGGAGGAGGCTGATGCAGGCTATGTAACGTTAAAAACACATCAGGGGGATATTGTTACAAAAACCCTGCTGGGCATAGCCGAACCGATATCGATCGATACCATTTATCCGTTGAATGTCCGTCCGGGTGATATAATTACCATTGAAGGGGACTTCCTGTACCTGATCAAATCGGTCATTTTCTCAACCAATAAAGTGGATACCGTATTTGTCAGTCAGTCAAAAACAAAGATAGAGGCCACCGTGCCGGAGGACGCCCAAACTGGTGTGGTCACTTTATCAAATGGGGCAGTAGAACCCATTTTGGTTGAATCGGCTTACCCGCTGAATGTTGCACTTCCCTTAGTAACCGCACTTTCCCCAAATCCCGTTAAGGCTGGCAGTCAGCTTACCATTGCCGGCACTGACCTTGACCTGGCAAAGAAGATTGTATTCGGGGGAGAAAAGCAGGTAACCGGTTTTGTGAGTCAGACAGCCACCGAAATGGTTGTCAGTGTGCCCGCTGCGGCCCGCGACGGAAAAATTAAGCTGATCCCGGCTTCCGGTGTGGAATCCGAATTTGACACAGTACTCATCATGGCGGTCCCGGTCATCTCCCAGGTAACTCCCAATCCGGCTAAAACCGGGAGTAATGTAACGGTTACCGGTACAGACCTCGATCTGATCACATCGGTTGTTTTTGGCGGCAACACCACCGGTGAGCTGCAATCGGGAGGAACAGCCTCACAGATTACGGTGAGCGTGCCGGAAACGGCAATCCCCGGTATGATAACCTTTAATACTGCAGCCAATAAATCAGTTGTTTATACGGCGATACTTGGTCTGGTTCAGCCGGTCATCACCAACATAACGCCCCTGGTGCTGAATACGAAAGAAACGATAACCATTACCGGTACAGACCTGGACATTGTTGATACCGTGAAATTCACCGGCGACCGGGCAGTGGAAGCTTCGGGTGCCACATCAACACAGCTTACCGTAATGGTCCCGCCCGGAAGCCAATCGGGTACTATTACCCTGGTGGCTACTAACGGTGACTTAGTTGTTTCAACACAGTCGTTGACCCTGACTCCCGCTGACGCTCCGGTAATTACGGATATGCCTTCATTTGCTGCACCCGGATCGGTATTGACAATCAGGGGCAGCCAACTTGATCTGTTCAGCGAGATCATTTTCCCCGGCAATGTAACCGCTACCATGTATGGAATAAAAACCGATACCATGCTCCAGGTATACATTCCCACCAACGTTCAACAGGGGAAAGGAAATATTACCTTTATAACCTATGAAAATGAAGTAATTGAGTCTCCTGACATTACCATAATCGGTATTGAACCCATCGTGGATCCGAGTCTTATCATTAACGATTTTGACGAGACGGGGCACGACCTTGGTTGGGACAACTGGGGCAGTAACGTGGAACTTGGCAATGATCCTGCAATAAGCATTACAGGAAAATACATGCACGGAACCAATCAGGCTTTAAGCGGCTGGGCCTGGATTTGGGGATGCAATCACCCTGAGCTGCCAAAGGTTGCCCTTGATCCGGTAGACGATTACTATTTTAAGTTTGAACTTTATATTGCGACTCCCCTGGCTCCTTCGGCTTTCCAGATGGAATTCGAAGGTTACCGCGTGGATCTGGGTCCGCTGGGCATAAAAAATGCCAATGGCACTTATTCTACTGCCGGCTGGATAACCGTTACCTACGATATGGCGAGTTTCACCTCGTTGCCTGCCACATTCTCCGGTGACGATACCAAGGAGTGGGGCTTGAATATGTCTTCAGGCACCGATGTTGATTTAACCGGTTTGTATATGGACAATTTCCGTTTTCAGCATAAATAATTGCTTATTACATGGCTTGCCGAGGAGGTCATTGCGAGCCATGCGACAGGGATGGCCGGTAATGTAAACGGATGATGAGGCATGGCGTGGCAACCGGTTAGAATTAGCAGAAGGCAGGATGATGCAAATGCTATTAGTTAAGTTCTGCCAGCTTTATCCGATTGCCACGTCGCGCTCAGGCATGGATACTCAATGATGGTCATTCCGGCAGCGCTCCTCGCAATGACCTATTCGGCGGGCCTAGCAATGATGCAAGGCCCAAACTGCGAGTCATTGTAAGCCATGCGACAAAGAAGTTTGAAAATGAATCACAATGAGTGTGCATGGCGCGGCAATCGGATAGTACTAGCAGGCAACTTGACAGTCGCTCGGCTCCGCCGAGTGATTAAATTTTTACTTCTTAATTATTAATTTTCATGAAAAGGCTCACAGCAATTCATTCACTATTCTTCCTTTCCTTCCTTTGCAGCCATTCCCAAACCATCGACCCGCGGATCAAAACCGACCAGTTCGGTTATTTGCCGGATTCCCGCAAGATTGCCGTGATCAGCTCTCCCCAGGTGGGTTTCAATGCACCGGATGATTTTGTGCCCGGGTCAACCTATGAAGTCAGGAGAGCAGGCGATAATTCAGTAGCTTATTCGGGAAACATCGATGCCTGGAATGGTGGATCGGTGCATGCACAATCGGGTGACAAAGTCTGGTGGTTTGAATTTTCTTCACTGACAGAAACGGATTATTTCTATATTTATGATCCGGAATATGCTGTCCGGTCAGGCAACTTTTCCATAAGTCCGGATGTTTACAACGCTGTTCTGATAACAGCAGCCCGCATGTTCTGTTACCAGCGCTGCGGAACACTTAAATCCATGCCGTATGTGCCCGCGAAGTGGAGTGACCTGGCTTGTCATGTGGACACAAAACAGGACCTTGATTGCAGGCTTGTCACAGCTCCATCCGATGCCTCAAGGGCCAGGGATCTTTCCGGCGGCTGGCACGATGCCGGAGATTTCAACAAATACGTCAACTTTACCAACAGTGTGATGCACAACCTGCTATCGGCCTATGATAAAAATCCGTCGGTGTTCCTTGATAATTATTCGATACCTGAAAGCGGAAACGGGATACCGGATATACTGGATGAGATCAAATGGGAGATGGACTGGCTGCTGAAAATGCAGCAGGCGGATGGAAGCGTGCTGATGAAAGTTTCAGTCAACCAATACCAGGCTGACAGTCCCCCCAGCCATGATAAAGCACAGCGTTTTTACGGGCCGGCAGCAGCTTCGGCTACCCGGGTGTTTTGCGGCATCGCTGCGCATGCATATCTTATTTATAAGGATATCCCTGCTTTGATCGCTTACGCCGGAACATTACTTGACAGGGCCCTGCTGGCGTGGGAGTGGCTTACACTGAATCCCGGTATTTCTGACTATGACAACACCGGCTTCAACAGTGCCAATCCTGAAATTTCTGCTTACCATCAGCAATCGGTTCAGGCAGCCGCTGCCGTTTATCTTTTTGACGCCACGGGAGATACCGCTTATCGCGGGTATTTTGACCGATATTATAAATCGTTCCATCCCTACCAGTGGACGTACTGGTATCCGTATGAAAACCAGTACCAGGATGCCATGCTGTATTATTGCGAACTGACTGGTGCCACACCTGCCGTAGCAGATGATATCCGGCAAAACTGCATCCAGTCGGTTCAACATAACAATCATGAACTCCTGGAAGCCTGGCAGGGACAACAAGATGCCTATATGGCTTATCTGTCCAATGGTAATTACATATGGGGCAGCAACCAGGTGAAATGCCACACCGGCAATATATTCTGCAACATGACCGAATACAATCTTGATCCGGCTAATGCAAAGGATTACCGTGATGCAGCCGAGGGATACATTCATTACATGCACGGTGTGAATCCGCTGGGCATGGTGATGCTTACCAATATGTATAATTACGGTGCGGAGAAAAGTGTAAATGAAATATACCACGGGTGGTTTCATGACGGTACGGACTTTGACAATGCCCTTTCATCGCTGTACGGTCCCCCACCGGGTTATGTGACCGGCGGGCCAAATCCGATATACGAACCCGATGCCAGCTATGTGGGAGATATTGTGCCGCCCCAGAATCAACCCATACAAAAATCATACAGGGACTGGAACACGAGCTGGCCGGAAAATTCATGGGAGATCACTGAACCGGCCATTTATTACCAGGCGGCGTATATAAAATTGCTCTCGAAATTTGTTTCGGAAAACCCGGTTTCGGATGTGAGGGAGGTTTTTGCAAATGACGGCAAACCTGTTGTTTTTCCCAATCCGGCTGGAGAGTATTTTACGGTTCGATCGGAAGGTCACATAATAAAATCGGTTGCCCTGTACCACATCAATGGCAGTCATATTTATACAATACAACTGGATTCCCTGTCAGACCAGGCTTTGGTTCATACAAAATCGTTAAATAAAGGTATTTATATAGTAAAGGTCTTTACGGAGGAAGGTATGTTTTACAGAAAAGTAGTGGTTGAGAAGTAAGGATGAGCCATGAGTCATTGCGAGGCCCGGCCATTGAGTCATTGCGAGTCCAACCAGTGAGTCATTGCGAGCCATTCGGTTGGAATGATTCAAATTAAAACGAAATGGTATTGAATGGCGTGGCAATCGGATCGAACAGGCAGAAGGCAGAGAGATGCAAATGCTCTTTGTTAGGTTCTGCCAACGCGAACCGA
>JAFGKY010000110.1 GCA_016928305.1 Bacteroidales bacterium
ACTAAAGTTGCCTGTATTTTCAGGACAGTTTTTACTATTTATCTTACCGGGCCCCCTTGAGTTTGACAATTTGTCTTACCTGTCATATTGAGCATTGTTCGGACCTCAATCCTGCAATGAATACAAAATACGAATCTCATTTTACCATCTTTCAACTAACGACAACGAAAGGTCTGATAAACAAGTCCGATTGTGCTTTCACATATACTGATATGGCAAAAGAGTACTAAAGCATTTGGCCCGTTAAAAAGATGAAAAAGGGTGTCCCGGTATCGGATACACCCTTCTCCTGAATTGAACATTTAAATCCTATTCAAGTATCAATTTATGAACAGCTATCGTGTTATTGGCACGAAATTTCAGAAAGTACATCCCTTTTTGCAGATCACTCAGATTCAGTTGCTGATTCATGCCTTCATATAACGGAAAGGTTTTCACCAAAGCGCCTGAAACATTTATAATATCCAATATATAGGTTGTATTCAGCGGATTTCTTATTTGAACTATCCCATCATAACTTGGATTTGGATAAACACCAAAATCACCTTCACCCTTTTGAATGGTACCAGTCTGAGTATTATCATAGTACACCTTGATAACATTGGATGCAAAACTGTTCGGAGAAACCGCATTTGCAGGAATTGTAACAACCACATATCCTTTTGTATCTGCGTAAACATCAAATACATTTCCCGCGCGCAGATTCTGGGCTGTTCCGTTGGCTATCATCAGGTCATCCAGTGAAAACGAAGAAGCAACATCAACTATATGGGCACGCAGTACAATTTTATTTTCAGTTATTGTATCGGGGCCATAGTAATCCAGTGAGTTCCTGCCCGGGACCGCAAGGTGGAAAACATCACTACTAAATGAAGCCGTGTCGGACATTTGTCTGAAATACAAATCTTTGCCAGGTTCAATAGACCATTTTTCACCGGTTCCAACCATAGGGTCCGAAATATCTGTGTGTTCTGAAACCTCAATATTTGAAGCTACAGTCTCGTTTGTTGTATATGAAATGTAATCAATTGTATAGGATGGAGCAACAGGCCTGCATTTCACTTCAAGGAACTGCACTTCCGATATAAAAGATGAGGAAGTGGCCCGGGTACGGAAGTACAAACCGGTACCGGGTATCAGGTCCAAAGGAGTGTTCGTGCCGGCAACAGGATCCGTCATTTCAGGGCTGGTGGAATAATCATCGGTTGATGCAATGTTTTCATTCGTTCGGGCAGTGGCATAATGGATCGTGTATGAAGGCGTGGCAGGCCTTGCGGGTGCGGCTAAAGTTTGGATAAGGGAAGCAAAACTGCCGGATGTCTGCGGTTTCCGGAAGTAAACCGTGGTTCCGGTAACAATATCCAGCTTGCTGCCGTTGCCGGCAACTGCACCGCTCATATCAGCCGTATAGGCATATTCGAAATCCGGAGAAACGGCAACGGTGGTTTTTTCCTCGTAGAAGTCAATGGCAAATGAGGGTGTCGCAGGCCGTGCCGGGATAACCAGGTGTTGAATGTCCGATGCCGTGTAAATACCCTGTGCCCTCGTACGGAAATAGATATCCTGTCCGGGTGTTACGCTGATTTTAGTCCCGGTGCCTGTATATGCCGGTACCATCGTGGGCGAATAGGAATATTCATCCGCCGACGGGACAACCTGGTTGATCTCCATGGTGCTGTAACTAAATGTATAAGCAGGCGTGGCCGGTTTGACTCCCAGATAGTTTTCCCAGCCTGAAAAGGTTTTATCCTTGGCAACAGCGACGATGGTAACATAAACCTTCATAGGGTACCAATAGGTGAAGCGGTCGTTCCATACACTTGCATTCTCCTGCCGAATTTGGTAATTACTGGGTGAAACCTTCCACGGATTAATGCCAAAATGCCAGGTCAGGTTCATCCGGGTAAAATCAATACCTCGGTTATACTTCCACCAGCTGGCAGGACTGCTGTGCGTGACTGCGATGGAACCGGCTCCGCCAAGGGTAGCTATCTCAGACATAGTCTCGTATGTTTCACCCGTTTCAGGCAAAAGTTGCTGCCAGATGCCAAACTGAAGACCCACAGGCGTGGATGTTTTCTGGCTGAGGATTTCATACCTCATGTATACCTCTCCGTTGTAATAATTGACAGGTGTAAGCCAGTTCACCGGCATGTCGGCATTGTGCCAGAAATAATAAAAACCATTGGTGTCGGTACCATTCGGGTAGTCGACGATACCGTTAAATATTACAAACTCATTGGCAACGGGCTGCCGTGAGGATTCATTCAGCGATTGCATGTTTGATCGGAAGGAACTGCCGGTAGCCATTTTTCGAAAATACCGGGTCTGGCCTGCAGGAATTTCCACGTAATTTCCGGTACCGGTCAACGCTCCGCTCATGTCGGAATTTTCTGAATATTCATAGGTGTTGTTGACAACCGTTGATGTCCTGTGATTGGCCACATCCACGGTAAAGGTCGGGGTGGCAGGTCTTTCAGGAACCACCAGTATCTGAACCGGTGACACCAGTAAACCGTCACCGGCCTTGGTGCGGAAATAATATCTCCGACCGGGGGTCAGACTCACTTTTTCTCCGGTTCCGCTGGTGGCATATGTCATCTGAGGGAACATGGAATATTCGTCCGTAGCGGGAACCACTTTGTCAGTGGTTTCGTTGATGTAATCGATTCCGTAGGCAGGAGTCGGCTTTTGCAATGCAGGATCGATGACATAATTATTCCAACCCGAGAAAACTGATCCTTGGGAAACAGCAACTACCGTCACCCGCACACTAACAGGAAACCAATTAAAGCGTTTGCTCCAGGCAATTCCGTCGTCATCACCCCCCTCGCCTGCCTTACTTATTGGAGCCTGAGGATCGTTGCACCAAATGGTTATACTCATACTCTGCAGGTCACTTATTTTTGAAAAATCAACTCCTCCGTTTACTTTCCACCATGTTGAAGGACTGCTGCTGCTTTCAACGATTGTTCCAACTCCATTGTTAAGCCACCTGACGTTTTCGCATAATTCACCCATATATCGAGTTCCAGCAGTATCCCATTTCCACTGGAAAAGATCGAATTGCACCCCGAAAGGTATGTCCGTGGCAACACCCACTACTTCATAACGCGTATAAATTTTTCCGTCATAATAATTATACGGCGATAACCAGTTGCCCGGCATGGTAGCATTGGGCTTGAAACTCCAGAAAGCATCTCCGGCATTGATGTCCCATGAGATGACCCGGTTCATAATGACAAACTCAGCACCCTGAGACAGGCTGTAAGATATGAAAAGAATCCCTGTAAAAAGGAATAGCCTGAATCTAAAGAATCCATTGAAATTTATATTCATACATTTTATATTTTGGCCTAAATATATATGGGATTTTTATTGCTTGTTAAAGTTTTTGACAAATCAATTTTGCGTTTGTTTGAAAAATTGCTTTTAAATGACAAAAAATTTCAGGTATACCGGTTTTAAGGGGCATTTATTCATGGTCAGAAAATGGAGAGAACAAAACTGACCGTCAATGTCCGGTTGTTATTTTAACAAGGTATTAAAACTTCAGGAGAGATATTAATGAAGATTATAATCATTGGGATATACAGGAAATGCAGTACATGTACTCCGGTATTTTTTTGAATGCCTTTGCTCATTATGCCGGCTAACACGAAAACAATTCCCATTATTATAAAAAGCATTAAGGAGTTTTATTTATTCAAATCATTGATTTATTTTTATAAAACTTTTCTTACGATGATTTAACATAAAATGAAACAACTTACCCAACAATTAAAATCAGGCCACATGGAAATCCTTGAAGTTCCTTTCCCTATACTTGATGAGGGACAGGTATTGGTCAGAAATCATTATTCTGTTATCAGCGCCGGCACAGAGGGGAAAACCGTAACCGATGCCCGTAAAGGATATATTGCCAAAGCCAGAAGCCGGCAAAAGGAAGTACAGCAGGTAATTGAAATGATTAAAATACAGGGTTTGAAGAAGACCTATGATACGGTCATGAATAAACTCGAAGCTCCTTCGGCTTTGGGTTATAGCTGCGCCGGTGAGGTAATTGCCACAGGCAGTAAAATTAAGGGATTTAAAGTTGGAGACAGGGTAGCCTGTGGCGGATTAAATGCGGTGCATGCTGATGTTGTGGCCATCCCCGAAAATCTGTGTGTTAAGATACCCGATGATGTTGATTTGAAACATGCCGCCTTTGCAACTATTGCTTCAATTGCCATACAGGGTATCAGACAGGCCGATTTGCGGATGGGTGAAAATTGCCTGATTATTGGGATGGGTCTTATCGGACAGATTACGGCCATGTTGCTTGAAGCCTCAGGTGTTCATTATACGGGCATTGATGTTGATATAAACCAGGTAAATCAATGTTTAAAAGCTGGTTTATCAAATGTTTATATCAGAAACCAGGCAGGCATTGTTGAAATAATTGAAAGGCAAACTCATGGTTATGGCGTTGATGCAGTGATTATAACTGCCGGTACTTCATCACTCGATCCGGTTGAATTTGCCGGTGAAGTTGCACGTAAGAAAGGGAAAGTGGTAATTGTAGGTGCTGTACCAACGGGGTTTTCGAGAGAAAAATATTATCGAAAGGAACTTGATCTGCGTATGTCATCATCCTACGGACCTGGCCGTTATGATGCCAACTATGAGGAAAAGGGCATTGATTATCCTGTTGGTTATGTACGCTGGACTGAGAACCGGAACATGCAGTCTTTTATAGATATGCTTGAACACAAAAAAATTGACATTTCAAATCTGATCACTCATGTATTTGACCTTGATAAGGCTCCTGAAGCCTATCAGATGATTGTAGACAAATCTGAAACTTTTGGGGGTATATTAATTCAATATGAAACCGGGAAAGAACTAAAAAAAGAAATATCCATTCATGATTTAAAAATTAATCCGCTTGTTCCGGGTGTTTCATTTATCGGCACCGGTTCATTCGCACAAAATTTTCTTTTGCCAAACCTCAGGGAACAGTGTAATTTTATTGGCATTTCCACAGCGCATGGCAACAATGCACAATATATAGCCGGCAAGTATAAATTTTCATATGCCACACCGGATACTGACCGCATAGTATCGGATGAAAATGCCAATACGGTATTTATAGCTACACGGCATAATTTGCATGCCCGGTATGTTATTGCTGCATTGAATGCCAAAAAGCATGTATTTGTTGAAAAGCCACTCGCGATGAATCATGGCGAACTTGAAGCTGTAACAGATGCTTTTTACAGGAATAAAGATAAATTGCTGATGGTGGGATACAACCGCAGGTTTGCACCGGCCGTTTTAGCAATAATGAAATTATTAACAAGGGAACAGCCCAAAGCCTTAAACATCAGGGTAAATGCGGGGCAGATGCCTGCCGATCATTGGGTGAATGATCCTGAAACAGGAGGAGGGCGAATTATCGGTGAAGCCTGTCATTTTATTGATCTTGCCGGTTTTATTGCCGGAGGAAAGATACTAACGGTATCGGCTAATGCATGCATAGAAAGTCATAATTTAATCGATACGGTTACCATCAATTTGAATTTTTCAAATGGATCAATCGCTGCCATTCAATATTTTTCTAATGGAAATAAAAGACTCCCAAAAGAAAGTATTGAAGTTTTTTGCGATGGGGTTGTAATGCAGATAGATGATTTTAAAAAGCTCACTGTTTTTGGAAAGGGCACAAAAAAAATCAAGTTTAAAAATCAGGATAAAGGACATAAGAATGAATTGCATGAGTTTATGAATGCCATCAGGACCGGTAAAACCTGTCCGATACCGTTTGATGAAATTATTTCGGGGATGAAAGCTACTTTCGCTGTTCTGGAGAGTGTAAAACGCGGACAGACCATTTATTTAACAGAAGATGAAAAGAATCAGGAAGGCATTGTCAGCCCTTGAAACATTGATAATTAAAAATAATTATAGGGAATACGATCCTTATTTTCGCATGCAATCGCTTGAGCCAGGTTGTTAATAATAATAAAATAATGAATAATAATACCTATACTACCCCATATCATACAAATGCTGTTGATAATATTCTAATCTGGCTTATTGCACTGTGTTCACTGAAATTTTATACTTTTCTCATTCCGATGATCGTTGCCAAATCTCTTGCTTTATTAGGTGTTGTGCTTGTTCTTGGCTTAATAATCATACACCTGGTTTATGGAAACGGGCTGGTCATCAGAAAGCGTTTTCGTATTGAAACGGTTATGATATTTATAGCACTTATCATAAGTGTATTTGCCGCTAAATTTTTCCATGAACAATCCATAAGTCTCACATTATTTTCACAATATGAATTTTATCTGTTTCTATTCTATTTTCTGCTTCATAAAATGCGGCCTGACCCGGATAAATTGATGAATATGTTTATCTGGCTGGGATATATTTATGCTTTTATTTATTTCCTGCAATACGTGGCATATCCTGCACAAATCGTCACCTCAAAAACCATATTCGACCGGGGGACTGTCAGGGTTCTCATGCCGGGAACAGAATATATGGTTGCGACCTGGTTTATTCTGTTATCCAGGTACTTCAGAACAAAGAAAATAATAAACATTATCGGTCTGCTTCCTTTCATTATTATATTGATATTTTTAGCAGTAAGACAGCTAATAGCGGCAACTGCACTGTTGACACTTTTGAATATTTTATTAAGCAAAACCCTTAAATCAAAAGTCCTTGTGGCTTTTTTAATCGTGCTGACCATTATCCCGTTTTATTTTTTATTCCAGGGTATTTTTGATCAGTTACTTGAAGTTTCCCATAAAGAAACTTCTGCCAGCCTGCAAAATAATGTACGGTTTTTAGCGGCAAAATATTTTCTTTTTGATCATAATCATAATCCACTCTGGATATTAACAGGTAATGGGATGCCGGATCAAAAATCAGCATACGGTAAATTTCTATGGCAGTTATCTGAAAAATTGGGTTACTATATGAGTGACGTTGGAATAATAGGCGATTTCTCAAAGTTTGGCATTTTATTCGCACTTGCCGAAATTTCTTTTTTGGCTAAATTATCATTATACAGGTGTCGTGAAAAATATTCATTTATCCGGTATAGTGCGCTCATGTCGATAATGACTTTATTTACCGGAGCCGGACTTGGAGCATCCGGAATTGTTAAAATGTGCTTTTTGTTTTACATTATGGACGCGGATAAACATTCTGCCTGAAATAATTATAATAAGGTCTTTGACCCCTATTGAATATTAACTGCCTTATGGTTGAGTTGATAAATAGTTACATGGCTACAAATTAATTTAACAGATCAATATGGAAGATCAAATAACCATCGCGTTACCCGTCTATAAAAGGACTGATTTCATCAGAAGTGCTTTAAACAGTGCTGTTAATCAGACTGTTAAATGCAGAGTTCTGTTAATTGACAACAATTCGCCGCATGATGAATTCAAGAAGATTGTTGATGAGTACAATAATCCGCTGATTAAATATATCAAAACGGATCACACCGTGCCGCAAGACGAGAATTTCAATAATTGTTTCCGGTATGCTGAAACCCCATGGGTTACAGTTTTGCACGATGATGACGCGCTACATTGTCAGCTGGTAGAATTTGCGAAAGAATTGCTGGACCGGTATCCTGATCAAATCGGGGGAATTGCCTGTCAGGCTCATGTAGGGCAAGAGGAATGGGAAGGCATTCATCAGATAACAAAGCTTACCAATGATATTAAAATCTTAAAACCTGCCTACTTTTATTTTTCTAATCCCGCCTTCCCCGGAATGATTGTTCAAAAAGATATTGCTCTTAAAATAGGAGGCTTTAAGGTTGAGCTGCATCCTATTGCCGATTTTGATTTCTGGTACCGCTATTCAAAGGAAACAAATTTTGTAATGATTAACCAGGAACTGGCCTTTTATCGTGTTTCTGCTTCGCAATCAACGAACCTTCTAATAAATGATATGATAAATAATGTATTCAGGTACAGGTTTAATATGAAAAAAGATATTGCCCATGCTCATTTTATCACCCGATTAGCCATCGGACAATCTTTGGTTCAAAATATATCTCATTTTCAGTCAAACTATCCGGAATTCAAGTTTACACTTGAACCCGAGATAGAAAAAAAGCTTTCAACGGCAAAGAAATTACGACGTTATAAGTTTCTGGTCAGAGTATTCAATACCTATAGAAGACTACTCTCGTATTCAAAACTCAAAGCAATAAATATTCTCAGAAAATAGCCCATTACCTATTCAGAATTAACCTTATCTGAATTAATACAGATCAGAATCTTATCCATTAATCACAAATTACAGACCGTTAGTCCAAATTATTTGTGAGATTAGATGATTTGAAGTACTTTCGCTGCTCCTACTATATACGTCTTGTATTAAAGCAAATTATTATGGTTCAACCGGAAATTAAACCTGGGGTATCGGTACTCATATGCACGTATAATGGTTCTCAACGACTTCATCAGACACTTAATGCATTTAAGGATCAGATAAATACAGAAAATATCCATTGGGAAGTTCTTTTAATTGACAATGCCTCTACAGACAATACCAGTGAGGTAGCTGAAAAACTTTTAAAGGACAGCAATATTACATATACCCTGTTGCACGAACCCAGACCGGGTAAAACCAATGCCATTGAATCCGGATTCGGAAAAGCTCAATACGAATATGTATGCATTGTTGATGATGACAATTGGGTATGCAGGGATTACGTATATAAAGTATTTCATGTTATGTTCAACCATCCTGATGTAGCAGTGTGTGGCGCCAAAGGAGAAGGAGTGTTTGAAGAAGATCCGCCATCATGGTTTAAGTATATTGAAACTGCCTATGGAATTGGCCCACAGGGAAAAGGAGATGGATATCTGGGCCCTTCGAGAGATTGTCTATACGGAGCTTCTTCTGTAATACGGAAAACATATTGGGAAGAACTGAAAAAAGCAGGATTTAAATTCAATCTTTCGGGAAGAAAAGGGGAATCACTTTCTTCGGGAGAAGACAATGAACTTTGTCAGGCAATGGTATTAAGAGGGCATAAGCTTTGGTATTCTCCATCTATAACGTTTAAACATTATATGCCGGCGTCCCGAATCAATCTGCCTTACCTTATCCGATTGATGAAAGCATTTGGCAGATATGATGTAATTGCTTATCAATATCGTATTTATGAAAACAGATATAATTATATAAAAAGGCTTGTTCTTTCAACATACTTTTTGCATATAATGTATTATGTCTATAGACTTATTCGAAGTATTCCTTTGAAATCCTTATTATTTTTTCAGAAAGACAGATACGATAAAAAAATCATGCATTTTATCAGAACCAGATCGTATTTAATTGAATTGTTGCATTCCAGGAAAAAAATTAAGGAAATTCGAACCAACATTCAGAAATTAAGGAAATGCTAAAAAAAGTTTATAACAGTCCTACCATAATGTCATGGGCTTCAAATTTTGTAAGGTTTGGAAGCTTAATATTCGTTATACCATTAATTCTTACAGCATATTCTGAAATTGAACAATCCCTTTGGTTTTTAACGAGTACAATCGTCGGTTTTGCCCTGCTGGCTGATTCAGGATTTGGATCTGTATTGGTAAGAGCGGTTGCTTATTTTTACGCCGGGTCGGAAACCATTCCAAAAACGAAAGAAGAATATGAGAATAAGGAAGAAATAAAAAATGCCAGTCCCAATATACCCAAATTAATAGATCTTTTAACTACTTCAAACCGGGTTTATTTATTTCTTGGGATGCTGGTAATAATCATGTTAATGACAGCCGGTATGGCATTTGTATGGAATGTCATGAAACTTTCCGGTCACCGGTTTGACTTCTGGCTGGCTTTTGGTTTAATGGTTCCCTATTGCTATGTAACCATCCTGACAGTAAAATGGAGCTCCTTTATTCGTGGATTGGGATTTGTAGCTATGGAAGCCCGTGTAAATACCATATTGAACGTGGTCAAGATAGTGTTATTCATAATATTGCTTCTCCTGAAGATGAAACCGGCTGCGCTCATTGCAGTGATGTTTGCAGAATCCATTATTAAAATCTGGTATTTACGTGTTTTTACCCTGAAGTGGTTTAAAAAAAATAACGCTACAATCCGTGACACTTATTATTTCAATAAAGAAATATTTTGGTCCATCTGGCCTGCAACCTGGAAACTAGCCGGCATTTTCTGGGGGAATTACCTGGTTGATTCCGGTAATTCCATCATTATAGCTCAGATTTCTGATACAAAATTAATGTCCAGCTTCCTTTTTACGACCCGAATTATTACGTTTGTCAGAAGTATTGCACAAACTCCTTTCTTCGCAAATATACCTTCTCTTTATAAGCTTGCTGCTCAAAAAAAATTACAGGATCTTAAAGCGAGATCTTCTGAGTACATCTTTGTCGGCGTTTTTTTAATGGTATTGGCATGCATAATTCTTGTCCTGTTTGGTAATTGGGCTTTGCAATTCCTTGATACGACCACCCGCTTTATTGAACCCTGGTTATTCCTGTTAATGTGTCTGACCATACTGTTGGATATGCATTCTTCTTTTCATGGTACCATTTATACATCAACGAACCATGTCCCATTTCTGATCCCGTCTGTTCTCGCTGGAGCACTTATTGTTGGTTTAGGTTTTTATGTATTGCCACTATACGGCCTGGTAGGGATCCTGATGGTCAGATTTCTTGTTCAGTTCTCATTCAACAACTGGTATGCCATGTTTCTGTCGCTTAGACTTTTACGGTGGCCGTGGCTGAACTATTTTTATGAAGTCCCGAAATTCGGCATTCTTTACATCACAAAAAAATCCAAAGAATTCAATCCCATAAGAAAAAGGTAAATGATAGGATCATACAATATGTTATTCTCTTGGGGATCAAATAAATACTATAAAGACATATAAGCGATTACACATAGTTAAAATATGCAAATAGCCATAATTATTCCTGTTCATAACCGTCTCGAACTTACAAAGAAAACGTTATTTGATTTATCGGACAACGTAAAAGACATTCATGAATGTGCATTCCCCATTGTTCTTGTTGACGACGGATCTTCCGATGGCACGGCATCCTGGGTTGCCGAGACATATCCTGCGGTTCATATTTTACAAGGGAATGGTAATTTATGGTGGAGTGGTGGTGTGAACCTGGGAGTTAAGTATGCACTGGAAGAATTGAAAACAGACTATATTTTACTTTGGAACAACGACATAACCGTTGTAAAAAACTATTTTCAGACATTATTGCATATTCTAAAAAACAGCAACAACAAGACCATTATCGGTTCGAAGATATTGGTAGCCGAAAAACCCGATATAGTCTGGTCTATGGGAGGATATTTTGATCCTGTTTCCGGGAAACACGGAATGTTTGGTTACTTTGAAAAGAACGATGAAAAATACGAAAAAGCTCTTGAGGTGGATTGGTTAGCAGGCATGGGAACTGTTATCCCCGGAAATATTATTGAAAAGATCGGATATTGGGACAATATTAATTTTCCGCAATATCATGGAGATAGCGATTTCACCTACCGGGCAAAACGGAAAGGCTATAGTGTTATTGTTCATCCAGCGTTAAAGATATACAACAGAACAAAGAGTTCAGGTATTGACCATTCAGGAAGTTTTAAACAGTTATTACGATTAATGACGGATAACCGTTCAAAAATTAATTTCAGAAAAAACCTTATGTTTTACAGGTTATATGCAAAATCCTACCGTGCATTTCTTTACCTTTATTGGAGATATTGCCTGATATTCGGAGGTTTCTTTAAATGGAAAGTACTCGAATTTCTTGGTGTCAGGAAGAAAAGAATATACTAATTATGAAGACTGCCTATATATATCCCTATGCAAGGATGTCTGCGAATCCATACCTCGACGATTTTACTGCCAGTCTTTCCAATCATATTAATTTTATTAATATATCAAATCCTTCGAAGACCGGGATATTGAATTTGTATGCATACCTCAATAAGATAGATATCGTCTTTTTTAATTGGATCGAGGATTTACCTGACAAAAGGGGTGGATTGCTTCAGGTCATTTTTTTCATGATACTGGTTTTTTTGATGAAAAGAAAAAGAATCACGATATTTTATACTTTGCACAATAAGGAATCACATTATAATACGTATAGGCTTTTAAAGAAGTTCCTGAGAAAGATTATATTAAAAAATGCTGATCTGATCCTTTGTCATTCTTCAGAAGGAATAAATATTCTAAATAATGAACCTTTGGTTAAAGGCAAAACTCTTTATATCCCCCATCCTTTCAGAAAAAATGCGTTACCACCAGCCGTTAAGGAAAAAAAATATGATATTCTGATTTGGGGTGCCATTCGTCCCTACAAAGGCATTGATACCTATTTGCAATACCTTGAATCAAAAAACATAATTCATAAATACAGGACACTAATCGTGGGAAAGATTTTTCCTGAAGAGTATGAAAAGGAACTTATTAAATATAGGTCCGATACGGTTCAAATTGTTAATGATTTTGTTGAAGATTCAACCTTAAATGAATTAATTGGTCAGTCTCATATCGTTTTGTTTACTTACAATGAAAACAGTGTACTCAGCTCCGGTGCTTTGATTCATTCACTTTCCCGGGGAGCCAATGTTATCGGCCCAAATACAGGTGCTTTTAAAGATGTATACCGGAAAGATCTAATCAATGTTTTCGAAAACTATGATGAATTAATTGAGAAAATAAATTCCCAGCTAAATTCCACATTCAATAAAAGTGAAAAAATCAGTAACTATATAGAAGAAAACAGCTGGGAAAACTTCGGTATGAAAATAGCCGGTTGGATCTCGGAAAATGAATAACGCAAATAGGTTCTGAGAGAATAGAATTACAGGTTAAAATATAACGTGTATTTCTGAGGATTGTCGGCTACATATCCTCCATGATAATATGCCAACGAGGCAGAAAATCTTGAATATCAATACAGTAACAGTTTATCGGTTATTTATACCTATAGCTTGAAAATGGGCTGCTCATGATGATATGTTATCATGTAATGATATCCCTTGTTAAAAGAAGACATAAGTTGGATTATATCTTTTTTTTTATACTTTTGTAACCTGGTAAATTTGCACCCACATCTAATATGATATATTGCCATAAGAAAGTTTTAACATTAATTGCTGCGATTATCCTGTTTGCTCAGAATGAACAGGTTACAATTTGCCAGTTACCTTCGAGAGACAATTTTAATTTTATTTTCGAAGCCAATTTCAATAATGATCAACTTGGGGACTATTTACTTGACGAATTAAACCGGGATTGGAGGTACCCGCAATCTACTGAGCGGTTAAGTGAATTAGATATTCTTACAGATGGTGATAGTCATGGAAAATACATGAGAGGATATTATCCCGAAGGAAAAATTGGTGCGGCTGAGAGTGGATGGACATGGAATACTGCACTTTCGGGTTCAATTACCGAACTGTATTTTTCATACGACCTTCGTTTTAAACCCGGTTTTATATGGGTCTTAGGTGGGAAAGTACCGGGCGTTACCGGCGGCACAGTTTATGCCGGAACTCAGCCGGCTTACGATGACGGATTCACCATCAGAGGGATGTGGGCAGAGGATGGCAAACTTATTTTTTATGTGTATCACCAGGACCGAAGCTCTATTTATGGCGATGGATTTTTGTGGCCTAATTTTCAATTTGTTTCAGGACAATGGTACAATATAACATTCAGAATTGTATTAAACACGGTTCAGAATGATGTTGGAGATCACAATGGCATCATTGAAGGATTTGTAAATGATAAGCTGATCATACAACTTAAGAATTTCAATTTTCGCAATTTCGACGACATAACGATTGATAATATAAGTAACAGCTCTTTTTTTGGAGGAGCTGAGGATGTTTTTAATCCTCTGCGGGATGAATGGCTTGATGTCGATAATTTTGTTTTATTTACATACAAGGATAATGTATTGGATGTTCCCAGGGGACAGCAAACCAGTTCATTCAGCAAGACCCTGGTGCATCCTTATCATAACATCTCCGATACCGATTGGAAAAAAAGCTTAAAATACACTTCTGTCTCAAGCACAACCGTTAGCCTGTCATGGACTAATTACCCTGTTCCCGCCACATATACGTTGGAGCGTCAGGAAGAAGGAAGCTCAACTTTTACAAGTATCGCATCCCTGGCCTATGGCACAACAAGTTATACCGATAATAATCTTAAATCGGGTGTTACTTATATTTATCGTCTGAAAGCCGGTTCTTCCGTTTCGAACCAGGTTACCGTTACCACCTCAGGACTCGCGATTCCCAATGCTCCAAGTGCTTTGTCATCAACTGCACAAACCAGGTCAAGCATCAGCTTAAAATGGACTGACAATGCTGCCAATGAGCAGGGATTCAGAATTTACCGGTCGTTGTCAGCCACAAATGATTTCTCACAGATTGCAACCGTTGCAGCCAATGTTACCAGTTATACTAACAATTCATTGCAACCGTCAACAACTTATTATTATAAAGTTTGTGCCTATAATGCAGGCGGCAATTCTGCCGAAACATCTGTTCTTTCTGTTTCAACCACGGCATTGATAATTCCGGATGCCCCATCATCGCTATCGGTTGATAGTGTGACCAAATCAACCATCACACTGAAGTGGATCGATAATTCCAACATCGAAAAAGGATTCAGGATCTACAGATCTTTATCTTCTTCCAGCGGTTTTACATTGATTTCTACCCTGTCGGCCAACATTACATCATACACCGATAATTCATTGCAACCGGCAACTACTTATTATTACAGGATCAACGCTTATAACGACGACGGTTCCTCGGTATACACACCGGTGCTTACAGCCACAACACTGGCTTTACAAATACCGGCTGCTCCAACATCATTCTCCTCCTCAGCACAAACAAAAAACAGCATCACGCTGATTTGGACAGACAATGCCACCAATGAACAGGGATTCAGGTTGTATCGATCCCTGTCGGCCAATGATGGATTTACCCGGATTGCCGATTTACCTGCCAACACAACTACCTATTCCGACGGCTCCTTACAGCCATCCACTGTTTATCATTATAAGCTGAGAGCCTTTAACCAGGATGGCAATTCTTCCTATGCTCCACTTCTTTCTGTTACTACCACGGCACTGCAACCTCCGGTTGCCCCCACTTCATTACTTGCCACCGGTCAGACCAAAACAACCATCACCCTTATTTGGTCCGACAATGCAGACAATGAACGGGGATTCAGGATATACAGGTCTATATCTGCTTCTGGTGGATTCACGGAAATAGCGAATTTATCCGCCAATATCACCTCGTACACCGATGATTCGCTCCAAATGGCTACCACCTATTATTACAGGCTTAACGCCTATAATGATGATGGCTCCTCGGCCTACACACCAGTGTTTGCGACTGCAACACTGGGCTTACAGGTACCGATTGCTCCGACATCATTTTCCTCCCCGGCACAGACCAAAAACAGCATTACCCTGAGCTGGACAGACAATGCCACAAATGAACAAGGATTCAAAATTTACCGTTCGTTATCCGCAACAGATGGTTTCTCGGAGATAGCCACCGTTGCAGCCAATGTTGTTTCTTATGCCGACAATTCGTTACAGCCGTTTACCACTTATTATTATATGCTCAGAGCCTATAATGAGGATGGCAGTTCTGATTATACGCCGGTTATAGATGTCACCACAGCTGCCCTGCAAATTCCCATGGCACCTTCGGGATTAATCGCCTCTCATATTACCTATACATCAGCAACTATTCTCTGGACTGACAATTCCAACAATGAGACTATATTTGAACTGGAACGCAGAGGCCCGGAGGACACTGTCAGTAATATCCTGTCCCTGCCTTTTAACACGGTTTCTTTTACCGATACCGGGCTTGTTATGAACAGCACCTATCAATACCGTGTAAGAGCCAGGAACGACGATGGCATTTCGGGCTGGTCTAACAGCATCGAAATTGTTACACCACGAATTCTACCACCAGTAGCGCCAACAAAACTTAAAAGCACAAAGTATACCAACAACAGTATATCCGTTTCATGGAACGATAACTCGTCAAATGAAGATGCTTTCATTATTACACGTTCCTTGTCTGTTGAACCGGCCGCTTCAGTTACAATCACAATAAGCGCCAATGACACGGCCTATACCGATACCTGCCTTACTTCCAGTACTACCTACCAGTATACAATTAAAGCAGTTAACAAAGGCGGCAGCTCATCACTGAGCAATAAGAATGTGGCAACCACACTTTCACATGCCGAACTTAAGAGGATAAAAGACGGGTTGGTGGCATATTACAATTTTGGTTTTAACCCGGATTACATAGTGTATGACCAGTCGGGTTATGGCGAACCGGTTAATTTACAGATTTTAAACCGGTCAGCTGTTAAGTGGCACAGAAACAACATCTTAGACGTTTTGTCAAACACTGCGCTTGTTTCAATGACTCCAGCCACAAAAATCATTAAGGCGCTCAAAACAACTAACGAGCTTACTTTTGAATGCTGGATTAAACCCTTTGAACCTGATTTCCCATTAGGCTCAAGAATCGTATCCTTATCCAGCAATGATGATGAAATAGGCTTTTTGGTTGATCAGGATCTTACCGGCGACCCTCAAAACCTGTCGCTGAATTACAGTGTCCGTATTCAGACGGCATCTACAAATCCTTCAGGATATCCGGCTTATTTGCCTGACCATGCTCAGCCCTATATTAACCTTATGCACCTTTCGTATGTAAAAGACAACCTCGGAATAGAAACCCTGTACTTAAACGGGTTAAAATCATCGGAAGGATTCAGACCCAGTGATCTGGATACATGGAAAAACGATTTTTACCTGCGGTTGGGAAATGAGAGTGACATGAACCATTCCTGGAAGGGTAGTTTCTATTCTGTTGCTATTTATAATAAAGCATTGTCGCAATCTGAGATAATGAATAATTATACCGCGGGGCCTTGCGATAGTATTCAAAAGAGTGATATTTCATACCTTGTAGAAGCGTATCCAAATCCTGTCCGTGGCCAGGTAAAGCTAATCCTTACACCCGGAGAAACTACGGATTTAGTGCCACAAACAACCATCAGAATAGTAGATATATATGGGCAAATCCTTCATCAGGAATCCATCTTTGATCCTAACAGTCAGTATATCAAATACCTGGATTTCGAACGTTATCCCCAGGGTATTTATTTCCTTCAGGTAATATCAGGAAAAAACCAAAAAACAGTCAAATTGGTGGTAAAACGTTAAACCCGTCCTTCCGGACTAAAAACTGCTGTAATTCGTAAGAGTATGAGTTTTTATCAATTCAATGAATGAAGGATCATTCAGGAATTGTGTGTCAAAATCATTACTGCTATTCGGATGACACTCGATCTCCACATACTTGTAATCACAAGTCAACAGATGTTCAAGTCTTTTTAAATTGAAATCAAAACGATTGTTACGAGACGGAAGCAATACAAAATAGCCATCCGGTACTTTCAAATATCTTTTAACAAATGCCTGATGAATTAAACGATAGGCATTATTCAGGGGTTGATGATTAACCGGAACTAAAATTTTTTGTGACCGGATCGATTTTATTCCATACTTACCGGATAATTTAATTATCTGTCTGAGAGACTGGTAATACAAATGAAAATGATGATGATGGTCAATATGTGTAATCTTAATACCATTATCTAAAACTTTCTGAATCTGCCTGTCATACTCATTAAAAATATCATTTGGGCAGAATTCAAATCTTCTGAGTTTTTTTATGGCTGTAATATTATCATAAAATTGTCCGTTTTCAGGATTCACTATGGAACTTTGCTCATGACTGATATTAAAAGGTCCGTCCAGACATAAATGAACTCCTACTCCAAGTCCCGGTGATTTTTTTGCAATACTTACCGCCTGGTCAAAAAACTGACTATTCGCAATAAGCGTTGTACTTAACACGATGCCTTTATTATAAAGGTCCTGAATACAATGATTTAACTCACATGTTAATCCGAAATCATCCGCATTTATAATTATATTCATAACTTCTTATCCTTAAAAAGCTTTAATTACAAAAGTTCGCAGAATTTTTCAATTCTCTTATCCCAGGTATTCATTTCAGCATATTCAACCCTTAACTGGATCAACGCTGAATTGTTCTCATCATGTGCTTTGCGAATAATATCCGGGAAATCATCATTATTTTTCACCAGATAAATAAACTTTTCCGGTAGATTCATCTGAGTCAGGCATAACAATTCAGTTACAACAACAGGTTTCCCCATAGACAAATAAACAAAAAGTTTATTCGGCATACCGCCTTCAGCTATTTTGTTATCGAGGTAAGGTGCGACGGTTACATCAAATTTATTGACTTCCGACAACAGTTCTTTATCTTTCAGAACACCTTTTAAATCAACCCTCTCTTTATCCATAATTCGATCATAGAATTCACGATCAACCGGACCGATAAGTGTGACTGTACAATCAATCTTAGATAAAATAGTATTGATAAGCTGGTATGAAAGATTTGCGATTGAAATAAATCCCACTAATCCAATATGAATCCTTTTGGTATTGATTTTTTTTTCAGCAGGTTTCAGATGATATTCTTCAATATTGGGTCCACCCAGTGGTATTTCATAGGATCGGATATTGATCTTACGCAAATTTGCGGCTATTATGGGTGATGTGCCAACACAAAAAGCCGCACGTTCGGTAAGCCGCCGTTCGCAAAAAGAATGGTATATATAAATCGGCCAGACATTGATTTTCCTGCTGATTGCAGCAAAATTATCGTTGCAGTAATAATATACCCTTCTGAAATATCGATGAATCAAATAAGCAGAAAAATCAAAATTAATTATTTCGATATCATTATATTTTTTCTTCAGCCATGCAAAAAGCCAAAGCTGATAGATTTCATTAAACAGCGGTATTCTGTATCTGATCCTGACATCCAATGGAAAATACGGTTGAATAAGAACAATATTCTCATTCTGGTCAGTTATGTCAATCCTGGGAAATCCCTTATTGTTAGCGGCAACATAGGCAACTTTAAATTTTTTTGCCAATGCAAAAGTAACCTGATGCCTGGCCCGGGGTGGTTCTTCCCAGTGAGTTAGGGTATTTATTATGAATCGCATATGATGAAAGTTAGCTATATTTTATAATTACATTGTAGAAGAGGATTGATACTCTTTAATGACAATAACTACGTACGAACCTTCAAATTTGTTATCAAATATCTTAAAAACATTAAACCGCCTTTATTGAATATCACTTTTTTATAAACGTATTCCTTCGCAGCAAACAAATATAATAAGTATGGTACAGATTCAGGTTTATGATAAGTACTTTTAACCAATGACAGACTTTTCCTGACAAAAATAAGATGGGAAATGAGCAAACTCATGGAAAGCGCAGAAAATTCAAATTTCAAATCATGAAGCAGAATCCATTAAAATTGTTTGGATATAAACGCAATGCAAATGATATTCTTATCATTTTTTTTTATCTTTATGATAATATTTCGATACCAATTCCTTTTATCTCGAAACAACTCCCAAACTAATGAATAACCTCTTTTATGCCCTTTAAAAAAACTGCTGCGATAACCAGCACAGATCCTGCTTTGATTGAATCTCTTAAAACGGCTTTACAGGTAAATTTCTAATGCACATATATGAAGACAGAACAGGTTCTACTCAGCTTTCAGAAACTTGAGAATTATTGTTATCAGGAAGACTGGAAAGGCTGGGATCCATATGACGGGCTCAACTCAAAAGTATTTAAAGCTTTGCCTCTGCTGAAGAAAAGTGAGCTCATAAGGATGGCATGGATACAGTTCTTCAAACACAGTCCCCTTAATCTGCGCCGGCTTTTCCTTGTTCCCAAGGGTTATAACGCCAAAGGCATTGGATTATTCCTGACCGGATATTGTAATATTTACAATGCACAGTGCATTTCCGCCATTGAGGATTTGGGCAGTCAGGAAGAGTTTCTGAAAAAAATCCGCCATTTGGCCGATTTGCTATGTACTCTGCAGTCTAAAGGCTATTCCGGTGCATGTTGGGGTTATAATTTTGACTGGCAATCCAAAGCCTTCTTCCTTCCCAATCAGACGCCTACAATTGTTGCAACCTCATTTGTCGTTGAGGCGTTGCTGAAAGCATATGAAATTACCAGGGGTGAGACTTATATAAATACAGCTCTATCGTCTGCAGAATTTATTAGAAATGACCTGAACCGGATTCCCAAACAGCGGGGGTTTATGTTTTCATATTCACCTCTTGATCAACGCGCTGTCTATAATGCCTCACTTCTGGGAACAAAAACATTATCCCTGCTTTATCATTTCACAAAAAATGAAGATTACAAAAAACTGGCATTTCAATCGGCTCAGGCAGTGTGTGACCTTCAAAATACTGACGGATCCTTTCCGCACAGCGATCAGGTAGGAAACAAATGGAAGGATAGTTTTCATACTGCTTTTAAACTTGAAAGTCTGGCATATTATCAGAAGTATTGCTCAGATGAATCGTTCATGAAAAATATTGAAAAGGGATATAACCATTGGGTAGAAAATTTCTTTGATAAACAAACAGGGATAGCTCTATATTATGAAAATAATTTCAGCCTAATCGATTTGCACTGCACAGCACAATCCTTAGCCACATTTTATACACTGGATAAATTTAAGACCCAGTATCCTCTGGTCACGAAGATACTACAATGGGCTATTGACAATATGCAAGACAAAAGGGGGTATTTCTATTTTCAGAAAAGGAAGAATCGCAACGTTAAAATTCAGTATATGCGCTGGCCAAATGCATGGATGTTTTACGGGATAAGTTTTTATATACTTAGTGTAATCAATTATGAAAAAGATCAGGGAATTAATTAGACTGATAGCGATCGGGGTAAGATATTTTGTTCTTACCAGGATTTACAGGATGGATATTTCATCAACAGCGAGAATATCATACGGTGCTAAACTGGATAAAACATATCCGCAAGGGATACATATCGATGAAGACAGCTATGTGGCATCGGGTGCAATTATTTTCAGTCATGACTTCTCAAGAAGCATTAAAGCAAATACCTTTATTGGGAAACGTTGTTTTATTGGAGCCAATGCAATTATAATGCCCGGAATTACTGTTGGTGACGAATCAATTGTGGGTTCTGGCGCAATTGTCACAAAAGATGTTCCTTCAAATTCAATCGTTGCTGGTAATCCGGCAAAAATCATTAAACAAGGTATTCGCACCAAAAGATTCGGTCAACTGGTTTAACCATTAATAGATCTGATATATGGACAGTATTACCATTAATGGAGTAAAGACATATTGTTTCTCATCGCGGAAGGAACTGATTGATTTTGCCTTTGTTGAAAAAAAGAGCCTGATCGCCGTGAATGCAGAGAAAATACTACATGCCACCGATCAAACCCGGAAGCTCTTTAACAAAAGCATAGGTTATAGTGATGGAATCGGTGCCGTTTGGGCATTAAAAAAGAAAGGCTTTAAAAACGCAGTCAAGATACCCGGCTGTGAGTTATGGCTGGATATAATAAGGACTTCTTTTGGCAAAAAAACTTTCTACCTCGTTGGTGCACAACAGGAGGTTGTTGAACGGACTGTAGCGAAACTCAGGCAAGATTTTCCCGGTATCAATATTGTAAATTACCGCAACGGTTTTATCAGCAGCGATGCTGAAAGGCGGGCACTGCTTGATGATATCAGCGTGCGCAAACCCGATGTTATCTTTATTGCAATGGGATCACCGAAACAAGAGATGCTCATTGAAGAGATGATGCAGATACATCCTGCAGTTTATCAGGGCCTTGGCGGCAGTTTCGATGTATATGTCGGCCATGTTCAACGTGCACCGGAATGGTGGGTAAAAAACAACCTTGAATGGGCATACCGCCTGGTAAAGCAACCTTCAAGAATTAAACGGCAGATTCATCTTGTAAGATTTGCATGGTTGTTATTGATCAATAAAATCTGAGCCTATAATCCTTTTGCTTTTCCCATAACTACAATTCCCTTCCCAATAATATATAAATCAAGTAATAAAAGTCGTAAAGGCGAATAATGAAGATACCGATGCACATACTCATATTCATATTCGGGCTTACCAAATTCAGGGGTTCCTTTCCTTACATGGCCATAACCTAACAAACCACCCCGCACAAGTGAACGGGGAATATTCCCCTGTGCCAGGTCACGTTCATAGTGGTGGACAGCAATTGGACGGGGACCCACAATAGACATATCCCCTTTAAGAACATTAAAAAATTGCGGAATCTCATCCAGATAGAATTTCTTCACAAATTTACCAAGGTATGTTCTTGCGGCAGGATCCCATTCATTCATAAAGGCATGCCAATCACCTTTTGCCTGCAATTCTTTATGGATGAATTTCTCTTTGATTAACCGGATTTTATACTTTTTAAAAATTTTGCCCCGGCTCACTGCATTATAATAAAAAATCAGCGGGCCACGGTTTTCGCGTATGAAAATCCCTTCTATCCAGTTAAATAGTATAAGAAAGAGTATAATGGGTAAACAACAGGTTAAAATAATAAATGACAACAGTTTATCAAAAATTAGCTTGGGGAAAGGCACCTTTATTGGCTTTTTTAACTCAAAAAGTTCTTTGTATCTGGCTTTGAGCTCTTCTGTGGGCGGTTTGTAGGGAAATGCTTCTTTGGGTTCTGCAGGAATTGATGCCATATATTTTTCTATAAAGATATTTAAATTTCATTTTATTTATGAATATGATCCGAGAAAAACTGTACTGGAAGACAATGGGTAATGCTCATTGAATAGAGTCATATTCAAAAAACCATCCATCCATCAATAAAGCCCGTATATTGGTCAAATATATTTAGTTATATTATTAAAAGTTTTATAATTTTAAAGAAACAACTGCAACTAATTTTTATATACTATTCCTAAAATATTTTGAAACAAATAGTTGGAAACTATATAAAATGGACAAGGTCTTTTCAAAATATTCCGTCAAAGAAAAAGTAACTTTCGTCAAATTTTTTCGTATATTCATTCAAAGAATTGGACAATCTGTCAAATTCTTTGATTGTAAGTTAAACGTAATTCTCACAAGTATGAAAGCGGTTAGATTTTGCGCAGGAGGCTTGATTTATTTAATCTTCTCAGGTCTTATTTCAAATGTTCAGGTTTTTGGCAATGGGTATGACAGTACTTATGTTCTGGCGGTAAAGCAGAAATATGCAATACCTGAAAATGTGGCAAATGGTGATTATGTTGGTGTCTGGTTAAAAACATGGACCTGGATGTCAAACGGCACCATAAGTTTCTCCATTGAAAAGAATTTCAATAATGCTTTTGCAATTAATTCGAGTTCTGGTCTTATAACTGTTTCAGATTATACAAAGATTAATGGGAAAATTGTTCAACAAGATACCATTATAAATATAATTATAAGATCTACTGATGCTTCCATTGGTTTTGAATTGGACACAGCTCAGGTATGGGTAAAAGAAAATTCCTTTTGTGTTTTTGTGGATTATAAAGCCGGTAGCGGTACCGGCAGCAGGACAAGTCCTTTAAACAACCTGTCAAAAGTTACTTTTGAAAAGGGCAAGATGTACTGTCTGAAAAGAGGCAATATCATAATAGGAGAGAATATTCTTCTGCGTTCCCTTGTTTCCTCTGCTAAAAATCCATTGATAATTTGCGCTTACGGTGCAGGCAATAAGCCTGTTTTCGCAACAGGAAAGGGTATTTGTTTTGATATGGATACCCGAAACGGAGAGGCATACGAAACATCCCTGAGAAGTGAATACCTGTATTTTTATGATATCATGATAAGGGATTACGCAGGTGCTGCTTATAAAATCAGGAGAAAGGGAGATAACATGGGCTGGTACAATTGTGAAACCTACAATTGCGACAAAGAAGACGTGGAATCTTCCTTTTTAATTAACACATCATCTTATGCTGATTCAAGTATAGCTTATTGCTTTGAACTAATTAATTATAAAGCAGACACGACTTCTTACAATCTTATGAGTGGAGATGAAATAGACGGGGATGGTGAAGATGAAAGAGCTATCGGTATGCGTGTTGAACCAAGTTTTATGAAAATAGGTGTGGGGCCTGTCAATATTATAAACAGTTATTTTGGAAAATCCCCGGGACAAGCTGTAAGATACGCATCAGGTGTTGCGAGTACCATTACAGGAGGTGTTTTAAAGCATTGTTATTTTGATAAACGATGGACTAAACACAGTGATGTGGATGGGCGTGATTACTATATACAGGTAAGACAGGATAATCTTACGTTTGAGGATTGCAGAATAACAGGTGGTAACATTGGTATTTTTGTTACCTCTGCAGGCGATGAATACGAAATGCCCCCCGATAATCTTACGGTGAAGAATTGTTATTTTAAAGATCTGACCGGATATGGAATATGGCTTGCTGATAACGGCACCGGATATAAAGAATTTTACAATACTACCATCGAAGATAATTACATGCTCAATGTAGCAACCGGGATAAGAGATGATAAGGGGATCAATACTGTTATCAGGAGAAATGTGATGACTAAGGGCAAAGGAAGCGGGATTAATACCGTTAAAAGCTCTGTCGGGATGAGAATTTATTATAATGTATTGGCGGACTTTACAGGGAATGAAATATATCTTCCGGTCGGATCAGGAGCAACCATTTATAACAATACGGTTGACGGAGAAATTAACTGTAACGGGACAACATCTTCCGTTGCAAAAAACAATTTTTATAAGTCGCTTGCAGGAATTTCATCCCAATCAAACAATGTGGATATTGACGCGATCACCCCTTCAGAATATTTTGAGAATTATACCGGTCGTGATTACCGGTTAAAGGTTTCTGCCAAAAACGCGATAGATAAAGGTACCAATGTAGGATTGAAATATGATCTTATGGAATATCCTGTTGTTGGCTTACCCGACATTGGAGCATTTGAATTCAGAACAGCTGATGAAACCGAAAGCAATAACCCTCCCGAAATTGAGAATCATGAATTCCTGATCCGGGAGGATAATTTCAGTAATCTGTATATTGGTAAAGTTTACGCCTATGATAGTGATGCCGGTCAGCAGATTACCTATTCCCTGATTTCAGGAAATGAATCGGGATTATTTGTTATTAACAGTCTTACCGGCGACCTCAGGGCAACCACCCCGAATATTTTTACTCCCGGAATGACGCAATATATTTTAAACGTGCAAGTTACGGATGACGGAAGAGTGGCTGAAAGCAACAGCGCTACCATAACGATTAATCTGGAGGCAAGCGTTGAAACCAACAGCCCTCCTGAAATAGAAAACCAGAAATTCCTGATACAGGAGCAGGATTTCAGTGACCTGACCATAGGCACGGTTTACGCGTATGACAATGATGCCGGTCAGCAACTTACTTACTCCTTGATTTCCGGTAATGAATCCGGTTTTTTTGTCCTTGATAGTTACTCGGGTGTCCTTAAGGCAACGACTTCGAATATTTTTAGTGCCGTTGCAAAACAATATGTTTTAACTGTGCAGGTCACGGATGACGGAGATGAGTCTGAGAGTAACAGCGCTACCGTAACGGTTAACTTAGCTGAACAACCCACTACTTTTTATATTGATCCGGGCAATAAAAACGATACAAAGGAGGACGGATCGCTTGACCACCCATTTGATTCATGGTCAGACATCAGCTGGAAAGAAGGCAATACATACTTACAGAAAAAAGGGACCACGACTCAGATCGAGAAAATAAATATTTTTGCCAACAATGTGATGCTCGGAGCATATGGCGACGGAGAATTGCCTGTGATTATCAGTGAAACAAACTCATTTATAATCAGGGCTTATGAGAAAGTAGATATCACCATCAGCAGTTTGCATTTAATTGGCAGAAATGCAGTAAGTTGTATTTATTTTATCGGGGCGTCCAGTGAAAACATTACGATTGAAAAATGTGAACTGGAAGGAGCCGTCAATGGTGTACGCATCGTGGACGGGAACAATGTTGTCCTGAAATACAATACCTTTTATGATACCGAAGAAGCTATATACTCATACGCACAAAACACAGAAGTTTATTACAATATATTCACCGGTAATAATGCAGCTATCAATATTACCAGCAGTACCTCCGTAGCTTCTGTATATAACAATGTATTTTATGATAACCGCCAGGGTGTTACCAATTCTTATGCTGAGCTGACATTGTATAATAATATCTTCTACATGACCAGAACCGATGATATAGCCATCAATGATGAATTTGACAAAGTGATTTCAGACCATAATATCTTTTATCCGGAACAATCCGGATTTATAAAGATTGGCAATCAACAATTTGATAATATTTCTGAATATCAGAATCTCAAGGGGATTGACCTGAATTCCTTTTCAGCTGATCCCCGGTTTGTTGATGCCTATAACATGAATTTTAGCTTAAGGGAAGAGTCACCTGCAATTGATGCCGGCAAATTGCTTGGCATAAAGGTCGACTATTCAGGTGTGGCAATTCCACTGGGGGATGGGCCGGATATAGGTATTAACGAGTTGATGGGCGTTTCCACAGGCTTTGATAACGTTGAAAACGTGATGCCGGAGGAAAAAGACATATCCGTATATCCCAACCCTTCTTCGGGTGTTTTTGAGGTCATGATCAAATCGGACAATATTTCTGCCCTGTGTCCGGTACAAATCCTGGATTTAAGCGGCCGGTTACTGTACACTTGCTATGCCAATTCTGACGGTCAGGGAGTGTTGCGTTCGAACATTGATCTTTCCGGCGCTCCTTCAGCTATTTATTTTGTTCAGGCAACGGTTAACTGCCAGATATTAACAGAAAGAATTATTATCCGATAAGATTACCGGAAACGTGATAGTAGAGACGTAACAGGTTACGTCTCTATATTATTTTTAGCTCATAATAAAAATGTGTACCTACGAACAGGTATCTTTTATATTTTCTTTCCTTGAACAAAAGAAAATCAGAGAAAATTCAGCCTTTCTGCCGTCGTGGACTATTCATTGAGATTAAAAGACAAGAACTTGGTTTTTAATATAGTATGGTGGCATTTCTTACCGGCATGTGGAAATTTCAGTAGAAAAAAAAGCCGAAGGATTTCTGTGCTGGCCTGTCAAAGCAATTCAGTCTGAGGTATGATTGTGGAAAAGGCAGCAAAGACCTTTATGGCCGCATGGGCAGATCCATTGCAATCTGTTGAATTGCGCTGCAATCCGAGGTGTAGTTTTTCACTGAAATTTTCAGAAGCCTTGATTTTCTTTGCTTCCTTTCTTGTATCAAGACAAGAAAGGGAGTGGGGGTCTGGGGCAAAGCCCCATATGGAATTACAGTAAACAGGTACGAATTATTATGATGAACCTTATTTTTTATTTGGATCCAGGCGTAACATGTGATTCATTTATTCAAGGATCAATTTATGATTGCCGGTGGAATGACCGGATAAGATTTTCAGAAAATAAATCCCCTTTTTCAGGTCACTCAGGTCTAACCAATGATTTCCGACACACATATGACAGTTTTTGAGTATTTTGCCTTCTGTTGAAATCACATCAACAGTATAAGGAATATCGGATTCGGAAATGATAAATACATCACCATTGCTTGGATTTGGATAAACCCTGAAGTGCTCCTTGATGTGATCAAAAGAAACGGAAGACGGAGCTTTGTAAAAAACAATAATCTTGTTTGACGCAAAGTTTCCGTTCGTGAAAGTATTGGCAGGAATCATAACAATTACCTGGCCCTCCGATGAAGGATAAACATCAAAGATATTACCATCACATAAATTCCGGGCTGTTCCGTTCCACACCAGCAGACAATTTAAGTCAAATTCTTCCGTAGTATCAGAAAGAACGGCACTTATTACGAAGTGATCATCAAAAATAGTATCAGCACCCGAATAGTTAAGGTAACTCCTTTCAGGCACATGCAATTCAAAAACATCACTCCGAAACGATGAAGTGTCGGCAATATGTCTGAAAAATACTATTTGTCCGGCTTCGATTGTGATTGTCTCTCCCGGTCCTGTCATCGCTTCGGAAAAATCGGGAAGAGTTGAATATTCGATATTCTCAGCTACAGGTTCAGCAGTGGTTTCATTTACATAATCAATACTGAATGAAGGTTTTACAGGTCTCTCCGGAACATCAAGGGCTTGCATGGCTGATTGAAACGAACTGTCTGTGAACCGCGTTCTGAAATAAAGTGTAATGCCGGGTGTAACCGTAAGCTTTGCATTCGTTCCCGGAGTTGACGGATTCAAATCACCGTTGGTTGAATAATCATCACCTTCAGCAACAGCTTCGTTGGTTGTCTCACCGAAAAAGTCAATGGTATAAACGGGTACTGCCGGCCGTCCCGGAATTTCCAGATGCTGTGGCTGTGATGCAAAAAAGTCCACAGTGGCTTTAAACCTGAAGTACAAATCAGTACCGGGCGTCACATCGATTGCATCTCCATCTCCCTGTGTTACCGATAACCATAAGGAATCATAAGACCACTCCATTGTGGTGTCAATCAACGTGGTTTTTTCATTCCTATAATCAACACTTACCGATGGAGGTCCGGGCCGTGAAGGAACGACAAGATGAAAAGCAGGTGAGGCGAAAGAAGAAGAAGTGGCTTTCTTCCTGAAGTACAGATCCTCTCCGGGTGTTACCGTAACCTGATTCCCTGTTCCACCTTGGGGACTACTGAAGTCATCCGAGATATCATATTCTGTATCCGGTGAAACATCCTCTGTAGTCTTCTCAGTCAAATAATCAAAAGAAAAAGAGGAAGTTGCAGGTCTGGAAGGCACATCGAGGTGTTGAATAGCTGAACTGAACTGGCTTGCAGTGGCTTTATACCGTATGTAAAGATCGGTTCCCGGTGTCAAATCTACAGCCGAGTTTGCCCCTGCAGTTGCTGATGACATGGAGGAACTGACAGAATATTCCATGGTGCTGGAAACGGATGAAGTGACCTCGTCCGGATAATTAATGGTAATTGCCGGTGCCGCAGGCCTGGAAGGCACATCCAGGTGATGAATAGTGGAACTGAAATGGCTTACGGTAGCTTTATACCGTATGTAAAGGTCGGTTCCAGGTGTCAAATCTACAGCCGAGTTTGCTCCTGTAGTTGCTGGAGATATGGAGGAACTGACAGAATATTCCATGGTGCTGGAAACGGAAGAAGTGACCTCGTCCGGATAATTAATGGTAATTGCCGGTGCTGCGGATCTGGAAGGCACATCCAGGTGTTGAATATTGGAACTGAACTGGCTTGTGGTAGCTTTATACCGTATGTAAAGGTCGGTTCCTGGTGTCAAATCTACAGCCGAGTTTGCCCCTGTAGTTGCTGGAGACATGGAGGAACTGACAGAATATTCCATGGTGCTGGAAACGGATGAAGTAACCTCGTCCGGATAATTAATGGTAATTGCCGGTGCTGCAGGCCTGGATGGCACATCCAGGTGTCGAACACCGGTCTGGCCAATGTATCTGAAATACACATCCTGTCCGGGGAGTAAGTTCAAAGCAACACCTGTGCCCGGATAAGCCGGTGACATAGATGACGAATATGAATACTCTACGGTTGATGGTACTGCCTGATTTGTTTTTTCGGTTGAATAATTTATTGTAAAAGACGGAGTCGGGGTAACATAGTTGTCCCAGCCCGAGAAAGTACTCCCGGCAGATACGGCGACCACCGTAACTTTTATGCTGCAGGGAAACCATCTGTCGCGGGTATCCCACACTTCTGCATTACCACCCCAACTGGCCGGTGCAATATATATTTGCGGACTGAGACACCACAATACAATGCCCAACCGGTCAAAATCGTATACACGCCCGAAATCGACACCGTCATGATTGTGCCACCATGTGCTTGGACTACTATGATTGGTAATAACAGTACCTGCTCCTGTATATATTTTACGAAGATTCTCCATCGTCTCGGAGTCGTATGTTTCCCCCGGTTGGTTCTGCCAAATACCGAATTGTATTCCAATAGGTTCATCGGATGCTATACTTATGATTTCATACCGGGTATAGAATTGTCCATTGAAATAATCATCAGGCGATTCCCAATCTGAGGGTACACCAGCAGGCGGTTGAAAAAAGTAAAAACCACTGGTCGAACTCATAGTCTTGGTAATTGTCTGATTAATCACCAAAAATTCGCCTGAGAATACATTCATTGAAATATATAGAAAAAGCAGGTTCAGTAAAGCCTTTGTTAATGTTGCGAAAGAAAAAAAACTTATGCGCATAGTCTTATGGTTTTTAACGGGTTGAAAATAATAAAAAAAAGAATCCCTGATTCTTTTTTTTGACAATAGTTAAACAATTGATATTGTAATATATAAGAATTCTTTTGAATTTCTTATCAAGTAAGATTGAAAATAGATTTTTAAATTTCAACATAAAAACCCTAATTATAGTTTGTATACTTGAATCTTAAGGTCATTGATACAAATGTCCAATTAAATAATTGATTATCAATACTTAATATTAAAATTGCTGATGTTAATAATTGGTTTTTAATTCTTTTAAGCAAAAATTATTAAGTTGTTACCAGCAAATTGAATGAATTTATAATACGTAATAAACAACTCCGATGAATAAAATAGGACACTTATCCCAACTTTTATGCATTTTGTCAAAAACCCCTAAAATAATGGTATATAAATGATCCCGATCAGGTAAAACTGGTGTAATTTTGATCCTGATATGAAAACTATGCGTTACTCAAAATGACAAAAACCAAACAGCGAAAAAAGGATCAAAGTGCAATATTTGCCATCTTTGAAATTATTGTTACTATTTTATCCTTTTTTCTGGCATATTTTATTACAAACATCTTCAATCAAGAATACTTTGCATTCTCAAAAGAGTATGTTTACATGCTCCTGCTCATCATTCCCACCTGGTTTATATTGCTTCAAACCTTAAACCTGGCTCAAATACCAAAAACCAGGTCGTATGCATCCATTTTTATTAACTTCTTAAATTTTAGTTCCATTGGCTTTGCCTTGATGTTCCTGTACAAGCATATTTTTGGCCTGACATTATTCAGTCACTATGTAATCATTTCATTCTCAATCATTAATTTATTTTCCTTATACATATTCAGAATTATTACTTATAAAGTTTTTAAGTATTTCAGGGCAAACGGACACAATGTAAGTAATATTATAGTATATGCCGATGCCAGTTCAAAATCTTTTATTGATTCCATCATGGAGCATAAAGAATGGGGATTCAGGATCCTGATAATAATATCTGATTCACTGGCCATCAGAAAGGAATACGGTGATTCCATCCGGATTTATCCCGATAAAATCAGCATTAAGAATCTGCTGGATATCGACATTATTGATGAAGTTGTTTACAGCTGTGCCAAAATTGATGAAGAAAAGATGCATTCGCTGGTTGAGATGTGTGAAGAAATTGGTGTTACATTCCGGTTGCGATCCGTTATGCCTTTTCAGCATAATTCGAATATTCGTCTTACTCATTATAACGATACACCCTTTATCACATTTAAAAATACACCAAAAAATAATCTGGCACTTACCTGGAAGTCGTTTACGGAATTCTGGATCTCCTTTGTAATTATTTTCCTGCTTTCTCCCATCATGCTTTTGATCGCCATTCTGATAAAGGTCACGTCAAAAGGACCCATAATTTTCAAACAGGAAAGAGTGGGCCTCAGAGGCAGAAAATTTTATATTTATAAGTTCAGAACCATGGTGGCCAATGCTGAAGAGCTGAAAGAAAAACTTATGGCACAAAATGAAAGCGATGGTCCTGCTTTCAAAATAAAGAAGGATCCCAGGATCACCCTTGTCGGATCATTTTTAAGGAAAACCGGTTTGGATGAACTACCTCAATTATTCAATGTACTGAAAGGAGAAATGTCGTTGATAGGGCCAAGGCCTCCGCTTCCCAAAGAAGTGGAACAATACAAGCGGTGGCATCTAAGAAGATTATCGGTTAAGCCCGGTATTACCTGTACATGGCAAATAATTCCAAATCGAAATGAAGTAAGGTTTGAAAACTGGATGAAGCTTGATATTCAATATATTGATGACTGGTCAATAAAGAAAGACATTGAACTGCTATTCCGGACGATCAAAACCGTCCTATACGGAACAGGATCCTAAGTAAATCGTATCACCTCAAGAAAGAATAGTTAACAATCCCAAACCTTTGTTGGCAAAAAAATAAGTTTTTTTTATTAGCAATGATTGTTTTACTAAATTAGCAGGTTACATTATCAATGGTCAACAATTAATGAAAATAAAAATGCTGAATCGTAAATTAGTCATCAACAATTTGTTGGTGTTAGGTATTCTGTGTGTTTTTGTTGCCTGTACACCCACCAGAAAACTAAAATATGTCAACAACAGGGGCCCCGAAGCTGAAAAGAATGATTATTACAACGACAGGTCAGAAAAAACGATACAGCCATATGATTACCTGTATATTAAGATCTTTAGTCTGGATGAACGTACCAACAGCATATTCAATGAAAGATATTCATCTACATTTGAAACGGAATTAATAAGTTATTCTGTTGATGACAAGGGAAATGTAAACCTGCCGTTTATCGGCACTATAAATGTCAAAGGTCTTACCATAAACGAAGCCAAAGAGCAAATTGAAAAATCACTCGGAGTCTATCTCAATAACATTTCTGTGGTCGTCCGCTTTGTCAGTAATAAAATAACGATTCTTGGTGAGATCTCCAGGCCCGGTCAATTTTCTTTTTATGATGAAAAAATCACCGTTTTTCAGGCGATCGGCTTTGCCAGCGGGACAACACCTTATGGTGATCTCTCTGATGTTACGCTGATACGTGAAAAGGACAATCAGATAAAATATCATTATCTGGATCTTACCAATAAAAACATTGTGGCCTCAGAGTATTATTATCTCCTGCCCAACGATATCATTATCATTAATCCTATTAATGCAAAATACCGTTCATTAAGGGATTACACACTCCAAATCGTGTCTTCTTTACTGGGTAGTGTTACCACCTTATTATCGTCCATAATTCTTTACGAGTCTTTAACCACAAAGGAATAATTTTAACGAGTTTTAACTGCCAAATAATACTGTAGCGCAAATGAAAAATACGAATGAAGCTCATACTAACATTATCGATTATAAAAAAATATTTCATCGGTTATACTCATTCAGAAGAACTTATCTGTTTTTTTCAATTTTGTTATTGCTGGCGGCATTTTTGGTTAACCGATATTCGCCGAAAGTTTATAAAAACTCTACTGTCGTATACATAGCCAACAACAACCAGAATACCTTAATGGGCAGTGGAGGAAATAATTTGTTTCAGGGAATGGGATTTATAAGGAATCAGCATGTTATTGAAAACGAGGTTGAAATTATTAAATCATTCAGTTTAGTAAAAAAGGTAATCGGTGAACTTGATCTTAAGACAACCTATTTTTGCAGTCGCAACAACAATCTTGCCAAGTTGTTTTATGATACCCCCTTTACCAGGAAAACCGAATTATACGATGATTCGCCCATCAGGGTAAATATTGATCCTTCTTTGCCTCAGGCTGTTTATCTGGTTTTTAAAATTGTTTTTCTGAATGAGAATGAATACCAGTTGGAAACGCAAGGAGAAAATATTGACATTTATAATTACATAGATGATCAGGTTATTTCAACAGAGAATATATTTTTCAAAAACAGGTTCAGATTCAGTGATGAGGTGAAAACCCGCTATTTTAATTTCAGGATACAGAAAACCGAGAACTTCAGTAAAGCATTTACCGATAATTATGATCTGGCATTTTATTTTAATAATACCAATTATCTCACGCTCGAATATATTAACAATCTGAAGGCAGAACAGATCACGGAAAATTCAACCCTGATCAACATTTCCTTAAAGGGGAACAATCCACAGCGAATTACTGAATTCCTGAACGGACTTACTTCAGTTTATATGGACAGAAGCCTTGAGAAAAAAAGCAAAATGGCCCTGGGCACTATTAATTTCATCGATTCTCAGATTTCAGAAATAGCTGATTCATTAAGTACTGCAGAATCACGTCTGAAAACCTTTCGCTCCAGCCATAGTGTGATGGACTTGGGTTTCCAGGGACAACAGGCATTTGAGTTGCTGACCCAGCTTGAATCAGAAAAAGCTAACCTGGATGCACAAAGAAGGTATTACCGTTATCTTAAAGATAATCTGTCAAACGAAAGTGTTACCGACCTGGCATCACCTTCTTCAATGAATGTTGTCGATCCCATTCTAACCAATCTCGTTTCACAGTTGATTTCGTTAAGTGCTGAAAGGGCAAGCCTGATGAGAGATGGTGATAGTCGGCAGAATCTATATCTCAATAATATTAATCTGCAAATTGAAAACCTCAGGAAAACCCTTAGAGAAAATGTTACCAACACACTGAACACATTAGATATGTCAGTGAATGAAATTAATTACAGGATTTCAAAGCTTTCTTCACAGATCTCACAGATGCCTAAAACAGAGCTTCAGTTAAAGGGTATCGAACGTAAATTCAAGATCAACGATGAGATTTATACTTTTTTGCTGCAAAAGCGTTCAGAAGCCCAGATTGAAAGAGCATCCAGTCTGCCGGATTACGAAATAATCGATCCTGCACGGATTGCAGTAGTCTCAAAAATTTCACCCATGAATACGCTCAATTATCTGATTGCCCTGGTGCTGGCATTTCTTCTGCCCAGTCTGGCTATCTTCGGCTATGATTTTCTGAATAATAAAATTTCAGAAGGTGATGAAGTAGAATCTATGGTACCCTATCCAATTATCGGAAAGGTATTTCACAGTTACCGCCGCGCAAAAATAGTTGTGAATGAGCATCCAAATTCCTCTGTAACAGAATGTTTCAGGGCTATCCGTACAAACTTCCAGTTCTTTTCGGAAGGTGGCAAAAAACAGGTGTTATTGCTGAGTTCATCGGCCAGTGGTGAAGGTAAAACATTCTGCTCCATGAATCTTGCATCTATCTTTGCTTTGAACGGACACCGAACGGTTCTGCTCGAATTTGACCTGAGAAGACCAAAGATCCACCAGGAATTCGGATCCAGTAATATGATTGGGATCACTTCCTATTTAATTGATAAGGCTATCATTGAAGATATTATCATACCTACCCACGTCGAAAATCTCGATCTTATCTCCGCAGGTCCGGCTGCCCCAAACCCGGCCGAACTGATCAGTTCTGAGCGGACTGCTGAGTTTATTGACAAATTAAAAGAAATGTATGATTATATTGTTATTGACTCCGCTCCTGCCGGTATTCTCACTGAGACATACCTGCTGATGAAATATGCCGATCTGAACATATTTATCGTTAGATTAAACAAGACCATTAAGGAAACTTTTAAACAAACATTAAAAAATCTTACATCCAACAAGTTTTCCAACATTTCGATTCTCATCAACGATATTGATATCAGTCGCGAAGCATTCAAATACGGATACGATAAGAAATACTATACCGATGACAGGAGGAACAATATATTTACAAGGATATTCAGATAAGAGGCAGCAACCTTTCAGATGAAGAGGGAAGGAATGATCTTTTTGCTTTTGTCGTTTAACGTGGAACCTGGTGATTCTTATGATAACTCAGTTTTTCCTCCATACATTCTCAACGACATAGGTATCAATCAGGTAATGCTGCAAGTGAAAGATATCCCGATAATTGGATCTCTTTTTGCTTATCGCTGAATAAAACTCGTCCAGATCGTAAACCCTTCCCAAAGATTTCATATCAGCTTTGAATTTATTATACATATCAACAAGAGAATGCTTTAGAATTAAATCATGAAAATCTTGCTGATCGGGAAAGATGATAAAATTCAATTCAATATCATTAACCTTGCAATAATCGGATATTTTCTTTAGCTCACGATAATATTTTTCGGGGTATTTCATGGATTTAAGATAACTTTCACCCTGATTCTCAAGGATCGTATTCCAGGTTTTAAGATTGAACTTCTCTTCCTCGGGATCCAACGATTTTTTTGTGATCGAATAATAGAAATCCAATACGGATTCTTCGAAAAAGTAAAACCTTGAGAAGAATAAGTAAGGCCTCTTGCATACTTTCTGTGCATCGGACATCAGATTATAACTGCAATCGGCAGAATAATTATGAAATCCAACCTGAATATAAACACGTTCGAGCTTAATAATCTCATTGGCATACCAGAATGTTTCAATAATGGAATTATAATTACCTCCGGGAACTCCAAAATTGTAATACGCAAGATTTGTTATTTTCCTGATTTTATCAACGTTCAGATCATATGCCCTGGATTCGCCAATAATGACATTCGGTACAGGGTGTTTCTTAAACTTTATCATTTTCCATAATGTATTGCCACGTGGCATAGATTCAGCACTTCTGTTAATGACATGAAACTTCACTTCATCGGATATGAAATTATGCGAAAAGAAATAGTTATAGGGGTCGATAATAAACACAGCTGAAGCGATAACAAAAAACGGAATTGAGAACAATCCTATACGGGAAAGAAATTTCTTTATAACCATACTCACTAGAATTGAAAATAGATAAAAGTCTCCTGCTGACCACCCTTATTAAAAATAAGGAACAATACTGCATAATAAGCGAACCATCTTATATAAACCGGTAATTTGTCGAATTGTAACGCATGTTGTTTGTTACGCTGAATCCATTCAGCTATTAAAAACAATACACTCCAGATTAAACCCGTTTTAAACATACCAGAAGGAAGCTCGAACAATGAAGGTGAGAACATCTGGTCCAGAAAGGCATAACTGTGTGCAATACTTTCAGATCTGAAAAATATCCAGGCAAGCAATACAATAAACAAGGTCACCATAGTATCAAGAAAAACTATAACCAAATTGCTGTTTTTTATCCCGATTCTTTTGAAGAGTATTTTTCTCGGTTGCTTCTGCCATTGAAAAAGGATCAGGAAAAATCCGTGAATCATACCCCAGACAATGAATGTATAGTTTGCACCATGCCATAAACCCGTTAAAAACCAGGTCACGATGCTTGCGGTAATATAAATAAACAAGTCTGCTTTGATAAAAAACACTTTTTCTTTTTTAATACCCCGGGAAACTGTAACAGATAATGGTAAAAAGAGGTAATCCCTGAACCACGTTGTTAAAGAAATATGCCATCTTTTCCAGAATTCGGAAATATCCCTTCCAAAATACGGATATGCAAAATTCTGCATTAAGTTAAATCCAAATAGTCTTCCTGTTCCTATTGCCATGTGCGAATAGCCTGAGAAATCTGCATAAATCTGAACAGCATATAAGACAGCCCCTACCAACAATGTGCTGCCGGAATACCCGGTGTAATTGTTAAATATAGTGTCAACAGATGGTGCCAGATTATCAGCAATTACGACTTTCACAAATAAGCCCCACAAAATTTGTTTAAGCCCATCCGTTGCCTTGTGATAGTCAAATTCCCGTTTTTTTGTAATCTGGGGTAACAAGGTAATGGGGCGTTGAATAGGACCCGCAAGGATAATCGGGAAAAAACCCAGGGTAAGCAATACCTCAATGATATTTCTGTGGGCTTTCAGATTTCTTTTGTATATATCCAGGATGTAGCTTAAGGATAAAAACGTATAAAAACTTATTCCTAACGGCAGAATGATTCGTGTTGTCGATCTGGGCAAATCATAACCAAACAAGGATAGAAGATCAATAAAACTATCAATAAAGAAATTATAATATTTAAAAACACAAAGAACACCCAGATTTACCAGTAATCCCAATACCAGCCATATTCCCCTTGTCTTACCTGTTTTATCTTTGTCAATTCTGATCCCAATTATATAATTAAAAATGGCAACGGAGATCAGGAGAAAAAGAAACCGCCAATCCCACCAACCATAGAAAAAATAACTGGCCAGTAAAAGAAAGACATTCTGAAGTTTCAGATTTTTGTTTACTGCAAACCAATAGAGTAGAAACACAACAGGTAAAAAAACCGCAAATGCAATGGAGTTAAATATCATATTCGTATATATAAGGTGGGATGCAACCTGTTATAACAAAACCTTTTTGTATCAAAAAGAATTGTATTCCTCTTATGTCTGACCAGAGCCGGACTATTCCACATATTGACTGACAAGAGCAACTATGTTATTGACGCTATCGAAAGCTTCAGGAGTTGCCTTGCTGGTTGGAATCTTAATCTTGAACTTGTTCTCCAGAAAAACCAGCAATGAAACCATTGAGAATGAATCGACATACCCGCTTGAAATTAATGGTGTATCGTAGGTTATTTCTGTATCCTCATCATCTATGTATTCTTTAATCACGTAATTTAAAACAAGGTCTTTCATTTCGTCAATATTCATCTTTCCCATATTTCTGTTGTTTAAGGTTATTTTTATAAATAGTAATGCTTTCGTTCAATCATTTTCGAGTGTAGAAACATCACCAATTTCTTCGCCCCATTCTTTTGCATGCAGCAGTCTCCTCATTATTTTGCCACTTCTCGTCTTTGGCAGCTGGTCCATGAATTCAATTTCCTGCGGCATAGCTACCGAGGATAATTTTTTCCGGATGAAGTTCATTATCTCAAGTTCCAGGTCAGTGCCGGGAGTAAAACCAGGTTTCAACGTAATAAATGCTTTTACGACTTCCATGTTTATTTCATCGGGTTTTGCGACAACGGCTGACTCTCCGACAGCCGGATGTTCCAGCAAGGCGGATTCAACCTCAAACGGACTGACCAGATGGCCTCCGGTATTGATAACATCATCATCCCTGCCAATAAACCAAAAGTAACCTTCGTTATCAATACTAGCCCTGTCCCCTGACAGATACCATCCGTTAACAAATTTTTCACGGTATTTTTCCTCGTTATTCCAATAGGTGCGCATCATGGCCGGCCAACCCGGTTTAAAGGCAATAAGTCCTATTTTCCCAGGTTCACGGATAGGTTCATAAGTCTTCGCGTCCAGCACCGTACCTTTTATACCGGGGAACGGTTTACCCATGGATCCCGGTTTTATCTTCATTCCCGGAAAATTTGTTATCATAATGGAGCCTGTTTCCGTCTGCCAGAATGTATCGTGAAAAGGCCTGCCGAAATACTTTTCCGACCATATCACAGCCTCAGCATTTAAGGGTTCCCCAACACTGGCAAGATGACGTAAACTTGACAGATCATAATTCCTGACAATTTCCTCTCCGGCTTTCATTAAAGAACGGATGGCAGTGGGTGCCGAGTACCAGACTGAAACCTTGTATTTCTCAATAAACCGATACCAGCTATGAGCAGAGAAGCCAGAATCCAGTATACATTGTGTAATCCCCAGGCTCCAGGGACCTATAATCCCATAAGAAGTGCCGGTAACCCATCCGGGATCCGCTGTACACCAATAGATATCATTATCCTGAAGATCAAGTACCCACTTCGTTGTAAGATATTGTGACAGGAGGGAATAATGAACATGTTTTACGCCCTTTGGTTGCCCCGTCGTTCCAGATGTATAATGTAAAACAGATGGTGATTCGGCTTTTGTCGGGTATATATCCATCTTATCAACCAGTGTGTATGTTTCAAGATGAAAGCTAATTTCTTTTTCTTTCAATTCTTTGGCTTCATGCTGATCAACAATAATAATGAATTCAAGACACGGCAGCTTGTCTTTTATTTTTCTTACTTTGGACAGATGCTTTTTTTGTGTTATTATAGCCCGGGTTTGTGCATTTTCCAGTCTGATGAAAAGAGACTCATCACCAAATGCAGAAAACAAAGGTTGGACAATAGAACCGATTTTAAGCGCCCCAAGAAAGGAAAAATACAATTCAGGTATCCGGTCCATAAAAAGACAGATCCTGTCTTCTTTTGCCAAACCGAGCTCCCGAAGGAAAGTTCCGATTGTATTGCTGGCCAGGCGTACATCATTGAAGGTATATTTTTTTTCAGCCCCTGCAAAGCCTTCGTAATACAAGGCAACTTTGCCGGCTTTACCTTTCTGGCAAATCCTGTCGGAACAATACCACCCAATATTAATTACATCCCCATTTCTGAACTCAAGTTCATCAGCAGCGATCGACCAGTCAAAGTTTCTCAGTCTTTCTTCGTAAGAACCAATATTCGACATAAGTAATATTTATCAGGGGTCATTAATCAAGTATCTAAGATACTACTTTCCCTAAAAAGTTACCAAGGCTTTTTACGAACAACATATAGTATAAGTTGCCATATGAAAAGTGGTTTCGTATTTGTTCAGACGAATTAAAAGTAAATGTCAATCCCGTTGCTGATTTTTATTATCCTCTTCCTGCATAATCCGGATACAGGTAATTGACGAAGGAACTATGCGTTACTTTCCCGGAATCAATATCCATCATACTCAGCACACCCCCGGGCCAGCCCGATCCGGTATCCATCAGAATAACCTCACATGCCTTTATGGGTTTTGTTGAACCAAAGTTCAGCGTTGGTGTATGTCCAACAAACACCTCGTCAAAAGAAGTCAAATGAGTTCCCGGTGATACTTTCTGTTGTTGCATTGCGTTGTATACCAGTTCCCGGTCCCACAGAAATATTTGCTCCTCCTGTTCTTCCAGTTTACGAGTCGGATCAAAACCGCCATGGACGAATACGCGGTTATCAAGTTTATAATATAGTAGAGAATGTGTCAGTAATTGAATATGTGTTTCCGGAACCTTCTCTCTATAACTTTCAACGGTTGCATTTCCTCCCTGATGAATCCATATGGATGGTGCATTTCCATGTAAAAACCAGTCCAATGCCCATTTATCATGATTCCCTAAAATATATACAAGATTCTCAATACCCAGCAATTCATCAAAGACTTTATTTACTTCCGGCCAACCGTCGCATACGTCTCCGAGACAAATAAGCAAATCATCCTTCCGGCTAAAAGATGAGGCCTCAAAACACTCAATCAGGGCCTTATGGGCTCCGTGAATGTCACCGATCACGTATCTTTTGCCGGACATTGAATATTTTTTAATTGAATGATCTGTTGATGGGCAGATTCAGCTATTTAGCAGTATCAGAACCCACCCCTGTCCCCTCCCGGGAGGAGAATTATCATATATATGAAACATATTACCCGTCACCTGACAAGCATGCTCGCATTCTGAATGACGGCAACGGAACCTTTTTGTTTTGAAATCAAATTAATTGCATGCGGAACATCAATTTTCTGTATACCCATTAATGCACAGGTTTCTTCATCAAAGCTTGTGACCATACAGATGTTAATGCGTTGTGTTTTAGCCATCATAGCAAGGGCCGTTCCGCCATTGCCCTCATACTTTACCGAAAGCTTTTCGAATACTTTCTCCCACCCCCCCTCACGAAATAAAGGGAGGAAAGTATTGGTGCCCACACCATCACGGCATTCAGCAAGGATTATGAGTGTGCCTCCATCTTTAACAAAAGAGGCCGCATTATGAACCGATTTGTGCGCCTGAATAAAGTTGATATCCTTTGGAAATCCACCGCTTGAAGCAACGACACAATCAAACAGATCATCAGACTGGCTTTTATAATAGGAATTGTGCTGATTGCAGGCACCAAGAAAATCGCTAAAGGAAGATCCCACATGCAATTGGCAAACCTTGCCATGACTGTCAAGAATACCATGAATGGATAATCGTGGCGGCAGCATGGTATCAATTTCATGCAAGTCCTCGGCAACCGGATTACCAACAAGAACTCCACTCTGACAACCGGGTTCAATTCTCCTCTCATCCATATTTAAAAAAAGACTGTGATTGTGGTATATGGATTCCCTGTAACCGAGGCCGGGAAACAAAAGTTTACGTCCCCCTCCAAAGCCCGCAAAATAATGATGAGAGATAGCTCCAAATGTTATGATCAGCGATGATTGCAGCAAATCCTTTCGCAATATAACCGGAGTCCCCCTTTGGGTCGTACCCAGAGTTGTCATCACAGACATATCAGAACAATCATGATGAATGAAATTATACGTATAATAGATCTTTCCATAAGCGTTCACGCTTTCTTCTTCCGTCTGCCTGGGATGTGTGCCATAGGCAATGTAAAATGTAATGTTCCCCTTTTTCATACCCGACTGCTCAAGTATGTTAACCAGCCAGGGAAGATAATGGTTATATCCGCAAAGCCTTGTTTTATCAGAAATCACAATTGCAGCATTACTGTAATCCTTCTCAGAGGTTGAAAGGCGTAATAAAAAATTGGTATAGAAGTTTTCTTTGTTTATTGTAAACTCGGGCTCACGTATTTGCAGAAACTGAGCATTACCAGGTACCTCAAAAGACAAAATGTGACTGCCGTATTTCAATTCGGATTTCATAAACTGTGTTTTGAACAAATTTAGTTATTCCTGTTTTGGATTTACAATGATAATACAGGGAATTATTAAAATCCGGACATAGGAGTTTTGATTTTTGTTTTACCCCTGACCCTAAAGGGAGCTAAAAATCAAAACTACATATATCACGAAAGATATTGATATTAATTCTACTTTGACTGATTGAAAAATCAACCTGTTTTTACCCTTAATCCCTAGAGGGAACAGGTTGATTTTTCAGCTTTCTCCCTTTAGGGTCGGGGTAAAAAGGCTGAAAAATCATTGAGTATTCTTTAGGTACGGGTAATTGTTGATTTTTCTTTTCCCGGTCAAAATCATTTTCCACTTTTTCTTTGCCTTTTATTGAACGTGGATTAATTTTAATCTTTTATAAAAATCCAATTGGCCGATAAAGGAAATATTGCCGATACTCCTTTGATGAATCAATACACGAGCATCAAAGCCAAGCATCCCGATGCCATTTTGCTCTTTCGGGTAGGTGATTTTTACGAAACCTTCGGGGAAGATGCCGTCAGGGCTTCTGAGATCCTTGGTATCACGCTTACAAAGCGTGCCAATGGGGCTGCATCGTTTGTCGATCTTGCCGGATTTCCCTACCATGCACTCGACACCTATCTCCCTCGACTTGTAAGAGCCGGTCAGCGTGTTGCCATTTGCGAACAACTGGAAGATCCAAAACTGACAAAAAAACTTGTTAAAAGAGGGATCACTGAGATGATCACACCCGGTGTAAGCCTCAATGATAATGTGCTTGAACACCGTGAAAACAATTTCCTGGCCTGTATACATATTGAGAAAAGTGCAGCCGGAGTAGCTTTTCTTGATATATCAACCGGTGAATTCCTTACTGCTGAAGGAACCTTTGAATATATCGATAAGCTACTGAACAATTTCTCACCTAAGGAGGTACTTTTTGAAAGAGGCAAACAAAAACTATTTCATGAGCTTTTCGGACATAAATTTTTTACCTACAAGCTTGATGACTGGATCTTTACAGAAGATTCGGCCCATGATAAGCTCATCCGGCACTTTGAAACGGTCTCACTCAAAGGATTCGGAATTTCGGGTATGAAGCTTGGCATTGTTGCATCCGGTGCTATCCTGCAATACCTCGATATTACGCAACATCACCAGGTAAAGCATATCACCTCCCTGGCAAGGATAGAGGAAGACCATTATGTATGGCTGGATAAATTCACGGTTCGCAATCTCGAGTTGTTTCAATCCATTCAGGAAGGCGGCACTGCCTTTATTGACATCATCGATAAAACCCTTTCCCCCATGGGATCACGTATGATGAAACGATGGATTGCCTTGCCCCTGAAGGACATTAATCCCATCAACGAAAGGCTTGATGTGGTTGAATACTTTATCCGGAATCCTGAATTCCGTGCTGAGATTGAAGAGCAAATTAAGAATATCGGTGATCTCGAACGTGTTATTTCCAAAGTTGCCGTTGGCAGGATTTCACCCCGTGAAGTTGTTCATATCAAAAATGCGCTTTCTGCTATAAAGCCCATCAAGGAACTTTGTTCTGCTTCGGACGAAGCAGTTCTCCGGCGGATTGCTGAACAGCTGAATCCCTGCCCCATTATCCGCGACCGCATCGAACGTGAACTTATGCCCGATCCGCCAGTACAGCTTACACGAGGCGGTGTGATGGCTGCCGGTGTTTCCAGTGAACTTGATGAGTTACGTGACTTACTTCATAGCGGCAAAGACTACCTGCTGCAGCTTCAGCAGCGTGAAAGCGGACGAACCGGCATCCCCTCGCTGAAAGTCAGCTTCAACAATGTTTTCGGATATTACATCGAAGTACGCAATACCCATAAAGATAAAGTCCCCCCGGAATGGATCCGCAAACAAACGCTCGTTAGTGCAGAACGTTATATAACGGAAGAGTTAAAAGAATATGAATCAAAAATACTGGGGGCTGAAGAAAAGATTCTGGAACTGGAGACCCGGCTGTTTAACGAGCTTGTGCTGGCCCTTTCGGAATATATAATCCCCATTCAACTGAATGCCTCTCTTATTGCACGTCTCGATTGCCTGTTCTCATTTGCTGCCTGTGCGCTGGAGAATAATTACAACCGGCCGGTACTAACTGATTCAGAAGTCATTGAGATTCAGCAGGGTCGGCACCCGGTTATCGAAAAATGTCTCCCGGCCGGTGAAAAGTATATTGCCAATGATCTGTACCTGGATAATAAGACACAGCAGATCATCATTATTACCGGACCTAACATGTCGGGTAAATCAGCGCTGCTTCGTCAGACCGCCCTTAGTGTCCTGATGGCACAGATTGGCAGCTATATACCCGCAGCCGGTGCCAGCATTGGCTGTGTTGATAAGATATTTACCCGGGTGGGAGCTTCCGATAATATTTCCCTGGGTGAATCAACCTTTATGGTTGAAATGAATGAAACGGCCAGTATTTTAAATAACCTCTCCTCACGAAGCCTGATCCTGCTCGATGAAATCGGACGAGGTACCAGCACCTACGACGGAATAAGCATTGCCTGGGCCATGGTGGAATTCATTCATGAACATCCTAAAGCAAAAGCCAAAACCATGTTTGCCACCCATTACCATGAGCTGAATGAGATGGAAAACGACTTTGAAAGAGTGAAAAATTACAATGTTTCTGTCAAAGAACTGGACGACCGGGTTATTTTCCTGAGGAAACTTGTCAGGGGTGGTAGCGAACACAGCTTTGGCATTCATGTGGCACGGATGGCGGGCATGCCCAAAAGCTTGGTTAACAGGGCAAATGAAGTACTCGAAGAACTCGAGAAATCACACCTAAAACATCAGCTTACAAAACCTGTGGCCGATCTGGCAGAAAAACGGGAAGGATTCCAGATGAGCTTTTTTCAGCTTGACGACCCGGTGCTGAAGCAGATACGGGATGAAATTGCCAAGGCCGATATCAACAACCTCACACCCATGGAGGCCTTGAATAAGCTATATGAAATTAAAAAGATGATCGGGCTGAAATAACCTCACCCCCGCCTGGCGGTCAGGCCTGCCCCTCTCTTCGCCTTCGCATAGCTTCAGCGAAGCAAGGCCTGAAGGAGAGGGGAAATATATGCAGGGGGTCTTTTATGTAGCATTAATTATTGAATACCCTTGAATACCCTTTCGGGGTATCAGGTACGCAACCATTTCATGGCTTTGAGCATCTGTCTGATCAGAAAACCAATTAAAATCAAATACTATGAAATCTGATTCGTATCTTCCGGCAAGCCTGTATAGAATGATAAAAATATCTCTGTTTACAGCTATGGTGATATTTCCCGGAATAGTCCGTTCTCAGGAAATCAACAATGACGACAAAACCACATCGCCCTATTTCTTTGTTAATGACAGCACAGGTACCGACCAGCTCCCGCTGAAATCGACTTCTGCTGAAGTGAATATTAGTGGTGTCATTGCTGAAGTAAAGGTAAAACAAACCTATTGCAACGAAGGCATAAATGTGCTGGAAGCTATTTATGTATTCCCTGCCTCAACAAAAGCTGCCGTCAATTACATGCAGATGACACTTGGCAACCGGATCTTAATTGCCCGGATCGAGGAAAAACAAAAAGCCCGGCAGGAATATGAAGAGGCCAAAGAAGAAGGAAAAACAGCCACATTGCTGGAGCAGAACCGTCCGAATGTTTTTCAGATGAATGTGGCCAACATTCTCCCCGGTGATACCATTATTGTGGAAATGCATTATACCGAGGTTATTACACCCAATGAAGGAATATATGAATTTGTCTATCCTACCGTTGTGGGACCCCGTTACAAAAGCCCATCGGAAAATGGCGAGGGCTGGATATCGACTCCATACCTGCACGAAGGGGAAAAACCACCCTATACCTTCGAAATAACAGTAAATGTACATGCTGGCTTACCCATCAGAGACCTGTATTGTTCATCCCATCCGCTTGCTGCTGTCATGTATGCAAGTGAGACCAATGCTATCTGTCAACTCGACAGCACAGCAAGTGACGGAGGTAACAAGGATTTTATTCTGGATTACCGTCTTTCAGGAAATGAGCTGGCATCCGGCTTGTTATTATACGAAGGTGAAGATGAGAACTTCTTCCTGGCCATGATACAACCACCAAAAAATCCCCGGGATGATCAGATCCCTCCCCGGGAATACATTTTTATAATGGATGTATCAGGTTCCATGCATGGATTCCCCATTGATATATCAAAGACCTTACTGATTGACCTGATAAGCAAATTAAGACCAACGGACCGGTTTAACGTACTTTTCTTTGCCGGCGGAAATGAGTTGCTATCTGAAAACGCATTACCGGCCAACGTTGAAAACATACAGAAAGCCGTTACCATGATCGAACAAATGACAGGAGGTGGCGGCACAGAATTACTTCCGGCGTTGCAACGGGCATTGTCCTTACCATCCTCGGATCTCGCTGCGCGTACTTTTGTAATAGCCACCGACGGGTATGTCAGTGTTGAAAAAGAAGCATTTGATCTGATACGCAACAACTTATCCGACGCGAACTTCTTTCCTTTCGGGATCGGATCGTCTGTAAACCGTTTCATCATTGAGGGTATGGCACATGTGGGGATGAGCGAATCCTTTATAATCACCAAACCGGAGGAAGCTGCTCAGATAGCAGAAAGGTTCAGGGAGTATATTCAATACCCGGTTCTGACCAAAATCGAAGTAGATTTTGATGACTTTGACGTGTATGACGTTGAGCCGTTGAGCGTTCCCGATGTATTGGCAGAACGGCCTGTCCTGTTGTTCGGCAAATGGAAAGGAAATCCATCCGGTACGATTCAGGTATCCGGATTAAGTGGCAATTCGGTGTATACCAAAACCCTGAATGTCAACAGTTATTTTCCATCAGAGGCAAACGCCGCCCTGAGGTACCTGTGGGCACGCTTCAGGATTCAGTTGCTCGACGATTATGCGTCTGCTCAGCAATACATGGATCCCGACAGTGTACTGATCAAAGAAATTATAAGGCTTGGAAAGGAATACAACCTGTTAACTGATTATACATCCTTTATAGCTGTTGATTCCCTTATCCGTTGTGATTCAGGCGACGTGGTTACGGTACAGCAACCCCTTCCGCTGCCTGAAGGTGTGAGTGATTATGCCGTGGGAGAAAGCTGGAGTTATTCCGGTACCGGGGCTACAGGAATGGATTACTCGTATTATTCAACAGGAAAAAACTATTCCAATGGCACCCGTGAGGAATCCAACCGTGAAAGCCATTCATTCCTTGATTATAATACTCCCAATCCGTTCTCGCAATTTACCATCCTGCGTTTTCATATTGCTGAACAAAACGAAGCGGATTGTATAGCTATTGAGATTTTCGACTCCTACGGGAAACGCGTTATGCAGCATTATCTGACAGGGTATGGTCCGGGCTGGCACGCGTATTTCATCATTATGCAAAACGGCAATAAGGAATTGCCCGCAGGAATTTACTATGTCAGGCTTAAGATAGGCAACCGGTATGTTAGTTCGATGAGAATTTGTAAAATTTAAGGATAAGCTGCCTGCCATGGAATTATGCCCTGGTTTGATAACGATGTAACGGGACCAGGGCATTTCATGTATTTTTTCAGCGCTGACCTGTCCTGAAATTTGTTTGATTTACTTATATTATTATTTAACAGATTCATTCCTTTTGAGAATGCTCAGTGAACCTCCTCACCCCCTGCCCCCTCTCCATTTTGGAGAGGGGGTTGGCTCGAAGAGCCGGGGGTGAGGACTTTTCACTTGTCCCCGTCCCTCGTCCCTCACTTGTTACTTGTCACTCGTCACTTCTTCTTGTCACTTGTCACTATATTTCTCAATGATCCGGTCCATCTCCCTGTTTATTTCTTCATCCACCCGACGCCTTTTTTCATCGGCACCAAACCATTCAACGGTGCGCTGTATGCCCTCCCGGAATGGAATGGTGGCCTGAAATCCCGGAACGAACGATTTTATCTTGCTGTTGTCAAAGACCACGCTCCAGCTTTTATCACCCAACAATGTACCGCTTAAACGGGGAACAACATTTGCTATGAAATCAGAAGGCATATGAACAATGTTTGCCTCAGCCTCCAGTGCCTCTGCAATGGTCTGATACAGCTGGTTCCAGGTGAGCACTTCGTCGGTTGTGATATGAAAAGCCTGTCCGATGGTTTTATGATTTCCGAATAATCCTACCAGTCCTTTGGCCAGGTCCTCAGCATGCGTTACAACCCACAAGGAAGTTCCGTCGCCATGCACGATAATGGGTTTGCCCTTCCGTATCCGGTCAGCCAGCGTATAACAACCCCAGCCCCCGATGGCAATGGGGAAATTAGTACTATACGTCAGGGATGGCCTGATGATAATCACCGGGAAACCTTCCTCGCGGTATGCTTTTATCAGGCGGTCCTCACAGGCAATTTTATCGCGTGAATAATCCCAGAAAGGATTGCTGAGCGGGGTGGATTCGGTTATGATATAATGAGCCGGTGGCTTTTGATAGGCCGATGCCGAGCTGATGAAAAAATACTGCTCCGTCCTGCCCCGGAACAGCTCCAGGTCGCGTTCAATATCCTCTTCTGTAAATGCAACCCAGTCTACCACAACGTCAAATTTCATTCCCTTGGTGATTCTGCATACCTCTTCCGGATTCCGGATATCGGCTGTCAGGTTATCACAACCGGATAATGCCGGGGCATGGATACCACGGTTCAGCAGGTAAAGGTCAAAGCCTCTCTCCATGACCAGGCGGCTTACAGGTAAGCTGATAAAACCGGTGCCGCCGATGAATAATACTTTCATTGGATGATATTTTGTTACTTTTCAGTAAAAATATTAATAAATAAGGATATACGATGAACAGATAGTCAGCAGCAAGTCCTCACCCCTTTCCCCTCTCCAGCATGGAGAGGGGGCGATTCGCTGTAGGGGACAGAAAGACGAGCCCCTCTCCAAAATGGAGAGGGGTATGGGGTGAGGAAAAATACGGCAGAACAACGAAAATTAATCATTAGTAATTTATAGCATCTTACATCAACGTGTTCAGGATTGAATTTAAAGACTGACAGCCTTTTTCGTCATCCCAAAAAGCCCCATTAAAGACACCCCTAAAATATATTCCTCATTCTCTGACTTTCAATAATAAAATTTATATTTTCGGGCATAAGAATTCAATCCTTAAATAAGACCGAATGGAACAGAACAAGTCTGCAGTTATCATAGGGGCGGGAATTGGCGGTATCGCCACAGCAGTGTTTTTAGCCCGCAGCGGTTATCAGGTGAAGGTCTATGAAAAGAATTCTTTCCCGGGTGGCCGCTGCAGCCAGATCATCCGTGACGGACACCGGTTTGATATGGGAGCAACCATTTACCTGATGCCATCTGTTTATAAAACAGTATTTGAATCGATAGGATTGAAACCCGACGAATGTCTTCAGCCCATGCCGTTAAACATCCTATACAAAGTATATTTCAGCGATGGCACCATAATCCCGTTTTCAACTGATGCTGATCTCATGCGGTCACAGCTTGAAAAAACCGAACCCGGCAGTTTTGCCAAAGCCCGGAAATATATATCAACCGGTAACGGCTTCTTCAGGCTTGCAATGGAAAAGCTTCTGGGTCGTAATTTTTACAGGTTTTTCGATTTTGTCACCTTCAGCAATGCCTTGCTGTTACTTAAACTGAAAACATACGTCAGGCACATTGTTTACATCAGGAAGTATTTCCGTCATCCTCACCTGAGAATGGCCTTTACCTTTCAGAATATATATGTAGGGCAAAATCCATATAAAGCTCCCGCTTTGTTCTCCATGATACCTGCCACAGAACTGACTGAGGGATCATTGTTCCCGACCGGGGGCATGTTTAAGGTTACAGCATCACTTATGGCAGTTGCAGAAAAATCGGGTGCGCAATTCTTCTTTGGAAAGTCCGTGATACGTATTAATGTCTGCGATAACAGTGCAAAAGGGATTGTTCTTGACGACGGGACAGATGTTAATGCTGATATTGTGATTGCCAATGCCGACCTGCCTTACGTTTACCGTGAGTTGTTGCCGGATAAGCGCACCTCATCAAGGATTGACCGGCTGCAATTCTCGTGTTCCGCCATCGTTATGCATTGGGGTCTGGACAAAACCTATCCACAACTTGGGCATCACAGTGTATTCCTGTCGGATGATTACCGCAGCAACCTGAAAAAGATCTTTAAAGGCAAATCCCTTTCCGACAACCCGAGTTTTTATGTTCACGCTCCGTCACGTACAGACCGGACAGCCGCCCCGGAAGGAGGGGACACCCTGTCGGTGATTATCCCATCCGGTCATATGGATGACCGGAAGCCCCAGCATTGGGATGAACTGCAACAAAAGGCCAGACTTTCTGTCATTAACCGGTTGAAAAAGCAGGGGCTTACAGATATTGAAGACCACATTAAATTTGAGTTCAGCTATCTTCCGGGTGACTGGAAGAATACGTTTAATCTTTCACGGGGGGCGACCTTTGGAAGCCTGGGACATCACATTTTTCAGATGGGTTATTTCCGTCCGCAAAACCGGCACAGGCGATATAGAAACCTGTATTTTGTCGGAGGAAGTACGCATCCGGGCAACGGCATCCCGCTGGTTTTACTCTCAGCTAAACTGACATCAGAGCGAATACTGAAAGAAAATCCAAACAAACTGTAATTGAAAATAATTTCTGTTAATTTTATCCACGGATATTATACGACGATCTAAAGCACAAGCATTCATGGGCCTACAACGCGAAGATTACCTGAAACTGTTTAACCAAATCGATTTTGATAAAATTAAGGATCATCCCAACATACTCATCGCCGCAAGTTTTTGGGATAACGACAGGTACGAGGCTGCCAGAACCTTTTATCGGTTCATGCGAGCCATAGATGACCTGATTGACAACCACAAATCATCTCACCTTCGTTTTTCTGAAGATGAGAAGAAACAGTTGCTCGGGGATGTGCAACAATGGCTTGAAGTTATCCGCACTACAGCAAAGGAAAATTCACTGTATCAGGATCTGATCGATACGATTACCCGGTTCAAAATTCCACTATGGCCGCTGGAGGCTTTTGCCAAATCGATGATATACGACATTCACAACGATGGCTTCAATACCCTACAGCACTTTCTTGATTATGCAAGCGGAGCATCCGTAGCTCCCGCATCTATATTTGTTCACCTGTGTGGTATCAGGGAAGGTAATGGTCAATACCTGCCTCCCCTGTTTGATGTAAGGGAGGCGGCCATTCCGTGTGCTGTGTTCAGTTACCTGGTACATATTATACGCGATTTTCAAAAGGATCAGTTCAATAACCTGAACTATTTTGCCGATGATATTCTTGGAAAAAACGGTCTTGACCGGAAGGACCTGAGGAAAATTGCGGAAAATAATGATGTTCCCGACGGATTCCGGAAGGTAATAAAAGAATATCATGACCTGGCCGATCAATACAGGGGAAAGACACGCAACATGATAGAGACCCTCTGGCCGCTTCTCGGGCCACGATACCAGCTGAGCCTGGAGGTTATTTTCAATCTTTATCTGATGGTCTTCGAAAGAATAGATCCGGAGGCAGGCAGATTTACAACCGAAGAGCTGAATCCCACGACCGACGAGATGCGTAGCAGGGTGCTGGAGACGGTTAAAAAGTTCCGGGAGGGAGTATAGCCCTGTGGAAATTTTTGATCAGTTCTTTTGATCATAGAAAAAATTGAATAAATTTGCAGCCTCTTTGAGGTGCCAAACACAAAGTGGATATAGTTCTTGGATAAAGAATTATCGCGGAAATAGCTCAGTTGGTAGAGCATGACCTTGCCAAGGTCAGGGTCGCGGGTTCGAGTCCCGTTTTCCGCTCAAATTATTTTTCGATTGGTTGATTTGATGATTTGCTGATTTGAAGTTTTGCGTTAGGGTATTGAGTATTGAAAATACCAATTGTAGCCTAATTACGTTATTTTAAGAAGTTTAGCGTTTATTTACAATAAATAGTATGTTTATGGATTCAAATCAGCTTTTGTTAAGATCAAAAGAATTTGCTCTTTCAACGATCAGGTTCTTTCAAATGTTGCCTAAATCCGATGAAGCGAGAATACTTGGAAAGCAATTATTACGTTCCAGCACATCCGTAGCAGCAAATTACTGTGCTGCTAACCGTGCCAGATCAAAACAGGAATTCTTTGCTAAACTTTGTATAGTCGTTGAGGAATGTGATGAATCTTTATTTTGGATGGAATTATTAACTGAGTCGGACATTATCAACAACAGCCAGGCAGATCAGCTGATGAAGGAAGCTGAAGAAATCCTTCGCATCTTTTCTGCTTCCCGAAAAACAATGAAAGGATCCCTGTGAGTAAAAATCTGCTATATTCAATGAACAGCAAAGACAAAGCGTAACAGATATTAAATCAATAAATCAACAAATCAGCAAATCAATAAATATTATCCGCCCGAATGGTGGAATTGGTAGACACGCAGGACTTAAAATCCTGTGGCCAGTAATGGCTGTGCGGGTTCAAGTCCCGCTTCGGGTA
>JAFGKY010000111.1 GCA_016928305.1 Bacteroidales bacterium
AAAAAAAAAAAAAAAAAAAAAAAAAAAATACAATATAAGTCAATAGGTAATCGCAATTTAGAATTGGTCTAAATAATAATAATCACAGGTATGAAACCCCAAAGTCCCGTGAACTCGGGAGAAACATATTCCGCAGCAGACCTGCCCGTCCGTCAGGCGGGGCTGCGGGGAACCGGGTTTACGAGCTCAGCGAAGCTAATCAAACCCTCCGCCTTCGGCGGGATTACTCCCTCCGGTCGTGAAAAAGTTGTTCGACTAAGAATTTCATCTTGCCTGCTGCAAGCAGGTTCGTAAAACTCATGAAATTTAAGTCTCACAAATGAAAAATTCAAAAATACATGTTTCGAACACTCGTAGGTTGCACCGTCATTCTTCCTGGTTGTTAAATCAGAATGGTTTCATTATCATCACAATGTTTTTGCTCCGCAATCTTCGCAGGTGCAACCTGCTTGTGGCTGCCCGAGAGATTGGTGGTGCAACCACCAATCAACAGCGGGGTGGTGCAACCACCAATCAGCTTAGGGGTCCTTTGTACCTTGTCCCTTCTTATCATTTGTCCCTCGTCTCTATCTTCAGTGTCACTGCATGCTCACAGGGTGCCTTTTCCGGAAGCTGAACCGCAAGCCCCTGCTCGTCCTGATTCCAGGTTACAGGATCATTGCATCCGAGCATAGAAACAGCGGTTATATCCTTATCCTGCAGAAATAACGATCGTTTGGCCAGGGATTTTATTACCAGATCTTTGTTCTCCGGCCAGCCCATGATAAAAGCATACAGCGTTTCACCTTTAGCGGTGAACCGGATATCTTCGGGTACAAACTGAATTCTTCTTTCATTGAACATGCCGCTTTTTATTTGTGTGGGGCCTTCTCCGAATGTTTTCCACGGCCGGGTTGAAAATATAGCTTCCCCGTTTATTTCCATCCAGTCTGCCATTCCTTCCAGGAAAGCGATCTCAAGCTCATCGATGGTGCCGTCGCCCCGCATGGGTATGCTGAGCAATAAATTCCCGTTCTTACTTACAATATCGATCAGCTGATGCACAACGCGCTGAACCGTTTTGTATTTATTCTGGTTATATGTTTCACGGTTATAATGCCAGTCGCCGATACATGTGCATGTCTGCCATGGCCTCGGCATTATTTCACCGGCATAACCTCGTTCCCTGTCTTCCACAATACCTTTATTCTGATCACCCTTAAGTTTCTTCCCTGTGGCAACCGCATGAAGTTTCCCGTTGTTCCATTGCATGCTCGAGTTGTAATAATGAGCCACGATATCCAGTCCGGTCTGTCCCAGTGGTAAACCTGTATTATCAAAATAGATATAGTCGGGATGATAGCTGTCAATCAGGTCACGGCAGCGGAGAAACCACTTTTCGGTGAAATCCGGATTATTCACCGGAGGATCTTCGTTCCATGGCCGGTTATTTGCTTTGTGCCATGCTGCAACCGAGTCGGCACCGTTAATGCCGTCGGGAATAACGATGGTCGGTCCCGTATACAATTCCTGCGGATCAAGTCCTTCCCACCACTTTCCTTTTCCATCGGCCTTCGTTAGGGTAGCACCATCATACCGTACTCCTGCCAGCGGACCTTCGCCGTCATAGCCATAGGCAGTCTGGAACCAGTGCCAGGCATGGGAAGAATGGTTACTTACACCAAAGAATAATCCGTTTTTGCGGGCAATTTTTTCCCAGGTACCGACAATATCTTTTTTCGGACCCACGTTCACCGAATTCCATGCATGGTGTTTCGAATTATAGTTGTCAAAATTATCATGATGGTTGGCGAGGGTGACAAAGTATTTGGCACCGGCACGTTTATACAATTCCATCAGCTTCTCCGGATCCCAGTTTTCGGCTTTCCACAGGTTGTCGATCTCCATGAAACCAAACTTCGAAGGATGACCGTAGTGCGCAATATGGTAATCGTATTGCGGCCAGCCTTGTATGTACATGTTACGGGCATACCAGTCACCGGCTTCAGGGACACACTGGGCCGACCAGTGTGACCATATGCCGAATTTGGCATCACGGAACCATTCGGGACACTGATAATGGGTTTCAAATGATTCCCAGGTGGGCTGAAAAAGTCCCTGCTGAATGCGATATTCAGGTTCTTCCGCTGTATTAAATCCAAAAAGGAATACAACAAAAAAAACAACCGGGAAGAAAAGTAAGATATATTTTTTCATGATTTTCGGCCTTGAGTTTGTAATCATTATGAATGTTTAAATATACTTAAAAACACATCAATAACCAAAGACCCCTCTGTCGCAAGTTTGAGCCCGGTACTCCGGGCGGTAACTTGTGGCAAGAACAACCGAATGAAGATTCTTTTGCATACATGTCACTTAAATCTCATTTCAATAACGTTGATTAATACCAGGCAGAACAGTTACTTCAAAGATACGTAAAGATTTTCCTGCTTTTCCAACAACATAATTTAACAATTAATGTGCGAATGTCCTTGCTAATGGTATGGCCACAAGTTGAAAACCTTGCGGCAGTTAGGAGGCAGTTAGGAGATGAAAAAAAGGACCTCCTGTTCCGAAGAAGTCCTTTAGTGGGCATTACTGGATTCGAACCAGTGACCCCTACCCTGTCAAGGTAATGCTCTAAACCAACTGAGCTAAATGCCCTATTTTTTTTATCCTGACGACCTTCCCGATTGTACCGGGAGGCTCTGAATCCTGCCTGTTGCTTGCCTGCCAAAAGGCAGGGCAGGCAGACTAAGAATCTTTTTGTCCCGGCAAAGATAGTTTTTTTTTCACTTGCTGCAATGCAAGGCATTAAATGCATTTTTACCGCTATGCATGCGTGATTCACAGGTCCTGGAGTTCTTTGTGAAATGCCCGTATCTTCATGTTAACTGTAACCGGATCCATCCCAGCAGTGAGTGCAGAGTTTTTCCTTCGGGAGTCCGATAGCGCTAACCAGATCGTCCAGCAACTGAAATTTCAACGTAGTAATCTTCAGCCTCTTCCGGATCTTTTCAACCATATTATGATGGGCTTCCGAATTACCATCGAGGTATTTATCATAGTCTACATCATCGGTGCCTTCAATTTCGTATACGGCTTTCCGGCCGGCCAGATCGAGGGATGACCGTGAATTGGAAAAATTCAGGAATTCACAGGGGAACAGCAATGTAGGGCATGCAATCCGGATATGTACTTCAGCGGCCCCTTCATCAAACAATTTCTTTGTATTGTCTTTTAACTGGGTACCGCGTACAATGGAATCATCACAAAATATCATACGTTTTCCTTCGATCATTTCGCGATTCGGAATAAGCTTCATCCTGGCTATAAAATCCCGCTGTGACTGATCCTGTGGCATAAAGCTACGGGGCCAGGTAGGTGTGTATTTAACAAAAGCCCTGAAATAGGGTAATTTGCGCTCATTGCTGTATCCGAGAGCATGTGCCAGTCCCGAATCGGGGATGCCCGAAACAAAGTCAACCTCTGTTTTATCTTTCCGGGCAATGGCTGCCCCGCAACGATAGCGGCATGATTCCACATTGACACTTTCATACACGGAAGCAGGATAACCATAATAGACCCAAAGGAAGGCACAGATCTGCATTTGTTCACGCGGCGGGGCCAGTTGTTTAATACCTTCGGCAGTGATGTGCATGATCTCTCCGGGACCAAGGTTGTAATCAATTTCATATCCAAGGTTCGGAAATGCAATCGACTCACTTGATATCGCCCAGGCATCGGTTTTACGCCCAATCACAACCGGCGTCCGGCCCAGTTTATCGCGTGCTGCAATTATACCATCTTCCAGAAGGATCAGCATGGAACAGGATCCTTTAATCCGTTCAAAGACATTTTTTATGCCTTCCACGAAGGTTTCCTCTTCGGCAATCAGCATGGCCACCAGTTCGGTCTGGTTGATCCCCCCTCCCGACATCTCGCTGAAATGCCTGCATTGCTTGAGTGCCCTTTTCTCAAGTTCTTCAAAGTTGCTGATTTTTCCGACAATGGCCAATGCAAAGGTCCCCATATGTGAATTGATGATCAGGGGCTGACTTTGCCAGTCACTTATAATGCCAATCCCTGCCTTACCACGGAATCCGGAAAGCTCGGGCTCAAATTTGGTACGGAAATAATCGTTTTCAAGACTGTGTATTGCCCTATCAAAACCATTTTCTCCCGATATGCACATGCCTCCCCGTTTTGTCCCCAGGTGAGAATTATAATCGGTACCGTAAAAGACATCATATACACAGTCATTTTTCGAGACAGAACCAAAAAAGCCGCTCATCGGAAAATTGTTTATTTATTATCTATTGTAGAGACCTGGCATGTCAGGTCTCTGTACAACATCAAATATAACCATTAATAAAATGCCAAAACCGGTTGTTGATTGTTTGTGAGTAAAAATTATGTAGCTTTATAATCAAAACAAATGCCATGAAAAAAAATCCTGAAATAATCATTTTGTCGATCGCAGTGGTGTCGTTATTTTTTTCCAATTCCTGCTCACAGGAGCTGAGAAAAAAGAATATAGGCATACAGTTGTGGTCGGTCCGGGAAAACATGAAAGAAGATCCGGCTAAAACAATCGAAGAGCTTGGTAAAACAGGATACGCATTTATTGAGGCGGCCAGTTATTTCCAAGGGAAGTTCTATGAAATGTCACCGGTAGATTTCAGGACACTGGTTGAAAAAAATAATATGCTTTTCCTGAGCTCACATACCGGTTTGCCGGTTCCTGACTCAGCATCATGGGAATCTTCCATGGCCTGGTGGGATACCTGCATCAGTGCTCATGCAGAAGCCGGCGTCAGCTATATTGTTCAGCCTTTCATGGATAGTGTCGGATATTCAGGTCTGAATGGTTTGCAGCGGTACTGCGATTATTTCAATGCGGTGGGAGAGAAATGCAGAAAAAAAGGTATTCGGTTTGGGTATCATAACCACTCAGGGGAATTTGCTGAGCTGGATGGTCAGACAATCTACGATTACATGTTGGAACACACCGATTCATCACTGGTTTTCTTCCAGGCCGATTTGTACTGGATCTATTTAGGGGGTAAAAATTCTGTTGATTATTTCACCCGTTATCCCGGAAGGTTCACCCTGTGGCATGTAAAAGATGAAAAAGAGATCGGGGTAAGCGGAAAAATGGATTTCAAAACCATCTTTGAAAATGCGGAAACAGCCGGGATGAAATACGCTATTGTCGAACAGGAGGAATATACAACCACACCCATGGAAGGGGTGAAGAAGTCGCTTGAGTTTTTGTTGAACGCTGATTATGTGAAATAAAAACCCAAGGGCAATAGATTTAGGTACTTTCTCCCAAGGTACTTACCTAATGTTTAAACAATTTAATGGTTTCATCCTGCATAAGCACCCAGATAGAATATACACCCTTTAGGGTTCCAAAAGGAATGTTTAGGCACCCTAATGCTGCGACGATCAAGACCAGTATCCTGGCCCATTCCTGGTAACTAAGCAATCCGATCCCCCCTATAAGGCCTATTACTGCTGCACATCCTATTATCAGCGGCAGGGCAACACCCATAAATTTCAGAACAGTTATGGCTATTTCTTCCTCCTGAACAAAGGAACCGGCAAAAGTAAAAACAAAGTAAATGATTAGGGCTCCTACCAGGCCAATGGTACTAAAACCAATCTGAAGTGCAGATACCAGGGTAACATGTTTTTTCATAGTTGATTCATCCATAGTTTTAGATTTTTTGGCAAGTTATGAATTTTTTTTTATCAAACCTTGAGGCTACTCCGAAAAGTATCATGGTAGATTTTCAGCAACTTTCTACCCCAATCCCAAAGCCTGCCTGCCGCCAGGCAGGGGTGAAGTTGCTGAAAATCAGGCTCCCTTTAGGGTCAGGGGTAAACCTGATTTTCAGCTATTCGTGAATTTTTGACTTTTTGGAGTGGACTCAACCTTTATTGATACGAAATCAATTAATTGTCCAGCATTTAGCATACCAAAAGCATCATGGAGTCAGTTCCTGTTTGCCGGCTTCCGGCTAATATATATTAGTTTTGCAGAAAACTCCTCTTGCTGATAAAGATCTTCTCCGGTATCCCCGATTTTTTCCCGTTGAAATAAACTCCTTCGTTCATGCTGGAGCTAATAAGACAGCCAAGCGTGGTATCAGCAGCAAAGGCAGAAATCAATATAGGTTTGATCATATTATCACCTTCAATTTTCAATGAATAGTCAGGTCGGTTTGAAACCGGCTTCTGGTCATCAACAAAATCCTCACTCGAAACATAAGCGATGGAATTCAGGTATCCGTATACCTGTGCCGAATCGATGACGATGCCGTCGACGGACCAGGATCCCTTATCCTTTATCAGTGTAAACGAACTGTCAGCAGGGTAACTGAACGTAAGCCTGTTCCAGTCATTCTGATTGGAATGTATGATAACCTTATTGCGAAAATCGTTGACACTACGATTAAACGTCATGCTGAGAAAACCTTCCACTACATAAACAGATTCTTCCTCACCCGTTCTCACATAGGTTGATATTTTCGCCTGCCGGCCATAGTAATCATAGGGATTTGTGTTCTTGGGCATCTGATAAGAAAACCGGCCTATATAGAGTGTTGAAACAGTTTTTTTACCTTTTTTTACCTGAACCTTTGTCGACAAAGAATCACTGACCTCATACTCCTGCCATTTTGCCTTATCCGTTGCTGCGATACGTAACGCTTTCAGGTCATTCAGGTTACGCAGCATTTCCCTTATCATGCCGCCATCAGCACTGAATTGTTTTTCCCCGCTTTTCAATACCCAGTCAGATTTATCCCTTATCAATGTCAATGGTTTGTCGGGATCCGATCGGGGATAAATAATGATGGCTGTTATTTCAGCAGTATCAGCATCAAAAAGGTCCGTGCGGAAGGTCTTCTTTCCCTTTTTCTGATCGATCAGAAAAACCAGTGTAACCAGTAATAGCAGAAAGATAAACAAAAAGGATAACTTTTTGATGTCTAGTTTCTTATACATGGCCAACCTCCATTCGTTTAATTTTTTTCAACTGATTGCGTTGCATCCGGAAAACACCATAAATAATAACAAGGATCAACGGTAATGAAAAATTCAGGTATTTCAGTAACTTCCGTTTACCGTCTTCAAGTTCATCAAGAGGCCTGAGTGTTGCCCCTTTTGTACGGAGTTCTATAAGGCCTGTCTCATCCGACAACCAGTCAATTGAGTTGACCATAAGATTGATATTGTCAGGTAATACCTGGCCCTGGTTACCTCCAACCGGAAAGTCACCGTCTCCCACAACGACCATCCGTACATTTTTATTACCAGCAATTTTACCTTCCAGCGCTGCAGCCACAGTAATGTTTTCCATCGGGAAGTCATTCGCCGACCATTCCCTGTCAACATCATATAACGAATAGGAAGTTTTGGTACCTGACTGTTCCGATGTCTTCGCGAGCGGAGTAAAAATTACTGCCGTATCGCCTATATAACTGACAGGACTGGCAAACTGCAGAATTATCTGTTCCAGACCGGAAGAAATAGGATGGTCAGCAAAATTGGATATAAATGGAAAGTAATAGAACCGCACCGGTTTAATACTAACGTATTGTCCCTGTTGTTGCTGCAAGGTTACGGTAGGACATTGAACATCGACGATATAATTATTGCTGACCTCAATGCCCAGTTCATTCAGCCAACCTTCGAGCCCTGTTGTTACCGGTATACCCCATTGACTGTTCTGATCTGCACCAACGCGGTTAATAGCGATAAATATCCCCTTGCCGTCAGCAAGGAACCGGCTCAGCTGATCGAGATGGGTTTCCGGAAAGGAGTCTTTAGGCGCAATGATAGCAACAGCTTCAAATCGCTGCAGTTCATTTGTTGAGTCGGTAAGATAAACCGGTTCCACGTTATTCAGCACCTCCATGGCGTAAATAGCCTGCTGCAATTGCTGCAACGGTGGTTCTCCGTGGCCCTGCATAATTCCTACAGCGGGTTTAACCTTTACCGATAACTTCTTGATGGCTGTCGACAGGCTGTATTCCATACCCTGGGTCTGACCAATGGCAGGTATTACCTCGCTTTCCTCTCCCATCTGTACCACGGCGCCAAGGTATGCACGCTGAGCTTTGAACTGATCGTCCTCCCTGACCTGTACCTGTAGTTCCATAACACCGGCCTGCTGAGCTTCCTGTTCGGTTTTTTCATCTTTTAACGGATTCTTGATCTCATAGACAACCATACCCTTAGACAGAGAATGATACTCTGTAAGCATGTCTTCAAACTCCTTGCGTATATTGTCGAAGGAGGGATCAAGCTTTTTGGTGAAATAGGCGGTTATGGTGACCGGTTCCCCGAGATTTCGCAACAGATCCTTCGTGGCCCGGCTAAGAGTATAACGGTTGTCTTCAGTAAGATCAAGACGCACAAAAAAACGGTTTGCCAGTATATTGATCAGTGCAATGACACCAATTGTCAATATTACAAGGTATATAACTGAAGTTTTTGATTTCATTTTAGCCAGCATTGATTAATTAGCAATGATGTTACGTTTACCCAGGGTGGTTACAGCGGCAAACAGACCCAGGAAGATAATGGAAAGAAAATAGATCAGATCCTTGGTATCAACCACTCCTCGTGTTATGGATTCATAGTGAGAATCAAGGCTCAGATAGTTCAGCAATGCTCCGAAGAATCCCGGAAAACTCCGGGCAAAGAAACCAAACAGCATGTGGAAGAAAATACCGATCAGCAATGCCAGCAGGAATGCGACGATCTGATTGGTGGTAATGCTGCTGGCAAACAGTCCGATGCTTATATATGCAGCACTCATCAGCAAAAGACCCAAGTAACCTGTCCATACGGCCCCGTGATCCAAAGGCCCGATGCTGGCAACGGTAATATAATAAGGCAGCGTTAACGCAAGGGAAATTAAAATCAGCAACAGGGCAGACAAAAACTTACCCAGCACCAGCTGCCAGTCTGATACCGGCTTGGTCAGTATCAGCTCAAGGGTTCCCGTGTTTCTCTCTTCTGCAATCATCCTCATGGTTAGTGCAGGAATGAAAAAAAACAATGTCCAGTAGGCCACCCCGAAAAACGATTGAAGACTGGCCTGTTTAACAAGAAATACATCACCTCCGATAAGCCAGGTGAACAATCCGCTGAATCCCAGAAATGCTATAAGCAGGATATAGGCCAGGAGGGAATCAAAAAACGATGCCAGTTCGCGCTTGGTAATAATCCAAATTGATATCATTGATAAAGTATGAATTAAGTATTATGAATCAGGAATTATTTTAATGTAAGCTCACGGAAGACATCTTCCAGCTTTGTTTCTGTAGGTGTCAGCTCAGTGAGATCCCAGCCTTTGTTCACACATAAGTGAAATATATCACGCCGTGATGATTCATTGACCTTACTCTGGACTTCAAAAGAGCTGTCACTTTTCGATATAAAGTCGACCATGTGCACATGGCTCAAACTTTGCAAGGCTTTAAACACATCATTTCTGTTACCGCCCTCTATGGTAACCTTCAGAATTTCCCTTCCCTGTGACTGTTTCCGGAGTTCAGTTGATGTACCGTCGGCAACGATCTTACCGTTGTTAATAATGACAATCCGGTCGCAGGTGGCTTCAACTTCAGCCAGGATATGTGAACTGAGAATGACAGTTTTTTCTTGTCCGATTTTGCGGATGAGATCGCGAATCTCGATGATCTGGTTTGGATCGAGACCGGCTGTGGGTTCATCGAGAACCAGCACATTGGGATTATGGATCAATGCCTGAGCCAATCCTACACGTTGCTGATAGCCCTTTGACAGTTCACCGATCTTTTTGTGCTTTTCTCCCTCAATCCCGCATATATTCACCATTTCCAATATACGGTCGCGTATCTTATGGACCGGGATACCATGCAATTCAGCCACAAAATACAGATAGTCGATCACCGGCATTTCTTTATAAAGAGGATTATTTTCCGGTAGATAGCCAATATTCTTTTTGATCTCTTCCGGATTTTCCCGAATCGAATAACCCCCAACTGTTATATCACCTTCATTGGGCATGAAGTAGCAGGTTATGGCTTTCATGGTGGTTGTTTTACCCGCACCGTTAGGGCCCAGGAATCCCACAATTTCACCGGTTTTTACCGTAAAGGATACGTTATCCACAGCCTTCTGTGAACCGAATTTTTTTGTAATGTTCTGAACGACAATGTCCATATTCTAATACTTGGATTTGTTCTTAAACGGACACAAAAAAAATAAAAACATGCTAATTTTTATAATATTTTATGATTTTTTAACAAAAGAGAAGAAGGAGAGGATATATAGCCTGCAATGGTTATGGTTGTGAGAATGTTATGGTCAACAGTCTGATTATGGTTCACCTTTACTGTTCACTGTTCACTGTTCACTGTTCACTGTTCACATCCTTCTTCTTCCTCCCCGCCTCAGCCAGGCATTTATTCAGCATCCATTCTATCTGTCCGTTAATGCTGCGGAATTCATCGGATGCCCATTTTTCAATAAGTTTCATTGTATCCGGGTTGATACGGAGGATAAATGTTTTTTTCCCGGCCATTGTTTTTTAATGGTATAATGTCCCTGTGTTTACAACTGGTTCCACCTCATGTTCACTGCACAAAACTGTCATCAGATTACTGACCATAGCTGCCTTTTTATCGTGGTCCAGCTCTATTATTTGCTTCTTAGACAATAGGTTAAGAGCGCTCTCTACCATACCCACAGCTCCCTGAACAATCTTATGGCGGGCAGCAATAACAGCCGACGCCTGCTGACGACGCAGCATCACCTGGGCAATTTCGGGTGAATAGGCAAGGTAACCAATACGTGCTTCAATGACCTCAATTCCGGCAATCTTCAAACGTTCGGATATTTCTTCTTCAAGCTTTGCATTCACTTCCTCAGAATTGGAGCTCAACGTGAGTGAGGCCGTTTCGTCCTCGTAATGATCATAGGGATAGGTTCCTGCAAGCTTTCTTACAGCCGAATCGGTCTGTACCACCACAAAATTCTCATAGTCGTTGACCTCGAAAGCGGCCTTGAAAGTGTCTTTAACCTTCCATACAAGAATAACACTGATCATAATCGGATTTCCGGTGTGGTCGTTTACTTTGATCCGCTCGCTTTCAAAATTCCTTGCCCTCAATGATACCTGGGTGCGTTTAAAAAACGGGATCACCCACCAGAAGCCACTCTCCTTTGTCGTTCCCCGGTAATCGCCAAACAGGAGAAAAACCTTCGAAGTATTCGGATTAACGACAAAAAAGCCGGGACCAATAAAAGCAATAAGCGGCAGGGGTATCATTCCCCATAAGATCTTCTCGGTCAGAAAAGCCCAAATGACAATTCCGATTAGCGCCAGTAAAATGGCAAACACCAGGTAACCATTCAGAGGCTTATACGTTCTTTCAGTTTTCATGTTAGTATGATATTATTTTGATATCAAATGTATATCATATATTCTAAATTTGCAAGGATTATTCAATTTTTTTTGGGATTTATACCGGATGGATTCGTAAAGACGCGATGCATCGCGTCTCTACTTTTCACGCTACCACTGGTTCTGGCGATATTCCATTCTTCCACCCTGTCCCATAAAAACAGAACAGCCCGGATTTTTTACCCGGGCTGTTTCATCACGCTTTTCAGTATCCTGCTTACGAAATCTTGATTTCCCGTGCAGGTTTTTCTTTTGCTTCTTCCCTTTTGGGAATTACGATTTCAAGAATACCGTCTTTGTGAGAAGCCTTGATCTTGTCGGAATTAACCGTATCAGGCAGCGAGAAACAACGCTTGAAAGAATAATAACTGAATTCCTTCCGCATTACCTTTTCATCTTTCTCCTCACCTTTTTCTTCTTTTTCCGAAGAAACGGTCAGGATGTTTTTATCCACCTGGATCCTGAAATCCTCTTTTCCGAGACCCGGTGCAGCAACATCGATACGGTATTCGTTTTTACCTTCAACAATGTTAACAGAAGGAACGGAATTGTAGCTCTCAGCATCAAAAAACCTCGGCAGAAAATCACCGTTGAAGTATTCTTCAACCAGACTCGGTAAACCGGTTCTTGTTCTTAATGATGGTAACATGGCTTTATCCTCCAATATTTTAGTTAAACATAATTTTTAATTGTTGACTTACACAGTTCAATTTGCATACCATTTATATTTTTCTGCCTAATTGACATAAAACATATATAAAAAGATGTCAAATTGACATTACTTAAATTTTTAATATCATAATTACTTCTTCAATACATTGATAATCCATAATTCTATAATTTTAAGGTATTCAAAATTCAATTCTTATGAATTCACGACTTACGTGGCTGGTTATAAGCCTGAGTATTTCTGCCCTGCTATCCGCTCAATCGTACTTCCAGCAAGAAGTAAACCACACCATTAAAGTAAGGCTGGACGATGCTGCACACACCCTTCACGGGATCGAGTTGGTGGAATACATTAACAATTCTCCCGACACGCTGACTTTTATATATTTTCATATCTGGCCCAATGCATACAAAAACAAATCAACCGCATTTGCACGGCAGAAGCTTGCCCTGGGAAGCAGAAGATTCCATTTCGCGCGGCCGGAAGATAGAGGATACATTGATTCGCTGAATTTTTCAGCTCAAGGCGAATTACTGCATTGGTCACTGGATAATGAACACATTGATATCTGCAAAGTTGACCTTAATGTACCTTTGCTACCCGGCGACACGCTAGTTCTTGAAATCCCTTTTTTCGTAAAAATCCCGGGCAGCTTTTCAAGGATGGGCCATGTCGGTCAGTCATACCAGATCACACAATGGTTCCCCAAACCGGCTGTATATGACAAGAACGGGTGGAATCCTATGCCTTATCTTGAAATGGGAGAATTCTACTCGGAATTTGGCACCTATCGTGTATCCATTACAGTCCCCGGGAACTATGTAGTAGGCGCAACCGGTAACCTGCTGGATACGAATGAACTTGCATGGCTTAATGAAAAAGTATTACAATCCGGTCATGCACTGCAGAATACAGAAGGCAACGCTTTTCCTTCCCCGGATGACGGGAGTAAAACCCTGCATTACAGGGCAGAGAAGGTGCACGATTTTGCCTGGTTTGCCGATAAACGATATCTCGTTCAAAAGGATGAGATTGTGCTGGCCAGCGGACGGAAAGTAACAACATGGGCTATGTATCTGCCACAGGAAGCTGAATTGTGGAAGAATGCATCTGAATATATCCATGATGCTCTGCGGTATTACTCACAATGGTACGGAGAATATCCCTATGATAATTGCTCTGCTGTGAGAGGAGCTATATCGGCCGGGGGAGCAATGGAATATCCGACCATAACCGTTGTTGGCAAAGCAAATACACCTACCATGCTTGAGAATTTCATCATGCACGAAGTCGGACATAACTGGTTTTATGGTGTCCTGGGTTTCAATGAAAGAAAGTATCCGCTCCTCGATGAAGGGCTGAATACATTCAGTGAATTCCGTTACATGCGTACCAAATATCCTGAAAAGCAGTTATCCGAAATGGTGATAGAAAAAAGGCGACCTGCAGCCTTTCTCAATTTAAACCGTATTCCTTTTCCCAGGTATTACGAGCTGATATATCTCTTTTCAGCAAGGATGAACATGGACCAGCCCATGAACCTCAGGAGTGAAGAATATGATAAATTGAATTATGGTGCTATCATCTATGACAAATCAGCTTTGGCATTCAGTTACCTTTTGGGATACCTGGGTGAAGACACATTTAACTGTATTATGCAATCGTTTTATGAAAAATGGAAGTTTAAACATCCGGATCCCGCAGATTTAAGGCTGGTATTTGAAGAACAAAGCACAAAGGATCTGTCGTGGTTTTTCGACGAACTTATACCCTCAACGGGCAAGATTGATTATACCATTAAACGCATGAAGAAAGACAGCATACTGGTGAAAAACAACGGTGATCTTGCTTCTCCTTTAAGTTATTCCGGCCTAATCCATCATGAACCTGCTTACAGGATTTGGCAGAAAGGTTTTTCGGGGGAAAAATGGATTAATCTTCCCCCGGATACCGTTCAGCAGGTTGTATTATTTGATTCAACCTGGCTTCCGGAATTACACCGGAAGAATAACAGCATCCGGTGCCAGGGCATACTGAGAAAGATGGAACCGATAAATATTCATGGCTTACAGCTGCTGGAACGGTCAGACCGCACACAAATCGGCATATTGCCGGCAATCGGCTGGAATAACTACAATAAGCTGATGCTGGGTGTTTTTCTGTATAATCCGTTGTTGCCACAGCAGGCTTTTGAGTATCAGCTGGCCCCGATGATTGGGTTGGGCAACATGGATTTTACGGGTATCGGTAGTATCGGGCTTAACCTGTATCCTCATTCACGGTTTTTACAGAGCCTGCAGGTTAGATTATCGGCCATGAGCTTTGGTTTTGAAGAGGATAGAAAGGGAAGTTTCAACAGGGCCAGGGCCGATTTGCTTTTCACCTTGCGGAAGAAATCTCCTGTCAGTCCGGTATACAATTCAATCCGGTTAAGCTATATCGGCGCAGACCGGATGGGAGAGTTTGAATGGTCGGATAACTTTTTTACCATGTCGTATGGCATTATTGACATACTGCATGAAAACCGCAATGTTATCAACCCGTATTCCGGAAGATTAAACGTTGAAATCACTAAAGATTTTACAAAATCGTTCCTGGAACTTCGGTATGATCATGCATTCGGCTATGCAGAAGATGCTATCCAGATCCGGTGTTTTGCCGGCGGATTTCTTTTTAAAGACAACACCATCGATTCTTTATATCAATACCACCTGAGCGGCACATCGGGATCGGACGATTACAAATTCGAGAACCTGTACCTGGGCCGTTTTGAAAATCCGAATGATCCCGGACGAGATATTATGCTTTCACAGCAATTTACTGCCGATCAGGGAGGCTTCGCCTCTTATTGTCCCTGGGCCATCTCAGACCGGTGGCTTGCAAGCATAGGATGTAATTTCAGGATATACCGTCTGCCCGTATACATCTACGGTAATGCCGGCACGTATTCCGGGGCAGGAAAAAATCAGCTGGTTCATGGAGAAACGGTTGTCAAATCAGCTCCGGTTGCCTATGAAGCAGGAGCTATGATCAACTTGGGCAATATTATCCGGATCTATTTTCCCCTTATCACTTCTTCCGATATAAAAGAGGTTAATGATCTTTATTTTGATAACTATTGGCAGACCATCCGCTTTACCTTGAATTTAAATGCCCTTAATCCCTTTGCAATGAAAGAAAAACTATTCTGAGACAGGTCTTTTCTGTATATAATCCTTAAGCGCATCCACATAATTACCGAATGCCTCTATCCCCTTCTTTGTTATCCGGCATGTAGTCAGCGGATAGTTCCTGCGGAAGGATTTTTCGATTTCAATGTATCCGGCTTCTTCCAGCTTCTTTAGCTGCACGCTTATATTGCCCCGGGTTGCACCGGTCTTTTCCAGCAGGAAATTAAATTCAGCCGATCTCATACCGATCAGCAACGACATGATGGATAGTCGAAGCTGTGAGTGAAGTATTGGATCCAGTTCCTTAAACATGGCTGGTTAGTTTGTATGAATTTGACTTGTATTTTTTCTTTTCAGCAAAAATCCCGGTACGATATAGGCAACGATAACAGTGGCAGCTGTAATAAGCAACTGAACCGGAAAAGGAGAAAAAAATGAGCCCATTGCAGCAGCCCATGTAATTATACCTCCCCACATCAGGGGCCTGAATCTTATTATGCCTCCTGAGATAAAAAGTGCCATTGCATACATTGCCAGTATCGCGGGTTGAACCAGATGGTTATTACCCGGGATAATAAAAACCAACAGCCAGATCAGCGACACACCCCATGCAATAAAAAAGAATCTGAAAAAGCTTCCGATATAGGAAACGGAATCTGCCCGGCTGTATTTTCGTATTACATATATGATTGTTATAATCATTCCAATACTCATTAATACAGGCCATCCTATGTAATGATGGGGGTAATGTAAAAAAGACAATAAACAATACTCCAGTAAACTGGCAACAAGCACCAGAAATCCCCAGAGCAGGTAAAAAAAGGAATTGTCCCTTACATTGTTCTTCGATGCTTCGATCATTTCCGATATGACCTTTAACGCAGCCTCTTCATTAAAGTTTTGTGTTTTTTCCATGGCAATTTTATTTTAGTCTATTTTATAAATTCAATGCAAATATAAACATGTTTATATTATAAACCAAATATTTTTTATGTTTTTTCAAAGAAATTTATCAGGCTGGTTGATAACCAATGCCTTAAAAGATCAATACAAAAAAACCCGGTATCTTTTAGGAGATACCGGGGAATAATCCGATCGAATGCGGGAGAAGTATTCCGGTTTGTCCTTTTATTTCTCTGTCAAGGCAAACATTATGGGCATTACATATTGTACTTTAACCGGCTTGCCGTCCTGCTTTCCGGGTACCCATGCCGGCATGGAGGATATCACCCGCACGGCTTCGGTATCAAGGTCGTTAATGGCAGACTGTGCTTCGTGTTGCTCTTCCTTTGTATATCCAACCACCGTAACTTCTTTTGCTTTCGCTTTACCGGCATCCACGCTTTTTAAAACCACCACATCCACTACGTTGCCTTTCTCATCGACAATCCACTGAACAAATACTCTTCCCTGTATATGCGCTTTTTTGGCATTCTCCGGATATGTAATGTGCTGTTGTACATACTTCTGGACATACTCCATGCCCCCACCCTGGAATTCAGGCATCTGATCAGCCTTGAAATAAATGATCTCACCTTTTTCATTGGTAGTGTAAGCCGCATCGTCAGCCGGCGGGGGTGGCGGAGGCGGAGGTGTCGGGACTTCCAGCTCCGTTTTGTTTTCCTGGGAAAAAGCCTGTTCCTTGCTGCTGAACAAGAGCAACAGCATGACGGCTACAGGCAGCATCAGCAGATACCTGACCTGCCGGATCAGGGGGGATTTTTCTTTTGTCATCATGGTAAACCGTTTTTTAATAAGTGAATAATTGAAATAATTAGATATCCCGGGATGAATCCCAAAAACCTGGGACAATAGGAGCAGGCGGTACCCGGCTGAATCACCGTTCTGCTCCAAGACAGCTTCATCAGCCAGGTACTCGTGGGTTTCTTTTAACAGTCTTTGTGCAATATATACGAATGGATTAAACCATTGCAGTATCTTGAACAGTTCGAACAACAAGATATCCGCGGAATGAACCTGACGCGCATGGGCCATTTCATGCTGCATAACCGGATTATCCTTTTGATCTGCAGATACAGAAGTGTTGATGAACAAAATATTAAAAAAAGAAAATGCGGGGAGGTTATCGGGAATGGTGACCCGAATATAACCTTTCTGTCGACGGGTTCCATTTTTCCGGATCAAAATTGCCAGTCCCGTTATCTGGTAGATAAAAAAACCAGCGAATACCAGTGCAACAGCAAGATAACCGTAAGTTATAAGCCCCTTCCATGATAATGTATGTTCAGTCAGCGACCCAGTAAATACGTCGTTTACGAACAGCGTATCAAAGACCACGGTTGTCATACCAGCTGGCTTTGCAACAAACAGGTCTACGTGAATGGCAGGGATCAGGACAGACAAAATAATAGCCGATAAAAGGAAAACCCTGTTCATCCTGTAGAAGGTCAGATTTCGTACAAATAACAGGAAAACGAACACAAAAAGGCTAAGGCAAAGTGCCGATTTAAGCTGATATACGACAAAGGTTTCCATTGTCTACGCATTATTTGGTTTTACCTTCATATTTCTTTTTCATAATATCCAGGATATCTTCCAGTTCTTCTCTGTCAAAGTTTTCCTCGCGTGCAAAGAAAGAAACCAGCTGTTTGAACGAACCGCTGAAATAATTGCTCAGCATAATATTCAGGGATTGCCTGCGGTATTCGTCCTTTGAAATCAGCGGGTAATATTCATGGGTCTTGCCATAGGCCGTATGACCGACAAAACCTTTCTGCTCAAGGATACGGATCAGGGTTGACACGGTGTTATAGGCAGGCTTAGGTTCGGAATAACGCTCCATGAGATCCTTCACGAATCCTTTCCCTAAATCCCATAACAGTTGCATCACCTCTTCCTCGGCACGGGTAAGCTCTCTGGGAATGTTGTTCTGCTTCATTCGTATGATTTGTATTTTAATAATCACGGGTTTGAAATCCCAAAGCAAGCTTTGGAAACAAATTCCGCAGCAGACCTGCCCGTCCGGCAGGCGGGACTTCAGGGTATTAAACCCTCCGACTTCGTCGGGATTACTCCCTTCGGTCGTGAGAAAGTTGTTCGACTTACAAATTTCAGTTCGCAAAACTCCTGAAATTTGAGTCTCACGAATAAACTCAATGAGTCCATCGGATATTGTCTTTCTGCCATATCGTTATTTTTTGCCGGCATTCTCTGCTGCTATCTCCTTTTTTAATTCACTAATTCTTTTTTCCACGACATCGTAATAAGACATTTCTACATAGCCCGGATGTATTTTCAATGTACTTTCTCCTCCTGAAGGCCGGGTGAGCATAAAATCGGAATAATATTCCAGTGCAAGATCCTTATCTTTCAGCCATTCATATTGAAGCGCAATTTTATATAAAAGCAAGGTATCATTACGGTTTAATTCATAAGCTTTAAAGAGAGCATCAAGGCCTTCCTGGTATTTATAGAAACCATTACAGGCTTCCGCCAGGTTCTGATATACACCCGACATATATTCAGGATCGGGATTCATCAGTGTGATTGCTTTGTTAATGTAATGAATGCCAAGTTCCTTGTAATAAGAACCTGAACATGCCATTCCCAGAAAATAGCAGGTTTGTGCATCGGCAGAATCCTTTATGTATGCTTTCTCCAGGTATATCTTGGCAGTATCATATTTTTCAAGTTTAAAATAACTGGTGCCAAGATATTTGTATACAAAATCAGTGGTATCGTAGTTTTTAACACAATGCAAAAAATTTTCCCTGGCTGTTTTATAATCCTTGTTCAACAGGTAGCAATAAGCGTTTAACCGGTTAACTTTAGCGTTGCTGGAATCAGTTGACCGATACAATTCAGTCAGTTCAATTCCCTTTTCATAATTTCTCCTTTTAATATACAGGTTACCCAACCGGATCACAGAAAGATAATCGGATGGATTCCGTGCAATGGCTTTTTCAAAAAAGACAATGGCGGAATCGCTTTTCTCCAGGTTATCGTAACACTTTGCCACATTCTTCAACAGAAATGGATTCAAAGAGTCCTCTTTTACCAACTGGCTATTTATGATCAGCGCATCTTCATAAGCGTCCATCGAATACAAAACAGCTGCTATTTCTGTCAATAAGGCCGGACTGGGATTCTTTTTATTTGCAGCTACAAGGAAGATTAATGCCTTATGAAAATCTCCCAGCAATTTATATGTATTTGATAATTCAATCATTGCCTGCAGACTATTTGAATCGTTTTTCAAGGCACGTTGAAATGATTCAATGGCTTCCGAATACTTCAATGTACCTTTTAATGCCAGTCCTTTATAGACATAAAGTGTACTGTCCCCCTTGCTTTCAAGACGAGAATTAATTGCATCGAGAGCTTGCTGATATTGGTAGTTTTCCAGCCAATACCGGATTGTATCATACGGCTCAGCATCCTGTGAAAAAGCTTGGTTATATCCTATCATGAGGGAGAGAAAAAGCACCGTAAACTGGTAACCAAAGAATGCCTTAATGCAATATGCGAATTGTTTTATAGTTTCTGAATAATTCATAATACAAATGTACAACTAAATTTTTAGTTATACAACTAATTTCTTAGTTTTTTATTAAATTTTGTTTAACAATCCGCTAAAGTCTGCCTGTAAGTCACTGCCGGCATCGCTGAGATGCCCTTTTTGTCCCTTAACCAAACGCTGACAGGTCTTTCTTCCTCGTCAATCATCTCAATAGTTCACAGTTGACGGTTCACGGTTCACAGTAAATGCAAAAACATTTAGAGCCTACGGTCTGAAATACCAAATCTCAACTCCCATGCCCAACACGCTCGCAATTTGTCACTTGTCACTCGTCACTCGTCACTACATTAAAACTCCATCGAAATCTTCAGCTTACCACGTTTATCATGATCTTCAATAGCCAGTTGGATGAGACGGTCAACCAGTTCGGTATAGGATATTCCGGAGTATTCCCACAGCTTAGGGTACATGCTGATTTTGGTAAAACCCGGGATGGTATTGATTTCATTAATAAAAAGTTTTTCATCGGGTGTAAGGAAGATATCAATCCTGGCCATACCCTGGCATTCCAGTACACGGAATGCCTGCAGAGCGAGGTCCTGCACCTGCTTAACCAGGTATTCAGGCAATTGGGCAGGTATGGAAAGGGCTGCTCCGTCTTCGTCAACATATTTTGCCTGATAGGAATAAAAGTCAGCGTTGGGAATTATCTCTCCCGGAACAGAAGCCAACGGATCATCATTCCCCAGTACAGCGCATTCTATTTCACGGCCTTTGATTTCTTCCTCAACAATAACCTTAAGATCATAATCAAAGGCAAGTTTTACTGCTTTCTGAAACTCACTATTATTTCTGACCTTGGAGATGCCTACTGAAGATCCCAGGTTGGCCGGTTTAATGAAAAGTGTAGGGCCCAGTTTTGCAGTTACTGCATCATAGCTCACGCTGTCACGGTTTATGGCTGAAAGCGTGATAAAGCGTGCGTTCGGGATGTCTGCATCACGCAAGAGGCGTTTCATCACGTCTTTATCCATACCCACGGCGCTGCCCAATATACCGGCGCCCACACAGGGTATGTTGGCAAGCTTAGCCAGTCCCTGAATGGTGCCGTCTTCACCAAAAGGTCCGTGCAATACAGGAAAAATCACATCAATCTTTGGCAACGATGATTTTTCATGCATGCGGATTAGCTGACTACGACTTCCTGTCGGAGTAAGTGCTATTTCCTGCTGTTGGCCTGAAAGCTGGATTAGTCTCGGATCACTTGTATTTAAGAGTTGAATGGAATGATCATTTAAAAACCAGCGGCCCTCTTTGTCAATGCCAATAAGAACAGGTTCGTACTTCTGTTTATCGAGCGACTCAATTACATTTTTAGCCGATTGCAGCGATACTTCATGCTCAGCCGACCGCCCGCCAAACATCACAGCTACCCTAATTTTGCTCATGGTGGTATACAGGTTATAATGGGACTTCGAAAATACAATGAAAAACTCAGGATATTCATTGAAACGAAGTTTTTTTTCAACACCTGGAGGTCGCAATATACAGGATAAAGGATGCAGAATGCTGAGGAAACGTGAAGCGAGATACGGGATTAGCTGGCTGTATATACCTGCTGTTGTTTGCAAAAAAAGCATATGCGTCTGCCAACCTTATCATCATCATCGTTATACCATCATATCCTCCTTCGTCGATTTATGAATATCAATATCATAAATTTAATATCTTTATGTAGATTTAATCCCATTTATTATGAATACGAACAATTTTACCGCAAGTGCGTTAATTTGCCTGATAGCAGTTATTTTTACCAGTTCATCCTGTAAAAAAACCATGATTATGATTCCACCTGATGCGGAAAAAATCAAAAAGGAGCTGACCCTTCATGGTGAAACCCGCATTGACAATTATTACTGGCTCAATGAGCGTGATAATCCTGCTGTATTGGAATACCTCAAGAAAGAGAATGCATACACCGATTATATCCTGAAAGATACCAAAGAACTGCAGGACAAGCTGTATAATGAAATCATCGGCCGGATCAAGCAAACCGATATGTCGGTTCCCTATAAGGAAAACGGTTATTATTACTATACACGGTATGAAGAAGGGAAGGAATACCCGGTTTATTGCCGTAAAAAAGAGAATCTTGAGGCTCCCGAAGAAATATTACTGAACGTGAATGACATGGCAAAGGGATATGATTATTATCATATAGGAGGTATATCCGTTAGCCCTGACAACAGGCTGCTGGTGTTCAGCATAGATACAGTAAGCCGGAGATTATACACGCTCCGGATAAAGAACCTTGAAACCGGTAAATACCTGCCGGATGAAATCAGCAATACAATGGGCACTGCTACCTGGGCAGCCGATAATAAAACCCTTTTTTATTCATTGAAAGATGTCAGCACCCTTCGGCCTTGCAGGATCCTTCGTCATGCACTCGGATCGGCCAGTGAAAAGGATGTGGTAGTATATGAAGAAAAAGATGAAACTTTTAATGCATATGTTTATAAAACCAAATCGAAAGAGTTTATCATCATAGCGCTTTCCTCTACGTTGTCCAATGAATATCGTTATTTATATGCCAATGATCCCATGGGATCATTCCTCTTGTTTCATCCCCGTGAACACGAACTGGAGTATGACATCGACCATTTTGAGGACCGTTTTTACATTCGCACCAATCTCAAAGCCAAAAACTTCAGGTTAATGGAAACACCGGTATCGAGTACCTCAAAAAGCTCATGGAAAGAAGTTATCCCCCACAGGGACACTGTATTGCTTGAAAACTTTGAATTGTTCAGAGACTTTATGGTACTGGACGAAAGGATAAACGGACTTACCCGGTTCAGGGTCATGAATATGCGCGACAAAACCGATTATTATATTGATCTGGAAGAGCAGGCATACACGGCTTGGTTTTCAGCCAATCCGGAATTCGCGACCGACTTGCTGCGCTTCGGGTATTCTTCTATGACAACGCCCAATTCCACTTACGATTTTAATATGAAAACCCGGGAACGCTTTTTATTAAAAAGGCAGGAAGTTCTTGGTGACTTCAATCCCGAAGATTATTTTGCTGAAAGGCTTTTTGCCACTGCCTCTGATGGATCAACGATTCCTCTTTCCCTTGTCTACAAGAAAGGCATCAAAAAAGATAGCAACAATCCATTGGTCCTTTACGGTTATGGTTCCTATGGATTCACTACAGATCCGGATTTCAGTATAGACCGGTTAAGTTTGCTTGACAGAAATTTCATTTATGCCATTGCTCATGTCAGGGGTGAGCAAATAATGGGCCGCAGCTGGTATGATAACGGAAAATTGCTAAAAAAGAAAAACACTTTTACAGATTTCATTGATTGCGCTGAGTTTCTCATTAAAGAAAATTACACCTCACCAGACAAACTTATGGCATACGGTGCAAGTGCGGGCGGATTGCTGATAGGTGCTGTTGTTAACATGCGACCCGACCTGTTTAAGGGAGTGATTGCCGCCGTACCCTTTGTTGATGTGATAACCACTATGCTCGATGAAAGTATTCCATTGACAACCGGTGAATATGATGAATGGGGTAACCCGAATGATAAAGAATATTACGACTACATGCTTTCCTATTCCCCATATGATAATGTTGGTAAAAAAGACTATCCCAACATGCTGGTTACAACCGGATTGCATGACTCTCAGGTACAATACTGGGAGCCGGCAAAATGGGTGGCCAAACTACGCGATATGAAAACCGATGATAACCTGTTGTTGCTGTATACCAATATGGAAACAGGGCACAGCGGAGCTTCGGGCAGGTTTGAAGCGTATAAGGAAACGGCGATGGAGTATGCGTTTCTGTTAAAATTGCTGAAGATAAAGGACTAGTAGTTAGAAGTTAGTAGTTAGAAGTTAGTAGTTAGAAGTTAGTAGTTAGAAGTTAGTGGTTGTGTGCCAAATAAAAGTTTACCCTAATGGGTAGACAAAGATGCTAAAAA
>JAFGKY010000112.1 GCA_016928305.1 Bacteroidales bacterium
GGTGACTGCTGGGCGCTTTATGTGGATAACAGCGCATGTATTGACAGCCTATTTTACCTGCTCACCGACAACCAGGGTTCGGTGAACATGATCACGAATTCCAGCGGCGGCAAGCTGATGGAATACAACTTTGATCCGTGGGGAAGGCGGAGAAATCCCACCGACTGGTCATACAACAATGTACCGGCAGCTTACATCACCACCCGCGGTTACACCATGCACGAGCATATGGATGCCTTTAAGCTTATCAATATGAACGGCCGTGTATATGACCCTGTGCTGGGCCATTTTCTCAGTCCCGACCCCTACGTTCAGGACCCGACCGTTTCGCAATGTTTCAACCGTTATGGTTACTGCCTTTTCAACCCGCTGAAATATGTGGATCCGAGCGGGTATCTGGTAAATCCGGGATTTAAGAATGATGTGTGGTATTCGATTGAACGGTTATGGAACAGCACCCATGCTGGTGAAGACTGGATGTATACCAACGGGGGAGGAGGAAACTGGTATGGACAACGCATAAGCGGATTATATGATAATGGTTTTACATTTTATGGAGGAGGTGGAGGAAGATACTATAAGAAAGTGGAAAGTATACCTACTAGAAGTTTTCTTGGAGCTATACTAAGATTTTTAGGAATCGGAAGAGATTTGGGAGGATTTCAAAGGTTGGTGTGGAATACGAATAGTCATAGTATACTGATATCTGATGAAAATGGTTTTTCTAGGAATGAAGATTGTAAAGTGTTATCACTTGCACCTAACCGGGATGATTTAACACAAAAAGGTAACCAAGGTGAAATTAAAAGACAATCTTTTCTAAAGGCCTTATCAATCTTTTATTGGAAATATAAAATGATGTTACCTGATGCATATTCTATAAACGTCGGTTTGGAAGCTGCTTTAACAGTGACTGGCATGAATTACATGCCTGGGTTGATTGTGGCAAATAATTATTCTGAAAAGATACAGGAAAAGAAATTTGTTAATTCTAATGGTGGTTGGACAGGTGGTTGGGATCATTCTATAGGGGTATCTCTAACAAATTACTATTATACCGGTGATTTAGAAGATTTTTCTATTCAAGTTTTTAAAGGCAAATGGACTAGTGTTAGTATTGGCGTATTATTTTTAGAAGCAGGATTTGTTTATTGGCCAAATCAAATAAATGGAATAACAGTTGGCTGGGTATTTGGCGTTACAGGAAGCATTGAACTATCTCCTAATCTTGTATCTGGTAATATAACACGGGGAACAACTGATTGGTAAATTAATAAAAGAACAATATGGAAATCCTTAAACCTAAATTACTTATATCCTTTTTTATTTTATTATTTGCGACTGCAATTTTAGTTACAATTATTGATGAAAGAAAATATACAAAAGGATTCTCTGAATTTTCACTGGTTGATAAATCGACAGAAATCTCTGGAATCATTGTTCATCTGAGAGAATACAGAGGGAACTCTCTAATTGAAATGAACGATGGTAGCAAATACTGGTTAAAATTGGCAAAGAATTATAATTATGATCCACCTACATTGTATGAATTTGTTAAAAACGGAGATTCAATATTAAAGCAGCCAAATAACGATACAATCTTTTTTTTTAGAGGCAGTAGCCGGTATTATTTCTTATATGACACCGCAGTGCATTAACAATATTAGCATAATTAATTGACAATCAGTATGAAAACAAGTAACGTTACTACTTTTCTTTATAAATTCATATTTCCTTTCTTATTCTTATTGTTATTTAGTGTTTATTTATTGACAGATCCGGGAATAATTAAATTGACAGGCATATTAAAAGTTTTATTTAATATTTCTTTATTTGTGATCATTTATGTTGTCGTATTGCATCCACTTGTTTTACTTAAAAAGCTTGCTATTATTGAAAACAACAAAATTGAGATTTCAAATTATTTTAAACGAATTACTGTGGATAAGACTGAAATAGAATCTGTTAAAAACTATTCTTTCTCTATTATCTATTGTATGAAATTGAAGAATAAAACTTCATTTGGAAAAAGAATATATTTTACTCCTTTTTACTCAGATATCCTAAAGAATCTAATCGCTATGGGACTAGTTACCTAACCTAGTTTGTGCTTGTAGCCCAAATCTTTCTAAGCAGCCATCAGCAGGTTGCACTTGCGTAAATTGCGAAGCAAGGAAAATATCAGTATTGGTACCTTCCGGCGAGGCAGGTTAGCAGGATTTCAGGATTATAGGATCATGCAGCTTGCGAAGGCATTCCACTCTGTTTGCAGGCGCTCTATTGATCGTTGCTTCCGGTTACGCTGCAAATGAGGTTATGGCTTTTGGTTTAGTTGTGGTTGCAGCGTTTTCTGCTCATTAACCTGTACCCCGGGTTTTACCCGGGGCTACCAATATTTCGCCCCTACAGGGCTTTATGCAAAAACCTCGCTCATTTTAAGCAGGTGGAATTAAAATTGTTTCAGCAATTGCATTTGGGTGAAAGAACTGTTTGTATTATTATTAAGAACATAAAAGATTTTTCAATATAATTGTTGTCGGAATCTTATTCAATTGAACCAACCAATCGTTAAACAGAAAGAACCCCTCTCCTTCAGGAGAGGGGCAGTGGTGAGGTGTCCCGATCCCTACGTTCAGTACCCGACCGTTTCGCAATGTTTCAACCGATACGGTTACTGCCTGTTCAATCCGTTGAAATATGTTGATCCGAGCGGGTATTTGGTTAATCCGGGATTTAAGAATGATGTTTGGTATTCGATTGAAAGACTATGGAACCGAACCAAACACGGTGAGGATTGGATGTATACGAACGGGGGCGGTGGAAACTGGTATGGACAACGCATAAGCGGATTAAATGATAATGGTTTTACATTTTATGGAGGTGGAGGAGGAGGAAATCATAAAAAAATAATCAATATGCCTACTTATGTTATACAACCTAAACACAATAGTTTTTTGGGTTGGGTATTGAAAATTTTAGGTATAGGAGATAATCGTGGTTGGTATCAGAGGGTGGTATTTAATAGTTGTACTGGCAATGGTTGCATGAGTAATTGGAACCATTCTGGAGGCTTATCTGCCTCATATTATGTTGCTGAAGGGGGGTTAATACCTTATGACTATTATGAAAATCTTTTGGGTTATGTTCATAACAGTGCCAACAGGAATAATTATAATTATGGAACAAAAGAACGACTTTTAAAATCACTTGAAGATCGAATGAACTATTATCCAACTATTAGAGGTAATATTAAAGCACATTATATTGGAAATTATAGTGTCATAACAGCTGGTATTTTATATTGGGATTTGGAATTGAATGCGGCATTTAATGTTTTTAATAATGGCGAACATATAAAAACTTTAATTGGAACTGGGGATCAATATGCAGTAAATTATTTGAAACTTGATAAAAAGGTTCAAGGTAATAGTTTACTTACCATGATTCTAAATACAACTAATGGTTACCAATCAAATAATAATTTTTGTTTTCATTATCAAATCAGAATTAGAATACAGTATTAGTTGAACAAATGAGAACAGTTATATTACTGATAATGTCAGCATTTTTAAGTAGTTTGTATGCTCAAAATATAGTTAGCAACTCAAGTTTTGAGGATTATGTTAAATGTCCATATAGTACAGAATATGATACATTTCCAATTATTGATTGGTTTGTACCAAATGAGTCAACACCTGATTATTATAATGTATGTGCTTTTAATGACAGATTTTCTATACCAAAGAATAAGTGGGATAGTTGTCCAAGTATTTTTGGCTCAGCATATATTGGAATAATTCCTATTTCACCAGATGGATATATGGAACATTTGACAGGTAAGTTAACTAGACCAATGGTCAAAGGCGAAAAATACAAAATAGGATTCTTTATAAAATATACAAAAGCATTTGTTCCACTCCCTAAGTTGCTCACAATTGGACTATTCCTATCTAATAAACCAGTATTAATCCATAAATATCAACGAACAAATAATCCTGAATATGATAAACATTTTATTGAAAAATACAGAAGTGAATGTTCTTTTAATAACCTCATGGAATTAGAAATTGAAACTCATGTGCATTACAAAATGACGATTAATTCTGAAAATTGGTTTAATGTTAGTGACATTTATATAGCAACTGGAAACGAAAAATTTGTAACGATTGGCGTTTTTTACAATACTAGCAATAAGTTAAAAAAAATGAAATATCTTAATAAGATAAACAATTATGGTCATATTATTTACAGAAATAAAAAGGAATCTGAAATTTTGTACAAAAATTCATATCAGCCATATTGTTTTATTGATAATGTATATGTTATAAAAAATGACAGTCAGGATAATAATAATTTAATTAATAAACAAAACATTAAAGAAACAACTTTGGGTACACCCGCTGATTAAAAGTTACCCGCTGATTGGCGTTTGCACTGTCAATTTTTTAAGCAAAGTCAGAACCGCAGATGGTAATGATTGACAGATAGACTATGATATATTATTTTTGATTATTTTTTGGGTTACCTAAACAATTTATTTTTAAATAAAACAACCTAATCAAAGTAAATCATCAAATCAGCGGTAATCTGTGGTTCAGACTTTTCCCCCCTCCCGCTGGCACTCTTTTGCAAATAGTGTCAACCCACTGGCTTGCAAAGCGTGCCAATCCATAACCAATCTGTTTTATATGTTCAACAAAATACAATCCCTAAAAGAAGAAATTCAGGTTTATTTCACCTCCTAAATTATCTAAATCTGCGCTGATAGAACGTGTGCTTTCTCCTTTTACGGAATATTCGATTACGGTTTCATTGACAGGATCAAATGATTCGTATGTAAGCGTCTCGGCTGAAATGTAAGCATAACTGATCCCCCAATAGAAATCGGCCCCCAATGAAATTTTCGGAGCAATAAAATATTCAACTCCGGCAAAAATGTTCAGACCGGCGCCGAATCCATCACTAAGAGCCTGTCTCTTTATTCGGTATCCAAGTGCCGGAGCTGGCAGACTGGTAGAGTTGGGAAAAACTGAGCTCGAAGGAAACTGATTTACAGTTGAAAAAACGTTGGCATATTCATATTCCCTGACCATGCCGTTCGAGTAACTCAGGTATATTTCTGCTCCGTAAATGCCTTGTAATCTGGCAGGTCCACGACGCTTCTCCATTCCTGCACCCAACGTAATACCAAAATTACTCAGTGTTGATTTATCGTATAGGAAATCGTCCGGATTAATACTCAAATCATCATCCACCCTCACTTTGCTTGTGGAGTTCGTGTAATATATCCGGGCAGCCATACGCAGTGCTGTGTTGTTTGACAACATATATTTGCCTCCTACAACAAATGTGGGCAAATTAAGATTAGGGTAATTCAGAAAATCTGAATAGTTATTGTTATTGGTTTTGCCGAACAAATTGCCTGCATAACGCAGTATTGAAGTGGCTCCTACGGTCAGGGTAAAGTCTCCCTCCCGGGGTAATACCTCTTGACCACTTTTTGACAGGAATGAGGAATTACCGGTAGCAGTAGCTGTATCATCCTGTGCAATGGATGAGGATATAATTATCAGTAGCAGAAGAGCTAAAACAAAAACTTTCTTCATAATGATGGATGGTTTAAGGTAGTTCAATTTCGGGAGTGTTGCCGTAATTAAGCACAATCTGTTTAACTTCGCCTATCAACAGGTTCACCGTGGTGGTCTGTTCAGGAAAGTAGGCTTCTGTTGAACCGGCGTCTCTCACCATGGTTGTTTTATACTGTTCTGCATGAATGGTAAAAGTAACCCCTTTATTGGTCGTAGGAACTGCTGCCACAAACCGACCGGTGGCATCCGTTGTTGTTGCAATGGCAACAGTATAATCGGGTGCATCATACTGGGCACTGTAGGATAAATCCTTAGCTTTGTAAGTGATTCGAATGACGGCAGCATTTGCCAGTTCCATTGTAGTGTTACCGGTGGTTTGATCGTTATTTATATATACCAGTCCGTTAATGGTCGCATTCCCGTTTATGCCATCAATGGTAGCTCCTTCCTTAACATCTTCACAATTGCAGAAAGTGAATACTATTAAAAATAGCATCGACAGTTTTAAAAATATTTTCATGGTTTAAAAGATTTAGTTAGTAAATTGTTAATAGTAGGTAATTATAAGAATAAATCCATCATGTTTCATAAATGAATTGACCTGTTTATCAACAACCTGGTACTATTTTTCAGATTACATTCAAGAAATGCGTTAACCTCATGCCGGTTTGGATGAAATAGACTTGCTGGTTCGCGATTTTCAACCCGATCTATCGCTGTTTCAGTCCTGTAGCTCGAATCTTTAAAATATCCACAAACACTAATTCAGTTGAACCAACCGATCATTAAGCAGAAAGAACTCCTCTCCTCCAGGAGAGGGGCGGGGGGTGAGGTGTCCTGACTCCAACGGATTGACAGTTGCACTGTAAATCTTTAAAACAAAGTCAGGCCCGCTGATAGCAATGGTTGACAAATGAATCCTGATTTATTTTTTTCGATAAACATTTGGCGATACCTGGGCGATTACTATTGTCAATTAAACATTTAGATCAAGGTAAATGATGAAATCAGCGATAATTTGATATGCAGACTTTTCCTTACATAAACAAATGCTTGCCATACGTGTTAATATTCTATTGAAACAAAATCTTCAAAATTTTATCAGGTTTCAATGCTTAATTTGTATTTTTACTTAATCAGAAAACTATGGCATATTTAAAGGAAGGTGCTGCAGCACCTGTTTTCAGCGGAAAGGACCAGGACGGAAAGACCGTTGGCCTGAAAGACTATATCGGACAAAAGGTTATTCTGTATTTTTATCCCAAGGATGACACTCCCGGATGTACGGCAGAAGCCTGCAACCTGCGCGATAATTACGAAGGCCTTATATCCAAAGGATTTGCCATTATCGGTGTCAGTCCCGATAGCGAAAAATCACATGCTAAATTCAGGAACAAGTACACCTTGCCCTTTAGCCTGATCGCTGATCCCGAGGCTAAAGTATTAAAGGCTTACGGTGCCTGGGGTGAAAAAAAGATGTATGGCAAATCGTATAAGGGTGTATTGCGTACCACTTATGTAATTGATGAACAGGGGAAGATCATGAAGGTATTCACAAAAGTGGATACACGGAACCACACGCAACAAATCCTTACTGAGCTTGGTTTAAATTAAACCTATTCATATCCATGGCAAAAGAACAAACTATCGACGAAATCAGAAAAGAAAAGCTTAAATCACTTGAAATTACGTTAGGCAAGATCGAAAAGGACTTTGGCAAAGGTTCCATCATGAAGCTGGGTGACCATGCCATTGTCAATGTATCGGCAATCTCCTCAGGTTCCATAGGCCTCGATATAGCCCTTGGCGTCGGAGGGTATCCGCGAGGCCGTGTGGTGGAGATATACGGACCTGAATCATCGGGCAAAACCACACTGGCTATTCATGCTATAGCCGAAGCTCAAAAGGCAGGAGGGATAGCAGCTTTTATTGATGCTGAACATGCTTTTGACAGGTTCTATGCACAGAAGCTTGGCGTGGATATTGAAAACCTGTTGATATCGCAACCCGATAACGGTGAGCAGGCGCTGGAGATCACTGATCATCTGATCCGGTCGGGTGCCATTGATATTATTGTGATCGATTCCGTGGCAGCATTGACACCGAGAGCTGAAATAGAAGGAGAAATGGGCGATTCAAAAATGGGACTTCAGGCCCGGCTTATGTCGCAGGCACTGAGAAAACTTACTTCCACCATCAGCAAAACCAATACCTGCTGTATTTTCATCAATCAGTTACGGGAAAAGATAGGGGTGATGTTTGGCAATCCCGAAACAACTACAGGCGGTAATGCATTGAAATTTTATGCCTCCGTGCGTGTGGACATTCGCCGGATAAACCAGCTAAAAGAGGGGGAAGAAGTGATGGGCAACCGCACCCGGGTGAAAATCGTCAAGAATAAGCTTGCTCCTCCTTTCCGGAAAGCAGAATTTGACATCCTGTATGGAGAAGGAATCTCAAGACTCGGTGAAATAATCGATATGGCTACCGATGCTGAAATTATCAAAAAAAGCGGTTCATGGTTCAGCTATGGTGATACCAAACTCGGTCAGGGTCGAGATGCGGTTAAACAATTACTGGCTGACAATCCTGAATTAACCGAGGAAATCGAAAAAAAGATATTCGATAAATCACAGGCAAAATAAATAAGGATTCAATTCCTTTATCAGCAATATCCTTGACATCCGATCCTGTGTTTCCGGACGGAACGATGGTCAGGGAAAAAATACGACAGTAATCCGGGATTCAGGCATCCCGGAAGGAAACCATAGCCTGAAAACATATGGCATTTCGGTTGCAAATCCTGCCTTCCAGAATATATTCTGACGCCTTTCTTTCTTTAGTAATTTTTACCGATTCATTGTCTTTAACTTCCTGCTTTATATCAATCCGGAAGAATTCAATCCTGTGGTTGACATGAAAATCAACCGGGAAAAAGTCAGTTATCCAATATACGTAACGCGCGTTGTTCACATGCTGGTTTATGTCCAGGTCTCCATATTTCACCGGAACAATAACTGTCTCCTCCGGGGACGGGGAGGGTATGGCGGTTGTCATGGCCTGAACGGCATACCGCCCGGTATTTTGTTCGTCGATTTCATACGGCATGGGCAATACCTTGGGCCTTCGGCTTTGCAGGTTTATCAATAACCAGAAAGAGGTTGCTGCGATGAGCTTTTCTCCTCCCTTTCCGGTCACCAGGAATTCCCTGCGATAGTATAACCGTTCATTGCCCATTGGCCAGGTCTCTATGGTGATCGTATCACCCCATTTCGGATAAGCGGAAAAGGTAATTTCAAGTCGTGATAATACCCATACCAAACCTGCCTTGCGCATGTGCGTGAAGCCAAAACCCATATGCCCTGCATGATGCTCCGCCACTTCCTGAAAAAAACTGCACAGGTTGCTGATCTGAAGCCGGTTTTGGCAGTCAACATCAAAAGACCGGATGGTGATTTCTTCTTTCCAGGTTGGGAGCATGGATTTGTTAGTAGTTAGAAGTTAGTAGTTAGAAGTTAGTGGTTGTGTGCCAAATAAAAGTTTACCCTAATGGGTAGACAAAGATGCTAAAAA
>JAFGKY010000113.1 GCA_016928305.1 Bacteroidales bacterium
AGTGAACAGTGAACAGTGAACAGTGAAAAGTGAAAAGTGAAAAGTGAAAAGTGAAAAACGAAAATTACCTGTTGCATGACCACAAGACTGCATGATTAAATAACTGCTTCAACCTACAACTTTCAACATAATCAAATTTATTTTAGTACCTTTACTTCTGTCATTTACAGGATTGTTATCAGCAAAGCAAATGTTAATTTAAACCACCCATAGTATGACATCACAAGTTAATTACCGTCATGGCTTTATGCCTCCACATGTTATCGAGAAGATTATTGAACGGGGCAGTGAAAAACAGAAAGAACGGGCCATAAAGGAGCGTCAGGTATCCGGTCAGATTCGCGAACGAAGGCAGGCCCGAATGCGGCTTAGAACTGCATCTGCCGTTACCGGCGAAAGCGGGAAAAACAGGTTTGTTTATGATGCAAAGTTCGGATCCGACCTTCCTGGAATACTGGTACGCAGCGAGGGCAACACTGCCACCGGTGATCGCGCTGCCGATGAGGCATATGAAGGAGCCGGACAAACCTATGATCTGTTCTATAACATATTCGGTCGAAATTCCATCGATGATAACGGGATGAAGCTTATATCCTCTGTGCATTACCTTCAGGGTTATGACAATGCTTTCTGGGACGGTGAACAAATGGTATATGGTGACGGGGATGAGGACCTGCCGGAAGAGGAGAGGCTTTTCAACCGGTTTACCATTGCCCTGGACATCATCGGGCATGAACTGACCCATGGTGTTACAGAGTATACAGCCCATCTGACTTACCAGGGTCAGGCAGGTGCACTGAATGAATCATTTTCAGATGTATTTGGTATTTTGGTAAAACAGCGCTTGCTCAATCAAACCGCTGATGAAGCCAACTGGCTTATCGGTGAAGGATTGTTTACCGGCCGCATAAAAGGAAAAGCCCTCCGTTCTATGAAAGAGCCGGGCAGTGCATACGATGATCCTCTGATAGGAAAAGATCCTCAACCCGGTCATATGAATGATTATGTAAATACACTCTCGGACAATGGTGGTGTTCATATCAATTCAGGGATCCCCAACCGGGCTTTTTGCACCGTTGCACTTAATCTTGGCGGCTTTGCCTGGGAAAAAGCCGGCAGGATTTGGTACCTGACGTTGCGGGATAAACTGACTGAAAAATCGGACTTTCAGGATGCGGCCGACAAAACATGGCAGACAGCCGTCGAATTATTCGGAAAAAGCAGCTTGGAACAGGAAGCTGTTGTCAGCGGATGGAAAACAGTAGGTATAACGGTCAACAGCCGGGTAAAGATCCGTTGCATTGGCCGTATTAAAAACCTATGGCACAGATTATGGTCATAGTATTATGTCAGGGAATCTGTTGAAGGCTATTCCTTTATAACAGATCACAAGGGTAATAAAAACAATATGGAAGAACCTTTATTCATTGAATTTGAAAGAAGCGGTGGTTTTGCAGGAATGACCATCCATTCAACCGTCGACAGCCGGCTTTTAACAGCAGACGAAGCGGCTGATCTGAGCCGTTTACTGGATGATGCCCGGATCATGGAATACAAGCCCAAGTCCCTTTCATATGCATCACAACCGGATCAGTTTACTTATAAACTTACCATCCGTATTGGACAACAGGAACATTTCATTGAACTTACTGAAAGACAGATACCTGTTTCAGCAAGGCCTTTGCTTAGGTATCTTACAGCCAAAACCAGGGAAAAGTGAGAAGGACCACAGGAAGAAGAAGTGACGAGTGACAAGAAAGAAAGACCTGCCAGAGTCCACAGGTCTTGGCAGAGTCCGGATCAGGAATATAGTGACAAGGCCGGCGAGGCAGGTGACAAGTTGAGTGTGTGTTGGGCACAGGAGTTGAGCATTGGTATTGCAGACCATCAACCATAAACGCTTAGGCATCTTTTGTGAACCGTGAACCGGGAGCATAGTTAATAATTTGTTTTGACAATTACTTTAGAATAGTCTAATTTAATCCTTCATTATTAAAGATAACCATCATAAACTTCATTAATTCCTTGAAAACATGAGAAAAAGAGATGTAAAACGTATAATCTACATGCTTGGGGTACTGATAACACTGGTTGTTACTTCATGTGCGCCAGCTTATGTACCCAATGTAGTTAACTCGCCCGTTTTCAACAACGAAGGTGAATTTCAGGGTTCTTTGCATGCCGGACTTGCAGGTTATGACGCACAATTTGCTTATGCCATAACAGATCATGTAGGTGTAATGCTGAATGGCAGCTATGCGAACCGCACATCGGACTCAACGGATAATTTTCACAAACATAAATTTGCCGAAATCGGTGCCGGATATTATGGAAAAATAAAGGAAAACGGAAGATATGAAGTATATGGGGGCGGAGGGTTTGGAAAATTGCAGGCTTACCAGGAGGTAGCATTCTGGCAGGCTTATGCAGATGTTAACAGCCTGCGGTTTTTCGTTCAGCCGGCTATTGGTCTGTCAACCTCTAACGGAGTTTTTGATGGCAGCTTTGCAGCCCGTCTGATAGGCATCAATCTGAAACAAGATACGTTTTCGAACACAGGGATGCTTGTCGAACCCGCCATAACTGCTAAAGTAGGTTATAAATATGTTAAAGCCGTGTTCCAGTTCGGTATGTCAATTCCGTTGAATAAAAATAATATTGACTTCAATTACCAGCCTTTTTTATTTTCCTTTGGTCTGCAAGCAACCTTTGGAAGAAAATATAAATAAAGTAATACACGGCTATTCTGTTACCGGAACGGGTAAGTAGCATTCAAGAAATAAATAATGTACAAAGCAATTCGGTTCCTGCTGATACTGGTATGCTTTATAACTGTAGCCGTTGATCTCACCGGCCAGGATACGTTGTTGGCAATACTGGACAAAGAGATTGTCAAAATACAGGAAGATTACGACAAAAAGGAACAACCTCCTTATTTTATCGATTTGCGGGTGCATGATTTTACAACCAGCATGCTGCAATATGCTTCCGGAATACTTACGTTGCAGCATCAATCGCGTGATCGGATTGTCACAACCGGCATGAGAATCGGCGATTACATGTCAGACAATACATCTGCTCTTGATAATGCTGATCTTATAGATAACTGGATTCCTGTATTTGCAGACAAACTGCCTTTTGAAAATGATTCCCTGGCTGTATGCCATTCTCTTGATTACAGTTTTGAGATAGCCTACCAGCAAGCCTTGCAACAGTACAGAACCCGGCAGAAAAATCCAAACCTCACAAGAAAAAGAGAGACTGTTCCCTCATTTTCAATTGAAAAGCCTGCCAGGTATTTCGAAGAACCCCTGGATATGCTGCTGAATGATTCGGCATTTTCTACCTGGAAGCTGATATTAAAAAATGTTTCCGAAACCATCAGCAACGAGGCTGACGTAATCAACAGCACAATGGCGTTAATGGTCTTAAACGAAAGGATCTATTATCTTAATTCCGAAGGAACGCGTGTTGTTCAGAACCGTCCCCAGTGCCAGATTCAATTGATGGTTGCTATCAAAACCCGGGATGGAACAATAGCCCCCGTAACCCAATCTTATATTGGCCGGAATATGGACGTTTTACCTACGGGTGTAAAGCTGGATGAATATGTAATCAACTTAAAGCATTTGGTAATGGAGCTCAGGGATGCTCCGTTAGCCGATCCTTACGCAGGACCTGCCATGTTATCCCCCGAGGCAGCCGGCGTTTTGTTTCATGAAATATTTGGTCACCGTATTGAAGGTCAAAGGATGAACAGCACTTTTGATAGCCAGACCTTTATGGATAAAATCGGGAAACAGATCATCCATGAGGACATTACGATAATATCCGATCCGACACAAAAGGAATTCAATGGCATTCCGCTATTCGGAAGCTATCCATACGACGATGAAGGAGTTCCTGCACGGGCTGTTACAGTGGTTGATCATGGAATACTAAAAGAATTCCTGATGTCGAGGATCCCTGTTAAAGGGCAATTACACTCAAACGGACATGGACGCGCACAGGTTGGTTCTGCTCCCTTTAGCCGGCAGGCAAATCTTTTCATAAAATCATCCGGCAGCATAAGTGAACCTGCCATGCGAAAACTGCTGCTCAGGGAATGCAAAAAACAACATAAAGCATACGGATATTATATTAAAGAGGTGTTTGGAGGACTGACGTCCACTGATTTGTTTTCACCCCAGGTATTTAATATCCTGCCAACGGTAGTATACCGCATATACACCGACGACAGACCTGATGAACTGGTCAGGGGAGTTAGTTTTATTGGTACACCGCTAACCGTATTTTCGGAGATAATGGCTACCAGTGACCGCTATGAAGTATTCAATGGTTATTGCGGGGCTGAATCGGGGAATATTCCGGTATCGACAATCAGTCCGGGATTGCTGATTAAAAAACTGGAAACGCAAAAAATGCCGGAAACCAAAGTTATTGTTCCTAAAATACCATCACCAGTCAAAAAGAAGTAATTGTAAAAAGGCATTCATGAAAATAATAAAATCAATATTTGGTTCATTACTACTATTGCCGTTGTACTGCCTTGATATGTATCAGATAGCTGCTCAGGAAATTTCACAGGACAAATGCGACAGTATATTCATGAGTGCCCTCAGGGATGAACTGTTACGAAGCATGGAAGAACTTGAGGATGATGAAGCAGGAAAACCCTTTTTTATTAGCTATTCAATGCTTAACGGTGTTATGACAAGTTCAGAGGCTGTGCTGGGAGCCCTTACAGAATCAACGTCCATGGATATAGGTGACTGGTACCTGAGGTTGATGATGGGTAGTTATGAACGTAACGATGAAAATTTTGTCGATCCGTTGTCTGTTTCTGATGCGCCGAACAGGCTTCAGATAGCCTGCCCGGTTGAACCTGACTACTGGAGCATACGGAAAGCATTCTGGTGGAATACTGACAATGTTTTCCGGTCGGCTGTTAAAAATTACAAAAATAAACTTCAGGCAATAAAGGAATTCCCCCTTGATGCTGAAACGGATACACTACCTGATTATACAAAAGCGAAGGCTATTACGATATCACTACCTGGATCCATTATCACGCCTACCAGACAGCAAACCGATAACCTGGTGAAAAACCTGTCAGCGGTGTTCAGAAATGTTGACGGAATTCATAGATCAGCTGTTTCGGTGACTGCAATTAGTTCAACCGTATATATGGTCAATACGGAAGGATCAGCGGTCAGGATGCCGTTAAACCTTTGCGTAGCAACAATCCGGGTTCAGGTTAAAACCGGCGAAGAAGAAATCCTCAGTGACAATCTTCGTTTTATTGCACCGCTCATCACCGACTTGCCTCCCGTTGATTCGATGAAACAGGCAGCACTGAGACTGGGTGAATACCTGCTTCTGCTGATAGACGCCGACAAGAGCCGGGAAGAATACAACGGTCCTGTTCTGCTGTTCAGCCAGGCATCCTCAAAAGCATTTCTTTCAGGCCTTTTCGGTGAAGAAACCAACCTTATTGCGTCACGTGAACCGCTGGTATATAATATGAAGAAAAGTATGGTATCCAGGGATAAGATACCCTTTGAATCAAAGCTCGATAAAAGGATTATATCAAAGGATCTGTCGGTAACGGCCCTTCCCCGGATGAAATACTTTGACAGCATTTACCTTATGGGAAATACAAGGGTTGATGGAGAAGGGATAATACCACCGGAAAAGATCATATTGGTGCAGAACGGAATACTAAAGGGTTTGTTGAACAACCGAATTCCGACACCAAAAATAAAAGCATCTAACGGGCACTATCGTATCGGTGTAAGGTTGGGAGGATTCCTATTCCAGGATGCACCCAGTGTAATTAAAATTACTACCTCAGTGACGTACAACCATGCCGACCTGAAAAAACAGTTGATTGACATGGCTAAGGAGAAAGGACTTGAGTATGCATATATCCTTAAGCCCCTGATCAATTCAGCTGATTACAGCCCGTTGTGTTATTATCGCTTTAATATCCTGACTGGAGAAGAACAGCTGGTTAAGCCCTTACTGCTTACACCTGTCAGCATAAACGACCTGAATAAGCGTATTGCACTTAGCAATATCCTTTTCGCCAGCAATACCCTGTTTGGATCAATATCACAATATGGAGGAAGTTTCAGGGATGGCATTCCTGTTTCCATGATTGTACCGGATGCGTTGCTTCTCGAGGAGGCAAACCTCAAAACTTCATCCGGCAGTTCAGGATATGGTATGCCTGAACTGGAATGATGAAATTACAATATGAAATTCCATGGGTTTTGTCGAGATTAAAGAAGTTTTTAAACATTTCAAGGATGTTAAAGCCGTTGACGGGATCAGCCTCTCAATTGCTGAAGGTGAATTCGTAGCATTGCTTGGGCCTAACGGAGCCGGCAAAACTACCCTGGTTGAAATTATCGAAGGCATCCAGAAACCCGACAGAGGAGAAATTTCCATCGAAGGTAAAACATGGCACAGGCATAAATCATCATTGCATCAGCTGATCGGAATTTCTTTACAGGAAAATCATTTTTTTGATAAAATAACAGTACATGAAACCCTCCGGCTGTTTGCAAGCTTTTATAAACTCCAGGCACAACGGGTTGATGAAGTGCTCGACATGGTGCAGCTAACGGATAAGAAAAAATCACTGACCGCAAAACTCTCCGGAGGTCAGAAACAACGTCTGGCTTTGGGAATCGCTATGCTGAACCGCGCCAAACTCCTATTGCTTGACGAGCCAACAACCGGCCTTGACCCGACTGCCCGGCGTGAATTATGGAATATACTGTTCAAGCTACGAAAGGAACATAAGGTCTCTATGATCCTTACAACACATTATATGGAAGAAGCTGAATTCTTATGCGACCGGATCATTATTATGGATAAAGGAAAGGTGTTGGCACAGGGAACACTTGATCAGTTGCTGGTGTCCTTTAACTGTCATGAGCTAATTGAATTTACACTGGATAAAAGTCCTTCAGACATCAACCTTATCCGTTGGGAAGGCGTGCAGAAGCTTATTTGGGATGATAACCTCAAACACGGCATTGTTCATGTAAACGATATTGTTTCACAACTTCCTGAATTTATGAGCAAGGTAAGTGAGCATAAATTTAATCTTCTCAGCCTTGAATGCCGTAAAATGACCCTCGATGATTTGTTTATCGAAATGACCGGCCGAAGACTTGATCAATAGTTGCAAACATTACAGGTATGTCAAAAGCATTCGGACAATTAGTATATATTGAGTTCCTCTCTTTCTTCCGTGAGCCGGGAGCTTTGTTCTGGTCTTTCTTCTTTCCGGTGGTACTGGCCTGGGGATTGGGAATTGCATTCAGCTCACGGATGGAAACAAGCAAAAATATTGGATTGATCCTTACGCATCCGTCTTATGCAGATTCCTTAAGGTCTATTGGCGGAGATACGGCGGTCACGGACAGTGTAATTGTTTTAAGTATAGGAAATAAAAACTCGGGGATCATTCATTTCCGCTTTCGACAGACAAACTGGGATGAGGCCTCTGTGTTATTGAAACGGGGGACAATTTCCCTGATCGTTGAAGAAAAGGACTTCAAGCCCGTATTTCATTTTGATCCTCAGAATTCAGAAGGAAAATTGGCCTATTTGCAAACCGAACCGTTGCTTAACAAAAGAGAAGACGTTTACGATCGCGGTGAAATTTCGATGATCAGGCAAAAAGGAATTCGTTATATTGACTTCCTTATTCCCGGCCTGCTGTCCATGAACATCATGATGAGTATCATGTGGGGCGTCAGCTATACTATGATTGAGCGAAGATCGAAGAAGCTTCTCAGGCGTATGGTTGCCACCCCGATGAAAAAAGCAGTTTATTTATACGCTCAGTTTTTTACACGGTTCGTACTTTGTGTGCTGGAAGCTATTATTATTATGGCATTTGCATATTATTATTTTGGAATAACGGTCGAGGGCAGCCTGTTCACTTTTATGCTGCTGTTTATTGCCGGGTTTATCTCATTCAGTGGGTTTTCGGTATTGATTTCCTCGCGTACGTCAAATACATACATTGGCAATGGCATGATCAATTTCTTTGTTATGCCCATGATGTTATTATCGGGTATATATTTCAGTTACCATAATTTTCCTGATGTTATCATACCATATATACAATTGCTTCCGCTTACCATTTTAGCCGATCATATCCGGGCAGTTTTTAATGAAGGGGCAGGCCTGGCTCAATCCATAAAGGCTATTGGCATATTAAGCCTGCTGGGAATTGTCACTTTTAGTATCGGACTGCGAATTTTTAAATGGTATTAATCAGAATCTGTATTCCCCATCATTTAACCTGAATTATTCATAAATTACTGTTAAAGCATTATAATAATACAGGTTAACCCAGAATTAGAAAAGATTATATTTTAAAAACCGAGCGCATTAAAATATTAGCTTTTCTTTGTCGTCAGAATAATTCACACCGAGTAACTCTGTATTTGTGAATTATTCAGGTTATAATAGTATTTTTGAAATACATTTTTAATATACAAATAACAATTCAGCCTATGCGTAAATTGTATGGTATACTTATTATTATTGCCGCGTTAATGATTGGATGCACGAATGCATCCAAGCAAAGTCTGACAAAAGTTGAAATAAAAGACAACTGGTATTATATCAACGGTGAGAAGTTTTTCATCAAAGGTCTGGGTTATGAAATAGGCGCCCGTCCCGGTCAGGATCCTTATGAAGATTCAATTGTTATGGACCTGGAACGCATGTGCTATGACTTAAAGTTGATAAAAGACGGTGGTTTTAATACCATTCGTACCTGGAGTCAGCTGTCTGAGAAACAATTACAAATCGTTCAGGAATCGGGGCTGAAGATCATCTTTGGCATCTGGATAAAACCAGAAAAAGACTATGGTGATTCAACCTTTGTAAAAGAATCCACAGATCTTGTCAATAAGGTGGTTGCTTACACAAAAAAATATGACTGTGTAATATCTTACCTTATCTTAAATGAGCCAATGACTGATCACATATACAAATGCGGGGCAAAAAACACGGCATACATGCTGGCTTCATTAAAGGGTATAATCAATAAGGAACATCCGGGTATTCCGGTTTCGATATCAGGTAACGCTGCTATTGGCGACTATATGGATATGAACCTCCTGGACTATTATGGCTATAACTGTTATGATTATGGCGGGGGACAAACAGGTACCATGTCCTTAAAAGGCTTTCTGAAGTGGTGCAATGCAATGAACGGCTGCAAAAAACCCCTTGTTTTGACAGAATTCGGATATTCAGTATCTGACCTGGGTTGGGGCCGTTATGGAGGCAATACACTGGAAGCCCAGCGCGATGGTGTTTTGAGAAATTACCGCGAAATACTCGATGCAGGAGCTACCGGTGCATGTCCGTTTTATTATGCCGATGGTTGGTGGAAGGGAGGAGATGATAGTGTCCATAACGACACCCCGGAAGAATGGTTTGGCTACTTTGGCTATAGCGATTTGCAGGACACCATTGGGAGTCCCCGTCCCGTTTGGTATGCACTAAAAACATACATGAAAGGATTAATTATCACTCCTAAAAACCAGGAAATCTATACGGATACCATCCCGCTGGAATTATACCTCGATGCCACGGTTGGAAAAGTTGTTTTAAAACTGCACGATAGTATCTTATACACAAAACAAGTGATAAAAGAAGGCTTTCTGGCAGATACAATCCTATACCAGCCTAAAGGCATTGAAGATGCGGAACTTGCATTTGAATTTTACGATAAGTGCGGCAATTTCATAAAATCAGAAATAATTTATGCCTTGTTATCAAAAGAGCCCGTGAATTTACCTAAATTAACGATTGATGTATCTCCTTCAGAAGATTTGAGTAAGGCCAGAATCTGTAAAATGAAATTAAGGATCAGCGATCTCGGTGACTTTGAAATTGCCTCGGATGTTCGTTACAACTTCAATCATCATATGGGATGGGAGGTTGGCAAAGAAGGCAACCTGAAAGTTGGTGACATGAAAGGCAAAAAGGAAATCACCTTTGAGGAATATGCTGAAATAGATGACAACTGCTGGGTTATGACCGTTTCAGCCGGAATATCTGTTACATATGGCAAGGTGACCCTGCGACTCCATGACCAGAAGCTTCTGTTCAGAGGCAACTGGTACGAGGGGATTGGACGGAGGAATAATACAAAAGCCCATTAACATTCGAATAACCAATACACATTTCAATGGACTCCAGCATTAATAAATTTTACGTCGTCCTGTTATCCATCATAGTAGCACTGGGTGGGTTTTTATTAGGTTTTGACAGTGCTGTAATCAGCGGTGCCGTATCGGCATACAGCAAAATATTTGGCATTGAACAATCGTCATTCTGGTTCGGATTTTCGGTGAGTTCATTAACCGCCGGTTCGATACTGGGCAATTTTCTTGGCGGGATATTAGCCGATAAGTTTGGTCGTAAGAGTGTATTAATAGCCACTGCCACTATGTTTGCTTTTTGTGCATTGGGTACTGCCTTTTCCCAGGAATTGCCTTTCTTTATTGTGTCAAGGATTATTGGAGGTTTGGGGGTAGGTATGGCTATACTGGTTGCCCCAATGTATATTGCCGAAGTTGCTCCAAAGAAATACAGGGGTATGATGGTTTCCATTAACCAGTTAAATATTGTCCTGGGTATTTCCGCTGCCTTCTTTTCAAATTATTTTATCAACCGGTGCATCGCCGATGAATTAATCAACTGGAGGTGGATGCTTGGAGTTGGTATTGTGCCCGCATTGGCCTACTTTCTTTTATTGTTTATTGTTCCCCAAAGCCCCAGATGGCTTGTTTTGCGAAACAGGGATGATGAAGCTCAGCGGGTGCTGAATAAGATAGGGGGACATGAATATGCTGAATACACGCTGAAGGAAATTGAAGAAAATGTTAAGAAAGATAAAAATAAACCGAAAACTTACTTCAAACAGCTTTTCACCAAAGAAATGAGGTTGATCATGACCATTGGCCTGGGTATCGCTGCATTGCAGCAGATATCAGCCATCAACGCCATCTTGTATTACTCATCCTTGATCTTTCAAACTGCAGGCGGTGCTAAAGACGCGGCTCTGATGCAGGCTGTGATTATCGGGGTTGTAAACCTTATATTTACAATTGTGGCCATGTATTTTATTGATAAATTAGGCCGCAAGCCTTTGTTGATAATTGGATTGACAGGTATCATTGTTGCCTATCTGATATCTGCTACGGCTTTTTACAGGGCGACATATAAAATAACACCTGAGAAACTGGATACTATTATACTCACATTGCAAAGCAATAAAATGGATTCAGACAAGGTGGCTGAAGTAAGAGCAGGTCTTTCAAAAATGGTAGATACAAAATTCGATAAGGAAATCGAATTCTTTCATACCGTCAAAGAAAATACAGGCATAACATACACCGCCGTGAAAGATATTGTGCTGCAAAACAGCATAAACATGAATGCTCTTCTGGTACTTATCGGAATTTTGCTGTTCATTGGCTCATTTGCTATATCACTCGGACCGGTTACATGGGCCCTTTTGTCCGAAATCTTTCCCAACCGGGTCAGAGGCCTTGCTATTTCCGTTGCAGGAACTTTCAATGCCTTGGTTAGCACCATTGTCATAACAGTCTTTCCGATTGAGTTGGCGACCATTGGCACAGGTACTTCCTTTTTAATTTTTGGAATACTTTGTGCTGCAGGTTTAATTTTTGTACTTAAATATGTCCCTGAAACAAAAGGCAAATCGTTGGAGGAAATTCAGGATATGCTGGAGGTGCGGGAAAGGCACTAGGGTAAATTAAGATTAAATGTACAATTTATTATAGTACTTTTAGTCTAGCTTTATTGGGGGTTGAACCAACCACGTCTCGGTTCCCCATGCGCTAACATCCGTCATCCGGTATCCGGCATCAATCTTTTGAAGATAACAGATGACGGATGTCGGATATCAGATGTGTGAGCATGAGTTCTTGCTTCGTCACCGCTTACTGCTTACCGTTAACCGTTGCCCCCTTGATCTTCTTTGTACTTAACCAGACGCTGACAGGTCTTACAGACTCTGTCAGGTCTTTCTTCCTTGTCCCCTGTCCCTTGTCCCTTCTTCTATAATGTTCCGAATCGCCCCATTCACCGTATGCTGTTTCATGTCCGGCAAGTGTAATAAGGGCTTCAAGACTGGCCATGTAGTCTTCGTTATCTTCAGCTGTACAGGGCATGTTTTCATACAGTGTATAGAAATCCTGGTATCTTCCGGGTGTAATGTTAGGCATGATAATATTGGCACCAACTTTTAAAGCCTTTTCCCGGCCCATTGGATCAATAGCCTGAAGGGCAGTTGTGGCTGCTATGTTGATATCCTTCATCAGCAGCCTTAACACAGCTATCATTTTTAGTGCCAGTTGAAATCTGTTCTCCTTTGACAGTAACTGATGCCGGCAGGCATAAAGAGGGGTATCCAAATGTTCCAGGTAAGGCCCCATACCAACCATATCAACATCGATCTGTTTCATAAAGAGCAGATCATGAGCCAGGTCTTCCATGGTCTGAAACGGGAGGCCAATCATAACACCCGTTCCCACCTGGTAACCCGCTTTCTTAAGATATTCAAGGCATTTCATCCGGGTTTCAAACCGGTGATGCTGATTGTCAGGATGAAGTTTTTTATACAATTCCGGATTGGAAGATTCAATACGTAACAGGTAGCGGCTGGCACCATTTTCAAACCAGCGCCTGTAAGTATCATACGATTGCTCACCGCAGGAAAGGGTCACCCTTAATTTTCCGTCTGACAACCGTTCGATCTTCCGGAGAAGTTTTTCCACCCGCCTGGTGAATCCGTCACTTATCAGCTCTCCCGATTGCAGCACAACAGAGCCATAACGACTTTCCCAGGCAAAACGCACTGCATCCATTATCTCTTTATCGGTCATGGTGTATCGTTTGACCTGCCTGTTATTGCTACGAATACCACAATACAGACAGTTTTTGCTGCAACAGTTGGTAAATTCAATCAGTCCCCTCAGATAAACCTTGTTTTGCACATTTTCTGCCTGACATCTTGCAGCGCTTTCAAAAAGTAAGGTTTTATCATTACCGTTTGCCCCAAGCAAATAAACGATCTCTTCAGTTGTAAAGCAGTCCTTCTTCAGCAAATCATTTGTATTCATAGGATCCAGCAGGCTATTACCGTTGTATTTCAGCCTTTGCACTTTTCTTAAAAAAAAGTCCGACAGCCCGATCGTACACACCCTGCATCCAGGCGATGGCCATACCGTAATTGGTAACCGGTATTCCTGAATCAATAGCTGGTTGTAACCGGTTCACCAGTTGTTTTCGGGTGATCATGCAACCTCCGCATTGAACAACAAGTGCATAGTCGTTGATGGGTCTGTCCAGCCTGTTTAATCCTGCTACCACGTCGAAATGAAGTTTTTTACCGGTAAAGGCACCAATCCAGCCCGGTATTTTCACGCGACCGATATCATCGCACGATACATGATGAGTACATGATTCAAGGACAAGCACACGGTCATTGTCTTTCAAATCAGAAATGGCAGGGGTTCCGTTCAGGTAACTGTCAAATTCACCTTTGAAACGGGCCAGCAGAATACTGAATCCGGTAAGAGGAATATCTTTTGGAACGGATGCATCGGCCTTACGGAAGACAGAGCTGTCACAAACGGCCATAACAGGCCTGATACCGGTTTTATGCAGGAAAGCTTCCACTTCGTTCTCCTTCACGACAATGGCGATACAATCGTTGTCGAGTATATCGCGGATGGCCTGAACCTGAGGAAGGATAAGCCGTCCTTCGGGTGCCTCGGTATCAATAGGCGTGATGAGCAGTACCATATCGCCACGGCGTAGAAAATCACCCAGCAGGGATTGTTTCTGATAGGCTGTTGCCGGCATTGTTTGGCGAATGGCACTTACAAATTCTTCGAATTCTGAAGGATACAAAGCACTGAATTCAACGACAGGCTGATTGAATCTTTCACTGATGATCCGCTTTAACTCAGGATCTATGGCTTCCTTATCGTCTTTGTTATGAACGAATAGGAAGGGAACGCCCATTTCATAAAAGTCATCGAGCAGTTTTTCTTCATAGCTGTCAAAGCGATTTTCTGAAAGCACGAGGATAGCCATGTCGACGGATTTAATAATCTCTTTTGACTTCATAACACGTCGACTACCCAGGTCACCGGAATCGTCAATACCGGCAGTATCAATCATTACAACCGGGCCGATTCCAAATATCTCCACGGACTTCTTCACCGGGTCGGTGGTTGTGCCCGGATGCGGGGAGACGATAGCCACATCCTGACCGGTGAGAACGTTGATGATGGAACTTTTGCCTGTATTCCTCCGGCCGAAAATGCCGATATGGGGTTTTAATTCTTTTCCTTTGTTCATGCAATTTAATTGGTTTAAAGCACCCCTCGGGGTATTTCGTTTATCATCGCTAATCACCACCCCGAATCACCACCCCGAAAGGGTGTCGTCTATCAATAATACAAATCACGTTCTCCTGCCTTAATTCTTTCGATACGGCCGCGAATGTCATCAGCGCGGGCATGGCTGTCGAGCAATTTTAATTCCTTTTCAATCAGGTTCCAGCCTTTTTCTGCTGTCGTATCCGGAGCATAATCCACCAGGTATTCCGTCAGGGTAAGCATGGCGTTGGGAGAACAAAACCTTTTGATAAATCCCGGCACTGAAAACTCCATAAAATGTTCACCGGTGCGTCCCAACCTGTAACAAGCTGTGCAGAATGAAGGGATATAACCCGTTTCAATTAATTCTTCCATGACCTCATTCAGCGACCTGTCATCATTGATCCTGAATTGTTCCTTGTCGAGGTTTTGTGCATTATCAGCTGAAAGGGCATAGGATCCTAATTCAATTTTTGTACCGGCATCGATTTGTGAAACACCATACTGCAAGGCTTCCTTTCGTATTCCGGCATTTTCACGAGCTGTTAGTATCAGCCCGGTATACGGTACAGCTAATCTCAGAATGGCGATAAGCCTGGTAAAATCTTTATCTGAAACCCGGTATTTTCCATTTAACTTAACCAGGGAAGCTTCCTGATAACGTGGGAAGGAAATGGTATGAGGGCCAACATTATAACAAGCTTCCAGGTGATTGGTATGCCGTATCAGAGCCATAACATCAAAACGCCAGTCGAAGAGTCCGAACAATGCCCCTATACCCACATCGTCCAGTCCGGCCTCCTGGGCCCTGTCAAGCGAAGTCAGCCGGTAGCCATAATCCTTTTTATGTCCCGAAGGATGGTACCATACATAGGCCTCTGGATGGTATGTTTCCTGAAATATCTGATAAGTGCCGATACCAGCTTCCTTAACGGTTCTAAATCCTTCAATTTCCTGTGGTGCAGCATTGATGTTCACCCGACGGATCTCACCATTGCCTTTCTTTATCTGGTACACCATTCTCACAACATCAGCAATATATTCCGGACTGTAATCCGGGTGTTCACCAAAAACGAGTATTAGTCTCTTCTGACCTTTGTCCTCCAAAGCTTCCACTTCGCTGACGATCTCGTTGTGACTAAGGGTTTTCCTGACTGCAGCCTTATTTGATATCCTGAATCCGCAATACCGGCAATTGTTCGTACACTTATTACCAACATAAAGAGGTGCAAACAATACGATACGATTACCGTAAACCGATTTCTTTAAACGCCTTGCCCCGTCTTTTATTTCCTCCACGAGCTCAGGATCATCGGCATTGACAAGCATGGCCGTCTCAGCCAACGTCAGCCTGTTCTTCTCAAGCGATTTTGCAATGACATTCCGTACGATGGTCTTGTCGGGTTTTGCATGAGACAAATACTGCTCAATTTCTGAAGCATCTACAAAAGGCTTCATGGGCTCATCAGGGATTCTGTACTTCTCGGGAGTAAATTTCATTGTCTTTTTCAGTTACCAGGAATACTTATTCTTTTGCCAGTATCGATCTGGCTGTGATACCTTTGAGCCTGCCCAACTGACCGGTCAGCGTACTGAATTCATCCGTTGTACCTTCGACAACCACTGAAATAATACTCAATCCCTTATCTCTTATAGGGATACCTTGTCTTCCGATGATTATGGATGCATGTTTCGACAGGATCTCATTCAGCTTCTGAACAAATTCCCTGTCTTTGATGAGGATGAGGATAGCTCCGATTCTCTTCTCCATAAGAACAACTTTTGGGTCAGACTTTTATTTGGGGTCTTTGTTGAAGTTACTGCACCGCAACGCAGACAAATGAAAATGACAGAGGCAAAGATAAGGAAGTTTTTGTTAGTTAATAAACGGCAGGATCAATATAATTTTTTATCAACCATCCGAAAAAGTCGAATAACTATCCGTGTAGGGTCTCTTCACTGCCTGTTGAACCAGTAAGTGAACGGGCAAAGCCTGAAAGCTGTTTTCGGAGAGCATAATATTCAATGTATCCAATTCCGGCATCGACATAAACCGGGCTTTCAGCAATTTATACGTTATTCCTGTCGTTGAATTAATTATGCTTAAGCTATCGATCAGCCATAACGGACTGTAAATAAACTCATCAAATTTCTCATCGTAATTATACAGTTTACCGAATTTATTATAAACTTCATTTTCGATAACAATAATTGTATCATAAACCAGTGTTACGGGAAATGAAGAAAATACTTTTGACTCATTTTCCTGTTCACAGGAAAAAACGAAAACAGCCAGCAGCAATATAACAATAGCTCTCATATACATCATTTTATCCAGGTTTCTGAAAAGATGTATTTCCATCACTTTTTTGCTTTATTGACTTTTTGGACCAAATTCATAGCTTCTTTCAAAGGTTACAACATTGATTCCCGGAAGCCTGTATCGTAAGTAATAATAAAACTTTTTACTATAAAATTCTGCATCACTCCAATTTATATTCATGATAGCGATAACACCAGTATAGTCCTTTCTTTCAAAATCATTATACGCCTGATTCTTAAAATAATTCAGATCTTCATTAACATAGGTTCCCAGGCAGGTTTTAAGAACATAGTATGACAACTCATACGTCCGGCTAACTTCATTTTCTATTTCTTCATCGCTTAGCATGATATCCGGATAACCTGCATAGTCTTTGTTACAACTGATGAAATGCAGAATATCATTAACAGGTACGTATCCGATATATTCATCAGGTCTGTTGACCGAATATCCAAGATTCCGCGCAAGGGAATACCCGTATTTGTTCAGATCGGTCCGGATCGTATCCAGCTGCACGTTAACAAGTTTGGGGAAATCGTACGCTTCAGCGTTATGCAGGTCATCGCTGACAGTTGAAGGCAGTACCTGTTCATAATAGTCCAGCAACTCCCCTTCCGATAAGAGGTAATCGCCGGCTGACAATTCAACCACGTTGTTCGGCAAAAACCACGATGTTATCCGGTGTTCTCCTTCAAGAACATCACCGATTTTGTCAGAGAAGGAATTGAACCGGCTTGTCTTAAAGTAATTTGAGCGATAGAACTTTTGCAGAGTTCCGTCTTTATTCATAATATAGTCAATCCGGTATATAGCGTTGTTTTGTAAGGGGGGCATGGGATATTTCAGTATACCCAGGGCATCGTCATATTCTACATCGGAGGCATAGCTCTCTTCCGTTCCGATTCCTGTTATTGTTACGATCAGCTTTTTATCGAGCAGAAAATCGGGTTTGACATACGTTTTAATGTAGCCATAGTTATATTCATCCTGCAGAAAATTATATTGCCGGTACAAGGGATATTCGCAATAAACAACCCGTTGTGATAAGGTATCCGAAGGAACCGTGGAGAAAGAGTATTCCTTTGTCCTGTCTATGCCGGCCACATCCCCGGTTTTCTCGTGATTACTGGTATAGTGATAGTCAATCTGCAATGCTATGCCGGAATTCACGGCAAAGGATGTTAACGGACGGATGACAAATTTCACATCCGAATAATTCACGACATCAACGGGTATCGGATCCGAATGGACATCGGTAAGGTATACGGAATCAACAACAGCATAAAAGGTCACTGTTGTTGACTGGCTCATGGTTTCGGTTCCCCAGATATTCTCTTCTTTCTCTGCATACATAGTAGAATATCCGATGGTTTTCACCGATATTTCGAACGTTGAATACAGGTCGACCTGCGAATCCGGTACAGGGTGTACCATAAAAGGTTCCCAACCTTCGAGTTCCGTATTTAACTGATCGGTATTGTCGGAGAAATCCTTTTCACAGGCTATGAAAAGCAGCATTACCGGTAACGAAAACAGAATTTTTTTCTTCATGATACGGGTAAAGATTTGTTACTTATTGTGGTTTGCAATGTATACGCACAGTCACATGACAGGTTACAGAAGAACTACTCTTACTGCTCGCTACTGTCCGGCAATTCCAGCATCAATTCTTTTTTCACTGCTCTTTTTTCGTTCCTGTCCCCCGGTAATCATTGTAAAATAAAGTTTTGTATTCATATTTTTAGCTATATTTAGTAAACATTAAAATAAACAAAGAGATCATGAAAACAACCTGTGGTATCCTGTTGTTATTAACCATCTTGTTTTCTGTCCGCTGCGATGGTGATGAAGATGAAGCAATTGATCCGGTTTACCGGCAGTATATGAGGGATTTTGTTCAGGACATAAGCCAATATGCCCGGACGGAGAACAGCGCTTTCATTGTAATTCCTCAAAACGGACAGGAACTGGTTACAGAAAACGGTGAAGAGGATGGTCAGCCCGTACTTGCCTACCTCAGGGCCATCGATGGTGTGGGAAGAGAAGACCTGTTTTTCGGTTATGATGAGGATAACAGGGCCACACCCTCTGATGAGCGTGATTATATGATCTCTTACCTGGATGTTTGTGAATCAAATGGTGTTGAGGTTCTGGTAACCGATTATTGCTGGACACACAGCAAAATGGATGATTCCTACCGGCAAAGCAATAATAAAGGTTATATTTCTTTTGCAGCACCGGACAGGGAACTGCGGAAAATTCCGGACTACCCGGCCCTGCCTTTTAATTTAAATAATAACGATGTAATTGAATTATCGGATGCCAGGAATTTTCTGTATTTGATAAATCCCGAGGAATACCTCACGAGGCAAGCCTTTATAGGTGCCCTTGCGGCAACCAGTTATGATGTGCTGATTATGGATTACTTCTATAATGCAGAAGAATTCACACCGGATGAAATTGAACAGCTGAAAACTAAAAACAACGGAGGGCACCGGCTTGTTATCGCTTACATGAGCATAGGTGAAGCCGAAGACTACCGGTATTATTGGAATCCGGTTTGGAATTCCGATCCGCCTTCGTGGCTGAAAGGAGAAAATCCCGACTGGGAGGGCAATTATAAAGTAGCATACTGGGATCCGGGATGGCAACGTATTATCTTCGGAAATCCAGATGCATACCTTAATAAAATCATAGATAAAGGGTTTGACGGGGTGTACCTGGATATTATTGATGCGTTCGAATATTTTGAGTAAAAAGCCCCCTAAATCCCCCCAAGTGGGGGACTTAAGAACTCACTTGGTAATTATAGCTCAAGAGTGTGCGTTTCCTGTTTTTGTAAACCAGCTGATTCAGCATTGAAAAACTTAATAACAAAAATAATCTATATTATAACTCCTCCCCTTTGGGGAGCCTGCCTGGCCGGCGAGGCAGGGCTGGGTGGGGCTTCCTCTTTATCTTCATTCTCATTCTCATTCTCATTCTGATCCTCTTCCTACTTCTCTCATAAACTTCAGTATACCATCCAGTCCCGGTGCATTCAATGCATGTGGAACAGAAAAGCAAACACATGCAGCAACTGCCGAGGCAAATTCTACGGTTGCTTCATCGCTCCATGAATTCAACAGACCATATATAATGCCGGCACGAAAAGAATCACCGGCACCGGTTGTGTCAACAGGTTTGATTTTATATGGCATGAATTTTTTTATCCGTTGACCATGACGTGCGTACCATAACTCGTCAGCACCATAGGTAAAAATGATCAATCCGCTGCAACAGTCCTGATATTTTCTGAAAATCTCCTGCATATTGCAGTTCCGGTAGGCCTGATCCCGCAATTCATGGGATATGATAACAGCTGCTGCATGCATGGCCAAATAATCATCGTATTTACAGTCAATTGTAACGTAGGGCTTTAGATTTCGCACGCACATTTGTGCAACCGATAACGATTCTTCCTTCAGATAAGGATCCAGCCCAACTATTGATGCCTGTTGTATATCCTCCTCATGAGGATCATTCCATTGTTTTTCGCCGGAGAAAAAACGGGCATAGTTGCCAAAAACCGTCCGTGATTCCTTATCGGCAATTACTATCTCTTCCGTACCGCTATCCGGTTTGACCGTAATACGTGAAAGATCTATACCAAAAGGATCCAAAAGAGATTTTACCTTTTCAATAAGGTCACTATTTATCCAGATGCCGTCAAATTTGGTCTTCATACCCAGCTTGGACAATACAATGGCTGAATTGATGGCTTCACCCCCTACTGAAGACAGGGATAGTTTTATATCGGCATATTGATTGGGCTTTGGAAATCGAAAATCATCGGCCAGCAGATATACTGTGCTGGGAGATATCATACCGTAAAGGTAAATATCAATCATACATATGAAAATTTTCAGTTAAAATATTTATAACAATCCCATGTTAATCAATATAATATTGATTGATAAAAATACTATATTCTAATTTCTATTTACTCTATTCACCAACATATTATAAACTGTATTTTTTATATTTAACGCTATAGGGAAAGGAGATACAGACTAAAGGATTCAGTAATACTGCTTGCTGTTTCACAGATTTCATTTATCTTTATTGTTATAACACATACGTTGAGAACATTTAGCATTGCGATGTTTGCTGATCCGGTAGATAGGAGGATGATTGTAGCTCAAATGTTCATAATCGTGTTTTTATTTAATTGCACAAAATTCAATTAAAACAACGAAACTCCGGTAATATATTTTTTTGTCGAATCTGTTTTTTTGTAATACGGTCTGTATGAGAATTGCATTTATAACATTTGGTGATATTCATGATATGAATAACTGGTCGGGTGCTGTGAATGCGATGTACCGGGTCGCCGGGAACGCTTCCAAAGATATTGTTATTATTGACAATATTGAAAAGTGTTATAACTGGTTCGTCGTCAAATGGTTCAAAATACTGGAGAAAATCCGCAGGAGGTCTTTCCAGATCAACAGGATACCCATTAATCTTAAAAGAGTCGCCAGGCATATCGATCATGTTTTGAATCATTCGGATGTCGATCTTTTGTTCTCCACAAGCAGTCTTCCTTTTTCGTATCTTAAATCAGACATACCAAAGGTTTGTTGGACGGATGCCACATTTAGACTTCTTGTGGATTACTATCCCGATTATATGAAATTAACGAATAAGACCATAGAACGGGGAAACAAAACGGAAAGATTATCGCTGGAAAATGTAAGTATGATCTTATATGCAAGTGATTGGGCTGCAAAATCAGCGATAAATGATTACAAAATAAATGCCGGTAAAATCAGAATAATCCCGTTTGGCCCCAATATTCAGTCTTCATTAAATCATCAGCAAATCAATGAGGTTATTGAGGCCCGTGTCAGGGATGAAACCATAAAACTGCTTTCCATTGGCGTTGACTGGAAAAGAAAAGGATTTGATCTGACCCTTTCGATCGCCAGGGAGATTGCAGAAAGAGGTCATAAGATTGAATTATCAATCGCCGGTGCGCACCATTTGGTTACTGCTGAACCTAATTTTACATATCACAATTACGGCAGGTTAAAAAAAACAAATCCACGTGACTATGAGATGCTGATCAGACTGTATACAGAATCTCATTTTTTTGTTTTGCCCAGTTCAGCTGAATGTGCAGGAATTGTTTTTGCAGAAGCAAGCTCATATGCATTGCCTTCAGTGACACGTAATACAGGCGGAATACCTACGATGGTGGAGAACGGGAAAAACGGAATCGTCTTTGATTTTAATGCACCAGCCGTTGAATACGCAGATAAGATAATTGAAATTTTTACGCATAAAGAATCTTATAAAAATTTATGTATCAGCTCCTTTGATAAATATAAGCAGGATCTGAACTGGACCCGGGCAAGCGAATTATTCACCCGTTATGCTTTGGAAATCCGGCAAAAGAAATCCGCTACAGTTGAACTATAAGAATCATTCTTCTTAAGCAAAATGGTGGGTATTCTGTCTCTTCATTGAACATAAATGATGATTCTGCCAGTCGCTTGGCTTTGCCGAGTGACTGAATAATTTTCAGATCTTATAATTACAATAAATTCGGGATTACTCCGTGATCCCTTATAGGGGGATCCCTGCAAAAGAAATATAGCCCCCTCCGACTTTGTCGGAGAGGGCTATATTTCTTTTGCGGAGAGAGAGGGATTCGAACCCTCGGTCCCGCGCAAGCAGGACAACGGTTTTCGAGACCGCCCCGATCGACCGCTCCGGCATCTCTCCATTTTTAAGGCCTGCAAAAACAGACCATTATAACAAATTCATATTTCAGTTATGGCGCACAAAAATACGATTTTTTGCAGAACCAGCGATACATGAAAGGTAAAAAGAGATTCAACCGATGCCGGAAACGGTGTCTCTGTATTTATTTCAGCGGAAAGTATACCATGGTCTGGTTGTCCTTTGGATCTGTCACCTGGCTCGGATCTGTAAGGTATACCTCCCAGGAAATCCCTGTGGTTTCCATCTTGTTGGCAACAATATGGTTTTGCATTTCAGTATAAAAAGGCTCCATAGCATCGTAAGGCCCGGTATAAAGTGCTGAAACAACTTTCATAGCCGGGAATTCTTTGTACATGATCTCATCATTCCCCTCAACCGGTTCATTAACCGGCACACCGGTTTCAAATACGACGTTGCCATTGGGATCATAAGAATAATACACGGCAAAGGGCGGACCAGCAAGTGACAGATTATTGGAAGCGAGGAAACCGAACAATTTTTCGAAAGCCTTCCCCATAGCCGGACCAATGGCATTGACCGGGATATCGGATTTTGTAACAACGGTTTTCAGAGCTTCTACCTGTTTTACTTCATAAACTGTTTTGTTTTCTTGTGCAAATACGCTGCCAGAACCTGAAAGCACGATAAATAAAGCTGCAAGGACAGTTACTGATAAAAAATACTTTTTCATACGCTTAAAAATTAATTGGATTAATATAATTGAGTAATGGTTAATTCGCTGATTTATTGACAGAAAATCCACAGATAACTGATCTGTAAAAACTTAACCATCTGCATTTGCATCCGGTATCCAATATCTGACATCCGTTATCTGTTTCTTCTTTCTTCTTCCTTCTTCAATGTTGAGTCCACTCCAAAAAGTATATTATCGCCACTAAGGCACTAAGCCACCAAGATATCACAAAGTATAATCCATTAATTATAAACCCTTTGTGATCCTTCGTGATTTGGTGTTTTTGTGGCATTTTTATTATTTGTACATTTCGGAGTAGTCTCAATCTTAGATCTTAAATCTTAAATCTTAGATCTTAGTTCTTTCATATGTTTATCACTGGTTAAAGATACCGCTAAAAAGTGACAACCTTATGTCAACAGGTTGAATGAAAAACAAAAAATCGGAATTTTCTTACTCAAATTCGCTGATTTGCAGATGTGCTTTTTTTTTATCTTTATTGCCAACAAAGTAACTGAATGGAAAGATATTGGAAATATAAGACCGCAGAACTGGCAGAACTGATTAAGACCAATGCTGAAGCGGGTTTAACGATGGAAGAGGCTGAAAAGCGGTTGGAACAATATGGCCCTAACCAGCTGGAAGAAAAAAGAGGACGTTCGGCCTGGGGCATTTTCTTTGCACAGTTCAACAGTATCATCATTTGGATTCTTTTTGCTGCTGCACTAATTTCGGGATTTCTTAAAGAATGGGTGGATTCCCTGGCCATTTGCGGTATCATCGTATTAAATTCAATTCTAGGTTATATACAGGAATTTCGTGCCGAGAAATCCCTGGCCGCACTGAAGAAGCTGTCCTCTCCTTCTTCCAGGATAATACGCGGAGGAAAGTCGATTTCCGTTCCATCGGGTGAGATCGTACCGGGTGATTTAATAGAGCTTGATGCAGGCGATAAGATCCCTGCTGACAGCAGACTGGTATATACCACCGGTAATTTTGCGACACAGGAAGCCAGTCTGACAGGAGAATCCGTTCCTGTCAACAAAACATCCCACCCCATCAACGAAGATGATATTGAGTTGGCTGACAGGATCAACATGGTATATATGGGAACCGCGGTTGTCAGTGGAAAGGCAAGAGCCATAGTTATTTCCACAGGCATGCAGACCGAGTTGGGCAGAATTGCAGATATGATCCAGGAGATCAAGGAAGACAGCACACCACTCCAGAAAAGGCTGGAGCAATTCGGTAAATGGATTGTAATTATATGTATCGTGCTGGTTGCATTGGTATTCCTGCTCGGGTACCTGCGCGGAGGAACCATCCTGGATTTGTTCCTGACCTCGGTGAGTCTGGCTGTTGCTGCCATACCCGAAGGTCTGCCGGCTGTGGTAACCATTGCCCTCGCACTGGGAGTCCAGCGCATGGTAAAACGGCATTGCCTGATACGAAAACTACCGTCTGTAGAAACACTGGGTTGCACGAATGTTATCTGTTCCGACAAAACCGGCACGCTTACCCGGAATGAAATGACAGCGAAAGCGGTTTATGTTAATGAAAAACTTTATCAGGTCACAGGGATCGGCTATGAACCAGACGGAGAATTTCAACTGGCTGAAAAGAAAATAAGCCCGCTTGAATCTGAAGGATTATCCCGTGCTATGGATATCGCCGTACTGTGTAACGGGGCAAAGCTCATTCATGAGGCAGGTACTTACCGGATTCTTGGCGATCCGACTGAAGCAGCCTTATTGACACTGGCAGCAAAAGCCGGTGTTGATGTTGACAACCGGGAGAATGAATTTCCCTTTGTAGCTGAAATACCTTTTGATTCTGAACGAAAACAAATGACGATAATACGCCGGAAAGGTCAGAACCTGATTGCCTTTGTCAAAGGAGCACCCGATGTCCTGCTTTCCAATTGCACATTGCTGGAAGGAGATGGCAGGCAGACCAGGATTACATCCGAAGACCGGGAAAGAATACTTTCAATCAACAATCAAATGGCCGATCAGGCTATGCGTGTCCTGGGCATAGCCTATCGGGAACTAGAAACCACACCGGATGTATATGAAGCAGACACCATTGAGAGGGACCTTATATTTGCCGGATTAATTGCCATGATTGATCCGCCCAGGGAAGAAGTTAAACTGGCCATTGAGGATTGTCAGACGGCGGGTATCCGATCGGTGATGATCACCGGTGACCATAAAAATACAGCCGTTGCCATTGCCCGTGAACTGGGCTTTTTTGGATCGGATACAATTGCCATGACCGGTAATGAACTGGACAGCATAAGTCACGAGGAATTTGAATCCATGGTTGACAAAACAGTTGTCTATGCCCGTGTGTCGCCCGAACATAAACTGCGTATTGTAAAGGCCTGGCGGAAGCGGGGGCAGGTGGTTGCTATGACCGGTGACGGCGTCAATGACGCACCCGCTATTAAGGAGGCGGATATAGGAGTTGCAATGGGCATAACGGGAACCGACGTAACCAAAGAAGTATCGGATATGGTCATCCTCGATGATAATTTTGCCTCTATCGTTGCTGCTGTAGAAGAAGGCCGCGGTATTTACGACAACATCAAAAAATTCATCCATTACTTACTATCCTGTAATGCAGGTGAGATAATGGTTATGTTTGTGGCATCGATCATTGGCTTTCCCATTCCGCTATTGCCGATCCATATCCTCTGGGTCAACCTGGTTACCGACGGACTTCCTGCTCTTGCCCTCGGAATGGATCCCATCGATAAAGACGTAATGAAAAAGCCTCCCAGGTTGCTGAACGAATCTATTATAACAAGGCAGGGAGGTAAATTGATGCTTACACAGGGCGCTTTTATAGCTTTCTGCGCTTTGCTTGCCTTCTGGTTTGTTTTATCGGTAGAGAATGAAGGACTGGCACGTGCCCGCACAGCATGTTTCATCGTTCTTGCCTGCAGCCAGCTATTCCATTCCTTTAACTGTCGCAGCTCCAACAAATCACTCTTTACATTGGGTGTGTTGAGCAATAAAAAACTTGTAGTCGCCACACTCTTTTCTTTTGCATTGCAAATGATGGTGGTGTATGTCCCTTTTTTACAGACCATCTTTAAAACAGAAGCCCTGGGATGGTTCGACTGGATCCTTGTGCTGGTCATCTCATCCTTCCCATTCTGGGCTATGGAGGTGGTGAAGCTTTTTCAGAGAATAGGGAGAAGGAGCCCCTCCCAGCCCCACCTCGCCGGCAGGTAGGCTCCCCTAAGGGGAGGAGTGTGAAGATTTAATGCCTCTTCGGAAGGCAGACTGACCCAGACGGATGAGTTTATTATTCTAAAGGATTAAAAGAATACATAAAACAAGCAATCGGAATTTTCTTACAGCTTGCATTCCAGATCTGATACGCTGGAAATCTGCAAACCATTTATTACCTGCAATTCTACTATGTTCCGGTTCCGATCAACGGACTTCCGTGCTAACATTCTTTCGTGTTTCCAACGCAATTGGTTTCCGGTTAAAATTCTGCTTAAAAATTTTCATATTCCCGCAATGCTTTATACCTTTCGCCCTTAAAAATTTTACGATTATGTTCCGGGGTATTCTTCCGAAAGAAGTAGCTTTTTATGATCATTTCGATGCGATGATCGAGATTGATCTGAAGAGCAGCAGTCTGATTCTTGAAATGGTTGAAAAAGGTGAGAACCTGAGTGAACTGGCCAGGCAGATCAAAGAACTGGAAAGGGAGGTCGATAAAAAGGCCAGGATTTGCACAGATCTGTTACACAATACTTTTATCACTCCTATTGATCGCAACGATATCTTTACCCTTGTTAAGCGTATGGATGATCTTGCCGATCAGATCAATGCGGCCGCTTTCCGCATCTCGGCATACGATGTGGGAGGCATAAGACAGGAAGCCATTGACTTTTCCAGGATCATTCATGCAGCTGTTGAAGAACTGGTTTGGTCTGTTAAAGCATTGCGAAAAATAAAACAGAACGACAAGGTAAGGGAAAGCTGCAAGAAAGTTCACGATCTTGAAAATCAGGCAGATGAAATATTAAGAGGTGTCATTCCCAGGCTTTTCCATGAAGGCGATGCCCTGTCACTCATCAAGTGGAAAGAGATTTTCGAGCGTCTTGAAAAAGCAGTCGACCGCTGCGAGGACGTGGCCAGTACCATCGAAAGCATCCTGATCGAAAATGCATAATTATATTTTACCACAAACTTTATGGAGCCTGTTATAACAATTGTGGTAATCACTGTTATTATTGCCCTGATATTCGATATCATTAATGGCTTTCACGACGCAGCCAATTCCATTGCAACCATCGTTTCCACACGGGTACTTTCACCTAAATTTGCTGTATTCTGGGCAGCGTTTTTCAATTTTGCGGCCATGTTCATTTTTGCACCCCGGGTTGCCAACACCATTTCCAAAATCGTTATCATTGAAGTGGGAGATCCTGCCTTCATGTACGTTGTACTGGCAGGGTTGCTGGGGGCTATCTTATGGGATATTATAACCTGGTGGTTCGGGCTTCCTACAAGTTCCTCCCATGCACTGATTGGAGGTCTAACCGGTGCCGGACTGGCCTATAAAGGAGCGGAAATAATCCACTGGCATAAGATTGTTCAGACGGCCACTTTCATCCCCCTTGCACCTCTTATAGGACTTGTCGTTGCATTTTTTCTGATGATTGGCGTATATTGGATTTTCCGCCGATGGATACCAAAAAAGGTGGATAGCTTTTTCCGAAAAGGTCAATTGGTCTCAGCTGCTTTGTATTCCTTGGGTCATGGAGGTAACGATGCACAGAAAACCATGGGTGTAATCGTTGCGATTTTAGTAGCTGCCGGTCTGTTCAGCCCGGACAGGCAACTTTCTCTTATGCATTGGGATACACTCTGGATCATTCTTTCCTGTCACCTCGCCATGGCTATCGGGACTGCCCTGGGAGGCTGGAGGATTGTTAAAACCATGGGCATGAAACTGACTAAGCTGAAACCGGTTCATGGATTTTGTGCTGAAACCGCAGGTGCCTTTACTATTTTCTTTGCCACCCATATCGGAATTCCGATTTCAACCACACATACCATCGCAGGCTCTATCATTGGTGTGGGTTCTGTTACAAACCTTGCCGGCATCAAATGGAAAATTGCTTTCCGCATTGTAGCCGCATGGTTCCTTACCATACCCATGGCAGCCCTGGTAAGCGTTCTGTGCCTCTGGATTATCCGGCTACTCCATCCGGCATTCTGATAATGGGGAATAGAAGTTAGAAGTTAGTAGTTAGAAGTTAGTAGTTAGAAGTTAGTAGTTAGAAGTTAGTAGTTAGTTAGTTAGTAGCTAGTAGTTTGTATTCTGTGATGCTGTATATGTAATAGGGAAGTGCGCATTGGGGACCTTCATCCCAAATTCCCGCCAATTCTGCTGTACAACATCTCAGGATGCCACTGTATTTTTTCCCCGAAACGCATCCGTATACCCTTGGAATATTCCTTGAATTTGATTTTTATAAGAAACTCAATACCGGCTTTGTTCTCCATCGGAAGTATCGCTTTGCTGACAGTTGAATACTTCATTTTCATCAGTTCAAGTCCCGCCGGCTCATTTTCAGCAACGATCAATCCTTCTCCCAGCGAAGGCATATAGAAACCGCTGACTTTGTTTTCCCTCACATATAAAACCGAATCTGTAAAATGCTCCGACAGAACAGCTTCCCTTTTCTCACCCGAAGCTTTTTCATCAAGGTCCAGAAAATCAGCTTTATAGGATTCACTATATGGTAAAAGTTCTTCAGGCGGATCGATATCAGCCGGATACTTCCCATCTTTAAAGAACAGATACTCCGTTTCTTTTTCAAAACCAAGCTTTCTGTACACCGGTTCACCGAGCTTTGTGGCGATCAGAAAAACTGTTCTGTATTTTTGTTTCATAAGCCTGTCAACCAGTGTATTTGTAATATAAGTTCCTATTCCCCTGCACCGGTACCCGGGATGTACAATGATATGGGCTATCCATGCAGTATGCCGGTATTTGATCGAAGTGCCGATTCCTACAACTTTGTTATCCGTTTCAACTTTAATGGGATCACAATAATCGGCTTTCAGATAATAGCTAAAAAAAGGAATGATATCCGACCAGTCATCAGGTTGCAGACCGGATATTCTTTTAAGATCAGGATAGGTAAAAGCCTCCGCCTTCATATTTCACTTTTCACTGTTCACTGTTCACTGTTCACACCCTCAGTCGCTTGGCTTTGCCGGGTGACTGCATTATACTGCTAAATGGGTTGCCGCCTCTCACTTTTCACTCTTCGTTTTTCACTTTTCACTGTTCACTTTTCACTGTTCACACCCTCAGTCGCTTGGCTTTGCCGGGTGACTGCATTATGCTGCTAAATGGGTTGCCGCCTCTC
>JAFGKY010000114.1 GCA_016928305.1 Bacteroidales bacterium
GATGGTGAAGTTGGCAGGGACAAGGGTAAGTGCCACATCTTCCGGCGTAGACAAGGTAACCTGACCGGTGATGACCGGCGGATCGTTCACCTCTGTTACCGTAATGGGGATGGATTCCGAATCAGTTCCTCCGTTGCCGTCATCGGAGGCAATGGATACCGATGCACTTCCGGTAAAATTCAGTGTTCCTTTGAAATAAGCATTGTTGAGAGCAGCATTGATATTGACAAGTGTGCCTATGTAAGAGAGTGAGGCAGTTCCGCTGCCTGATCCCGTCAGTCCGGTGGTGGTTGAAAGGGTGAAGGTGCCGTTGGTTACAGTGATGGTGATGGATTGATTATCGTTATCAGCATCGCTGATAGAGATCAGGTTGCTGTTGGCAACATTGAATACAAGGTTGACATCTTCGGCAACAGTCTGGTCTTCGGGAACGGTGATAACTGGATTATCGTTTTCTGCTGTGAGGGTATATTCCGCATTATCTTCTGCATAAGCCCCATATGGATCAGTTGCTCTGAAAGTAATGGTTTCACTTCCATTCCAGTTCACATCTGTTGCAGCAATGGTGGCTATATGTGTTGCAGGATCGATAGTAACGGTCAGATTTGAGTTGCCGCTGTAAGTCCATGTAATCGATTCATCCGGATCCTGCGGATCAGAAACATATGCATCCAGTGTAACAGTAAAAGAACTTCCTTCCGTATCTGAGTCATCGGGAATATCTGACAATAAAGGAATTGAAAAGTTATAGTTTTCCATGGCTGTATAACAGGAAGCCGCCATTTTAACATATCCCGATGCAGCCGGGTGATATAAATCGATCATATCCCCTCCGTCGGCCTGATAACGATAATCAATGCCGGCCCCTGTTTCCATGTTAACCAGGACAATGCTGTCATTTGTTCTGGAAGCTACCAAAGCATCAAGAAGTGTGTTATAGTAAGATGTTGGTGCATGATTACCGCTTGGATCTGTTCCCGCCCTGTTTATAATCCGGGCTAGGAAAACCGGAACGATTTTTCCGGAAGTTAACTCGTACACATCAACCAAATCAAGAATTTCCTCAACATCAGCAGCAAAACTAAGTGCCGAATCATTGTTCGACAGGTTGTTTGTACCAATATGAAGAATGACAACATCCGGATTGTAATATTCAAGATAGTTCTGATTGCAGGCGGGTAATACGCAAACGGGAGAACCGCTGCGATAATCTAATCCTGTTTGAAGCAGGAGCAGAAGTTGTTTGGTCGTTATGCCCGGGAATCCTGCATGGTCTGTATAATCGGTAGGAGTGGTTGGCAGACAACTGGCTCCTGAGTTTTCGCTTCCAACAAAATCAAAATCATAGCCGGCAGAAAGCAAATCCTGGTAAAGCTTACACCGATATGAAATCCGTTCGCTTGTGTCTCTTGTATCACCCGTATAATCGTCGAAGGTGATTGAATTACCCAGGGGCATTATCTTCAGGGGTGCTTGCGGGTATGCCTGAGCCATAATAACGATAAGCAAAGGAAAGAAGACTTTCATGCGTCCGGGTAACAACAACAGGGTAGCTTTCATGGCAGGGCGATTTTAGGTTGGAATAATCAGTATATCACAATGAAGCCTCCATTTATTTATTGTAAAGATATAAAATATGAATAAATATTAAATTGGATCAGAACTCCTTTCAGAAGTCCCGGTATCAGTAATTAATGTTCATACAACCATTAAAAATCCCCTGTTGAGATCCTCAGTGTATCAACAGGTTGATAAAGGCTATGTGAGATTTCGAACTGCCTGATTCTCATAATATACCATGACAGTCTACTATCGGGAAATCACCAGTTTTTGCAGTCCGATAAACTGATTATCGGATGTAATCCGTATGAAATAAAATCCATTCGGACAATCATCCATAGTTACTGCATATTGATTGGTACCGGGGAATAATTCTTTAGTCATAACCAGTTTTCCGTTGATATCGAAAAGGTCGATCCTGGCTTCTTTATTAAGCGTTTCATCAAATCTGAGGCAGGCTTCATTGTATACGGGATTTGGAAAGACTATGAAGCCGTTGCTGCTGTTACTGAGATGAATGGTATTATCTTTCTTGATACCCACGTGAAGATCGTATTTATCAATGGCTGCCTGGTAGACTTCCCGGGTTGATTCGTCCTGGATAAATGCTACGACCCTTATCTCATCGGTATTATATGTATATTTCAGATTCCAGTTCTTGTTGATGACTACAGGATTCATTTCCGGATCCCAGTTGTTGGTGTATGAGGTACTGGAAAGTATCGTTTTCAATACACTTTCGAACAAGGTATCTCCGTTTGCCCCGGTTTCATCGGTCACCATCCGTTCAATAACGGCAATATGCAATGTTACCTGCTTATCCATAATCACCTCCAGGGGTCTGAACTCAACGATTACATTCAGGGAGTTATTTTGCAAAGTCGAGGTTATGTCCAGGCTGAATTTTGGTTTCAGCAGGGATTGTTTCTTCACAAATGTGGCTATGTCTTCATCAATATATTCAAATCTGAATTCGCCGGTTGTTCCCCCATTGAGGATGGACATCGGAACCGAGGTTAACTGATAAAATAATACGCGTGTACCCGGATCCACTTTGTTATGTTCATTAAAAGGATCAACACCCGGGAAGGAGGTGTGATACTGGATGTCAATAATATCCCAGGGGTTGAGGTTGGCAAGCGCATCCAGTGCTGAATCAGCCGACCGGGAGGTGAGGTCACTGGCATTGGTAAAATGTTCAATCAGAGAAATTTTGGAACGTTCAAGGATTTCCATATTGTCAAATGCGAAGCCATGGGTTCCTATGGCTGTTCCATCAGAGCCGTATGCTAAACGGAACTGGACGTTTTGCTTACCTTTCAGTTCATCAATACTGTGTCTTGCGGAAACGTATTTGCTATCCTGTTTTTGTGACCAACCAATAGGCTGCCCACCCGGATTTCCGGATATCTTATAATTGAGGTACCAGTTGATCCCGTCATCCAGATCACCGATATTCTTCCATGATGTCATATCGTCGGACTTATATTGTAAAACGGCACCATCGCGTTCTTCTTCAAAATACCTCCATATATCGAATTTAATCATAGGTTTTTTGATCCCATCGAAATCAAAGCATGGCGAAGTTATCCAGGATTGTTCCAGGGGAGCCCGGCCTGTTTCCTTATCCTTTGTAATGTCGGTCCACCATGCATATTCCCCCCTGGCAGCACCATTAAACCCTTTGCCGTATGCGTCGGGTTGTGGCAAACTAAGGTTCCATGAGTTAACAGCAGATATATCCTCATTATTGTCTTTAATCCATCCGGGTGCTCCACTTTCAAATCCTTCAAAATAAGATGCTCCTTCCACCAATGAATGCGTGGGTTTTAAAGGCAGGGTTTTTATGATTGTATCCGTGCAACCTTTGTTTGTGGTGACCATAAGTTCCACATCGTAATTATCCGGTTCAGTAAATGTATATTCAGCATTTTCTGTGTTGAAAGTGCTGTAGGTTATGCCGTTAAAAATTTTCCATTGGTACTGGGTAATGACACCTTCATTAAACCCTGACTCATTGGTAAATTCAATTTTCTTTCCTTCATGGAAACATTCACTATTCCATGAGAAATCAGCAGTAGGTTTGTCACCGAAGTAAAATGTAATCTCACGTTCACTGCTGCATCCTTGTATAGTGGTTGCCGTCAGTTTTACATCCCTTCTTTCGGCCTTTTTATAAAGATGTTTCGGATTTTTGAGGGTAGAATAATTGTCACCTCCGCTTGCCTGGTCATCATCGAAGTACCATAACCACGCCTGGATCGGATCCGTTGAAGTGGTCAGGTTGATAAATGCCGTGGAATCTGTGATGCCAGCGTAAATACATGTATCTCCAACGGTGAAATTGGTATTGGGAACATCGTATATGGTTAACGCTTTGAAAATCCTGTTATAGCATCCTTTCGGTGCTGTGAATGTATAGAAGACAGTATCCGGACTCGATTGTGCCAACTGTGGATTATAATAGAATCCTGAAATAATATTGCCGGTGACAGCCGGGCCTGTAAAAACACCTTCGAGGGGATTTGCTGTCAGCTTTACCTGATCATTATCATGGCAGAATGAAACATAATCGAAATTAACAAATTCCAGATCAGGAACAAACTCAACTTCAAAACGTTCCTGGACACTAAACGGCATTCCTTCATCGTAATATTCATAGGTTACGGTATAGTATCCTCCGTTCAATTGTGACGGGTCAATCGTAGCGGTGTTATCACCATTGTCAACCAGGCCTGTTTCTGCACTGATGGTAAATGTGCCAATAACGTTTGCAATATTGTTAGCGACAATAGTAAAGCATGAATCATTGGAACAAAATAGTTTCTTCGTATCGTTTTCAGGGAATGTGATTTCGGCATTGGCAGACATCACGGTAACGATGGCTGTGTCATATCCGTAACATCCTGTCGCAGGATCGCGGAATGAATATATAAAGGTATGTACACCAATTCCATAGTAATAGGGAGAGAAGTAGTTCGTATCATTGATTTCCCATAAAGGAGGAGTAAAAGAGCCGTTTTCAGGATTGCCGAATACCGGAATTAAACTTTTATCGTCTTTATTATAGGCGGGTACAAGTCCTGAAATAGTTACTACCGGCGCAGGTGTGACGGTTACCTGGGCATTGCCCGAAACGGTTCCATTACAGTATTTGTCCGAAACGCTTACCAGGGTATAGGTGCCTTCCTGGATTACCGGTATAAACCGGGGTGAAGATGTGACATTTTCTATGGTGGAAGGAACTTCGGTGCCACGGTGGTAACTGAATGTCCATGGAGCAGCACCGGTAAGTGTTACCCGGAGATTCGCTTCAGTATGTTCGCAAATGGAGCCGGTTCCCGAAATCGTTGCTGTAGGAACCGCATAGTGCACTACGGTAGCTGTTCCTGATACACAACCGTTTCTGATCTGGTCAGTGACTTCAGACAGGGTATAGATACCATTACCAACAACTTTTAATGCATAATCTGATTCTAAAATATCATCGATCGTTTCTACATATATACCGTTGCGCAAATAAGTTATACTGAATGGCGCTATTCCGGTAAGCTGCACCCGAAGGGTTGCCGTATCACCCGGACATGTGGTGTCCACACCGGAAAGCACAGCTTTGGGAGAGGTTATTTCAGTTATTACAGCTGTTCCGGAACCGGTGGTATCGCCCGTACAAAATTGATCGTAAAGACTGGCTACCGTATAGTTACCTGTTTTGCTGACATTGATGTCAAACGGATCTGCAGTGATATCCGTATAGGTTGTGTCATCCTCATTCCTCATCAAAACAAAGGTCCACGGAGCTGTACCTGTGAAATCCAGGGTAAGGCGAGTGGTAACATCCGGACATATAAAGGCAGAACCGGTTAATTTTACAGTCGTTGCAGGACGTACGGTAATGGTGGCTGAACCGTAAACAAGACCTTCGGTATAATTCAGATCGGCTACGTTAATAACGGTATAGGTACCGGCAATGCTGGTAAAAAAACTATACGGAGATTCGGAGATGCCTGAAATTACAGTGTCTCTCGGCAGGGGACCACCGGTTCTTTGGATTGTGATTGTCCAAGCAGGTTCACCGGTGAGATCTACCTCAATGGTATCTTTCTGATAGGAACAAATAATGCCTCCTCCGCTTATAGTGGCAGTTGGAACATAACTGATTGTGCGGGTCTGGATATTGCTATAGGCTGTACCATCAGATACACGGAACTCCACTGTTCTCGGAGTGGTATTTGGATTGTCCGGATTAATATTCTCATACTGCACACTTCTCAGGGCGGTCCGGTAATTTGCCAATGATGCCGTACCGATAAGTGACAATACACCTGAACCTGTATTATAGTTTCCATTAATACCATTTGCGTTGGTATACCTTAACCTGTCCTCTGCACTTTGGCGGTTGGTGATGGTAACAGTGGCTGAAGCAAGGGTGACATTATCGGTATCGGATACGGATATTGTGGAGGTAATATTTGCAGGGCCTGAACCGGCTATATAGGACAGCGGTGTTTCTTCAATACCCGATAATACAGGTGCATCGTTAACCGGTATTACGGTTATATCCCGGGTCAGGGTGTTGCTGGGATCATCCCCGTCGTTAACCGTGAAAGATACGGTACGGGTTAACGCGGAAGGGTTCTCGCTTGTATTCTGATAGCGAACGTTACGCAATGCAGTGCGGTAATTGGCCAACAGTGAATGGCCGGATAAGGAAAGCATGCCTGTGGTCTGATTCCATATGCCTGTTATACCATTGGCACTTGTAAAAGAAAGCGTGTCCTCTCCGTTCTGGTAATTAGTGGTAATCTGAACGGTGGCTGATTCAAGGTGAGTATCGTCATCATCACTGATATCCAGGGTTGCTGTTATAGTTGTTGGTGCGGCATTTTCGGTGTATGCCAGCGGGGCTGTTTCAAGGTTACTTAATTCAGGAGGATCGTTAAGGGAACCCACAACAATGTTTCTTGACTGTAGGTTGCTGTTTTCGATACCATCGTTTACCCGGAAGGTAATCGTTCGTGTGGTGGCCGTGGGATTTTCGCTGGTATTTTCGTATTTCACATTCCGAAGGGCAGCCTGATAGTTTGCAACCAGTGAATTACCTGTTAGAGCCAGTGTACCTGTTCCAGGATACCAGGTACCTGTTATACCATTAGCATTGGTAAATAATAAAGTGTCTTCACCGGATTGATAACCCGGACCAATAACAACAGTTGCCGATTGAAGGTTGGTATTATCAACATCAGCCACAGAAAGCGTTGCAGTGATATTCACTGCCCCGTCACCTTCACTATAAGCAAGATTTGAGGTTTCAATGCCCGATAATAAGGGGGCATCGTCCACCGGGGTAACCGTAATATTGCGGGTTTCTGTATTGCTGTTTGCATCTCCGTCATATACTGTAAACGATACCGTACGTACCTGGGTAGTAGGATTGTCACTGGTGTCCTGGTAAGAAACGTTCCTCAATGCCGTGATATAGTTGTCCAGGGTGGTTGAACCCGTGAGATTAAGTCTGCCACTGGCCGGAATCCAGGTCCCTGTGATATATGGGGTATTGGTAAAAGCAAGGATGTCCTGCCCGTACTGGTAATTTGAACTGATCCGGACAACAGCCGATTCAATATTTGTATCGTCTGCATCGGTAATAGTTATCAGATCCGATATGTCCACAGCAGGATTATCTTCAGTATAGGAAAGTACAGAGCCTTCAAGGTTATCCAGAATCGGGGCATCGTTTACCGCCATAATGGTGATGGTAAAGGGTAAAGTATTGCTGTCATCGTCACCGTCGTTTACTAAAAAAGAGACGGTACGCTGCAACGTTGAAGGATTATCACTGGTATTCTGGTAGGTAACGCTTCTCAGTACTGTTCGATAAATAGTCAGACTGGCAGATCCGGACAAGTAAAGAGTACCATCTTCGACTTCAAAATAACCGGAAACGCCTCCGGTACTTGTGAAGGCAAGGGAATCACAGTCTATCTGATAACCTGAAGTTATGGACACAGTGGCCGATTCCATATTTACATCATCGACATCGGTAACTGTGATAGAATTCGTAATTTGAACAGGGTCATCACCTTCGGTGTAATTGATTGAAGTTGAACTGATAGCTGCCAGCACGGGTGGGTTATTTACAGGTGTAACTGTAATATCACGGGATACAGTATTGCTGTAATATAAACCATCATAAACAGTAAAAGATACGATTCGTTTTACAGATGAAGGATTTTCACTTGTATTCCGGTAAGTAATGCTTCTAAGGGTTGCCTGATAGTTTTCAATACTGGCAATTCCGCTGAGACTAAGAATTCCGGTGCCGGCATTCCATGAACCGGATATGCCCCCATAGCCGGTAAATGTTAGAACATCTTCGGTACTCTGACAATTTGTTACTGTTATGGTAGCCGATACCAGGTTGCCGTCACCATCCTTAACAGTGATGGAACCGGTTATCTGAACGGCACCGTCGCCTTCGGTGTAACTAAGTGCAGAAGATTCAATATCACCTAATTCCGGGGCCACCTGTGCATAGCTCCCAACAGAAAATGACAGGGTGAAAAGGAAAAGCAATGAATACAGCCTGGGTATCCGCAATAGTGTGACTTTCATACCGGTATTATTTTACATTGTAAAACGATTCAAAAAAATACGTCATCCGTTGTATCCAGACAAAAAACAAATCCGGAAATAATTCAGAATTTGTTTCTGTCACCCCATCAGGGCAACACATGAATTTATATTTGGTAAAAGTACAAAAATGATGTGTACAATGTAACCAGAATTTGATGAACGGCTCCGAATATAATTTGAATACCCGTTTTTACGGAAGGAAAAACCTGCTTCAGGGAGAATATCAGAATTTTCCTCCGGCTTTGGTTTTGATAAATGTCATGCTGCTGAAGTTGTTGCTCAGGTTAGTGCCGGAAATAATAAAACCTCCGTCGGATGAAAAGCCAAATGACTGGCTTTCCATTTGACTTGACCCGCCAATCGTCATGTATTGCTGACTTTCATCCTCTAATGTAGAGGTAATAATAGAAATAATACTGGTCTTGTCACCATTTGACCAGGTTGACAAAATATGAATTTTGTTGTCTTCAGACTGTATGCAGGTACCTTTGTCAACACCTGAATTATTAAAGCTCCTGGTCCATTCCCTTTCATATCGTACCTTATTATCATCAGCGTATACTTTTTTAATTTTATAAAGGAGGACGTCTGTTTCTCCTGCAATATCAGAAGTGGTACCGCAAATTAAGTAAGTGTTATCAGTAAATACTGTTAATGAAATGGCTTCTTCGTTTGCATTGTTTTCTGACTCTTCCCATGCTTCTGCCCTATAATCGTTAGTTATGAGTCGTATAAAGGAATGTTTAACGGGAAAAGATGAGTTAAAAAAATTTGAGATGCCGGCCACCAGCCAGCCATCATCGATACGTTGTACATAGCTTGCTTCGTCAACATCCGTAGGCCCCCCAATTTTTATAGGTTGGTATGAGTTTATCTGATTGCCTTTTTGATCCACCATATATATCCATATTTGTTTGGACATACCGGATAAGTCGGTCACGGTTGAATATCCAGCCATCATAATATCCCCGTTTTCGTTCAGATCGAACCATTTTCCTTCATCATCCTTATTTTCTCCACCATCATAAGATTTTGTCCAAATGGTATCTCCCAGGTGATCCGTACGGATCAGCCAGATATCCTTATCATTGGTTCCTGTTGTTTTCTGTGTGGAACCAAGTATTATAAATCCTCCGCCGGAAGCAGGTTTAATACAATACCCCCGGTCATCTTTTGATTTTCCGATGAGTTTGGCCGATTGAACCGAATTTCCATAGGCATCGGTGATGATCAGACAGATCTCCCATCCCTGTAATTCAGTTTTGGTATTACCCAGGAATGCGTATCCTCCGTCACTAATTTCACATACGCCTGCACCTTCATTAACCTGGTTGAATGCATAGTATTTTATGAATGATTCAGATTGTTCAGTGCTGATATTATAATTATCACATGAAAACAACAAGGGTGTCAGGATTATTGCAGTATGTATGTAGCCTTTCATTGTGTTACTTTTGTTTTTTCGGACTGTAAAATGAAAAATAATAGCCTATCGATAAAGTGAAGGTATGAAGGCTGAAATCATCATCCTGGTATTTATACTGGCTTAATGCATAGGTATTTTCAAAACGCTTATCAGGCAGGACAATATTATTGATCCCGAAATTATACTGAAGATCAACAGCCAGAAATCCCCTCGGGATTTTATAATGCAATCCCATTCCTGCTATTGCGCTATAATACAGGGAATTACGATAATCTTTCAGATCTGTGCTTTCACCTGTGGAAGGTTGTTTGTTAATGGTACTGGAGGGGGTACCGGAAATCGTAAGTATATAATTAACGGATGCTCCGGCACGGAGGAAATAAAGCAATTTTCCGTTGTTAATCTCATAGAGGACCGAAACAGGGAAAGTAATTTTTTGCAGTTTTTCCTTAAAGGTATAAGCTTCCTTGTATACTGTCCCGTCTTCTCTTGGAATCGTATTTTCATCCGTAAAAGAATATTGATGCTGGGCAAAATGCAGTTCCATGTTGAGCATCAGCCGTTTTCCAAGATACCTTCCTGCTCCTATGCCTGCCTGATATCCCGTACCGGAAGCATTGCTTAATTCGGTGGTATGTTTATCCAGCATTGAATAAGGTTTTATAATGCGGGGATTGGTAAGGTTGATCCCGGCTATCAGACCAAACGAAAATTCGGATGTAGTACGATACGATTCGAAGAGATGAATAAACTCCACCGGATCATTCGGCATGATCTCATATTCGGGATATTTCTTCAGGAACTCAGTCATGGTCCTTTCTGCGTCAAACTGATTGTCATCGAACAGATAGGCCAATATAAGCAATTTGTAAGCTTCAATTTTTTGTGTACGGGTAAAGCCTTCCTGCATGCAGGAAGCGAGCATTTTGGGAATTTCGTCGATCATACCGAGGTCATAAAGATTTCTGGCTTCCTGCAATGTTTTAGAGCAATCTTTTTGTGCCTGCGAAGACAGGGAAATACCAATAAACAACAGTACCAACAGGTACCCGGAAAAGTTTTTTGTAAATGAGGATTTGGTTAACAGGGGCATTATCGTTGGGTATTATTTATTTTTACATGTTTTACGGTATTCAATATCAGGACTGACATAGTTTTCCCATTCACGCTGTGTAAAATTCCTTTCGAGTTTTGAGCACAGGATATCTGCCATTTGATCTGCATAGACCGGCCAAACATAAATATAATTCGTTTTGGACAGATCACTCTGGTTGGCTGAAGATACAAGAAACCTGCCGTCGGGGCTGAAAGAAACGGAAAGAACAAAGTTATCGCCGTGTTCTTTTAGCACTACCGGTTTGTTATTCAGGTTATTGGCATCCCAGATTCGCAATGATTTGTCGGTACTTGCAGTTGCTATTTGCCGGTCATCCGGGCTGAATTCCAAATCCATAATGGGGGCAGCATGTGCGGCAACCGTTCGGATAATTGTATTTGTTCTTGCATCCATTATTCGCATGGTTCCGTTTTTATCTCCAAAAGCAATTTTTGATCCGCTGCTATTGAAAGTTATGGCATGGATTTTATTCCCGTCAGACTGGAACAGGATGGTCTTTTCCGTGTTGTCGATATTCCAGCGTATAACTTTTCCATCATCTGTTCCAACAACGATAAACCTTCCGCCAGGTGATACAGAAAGACAGCGGATTTTACTATCCGCTTTAACAAATAAGGAGTTGGTTCCTGCAATCAGATCCCAGTAAATTATGGTGTTATCCGTACTTGATGAAAAAAGGCCTTTGTTATCACTGGTAAATTCAAGTGCTTCAATCCATCCTTTATGACCTTCAAGATAAGCAGGTGCAGTATTCGATTGATTAAGGTTAAACAATTGTATGCCTGTGGTTGTAGTTCCACATGCCAGCCAGCGTCCGTTTTTACTGATGGAAAGACTGCGGTTGATGAAATTATTATCGATCAGTGTACGGAATGATTTTGAATTACCGGTCAGATCCCATCGAAGGATTTTACCATCGCTTCCGGAACTATAAAAGACGTTGGTATTTCCGACGAAGGCAAGGGACCGGATAGCTCCTTCATGGCCGTGCAAACCATTGTAATTCTTACCATTAAAGGCAACCATGGCGGCATACAGGGCGTTGTAAACATCGGGTTGATTTACCTGGCCTTCATAGTCTCTATTGAATATATAGGATTGCAGGGCAAGCAATCCGGTAAGATTTTTATCTTCAACCTGAAGGGCTTTAGATGCCATGGCTTGTGATATTGATAGCATCCGTTTTTGTGCAGCCAGCATTTTTTCGCGGTCGGATTGAGTTTTTTGTTGTATGGCAGTTTCAGCGGTTTGCTCAGCCTGTGTCTTCTCCTGCAGAAATCTTTCACTGCGCTTTGCAGCTGCATCGGCTTGCTGAACTGCCAGTAACTTTTCTTTCTCAAAAAGCTGTGACTGGAATAATGCCTGAGCCTTTTCACGGTCGGCAGAATCTGCAATAAGCTGTGCCAGCAAAGCCTCTACCTCAGCCCTGTCGGCTTTGGCATCGGACAGGATTCTCAGGCTATCGGCTTCGCGTTTCCGGTATTCAGCTTCATCCCTTTGATATTGAGCTTCTATGCTCTGTTCGATGGCTTTTTGACGTTGTGTAAGGGCAAAAACAACAAGAAACGAAAGAACCACGGCTGCCAGAAGCGCATATACTGCTAATTTTCGGGTTCGGTTCAATTCAAGCCGTTGTATTTTCACTTTGTTTTGTTCTTCCTGCAGGTATTTCTTTTCACTTGAATCAAGAAATACCATTACTTTTTCAAATGCAGGATTGTATTTTTTTGCCCAGGCGAGGGTAGGATTTTGGGTTTTTTTCCAGTTCAGTGCCAGGTGCAGATCCGGAGGCCTCCAGAGACCTGTTTTACCAAGCTGGAATTGAGACGATGCTTCGGCCAGGCGCAGGTACATCTGAACCGATGAGAATTCTTCATCCACCCAGGTTTTCAGTTTATCCCAGATTCGCATCAGGCTCTCGTGCGAAATATCAATCACGGTTTCACTGTCGATGGGTGTTCCTTCAACCGGAGTAAGAAAGGAACGCCCTTTGGCACGGAATCTTTCCACTACCTCTATGACGCTGGCATCGGGGACCTTTGCAATTTCAGCCAGGTAGCGGACAGTAGCAGGGTGGCGGGTGCCTTTATTGTCTGTGCCTTTTTCCGTAAGGCATTTAAAAATACTCTTGCAAACGCGTTTCCCATCGTCGGAAAGCTCGTCAAAAGCTTCATTTGCATGCATCGAAAGGGCGTTTTCAACCTTTCCGGCTGCTTCGTAATCTCTCATTTTTATGGGAACAGCAGGATCGTTATTATGTGCCCAACATTCCCAGGTACGCATCATGGCATGCTGCAATACCGGCAACTGGTCAGATTTGTCCTCAATGGAGTTTAGAATGTGATGCAGTAACTGCGAATCGATTTCCGCTCCTCCAACGGCTAACGGACCAAGAACTGCTTCACGAAAATCATCGCGGGTCATCTGCGGGATAAGGAAATTGCTTTTGTTGATAAGCTTTGTGAGTTCCTGAAACTGCGAACATTCACCGATAAAATCGCTGCGCATGGTAAGCACTACATATATCGGATATCCTTTTTGCCGGATGGCATTCACAAGAAGTTTGATATAGGCCTCTGTTTCATTTATGGCCGTATTGTCTTTCCGGCTTTCCTTGAACCGGAATAACTCTTCAAACTGGTCGATGATCAATAAAATATTTTCGTTTTCCGGTATCTTCATTTGCCGGATTGCATCAACCAGACCAAATGAACTTCGCCTGAGAACCGATAACAATATTTGCTTGCGGATAAAAACATCGTCATGAACGAGCTCGTGTTGTTCGTTTTTGGCAAGTGCTTCGGCAAGATTTTCAATGGGGCTGTTTCCGGGTCTTACAGCTATAATTTTCCAGTACGATCCGGTATTGGTTATAAAGCCCCCATACAGGGTCGGAATCAGTCCGCAATAAATCAACGATGATTTTCCGCTTCCCGATGCACCGGTAACGGCAGCAAAATGATTTCTGGCCAGGTGTTCAAGTACGATTTCACTTTGCCCTTCCCTGCCAAAGAACAAATGACTCTCTTCCACGGTAAAAGGCCTTAATCCGGGGAAAGGATTGGTAATGGATAAAGTTCCTGTTTTAATATGCCGTGTTACGTTTTCAGTCATTTTTTAATAATCTGATCCAGAAAATGATGTATGGCCGTATTGTTAATTTCTTCATTCCAGATCACCGTGACATTGCGTAAAAATAATAAAGATTTATCAGTTGTTTTTTGCGGTGAAAAAATTCCGATGGCTTTAAAAGGTTTTTCTTTACCAAATCCGGGTACTTTGACAAGATCCCGTATTTTGCTGTTCAACCATTCCATGGAGCTATTACCTTTATAAATAATAACGGCATCCACTTTTTTTAATGTTTTAACATGATCGGTAATGGACAAATATTCTTTTCCGGCAGTATCCGCGGTAATGATCCTGAATCCACGATTCTGAATGAGAGCAACATATTCCTGTAATTTTTGTTTTTCCGGCTCTTCGTGAAGGAAGTACAACGAATAGCCCGGTTCTGCATGAGTCTCATGTAAATTGGATATTTCATTCAATTTATTGTTCACAAGGGTTTTGAACACCTCGAGGGGGGCTTCTATGATTTCAGTCCTTTCCTGCGTTTCATCACGCTTCATCCGTTTCAGGTACAGTGACTGTCGTTGATCGGTGGTTTTCAGATCACTGGGTATCCAAATGATCTGGTAAGGTTTGTTTCGGTTTTCTTTGGATTCTATAAATTCTTTAACCACACGGGCTTGAAAATCAATCAATGAATATTTGGCATTTTTTATAAAATCTCCGTAAAAAGCTCCCATCATATGAATAGCCACCACGGATTGCTTCAGATTATCCTCCATAATAGTCCGGGCATGTTCGCTATCATTGGGTATTGTCAAAACCGGGAGTACTTTATATCCCAGATGCCGTAACTCACGTTTCAGAATGTCGCGGTTTTCCTGCTGATCAAAACTGGTCTCTGCCAGAAAGATAGCATTGTTATCAGCGATGTGGCTTTTTGTCTTATTCTGGTCTTTTAGCTCATGCAGGGAGTTATAGATATCATAGGCCAGGTCAATCAGTTTTGACCAGAACTTATCATCCGGCAATTGATTCTCCTGTAGCTGAAAGCTAACGGGTTTTTTACTATAGCGGTTAATCTCAAAAAAATTATACTGGAGCTCGGATTTCAGTGAATCAGGTTCTTCACCTTCACGAAGGGGAAGAGTTAGTATTTTAAAGATCCTGTTGTTGGTTTTATCGGCTCCGGAAGCATGATACACGGCTTCATAAATGTTATTCAGTTCCTTTAAATAAGAATCTGATTTAACATCTTCAGGAGTAACAATCGCAACAAACACACCGGTTTTCTTAAAAATATCAACCGGATCTTCATTCATTAATTGCTGCCGGGTTCGCAAATCGTCATGCAAAAGTATGGTTGGTTTCTCATCAAATAAACGCTGCAATACAACATGCAAATGATGACAAAACTGCTGCACCCAGGGATTCACTTGCTGATTGTCCCGATTTGAAACGGCTTCGTAACTGATAAATATGTCATACTCAAAATTCATAGAATCGTTTTACGCTGGTGATTCTTCTATTAACTCAAATAACAACTTCCGGAAATCAAGGTTGTCAAAAGCCAGATTATTTAACATTTCCAGATCAAGGCTGAAAAAAGTAAGATCGGTAACAGCCCTGAAAGAAAATGCTTCATATACAGAGAAAATATCGCTGTAAATTATATCATTTTTACTAAATGTAAATACTTTATTGGCGGAATTCCTGATTTCTACCTTTCCGGCCTGAATAACAATCAATGGATAATGAACATCATTTTTCTTGATCAGTAGCTGGTCATTGGACGATAAATTATTCAAATCCAAATGCTTGGAAATTTCCAGTAATATATCTTCATGAATGGTTTTGCATTTTTTAACGTCCTTCAAAAACCGGATCCTGTCAATGAGCAGGTACGGGACTTTCCGGTTTGTAGCCCGTTCAAGGGAATTCTGTATTTCCAAAACCGCAGTGGGATCAAGGCGTGGGAAAACTGAATTTAGATATCCGGGTTCAATTTGTTCAATAACATACGAGGCCGATTCGCGGAATACTCTGTCGGGGTGAAATAACATAGCTATTAATTCCTGGCTGATATGAGGATGTCTTATCTTGAGCAGGCTGAAAATGGCACATACTTTTGTATAATAGGAAAGTGCATTGAAATCACGTATAATTATCTCATTAATAAGGTCTTCAGGATCTTTTTTTTCGGTCTGGAAAAAATATTCAAGCTGCTTAACCCTGCTGCTGATTGAAAGATTCTCCACCACCGGGAAAAATACCTGTTTGATTTCCTCATTTAAAATCTGATCAAGCATCTCGATGGCAAAACTGATATCGGTATCATTGCCTTCTGAAAGCAAATTACGGATATTATTGATTGAGGCAGTATTATAAGCCAACGCCAGTAATTGGAATAATGTGTCATAATTGTCTTTAATTTCCGATTCAAAGGCTTCATGCAGCAACGGAAATTTTCTTGATTTATTCAGTACCTGATAAACAGAATAATTCCATGCCATAACAGTAATCAGGCGTATTATGCTGTTTAATATACGGTTTAGATTGGTTGGCGTAGCCTGGAATTTTGCTTCACGCAAGGAAAATATAGCCTGGCGTGTGAGATATCGGTTCTGGTTTTCTATTTTGGTCAACAGCAGATCAATGGCTTTAGGACTTCCGATTTTGCCATAGATTCTGATAATCCTTGAGAGCAAGGTGTTATCAGCATCCGGCTGAAGAAAGACCTGTTCAAGGCTCTCAAGAGCCGGGTCTCCGATTTTAATAAGGGCTTCAAAAGCAAACTGATAATAACCGGGTGTGGACAGATAGCCAATCAGGACATGACTGTGTTCGGCGCAATTCAGACGGGCCATCGCTCTGATTGCTGAAATTTTAACTTCAGGTTCAATATCCCTTGAAAGGCTCATCACAATATCATTCCAATCCATTTTCCCCGATGTACCCGCAATTTCTGCTGCTAATATCCGGTCATTGATATTATGGGAGTTTGATAAAAGGGTCAGTGTTTCCTTGTCTTGACCGAAGCTTAGCTTTGTTTCAAAGCGATTCATTATACGTCGAGCCAGTGTATGGGCTTCCTTATTCTGGGTCTCTTTGAGTGAGGGTGCTTCTTTTAATACCGGTAAAGCATTAAGTACAGAGTATTCATCGATCTTTTCAAGAAGGTACTTTTTTATTTCAAAGGAGCTCGAAGCTAATAAACCGATCAGATGTTTCTCATGCTGTATAGGTTCAATACGTTCAAATAACGACAGGGCAGTTATCACCTTTTTTGGATCAACATGATTGATCAGGCTATGTGCCTTTTCATCTGTACTTGTTAATTCATGTTCTATCAGTCTTATATTTGATTTCAGCCGTCTGATCCCTTCAATAAGAGCTTTTTGATAGGCTTTTATCAGTTTTATCGCAACCACAAGCCATGCAATTGAAAGCAGCAGTATTAAAAAGTTCTGAAACAACTCGTTTTTCAGTCCGATATAAAGAAATCCAAGCAAAAGAAGTCCTGCAATTCCTATTCCGGTCATTCGCAAGGTACCGTCAATACGGGGAATAATAACGTTATGGAAACGAATATCGAGAGTACGGAACAAAACCTTTAATGAGGGCCCTTCAATGGCATCGCGTGTAATCTGATAACCTATTTTTACCATGGTGATCATAAGGAAAACATAGGTGAAACGGGTAAGGGTTGCCGATGATCCTCCCAGAAAGTTTACAAGAAGTAAAGCAATTGTTGCCAGTCCGATACCAGCCGGGATTAATACAAGGCTGTAAGGAGAATCATAAGAATATAGTATTTTGCGGATCAGGGATTTTTCAACAAAATAAACCACGATTATCATTACACCCATGAAAAAAGCCAGGAATTTCGAAAAACCAACCAGTTTGGGATATGTTAAACTGGCCAAAGAAATGAACTGAAAATGAACTAAATATGCAATAATAGTAGACAGAATGACAAAGGCTACTAACAGCAGTGTATATCGTGTATAGAACATTTCAATAAATTTCGAGCGAATCGGATTCAATTTTTTCAGCGGATGATACAAAACCGGAGAAAAACGATGAACTACATTCATGATTAGCTGCAATCCTGCTATAATTACCATAAAACCAATACATGCCAGCAACATCAGATCCCGATCCCATGTAAAATAGAACAAGGCAACCAGCAGAAAAGATGCCACTATCATACCACTTATCTGAAATGCTCTGATATAAGGATATAACCTGCGGCTTTGTGCCGGTGTGTATATGTTTCGCATCGATCGCCAGAACACCAGCAAGGTAATAACGGTAACCGGAAACATCAATGAAAGTGGTACCATAAGGGATATTCCATAGATCGAAACGCTGCTGATGGGTTCGTAAAAATACACTGCGCTAATTGCCAACAATATAACAAGATAATTTGCCAGGATAAAAAACCTGAAATCGAGCCGGTTTGAAAAGAATACATAAAATAACATATAGACTAAGCCCAGGAATCCTGAAATAACAAGAGTAATAGGAATCATACTGCTGTTGTGTGATTGAAAGAAAATAACATGTGCACCGATATCAAATGTTACCAGGAACGCTCCTGTAAAGAGGGCCTGTATGCAAGAAAGAAAAAAGATAAAAAATTCGCTGGCTTTCAAATCTGCTTTATTTGGGAACGGGATTTTCATTTATGCAAGAAAAAGTCTGATGAAAATACATTGAAAACTAAAATCCTAAAACCCGTAAAATTAAGAAATTATTAGAGTAAATCAAGATTTTATATGGAAGGCTATTGTACATTCATCCCATATAAACGCTTTCTGATAAAGATTTTTACAACAAGATTCCATTTTTCTTCCTGATTATTAAAAAAAGTTAAATCTTCTTTTCATTTCTTAATTGCCTGCATATATCTTCGACTTCGGTCTTGTTTCCTTCGATGACAAATCGTGCCCTGCAGTAATGATGTTCGCAACGACGACGCAAATCAGCCACATAAGCCCGAAGCTCTTCTTCCGTTCTTCCTTTCACAACAGGCCGATGACCTATGGTAGCTTGTAATCGTGATACCAGTGTTTCGTCATCCACCTTTAAATATATTATATCGCCATATTTTTCCATCAGGCTCATGTTGTCGCTGTGACAGGGTAAACCACCGCCTGTAGAAACAAGAATATTATCGCTTTGTATGACTTGCATAAGCGCTTCCCGTTCTTTGCGTCTGAATTCCTCTTCTCCGGCATTCAGAAAAATTTCCGGGATAGTTTTGCCCGCTTGTTGTTCAAGGAATTCATCAAGATCTACAAATGCAAGATTCAGACGTTCAGCCAGTTTTCTCCCCAGGGTAGTTTTACCACTGCTTTTGTATCCGATGATAAACAGTCTCAAATAAAAAAGATTTATAGCGTACAAAGATAATCGCAATGTGTGGATTATGGCAATCAGTTTCTGGCTCCGTTGTAACACACCCGTTGTTTTATTTCATTTTGCTCAAAAAGAATATCTTTACAAAAATTTTTCTTATTACCAATGAATCCCTTTGAATTAAGCGAACAGGAAGAAATACGCAGGCAAACGCTGGAAGAACTTAAGAAACTTGGCATTGATCCTTATCCTGCGTCAGCTTTTCCGGTTAATACAAACACCCGTGAGATAATTGAAAACTATTCGGCTGATAAAAGCAATTTCAGCGATGTGTGGATTGCAGGGCGGTTAATGAGTAAACGCATTATGGGCAGTGCCTCTTTCGCGGAAATCCAGGATGAAAAGGGAAGGATTCAAATTTATCTCAAAAGAGATGATTTGTGCCAGGGAGAGGACAAAACCCTGTATAATATTGTTTTTAAGAGATTGCTTGATATTGGTGATTTTATTGGTGTCAGGGGATATGTTTTCATTACCCGGATGGGTGAAATATCAATTCATGTTAACCATTTGAAACTATTAAGCAAATCACTCAAACCACTTCCCATTGTTAAAGAGAAGGACGGAGTTGTTTATGATGCTGTTACCGATCCGGAATTCAGGTATCGGCAACGTTATGTCGACCTGATTGTGAATCCTTCCATAAAAGAGGTTTTCAGGATGCGTACAAAGCTAATCAACTCCATGCGTCAACTGTTTGATTCCAGGGGGTATCTTGAAGTTGAAACACCTGTTCTCCAGGCTATCCCCGGCGGTGCTGCTGCTCGTCCCTTTATCACACATCACAATACGCTGGATATTCCACTTTACCTCAGGATAGCCAACGAACTGTATTTGAAAAGACTTATTGTAGGTGGTTTCGAAGGCGTTTATGAATTTTCCAAGGATTTTCGGAACGAAGGCATGGACAGGACTCACAATCCTGAATTCACCGTTTTGGAAATTTATGTAGCCTATAAGGATTATCTGTGGATGATGGATTTCGTGGAGGAGATGATTGAAAAAGTCGCTCTTGACTTGCATGGAACAACTAAAATTCCTTATGGCAAACAGATCATTGATTTTTCCAGACCCTTTAAGCGGATGTCCATGGTTGATGCTATTAAACAGTATACGGGTGTAAATGTCAGGGATATGCGTGAAGAACAATTGCGAACTGTCAGCCGGAACTTTGATATAGAAACCGATGCAACCATGGGTACCGGAAAACTGATCGACAAACTTTTCGGTGAAAAGGTGGAGCCTCATCTGATACAACCTGTATTCATTATGGATTATCCGCTTGAAATGTCACCACTTTGCAAGAAGCATCGGACGGATCCTGGCCTCACTGAACGGTTTGAGCTCATCGTTAACGGAAAGGAATTATGCAATGCCTATTCGGAGTTAAATGATCCCCTTGATCAGCGGGAACGATTCCAGGAACAGTTGCGCCTTGCGGAAAAAGGCGATGACGAGGCTATGTATATCGATCAGGATTTCCTGCGAGCCCTGGAATATGGTATGCCACCTACATCCGGACTGGGAGTTGGAATCGACCGGCTTACTATGATCATGACAAATCAGCCCAGCATACAGGATGTTTTGTTTTTTCCGCAGATGCGCCCAGAAAGAACAGAACAACCCGACAATAAAGAGAAATTTATGACATCGGGAATTCCGGAACAATGGTATCCAGTGTTACAGCAATTAGGTTATAACACCATTGAGAAAATACGAAAAATTGAAAAACCCGGAAAACTTCATCAGGAAATATGTGGTTTTAATAAGAAAAACAAGCTAAACCTGCAAAATCCCTCACCGGAAGAAGTCATCCGTTGGATTTCCGGATAAAAAGCCGCTGAAGGGATAATAGAAAATATTTGAAAAACCTGCTCCGATCGGGTTCTATAAAAATAACTCAGGATACCGTCATTAAAAAATATAGCCTGGAAATATACTTGATAATAAGGCGGTTTACCATATTGCTTTGTTACAGTTAATGCCGTATATTTGGTATAAACCAAAAACCAGGTGATATGAAATCATTGACCTTTGTCGGCCGAATAATCTTTGCAGTACCGTTTGTTATATTCGGCGTATTTCATTTCCTGAATGCAAAGAGTATGGCTGATACCATGCTGCAGGGCTGGCCGGTAAATACGGTGCTGGTATATATCTCAGGGCTGGCACTTATTTTAACCGGAGTAAGCATTATGTTCAATCTTTATGCACGTCTGGCCAGCATATTACTGGCAGCGTTGCTGCTTATCTTTATTCTGACGCTTCATATCAAAGGCATTGGATCACCGGATGTAATCGTTAAACAACTTTCCATGACAGCACTTCTCAAAGACATGGGCTTGATGGGTGCAGCTCTGACTTATGCAGGAATACTGGGGAAAGGATAAGAGAAATAGGAGAAAAAAACTTAGAGTTCCTAGCCAACTTGTTGTCGCCGGTTGTTTATTAACCATGAGTAAAAAGTTATAAGCCAGAAGCAACATTAAATGAATAATCTGATAAGATATATTCTTGGGTACATCCTGGGGATATCTGTCTTTGCTGTACTGATACCTTTAGGAATGGTGGAACTGTCAAAGCTGGATCCTTTAATACAATCGGGATTATCAGCGTGTTTGTTTGTTCGTATCCTGGTCTCGCTGCCCTTTTTTATTACCGGACTGGGTTTTATGATCTGGTCGAACATATACTTATTCCGGGTGGGAAAGGGAGGTCCGGCAGATGGCTTTAATATTGCTATAAGTCCCCGCACAAAGAAACTGGTCGTAACCGGGCCCTATCGCTATAGTCGAAATCCGATGGTATTCGGAGCTTTTACAGTCTACTTTTCAATCGGATTATTCCTGTTATCTGTCCTCTGCGTGGTTATTCTTGTCGTCTTTATCGGCTTTGCAGTTAAATATTTAAGGATGACTGAGGAGAAAAGACTGCTGAAGGATTTTGGTGAACAATACAGGGAATATAAAAGCAACGTGCCCATGATCTTTCCAAAAATAAAAAAGTAAGAATTCCTGGTACTGTTGACACAGGGTTGACACACCATTATACTATATTTTCGAGTTAGGCGCAAGTTAAAAAAATACGTTGCATAATACGGACAAAATATCTATATTTGTACGTATTAAAAACTTTTTTATGGATTCAAAATTAACATTGAAACTGGATAAATTTGTGATAGACAAGGCAAAAGACTATGCTTCGACACACAAAAGGAGTCTTTCTCGAATAATTGAATCTTATCTGAGATCTTTAATCAATAAGAACAAGAAAGAGAATAATGATGATATTGAGATATCTCCTTTTGTAAAAAGTATAGCTACAGGTGTCAAAATTCCCGATGATTTCGATATCAAAAAGGAATATGGCGATCACTTAACACAAAAGTATCAATGATTGCCAAATTATTCATTGATACAAACATAATGATGGACCTTTTAGGAGAAAGGATTCCACATTATGACGCGGCGGCAAAAATTGCCACATTAGCAGATAAGGGAAAAGTTAAAATCATAGTAGCAGCCTTTTCATATCCGACAATATATTATTTGTTAAGTAAGTTCGAAAATCCTGAAAAGGTTAAAGAAAAGCTACGGAAATTTAAGATTATTTCAGAAATTTCAGATTTAGATGAAATTGTAATAGAAAAAGGGTTGGCATCAAGTTTCATTGATTTTGAGGATGCTTTGCAATACCATTGTGCACTAAAAGCAGATTGCGATATCCTGATAACTCGAAATGCAAAAGATTTTAAAGGAGCTTCGATTCCAGTAATGTCCTGTGAAGAATTTCTTTATAGTTTAAAAAATAAATAACCTACGCAAACGATATTGTATTATTAATCTATTAATAAACTGAACCGTATATGACAACAAAAACAAATTCAAATGCCGAGTGCTGCCCCGAATTCAATCCTGAACCATGGGATGACAAAGTGTGGGACTGGGATAAGAAGAAATTTGTCAGGGATCACGTTTTCACATTTTTCAATATACCGCTGAACTTTGGCAAAGTAATGAGAAAGCTTGATGAAAAGGTCAGAAAAGCCGATGCCACAATACCGGACTGGCTTTGTTTATCCGATCACACATCGGGGTGGAATATGGATGTCTATCTTGCTGTGGACAAGGAAATACCGGAAGCTGAGAATACAACATTGAGTGGAAAATTTTACAGCAAAGTGTATGAAGGGCCTTACAGCGAGACTGGTAAATGGTGCAAGGACTTTGAGGCTTTCGCTAAATCAAAAGGATTGGAAATAAAAAAATGGTTTATGTGGTATACAACCTGTCCGAAATGTGCTAAAAAATACGGGAAGAATTATGTGGCTATAATTTCTCGGGTGGAATGAATGGTTGGATACAAGGCGGGGAATGAGACCAGGAGAAACTACAAAAAATACAGCATATATCGAATACTATTTTAATTTTTAACAAAATAATACAGCATAATGTCGGAAAAAGAAAAATTCATTTTGTCAGATCCGTCAATTGTACCCAACAATAAATATATTTCTTCAATAATTGGTGATAAAAGCCGTTTATGGGAAAACATTATGAATCATGTGCATGAAAACTATGAGGACATTTCTGAAGTATGGAAATTTTATAATGACGGGAAGCAATGGTTTTTCAGGGTTATTCAAAAGAAAAAGACACTATTTTGGATTGGGGTGTTGAAGGACACCTTCAGGGTAACATTTTATTTCGGGGATAAAGCGGAACCACTGATTGAAGGAAGCAGTTTGCCGGAATCCATTAAAAACAACTTTAAGTCGGCAAAGCATTTTGGAAAGATCAGAGGAATATCGATTAAAATGACAAAGGACAGGGATGTTGAATATGTGCTTAAATTAACAGCTTTAAAATCTACTTTAAAATAGTTTTTAATGAGGAACTATATTCAGGAGCCTGCTGGCGAACCTGCCTGCTGCAGGCAGGCTGAATAATGGTTGCCGAACTTAGCGACGGTGACAATCGGAGCGACCTCACGAATACAGTGAGTAATTATCCCAATAGCCCCGCCTGAACGATGTCAGTCGGGCAGGAAAGCGCATCGGGATAGGGTTAATTGGCTTCGCGGAGCTCTCCGGATTTTTATCGGGATCGTTTCCCCGCCGCTTGCAGCGGATTTATTTTCAGTATTTGGTTTTTTGGGAAACTGTGATAAGGATGATAAGAAACCAGACCGTTACGAGGGACTAAACGCTACAATGTACGATGCAGCATAGGCGTTTATTTACAATCCCACACAAGCAAACTGTGAGGCTTATAAAGATGCAATTCGGGATTATCTTAACGGTTGCTCACGGATAGTGACTGCCGAGAGGGCACGCCTGGAGGCAGAAGATGATGGTTACCTTAAGAAGTATGCCAGTGTTATTCCCAGGAAGTTGGCTGTGGCATAACCTATAATGCCTATCGTTATTCCCGAGAGTATAATTTCTTTGTTCCGGAGTGCGTTTGCAACAGTTGGTACAAAAGGTGGTGAAAAAATAAAGGCGGTTGAAGCAATAATGGTAGTATCGGTATCAATTTTAAAAATCCTGGAAAACAGTACGAGGAAGAAAAGGGACCCGAAAACTACTATAGCAACAAAGGCTGCCATGTACAGTGATTTTGTGGTAAACATGCTGAAATTGGCAAAAGAGCCTACTACAATGCAAAAGATCACGATAAGATACATACCACTCTGAAAGGTCTTCTTTATTTTATTGACAGCCGGTATAAGAGACAGGAAAATGGATATAGCTGTAATGCCTACGATCATACCGGCAGTCTGATAATCAGCCGGGAAGAATTGCTTTAGGAACAGAGAAATCCCTACAACTGCCCCCGAAAGCAATAATGCCAATAGCAGCGGCAGGATAATTCTTTTATTATGGATACCTCTAAAGGAATCCCAACCGTCAAAGTCATCCATTTCATTTTCCAGTGAAATCTTTGAATCCATTGGCTTAAAGGGAATCAATGCCTTTCCGAGAACTTTCTGCGCTATGGTAATCAGGAAAAAGAAATAAGGGATACAGATCAGTATATCATATGCATTTACAAGGATAAATGTTTCTTCATCAACATTCAGTGCAACTTTAATAGCTGCCATATTCGCCGTTGCACCGATATAAACTCCTGCCATGAGTCCGGAGACTTTCCAGGATTCCGTTATGATATCTTTTAGAAAATAGTTACCAATTACGATGATCAGCAATACGGAAATTATGCCGAGCAGGACCGCCAATCCCGTTTTTAAAGCCAGGCGCGACCATTGCCTGATGTTAATTGAAAACAACAGTAGTGGTAGCGCCAGTGCAATGGTTACGGATGTGAAGTTTTCCTGCATGGATTTCATCTCCGGCTTTATCAATCCGATATTACTCAGAATGATCCCCAGCACATAGGCCAGTCCCACTGTTCCAAATTTGTTAAGCCATACTGATTTTTTACATCCGTACAACAGCATTAGTGGGCCCAGGATGTAGATCACACCAACTACCAAGGTGTCCATTCTCATAGTGTAAAGCCGCGAAAATAGGCAAAATTAAAGGACATTCACAATAATTCATTCAAAATGCGTATTTTTATCATTGAGCTGATTCGAAAACAAATTGACTAAGCGTGATAAAATGGTATTTTGACCGGGAAAGAGCATTTGTCGAAGTGACTTATACAGGTGATATTACCTGTGACCAGGTTCAGGAATATCTGGATGCGTTGGGCAGAGCAGAAGGACTTCCAGTCCGGCTTTGTATTCTGAGCGATATGACCGAAGCCAATAACAGGCCTTTGTTCAAATCCAGGAAGACATCAAAGATGATGAATGATATTAAATAAAGAGTGGCTAAATATGAATTGGTCAGGGAAGCAATTATGCATAGCAATCCCATTAACATGGCTTTTGCATACCTTTATATTAGGTTTTTTTCAACCACGAAAAATTATAAGATTAAAGTATTTAGCACAAGGGCTGCAGCAATGGAATGGTTAGGTATATGAATTCAGTGACTTTCAAAAATAAAACCATTTTTATGATCAGAGAAATGTTTGGTAAAAATTTCCTTCTATCATTCCGGATTATTCTACTTAGCCAGGTTCTTTTCGCAGGCCTGAATGCTCAGCAGCATACCGATACATTAAAAGGCAGGAACTTGTATCGTCCGGACAGGTTAAAATCCAAAGACACCCTATTCATACCGGCTACACCTGTTCAGCCGGCACAAATTACCGGTGATTCTCTTGATATACGGGCAGCATTTATGCGTGACTCACTATTGGCACGGGAGCAATTTATCCGTGATTCTTTGCTGGCACGAGAACAGTTTGTGAAGGATTCCATTCAGCGCAGGCAGCGGATCCTGGATTCACTCAGCTTTTTGAAAAAAGAACTCCCTGTTTTGCTGGATGCCTATCTTAAGACAGTTAAAGAAGATATTATTATAAAGAATAATGAAATCAGGATTATTGGAGATTCTGTTCTGGGTGATTATAATTATGTGATCCTTACATTCAACCTGACAGAACCCTTTACACCATGGAAGGTTAACCACAGTCTGACCGGTAAATCGGTTAAATTCCATATTGATAGCACAATTCAAAAAATAACCTCCGTTCAGACTCCGTTTATAAAGTGCTCGTTTACTTACAGCAATAAAAACAATATATTGGTAATAAATGAGCTGAATGCAATTCAGAACGACCGGTGGGGTCAGTTTTATAAGACACCCATTGACTCGGTATTTTTTGACCATCTTCAGCGGGTAGTTAAAATTAAAAGATACATTCAGTTTTACAGGGTGGTCAATAATACCCAAAGGGGAGCACCTCTTTTTTTAAATCTGTCTCAGGTAAAGCAATATGAATACGGACCTGACAATCAAATTAAGCAATACCAGGTTGTTAATTTCTGCGATCGTTGGAAGGCATATGAAACCAACAAAGTATGTTTTATCATGACCTACACTTTTACAAAACAAAACAATACATACCTGCTTGTCCGTCATAATGACCCACCTAACAGTTATGCCGACGGTACCTATACTTTCGAATTCGATGACAGGGAGAACCTGAAAAGTGTTTCGTTTCATAACCTGAGCAACACTGAAAACTGGCAACGGATTATTGAACTGAATAAAGATGGTTATGTTAACTGTTATGTCGATAAAAAGAAGGATATGGTAACGCAGTCCTTATGCATGATCTATCACTTGAACGAACCGAATGCAAAATACCCGGTGGAAAAAATCACTACAGTCTATGAAGAAGACGGCGTCAGTTACTTTCAACGCAACAATACTACCGGGTTAAGCCGTATGAGAGATAAAATGACAATGGAATGGGGCCCGTGGAATTAGGGGAGGGAGTTATTAATTGTTAATGGTTAATTGAAAAAAATTCAGTAGTTAGTAGACAGTAGTTAGTAGTTAGTAATGCGAATGAAGAGTTAATCATTATTTTATTTTGCCCGGAGGGCATAGAGTTTTGTAGAAAGAATAAGCATTGCAGAAAATTTACCCCGGAGGGGTTAAAGTATTGTTATTTATTTGATTTTGTATTTGCATCCTATTAATTCAATATAATTCTTAATGGTTAATTATAAGCTGCTCTTACTTGATCATAAGTTTTACCATTGAATCGTCCGATTTCAGCAGGTAAAGGCCTTTTGCAAGTCCGGATACATTGAAATCCATGTTTCTGCTTGTCACATTGTACTGTATTACTTCCTGTCCCGCAAGGTTTACGATCTGTATATTTTTTGACTCGATATTGGCAACAGTTATTTTACCGGATGCTGGATTCGGGTAGACTAACAGTCTCCCGGGGAATGTATGATCGTAAAGAGGAGTACCCGGACCTTTTAAACTCACGTCATCAACGAAGACCTCAAAAGTATAGCCGTTAGCTCCTTCATCATATATGCCCATCCTGAATCCGACATAAACGACCAAATCGCCGGATCCTTCAAATATAAAGGGATTGGTGCCATTAGCAATGCAGGCATCTTGCAGGAAAGTGCCATCAAATTCATCCGTTAAGCATTCGCTGGGCACCCAGTTATTGGATTTCCATCCCCCGAGAAAAATAGCTCCCTGCGCCGTTCCATAGTCAGATCCTACGGCAGGTTCATTGGGTCCTGCATACGCTTCGAACCAGTAATTATTAGTCCTTACATCCTTGTAAGCCAGATCGAATGCATAAGACACTCCGCCCTGCAAGGTAACTTGCTGGTAAAACATAAAATTAGTAAGTTTTCCATCGCCTGTTCCGGTGTTTGTTCCAGTAACGTGCAGGCAACCCCCTGCACCGGCCATGGGTTTTTCGGCAGTGTAATTAAACTCATAAGTAACCGTATTATCTGCCCCCTGGTTCAGTGCACAGGTTTTCCATGCATCAGCATTTTCCATATTCACACCGACAAGCATTTCCTGAGCATAGGATAGAGTTGAAAAAATAAACATTGTGCTCAGCACTACTAGGATAAAATCACAATTTTTTTTCATATTGCAATGGTTTTAACAGTAAGCAGTAATATTTTCTTACAAGTATTATAACCATGAAAAAATTGAAAGGTTCTAAAAGTTAGAAATAAATTGTTTATCAGCATAACAAAATCTGATAATTAATTTTCATTTAAATCCCGTATTTTATATTTTATCCAAGCCGGTTGATATAGATAGATGAATCAGATGGGAATTGACAATACCATACAGTATTACTGACTGGTCAGGGTAAAAAAAGACGCTCCTGCATCGGGAGCGTCTGAAATATAAGTTGCACAGAGCTGAATCGAAACTGAGATCAGTTCTTGTATGATATAAAAATCAACCTATCAACTCGTTCCCGACCTTACGTGCACGCTCAGGCTTGTCAAGATTAATGCCGATGGCCAGGCCGATCTCGACCAACAGGTTCCATCCGGCACTTAAGAATACATAAGGTTTCATTTCTCCGGCTGATGGGACACGAATCGTTGTGAAGGGTGTATCACGGTCAGCAATGGCAACCACCTTAAGACCAACACCTTGAACAAGCACTTCCTGAAATTTTTCGATTTCGTCATCGATAGGATCGACAACAAATACGATATCCTCTTTATCCATCACTTCTTCAATACCATGAACGGCATAGGTGCCTTCCAGAAAATCCGATTTTTTACGGGTGATCTCGTTGGTCTTGAGTGTCAATTCCTCAGCTACTCCATCATTGTATCCTGCAAAATAGATGGTGGGAGCTTTGGCAGCACATGTCACAACATCACCGGGAATAGGCATGGTAAGTGCCTGTTCAATTAATGACGGCAAGGCCGAACATTCGGTGGTTTTATCAATACCCCGCATATGCCAGAGTATGGATTCATAAAAAAGGGTTTGTTCAATAACACTTTTTGTGGCGGCTACCGCCTGTTCCCATCCGCAGTTTAAGACAAATGTCTGCCTGCATTCTTTTTCAAGCAGGGTATCTTTATTGGCAGTCAGGGCAAAACGATTTTCATTGCCGATGGCAGCAAGCTTCTTGGCAAGCAAAACGACTTCCTTGGTACGTCCTGAATTGGATGCACAAAAAACCGCAAACTTCGAGAGATCATATTGCGATGACTGACGGGAGCCGTCGGTGGATATTGAAAGATTGAGTCCCCATGTCAGGGCTTTACGAATGGCATTCTTGGCAGGAAAGATACGACTTGATCCTTCACCTGTAAGCAACAGCTTTCCTACAGATTTTATTGTGCCGGCAACACCTTTGGTCTGATCGGATTTGAAGTTTTTAACAACGTCAACTGTTTGCATCATTTCCTGGACAAGAGCATACTTCGAATAATTCGGATCTTTTAGATTCATGGTGCTATTCCTTTCTTGAAGTTTTATTATTAATTATTTATACTGGTTTATCGCTCCGATGGGATTCTGAATATCCGATCGGAGCTGTTACGATATACTATTTTTTGTTCCTCAAAGTTTTCACGAGTTTTTTCAGGTCTTCAGTTTCCTTTTTTACCTGGATAATAAAACTGTTTTCATCAATCGTTCCGATGGCAGCTTTCATTTCATCAGGATTACGGAAAGTAGCCTGCCGGTATGGATTATCATAATCCTTTTTACGCGAAATATAAACCTGATCACAGATGTATTGCTGGATCTCTACTGCCTTATCCAAAGCTGACTTCCAGTGTTTTTCCGTAAGCTTGTCTGTACCCGTTATTTCACAGAGAATGGCATAGGCATGTTTTTGCTTGTCGCGGGGATATTTATTCCATAGCTTATCATAACGCGTATGTATATCTTTCCAGGATTTGAATTTACCTGTGCCGATTTCAGTGCGAAGCTTGTCAATATCCTTTTTTTGCATGATCTGTCCTCCCAAATTAATCCATTCCTGCTGACGCCTTCCTTTAAGATCATCATGCATCGATGCAAGTGTTGCTTTCGGATTTGCTGTAATGTATGCCAGTATATTCTTAACCGCATAGTGATGTAACATATCTCCGTAAGCATGATAAGCCTGGTATGTTTTTAAAATCATTACTTTTCTCTTGGAGTTTTCCATATTCTCTCCCACTATTTCCAGGTTGTTAACATCGCTCTCTCTACCCGATAAAAGCTTATGTCCCAATGCCAACAGTTCGTTCTGGTTTTTTGCTTTTCCGGATTGTTCTTTTTGCATCAGGCTGGCTTTAGCTGTCCATATTTCGAGCAACCGGCGAGCGTAGATCACTTCTTCGATGGTGTCGGGAGCAAAGGTCTCAAATTCAATGTTTTGAACCTTTCTGAAACGTTTATCCCGGTTCTGGAATTTCCAGGAATTGCGGGCCAGCGCATACATGTTATAGAGCCACCAGAATGCCGGTATGACTTCGAGTTGATTCTTGTATACGTTGTTATTTAACAGCGAAAAAGGTAATGGAATATCAAGTTCTGCTGGGTAATCAGATTTTGAAAGTAATATAAAAGAAGCAAAGCGGCATGAGTGTTTAACGCTGGTGCATAAGCCGGGCCAGAATCCCCGTCCGGCCTGAATTTCGTTGTCATTAGCACGGCTGTTATGGTTTGAACCTATTGTTGCTCCGGCGGCCATATTGCTTTGTCCCATAACGACTGATGCAATAAGAAAGGAATTATTGTGATGCTGCTCGTGTGCCGGAAAGATTAGATTGTTCAATACTTCACAACAGGAGATGGTGGAATTATCGCCCAGAAATGAGTTTATCAGCCGGGCTCCGTATTTCAGGTTTGAATTATTACCCAGAATAAATTTAACCGCCTTGCACCCATAAAAAATGTGGCAGCCATAACCGATGATCCCGTTTACCAGTTCTACTCCTTCTCCGATCTGGGTAGGTTCTTCACCGGAGGAATTTATGGTGAGGTTTTTTATCTTATTGGCTCCTTTAATATAACAATAGGATCCTATCTTTACATCTTTCAGAATGAGTGAATTCTTGATCACGCAATGGCTGCCTGTAGTTCCGTAAAACCCGCGCCGGCTATCAATGCTGTTCTGTGTTATCTTTTTGAGATTTGCCTGTAAGGCTTTATCATCAACATACTTAGCCCATAGAAAGGCATCAGCCGTGATCATGCCATCGAAAGGGAGAACTCTCCTGCAACCCGTTTCGTTCATAACATCGAGCCAGGTGCGAATATTTTCAGGTTCACCTTCCTTCAGAATTCCATTGCCAAACTTGGCATGGTCGGTTGTATGCATCTCATCAATATTAAACAGGATGCTGTGGTCACCAATAATGTAATGAGCCAGGTAGTGAACGTCATGGATGGCCACATCATCACCAATATCACAGGAAATAATAGTACTGTTCGTAATTCCTGCAGGCATTCTCAGATCATGATGCTGTAAAATAACATTACGCACACATCCGATCCTGACAAGTCCATAAAACCGCGTATTCTTAATCTGATACGGATCAAACGGATCGGTAACCAATATTTCATCCCAATTATCAGCTGTATTGTCGTTTTTTACCAGTGCTTCAACCTCATCGGATTGCAAATGCCTCCAACCGGCTTTTGGATGACGGATTTGTAAGTTTCGCTGGTAATACTCATCTTTTCCTTTGGGAAGATATTCCGCGGGAATAAAATTTTTACCCATGTTTTCCGGGGGTAAAATCAATACTTTATCCATTTTATTGTATTTTACTGAATTTTTATCTTAAGGGTTTTCAAAGGTAAAATATTTCGAATTATCCCAAAATCGTAAATAAGACTATTTTTAAAAGCATTGCAGGTTTAAGTGAAATACGTATGGACTTACAACGTAATCAGGATAAGTGCCTGTGCAAGAATGATGCGCAGGAACATGGTAAACGGATATACGGTAGCGTAAGTTGTTGCCTGGGCATGAACAGGAGCAAGACTGTTTGCGAATTCCAGTGCCGGAGGATCCGTCATGGCCCCGGCAAGAATACCGCATATTTTCAGGTAATTGTAATTAAGCAGTCGTGCAACAATAGAGAAAAGCAAGACCGGTACGACTGTAATTACAGCCCCATAAAGCAACCAACGATAACCACCATTAGCAATGGTTTCTGTAAATTGACCACCCGATGAAAGACCTACACAAGCCAGGAAAAGAATGATCCCCAGCTCACGGATCATCATATTAGCTCCGGGAGTCATATAAAAGTCAAAGCTTTTAAAGCGTCTCTGATGTCCCAATAAGATTGCTATCAGCAATGGGCCTCCTGCCAGTCCCAGTTTCGCCGGAGCAGGTAATCCGGGGATGAAAATGGGAATGCTGCCAACGATAATACCCAAAAATATGCCTATAAAAATCGGAATTGTATTCGGATGTGCAAGTTCCTGAACCGAATTTCCAAGTTCATTCCGGATTTCCGGCAAAAGTTCACGTTTCCCAACAATTCTCACGGTATCGCCAAATTCAACAGTTGTACCATGGGTGGGTAATATTTCAATACCAGCCCTGAATATGCGGGTGATATTTGCTTCGTAACGACGATAGATACCGATCTGTTCAATGGTTTTTCCGGCGTATTTGCGATTGGTCACCAGCACATGGAACATAGCCAAATCTCCGGATATCTGCCGCTTATCTGCAACTTTAACGGTTCCCATTTTCATGTTCAGGTTTTCAATATGGTTGATGGCAGAAATACCGATAATCACATCTCCCTTTTGCAATACTTCTTCTTCACGTGCAACGATATATTTCCCATTCCGTTCAATGCGTGAAATAACCAATTCTGTGTCAATTACTCTTTTGATATAACGAATTTTCTGTCCGAATAAATTAGGATTGGTTATGGCAATTTCTATCGTTTCCAGTTTTTGCTGGGTAAGGGATAACTGGTTTTGATATTCTTTTACTTCATGACTAATGCTGATCCGGAACATTATCCGAATGAGAATCATGGTTAAAATAATACCGATTACACCAAAAGGGTAGGCCACCGCATATCCCATGCCTGAAACAGCAACATCGTCGGGTTTTCCAAGGTCGGCAAGAACCTGCTGGGCTGCACCGAGGCCGGGCGTATTGGTCACAGCACCGCTCATGATGCCGGTGATAACGGCAGGTGGAATGCCACCTAACAGATAAAACAGATAGGCTGTTATGAATCCAGCCAGTACAATGCCTGAGGCAAACAGGTTCAGCGTAAGCCCCTCCTTCCGGAAGGCATTGAAGAAACGCGGGCCGACGTCAATACCAATTGCATAAACAAACAGGATAAGCCCGAATTCACGCACAAATTGCAGGATTTCAGGATTTGCTCTGGCTCCCAGGTGGGCCACCAGCAGTCCTGCAAAGAGCACTCCCGCAATTCCCAGTTTCATGCTTTTGAACCGTATCTTCCCTGCCAGCACTCCAATGAAAGCAGTCAGGCTGATATAAAACAATGCGGTTGCTATTCCGGTGCCTGTTAACAGGTTTCTGAATATTTCCATATCGTAACTTACGTATATGTCTCCCCTAATATAATACCAATCCGGAACATAAAAAATGAGAATTCTGTTATGATTTCTCTGTTGTTAATTCTATAATTCGTTTTAGTGCGATATAGGCATTTTTTGTATTGAGAAAAACTTTATCCCCCGAGTCAAGCCTGAGCACCTGAACCTTTTAAGCATGATACACAATGTATTCGTTCCAGCCCGACCTTATGCAATCCTGTTCATTGATTGGTTAATTCACAAAAACAGCTTATATTTGAACACGTAATATACACGCCATCATCATGAAAATTACTGCGCGCGTTTAAGCCATAGGATCCCTATCGGGGCAGGAAACACTCAACACTGAAATTCAGCATTCGGTTACTGTTTCATTCTTGCATCGGCATAATCAACCGTTTATGCCTCTAGTCAATCGGTCTTATATTAGATTTTTAATGATACTACGGTTCTTTTCCGTAAGTAAATTGGTCAATAGTTTTAAATGATATACAAATGGCAGACAACAGGTTTGCGTCATCAGAAGATAAATGGAAATAATATGAACAACTGGAAGAAAGTTTTTGCCATCCTATGGACCGGCCAGCTGTTTTCAACCTTAAGCAGCATGGCTGTCGGTTATGCCGTGATTTTCTGGCTGAGTATAAAAACAGGTTCAGCCGAAGTGTTGGCCTTTGCCACCATTGCAGCCATGCTTCCGCAGCTTTTACTCGGGCTTTTCACCGGTGTGCTGATTGACCGGTGGGATAGGAGGCTGACCATGATTATTGCCGATACATTCATTGCCATGTGTACGGCAGTCATTGCCCTGCTTTTTTATCTGGATAAGGTGGAACTGGGGCATATTTACCTGCTGCTTGCACTTCGGTCGGTTGGCAGTGCATTTCATATGCCCGCTATACAGGCTTCCATACCGCTGCTTGTGCCTCGTTCTGAGCTAATGCGTGTTGCCGGGTTCAACCAGGTTATTCATTCTGTCGGATCCATTGCCGGTCCGGCTTTTGCCGCACTGCTGATAACCGCTTTCGACATGACCTATGTGTTGCTGTTCGACGTTTTGGGAGCTGCCTTTGCGGTGACTTCACTGCTGCTGGTAAGTATTCCAAACCCTGAGAGGAAAGAAGGAGAGCATGTTCCCGATATTTTCAGGGAAATGAAGGAAGGGTTAAAGGAAATATATGGAAAGCCGGGTTTGTTATGGCTTTTCATATTTGTGGTGCTGGCTGGCTTTTTTATCATGCCGGTGGCGGTTTTGTTTCCGTTGATGACGTTAAACCATTTTGGAGGAGGTACATATCAGATGAGCCTGATTGAGGTTGCATGGGGCCTGGGAATGTTACTGGGGGGTGCAATAATGGGAGTTCTGAAGCTGAGAACCGATAAGATCATTCTGATTAATACCATGTATATAATACTGGGATTCACATTTGCTTTGTCGGGATTTCTACCCTCAACAGGATTCCTGTTCTTCATTGCCCTTACCTTCATCGGTGGGATCTCGGGAGCCATTTATTCCGGGGCATTCACGGTTGTCATGCAAACCATCGTTGAACCCTCTGCCCTGGGCAGGGTATTTTCAATCCATGGCAGTGTTACCATGATACCCGCAATGATAGGCTTGCTGCAAATTGGTTTTATTGCTGATTATATCGGGATTACTACTACTTTTATCATTGCCGGTGTTGCCCTTGGCCTCATCGGAATCGTATCCTTTTTGGTGTCGCCTATACGTACGTTGAGTACACCCTTTCGGGATGGGGGTACCCTGTCAGGGTGGTAAGGGAGGTAACAGGGTCTAAGAATGAGAAATGGTGGTGATCAGGATTTTCTATTTTAGAGAAATAACCTTACATTTTCCAAGGATTGAAACAAGGAGTTTTTACTAAAAATTGCTTAATGCCATGCGAAAGCAAAACCAGGAGATTACCGATAAGAATATCATTGAAGAAATACTGTCATTTTCAGCAATCTGCAGGATTGCCATGATGGATGACGATGTGCCCTATCTTTTACCCTTCAATTACGGTTATCACGATAACTGCATCTATATTCACTCTGCGCCTGAAGGCAAAAAGATCGACCTGATCCGGAAAAACAACAGGGTTTGTTTTGAGATCGAACAAACAGCCCGGATTATTAAGAGCGAGAAAGCATGCAAATGGGCAACTCTCTACCGTTCGGTTGTAGGTTATGGCAATGTGGAGATTATATCGGAATTCAATGAAAAGCAGAAAGGGCTCGAAATTATCATGGCCCATAATGGGGCTATTGAAAATATGGAATTTGAACGAAAACAAATTGAAGCTGTCGTTTTACTGAAATTGAAGATCGATAAAATTACGGGTAAGCAATCCGGTAATTGGAACAAATACGAAAATGCAACCGATTATTCCGTTGAAACTGAAAGACTTTTTCTGAAGGAAATCACATGGGGTGATTTGGAAAATATTTACAGGCTTCATACACTGCCCGAAACCGATGAATATAATACGCTGGGAATATTAAAAAATACCGAAGAGGCAAGAAATGTAATGCAACCCGCCATTGAAGATAAATTCAACGATGTACGAAAAAAAATACTATGGACGGTTACAAGAAAAGACACGGGTGCTTTTATCGGGGAAGCCGGTATGAGCTTATCAGCCGACCGGTTTAAGCTGGGGGAGATATTTTACAATATCCTGCCGGAACAATGGAATAAAGGGTATGGCACTGAAACCGCCAGGGCGCTGATCAGATTTGGTTTTGAAAAACTGCATTTGCATAAGATTGAAGCCGGTGTGGCCACAGAAAATGTCCGGTCGATCAGGGTGCTTGAAAAAGCCGGCATGCAAAGAGAAGGACTGAGAAGGAAAATATTGCCGATCAGGGGGGTATGGAAAGACAATTATCATTATGCGATTGTTGAGGATGATCCGGTGCGTTACTAACGTTGTGTCAACTCCTATCAGCTGCTCGGCTCCGCCGAGTGACAGGATGAAACGAATTTTCTTTATTGTACAAATCAAGTTATTTATAATAGGTAAAAAAGGCAGTAACCTAAGCGAGGGCAGTTTCTTAGCAAAGCAGGAAAATGGCCGGGAATATTGTAAATTCCTATAGGGATCATAAATACTGGATTTATAGCCACCTTTGTCTAAGTATCATCAATTCTATTTGGAAGGATCAAACATCCACAAATCAATGCAGTCAGCTTTCAAGTCTTCCGAACCATAATCCGATATCCCTCCGCAGATAAAACCTTTACCACCACTTTCGCATCCACCTGCTGCAAATCTTTTCTGACCCGGGAAACCGATTGCGGTCCATATATCTTTATCAGGATCATATTTGTAAAACTCCTGTGTTCCCTCATTAAACCAACCCAAACCGGTGTATAAATATCCGTTAAGCGAAAATCCGATTATGTTTTCAGTCGATCCGGGCATAGGTGCTTTTATTCTCCAGGTGTTAGTCTCAGGGTTATATTGCCGCAATTCCGGAGAGTACTGAGGTTTTATAATATATCCAAATTGGTTCACGCTGAAACCGTATAAAATACTGATTTCTGAGTATTGATTATACGGAAGTTTGCCAATGGAATCCCAACTGTCCGATTTATAGTCGTAGCGCCATAGATCCAGGAACTTCTCGAAGGCATAATCCTCAATGCCCAGGCCGCCACCAATGTATGCTCTGTCACCTATAACAAAACCGAAAGCACCATACCTTTTCTTTTTTGAAAAACTTGATTTCTGTGTCCACTGGTTTTCTTCCGGGCTATATTCCCAGACTTCCTCTGAATAATTGTTATTCCCGGCTTGACCAAAGCAGACATAAATTCTGCTGTTGATAACAAATGAAGTGGTTAATACCCTTCCATGATCCGGAAAACTCGCCTTTTCTGTCCATTGATTCAATTCAGGATCAAATTCCCACAAATCAGCAAGAAGAGTTGTATTATCCGGTACACCAAGTAATTCTGTATTTCCAAGACCAAAATACAGTTTTCCTTGTAATCCATGGGCAATGGGATATACCCTTGGAGAGCCCGGAAAATCTGCCATTCTTGTCCAACGGCTTCGGTATTCAAAAGTAAAGCAGGATTGCGATAAAGCTGTTTGTCCGGCAACCTCAACGATGATCCTGAAAGAATCAATAACCGATACTTCCGGAAGGCCTATCAAATCACCAGGTATAAGTATCGTAAGCTCATTTCTGCTTGCATTGAGGACTTCAGCTCTTTTATCTTTAAAAAAGACTGCATTACAGGATGGTATATGGCTGAAATTAACGCCGGTAATAGTAACCGTTATGCCTGTATTCTCTGCCTTGGCAGGAGAAAAAGATGAAATGACCGGAGGAAGTAAACTGAACTTTTCCTGAAACGACAGTTTAAAGGTTCCTAAGTTTAATGAGACAACCGGATCCGGTGATTGAATATCGGAAGGTACGACGCATTTAATTAAATCATCTTTTGCCTCGATAATTTCCGCAATGCTGTTATTAAAGTTGACTTTGAAATAATCATGGTTACAGGGAAGATTTTTACCAGTGATTATGATTGTGTCTCCAAATGTTCCTGTTTTTGGGTAATAGTCTGTTAAAGATGTTTTCTGCAATGCAAATAATTGTTTTGCCCGAGCTGTATTACCGAATATTGAAACAGAAATGATGCTGCTATCTTTTTGCAGCCTTTCAGGTACAAGAACTGTAAGTGTTGTACCAGTGGATCTCAATACACGTGCAACAAGGGTATCAAATTTAACTGAGTTGGATTGTCCCAGGCTGAACCCGTTGCCATAGATAGTCACTGAATCCAGTATTTTGCCGGTCAATGGTGAGAAATCCTTAATAAATGGAGCACTACTGCCCATACTGTGAAAAGATACCTGTTTCCCATACACCATATAACGATCGGAATGTATAAATGCTTTAACGAAATAATCTTTCCCCTTTTTCAGGGTAGTTTTAATAACAAGGCTGAATTTACCGGTAGATGCATTCTCCTGAATTACAGCTTTCTCGGCATATTCGAATGAAGGTTCTTCGATTGTATCCCAGACAAATCCGTATTCTTCAATAATTGCATTTCCCTTAAAGGTTATTTCGGCATTGAAGGTGGCACCATCATCCGAAATCTTTGTTACTTCCAGGGTGTTCACCCTTGGGAAATCCCTTGAGGTAATCTCTTCTTTCTGACAATCGATAATGAACAGAAAGCTTAAGAAAAGGATCGCTGGAAAATTATAATAGGCTTTTTTCATTGTATGGTTTAAAAACAAACACCGCCTTTTATTCCTATATTCTGTATTCTTGAAAAGGTTTCTGTCCTTTTTTCTGAAATGTAATTATAGTGAAGGGCGAAAAAAATATATCGTTTATTATTCCAGTAATAGTTTACCCCAAGGGTACCACTTCCACAAATTGAAATCTTATCCAGCGGAATGTCATGAAACTCATTCGTGTATACCATGTCTTTTAGTTCAAGTTCAGAAACACGTCTTGAGCTGTTCTTTATAATTGAATGTATGCCTCCTCCAATGGATGCTGTGGGCCTGAATTTTCCTTTCGGGTATGTATATTTCAAAGAAATCAGATTTTTAAGAAACAAGGCATGAATATGATAATCGATATGCTCAATAAAAGCTGTTTCCGTGATCTTGTGATAGCCATAGAAATAATATTTCCCGGCCTCGGCCTCGAATTGCAAGGTAATTTTTTCATTAACACTGGGAATCATTGTATTAAGTATGAGTCCAAGAGAAGGATTAAAGCTGTATTCAAAATCGAGTGGGGAATATGTTTCATCCATAAAATATCTAATCCAAGAAATATTGTAACCTACAAATGGAGTAATTCTTATCGTGATTAACGATAACTTCTTTTCATAAACAATGCATTCTTCATCCTTGCAAATGTATGAATGGTAATCCTTTACTATGTTTATCAAGGATTTGTGTGTTAATTTCGCATTATTGACTTTCCTTTGGATTTCATTGCAGTCACGAAAAGTGGCTTTCAGAATTCCAATATGACGGTTGGATCTCATAACAAACTTTCGCTCGTCTTCAAGAAAAATTTCCTTTTCTTCGTTGGTCAGTTCAAGAATTCTTCCATCATCTTTCTCAATCAGGTAATGATCACTCCAGGAATCTTTATAATAATATAAATTTGCTATTCCATCCACCAGAAATTCAATGAATCTGGTAATACTTAGGTTATTTATCTGAATTGTCCTGGATATGTAGTATTTACCTTCAATAAACCAATAAGCCCTGATATCGCCGGGTTTATAAGTTACAATTTTCGATTTTTCATCTGCTTTGTACACGCATGAATTTGAGTTTTTTATATCTCCCCTGTAATCGATCAGCCCACTCAGGGTATCACCCGAATTTGAAATAATATAACCGGGTTTAAAATTGGATTGTGAGAAGGATTTCTGTAAGGTGAGAAATGCAATCAGGATAAAAACTATTCTTATTGTCCTCATCTTTTGTTATACATTATGTAATTAGTAGGATTATTAATTCTCAAACGATGTTTGTAAATATTACGGAATAAAATAGTAGAAAAAACCTTCATCATTATTATAAACTCCTTGACTTCCTATGTATCCTTTGTTGTCTATAACAAATAAGATATCAGGGAAAAAATATCCGGGAATAACATACAGTTTTAGCCAAAAATCGGTTTCGGGATCATATTCATATATATTGCTTACTTCATTCTCGTATAGCCAGGCGTAACCTTTTAAATCATTTGAAAATAAGAGATGCCAACTATTTTCAGGACAATTATCTTTTTGCATCCAGGTATCATTCAGACTGTCATATTCCCATAAATCTCCATAATAGTTAGATATATAGGCTTTTGTATTAATAACGAACGAATTAAAAAGCACTGTAGTAATTGCGGGACAAACATTAAGTTCTGTCCAGGAATCATCATCAGGATTATACCTCCAGACATAGTTATAAATTCCAACCACAACAAATCCCTTGCCATCAATGGAAAATCCTGTGCAGGTATAAAAAATTGCCGGCAGATTTTTCAGTTGTTTCCATGTGTCTGTTAACGGATCGTATTCCCACATGTCCTGTTTGTAATAGGGATCATTCCCTCCACCTGCTCCAATGTATGCTTTTTCATTTATGATGAAAACAAAAGGATTACTGCGATAGTTGCCTGGGAAATTGCTTTTTTGATTCCATGAATCATTAATGGAATTATATTGATACAGGGAATTATCGAGTAAAACATAGCCGTATTGATTAATACTGAATGAACAGGATACATAAAAATAATCATTAAGGGGCAGGTCAGCCAAAGAAACTTTCCACCAGCTTTGTTTCATGGTGAAGCCTTGCGTATAGCCATAATGCTTTTCACCGAAGGAAACAGAAATATTGACCATTTCATCCGATTGATCTATTTTACCGGTGGGAGGGACAAAAACAATCATTTTATTTTCCTCTATGGAATAAACGGTTGCCAGACTATTACCAAAGCTTATTTCACAAGGTTGTCCATTGACAATCAGGTACTCTCCTTCAATAGTCACAAGATCTCCCGGTTTACCTTCCATGGGATACACCGATACTATTTTAGGTCCCAGAATGGTATAATGGCTTTCAGATGTATCGGATTTTCCGAGTACGCTTACAATGATCGGATAATCTCCGTAATTACTCACTTGCGGTGATGTAATTATAATCTCATTTGTGTCCGACCTCACCACGGTGCAGGGTATATCTCCCAGTCTCACCAGGTTTCTTTCATTCAGGCGACTGAAATTCCTTCCGGTTATGGTAATTTCTGTGCCATCAAGTCCGGAAGCCGGAGAAAAGGAAAGAATCTCAGGAGGTGAACTGCCTTTACTCAGGAATGATTCTTCATTTGCATAAACAAGGTATGCAGAGGACCGGATATATGCTCTTACATAATACGTAACATCCTTTTCCAGATCGGAGGTAATTTTGCATGTATAGGGCCCGGTTGCAGGCATATAGTCCAATTCCGCTTTAAAATCATCTACCGTCGGTGAATGATCAATACTCCATACAAAACCGCATTCCAGGATACTGTAATCGCCAACATTTGTTATGGTGGCATTCAGGACTGCCCCTGAATTGTCGGTAACAATATTCTGTGTATAAAGAATGGGGAAATCTTTTGACCTGTTGTCCGATCCATTTTCACAGCCTATTACCAGGCAGGCGGTTAAGGAAACCAGGAACAATTGATTTTTCATAGGATCAGAAGTTAACGCCGGATAAGATGAAGAATGAATTTAGGAGAACTAGCTCCCGGCTGAAAATACTGTATGTTTTTGAATACCGGATCTCAACAGAAATGGAATTCTTCGGGCTTAAATTGAATTGCATTCCGAAACCTGCTGTCAATCCGGCCTGATGCCTTATGGTTAACAGATCATAAGCAGGCTTGTTTAATTCAATAATATTCTGGTTGAAAATGGCTGTATATCCGTGCGAATCACTTTTCAGATGAAATGAATAGATACCACCGGCACTGACAAAAGGACGGTAATTGATAAAAGGACAGGTATACCGGAAAAAAACAGGCAGGTTCAAATAATTTGTTTCGACGGTCAGGTCAACATCACTGTATTCGCTTCGCCTGTTGTATGAAAATGCATTCCGTGCATAATAAAGCTCAGCATGCAATGAAAAATAACTTACCGAAACCGGCTTATCGATAAACAAGCCGATAATAAAACCTCCGTCGTATTTAAAATCCAGTTGCTGTGAATAATCTTCGATTGTAATATCATAAATTGAACGGTAAATATATTCCGGAGAAGCGGATATCCGGGTTATTCCGTATCCTGCAATTGCACCGTACCGGAATCGGGGGAAAGGTTTATGTCGGCAGTTGTTGTACCAGGTAGCATATTTTTGCATTGAAAGCTTGGTATAGGTTACATATTTCAGTTGATCGGACATGAATTTGCATTCACCTGAATAAGTCATAAGTGATTCATGAAAACCTGTGGTTTTGTTCAGACTGTCATTCTTACTTATTTCAATCATTTGTCCGCTTTCTTTTTCAAGAAAGAATTTGCTCCCGTTTTTATCCTTATAGTAATACAGAGTTAAGTTTCCTTTACTTAATCTTTCAAGGAAAACCTTTTTTTCAACCTGGTCTAACGTAATAATCCTTGCAATATATACCTTATCATCTTTAAAACCGTATTCGTCAACTTCATAAGGGGTATAGGTTATTATTCTGTCCTTCACTTTTATCTGGCAAGACCTGGCATTTTGCACGAGTCCTCCATCAAGCATTTGAACGCCAACTGTCATGGTGCTATCCTTGACATAATAGCCTTTTTGTCCGACGATGACAGTTGAAGGTATGAAAAGCAGTAACAGAGATATTAATCTATTGCTCATAACAGGATTTTTATCACTATCTGAAAACAGAATAGAAATTATTATATCAGGATATCACCTATTAAATAAACTGAACCAAATATACAATTATTTTATTTTGTTAATATTTGTTTCTGTTATTTTAATGAGGTTCAGTTTTGCTCATTCGTGTTGCTCCCGACAAAGCATCAATATCCACACTTTCATCAAAGGAGACCGGTCTGGCCGGAGTCCGGGTAATCAAATTCTTGATTTGCCGGGGTGTCAGTTCGATTTTATCACTTATAAATTCAGGCCGGTTAAAATTCAAAACATAATCGTTATAAAATTCCGGATCTTTCTGTGGTAAAACAAAAGGCTTGTCAATCCCTCCGGTCTTATTTATGTGACAGAACCACGGTCGTGAAAAGGTATTATCATCGCGTTTACTTACGAACATGATCCATCGCCCGTTTTCCGACCATACAGGATAACTCTCCACATAATCTGAATTAACAGGCAGGTTGTGATATTCTTTCGATTCCAGGTCCATGATATAAATGTCGGATTCTTTATTATAAATGGTAAAGTATCCGTAATCGGCCATGCAGAAGAGTAAGTACCGCCCATCGGGTGATACACGGGGGAAGGATATACTTTTGCCGGTTTCCCTGGCCGTAAGCAATGTATCGGATTTTCCCCATTTCATAGTTTGGTAGTCAAACGGGATTCGCAACAGATCGTATTGAATGTTCCTGTAATCGGTTGAATCAAAACCGTTTCCTGAAATGTAAAATAAATACCGGCCATCGGGTGACCAGGATGGTACGTTTTCCAGCCTTTTTGTTGATAAAGCAGGACATGTTGTGATCATGTTTCTTTCCACATCAAGCAATATAATATCTGATGCCCTGTCCTGGACAACCTCATATTTATCGGTCTGTGCAAAAAACTGTTGATGGATCAGATTCACGGAATAAGCAATGTATTTCCCCGAAGGGTGCCATGAGGGATAAACTCCTCCCGACATGGTATAGGTTGTTTTTGTATTGACAAACGACAATTCCCCGTTCCCACTGATCACCGTGCCGGGGAATGTTTTGCGCATGTGCAGTGACATTTGTCCGGGATTGAAATTGGCAAACGAATGACAATTCATGCAATTATTTCTGGCAATTGTGTTGATCATAACCGGTGATTCATCGAAATTTTCGAGGCATCGCTGGTAAATACCCATTTCACTCCATAATATGTTCGCGGGAGCAATTTTCCTGTAAACAATATAAGGTGAAATGGAATCGGATGAAACACGAAGGATTATCGGATCATATCGCTTCCATTGTCCTTTATTCCCGGCATATAGATGAAATAAAATGCTTGTATCTTTATTCATTGCTAACATATGCTTCCATTGGTTAAGCGGAATGTTGAAACCTCCCTTCCTTGAACGGAGAAAAAGATCTTTGCCTTGTGTGGTTTCTATTTTCAGGATGAATACCCTGCCTTTTTCTTTTAGGGTGAAATTCAACGGTGCGATATTGCATGGAATAGTAATGCCGGCATAATCAGGACTGATTTTTGGCATCACGTCAATTCTTTCTGCTTCGGGCAGATGGTTGCAGGAAAATAATAAGGGTAGTATCCATAAAAAGAATAAGCTTCTTTTTGTCATTGGCTAATATTTTTCACTGTATGATCCAGGATTTTTAACGGATGATTTCAACGGTCTGCTGTATAAGTAATAATACCAGTACGTCTGTCTGAACTTATTCAGTGATCTTTTGGCAGCCGACGGATTACCTTTATACCGGCCAAAAAGAATACCTGAAAATGCATTAAAATTTTGTTGTATGGCTTCGTCTATGGTGTACCCCAACGCATCATTGAAAACAGTAATTCCTTTTGTAGCCTGATACATCAAAATTGCTTCCTGACAAGACCGGGGGAGTTTGGCATAGCCCATGCTTTTAAACCGGGGAAGAGATGCAAGCACCTCACCGGGCCTGTTGGCTAATAAATTGTAAGCGATTAAATATTCAAATGCCATTTTATTCGAAAGACTGTCAGTGGCAAGAAATTTCAGATTATCGTATGGATCTTCGATAGCTGTGAAAAAATCAGTTGCAGGATTCATTTGCCTGAGCCTCCCAAGCTCGGGATCTTTCTTCACGCAATCGTCGCAATACAAATACCTGCGATACTTTTTAGCCCATGCCCTTGTAACGGATGAGGATTCGAGGATATTCAGATACTTTTCTGACGTTTTATATTGTCCGGTTATTATATAAGATTTTACAAGACGTTCAAGTATGCGGGGCTGTATGCCGAAAACCGTCAATGCTTCGTTGGCCCAATGCCTCGCTTCATTTATCAATCCCATATCATAGTAAATATCGCTCAGGGGTATGGTAATTGAAGCGTCCGTCGGGCTTTGAACGATCAATGCTTCCTGGCGCCAGACCTGAGGATAAAAAAACATGTAATCCAGTATTATTCCTTTCTGGTACAGGGCTCTGTTTACCAACGAAAGAACGGGCTTTTTCTGGACAATCTCAATATCAGCTGTGTGCAGCAATTCATCCCATTTATTTTCGTATGCCAACCGGTCTATACGGATTAATATTTTATAATCCGGCTTATAAGTTATTTTAAAAGTAACAAAAAACAGTAAAGGCAGGAATACTATAAAATTAATATAGATCAGCCGTTGTGTGTCGCCACGAGCATTCAGCAGCATTCCGGAGTAATAACTGAGCAACAAAACAATAAAAATAAGTCCGGATGTTGCATTGATGATGACCGGTATTATTTCTCTGCCTCCTGTTATAAAATGACCACTGTATGCTTCCCACAGGGATGAATATCGCTGGTCAGAAAGGTACCAAAGAACGGGGATAGAAAGAACAATGGCAAGGAACAGAATAGCCTTTACATATTTTTTTTTGTATACGGGTAATGCCAGTGTACCCGCCAGAAACACAGTAAGACCAGCGCTATCGGTTAAATAATAAACAAGAAAGGCCAGCCATAAATAGGCTATATATTGATAGGCTTTTTTCAGGTTAAGTTTTTGGTATATCACTGCAAAGCCAAGAGCAACCGTAAAAGCAACAGAGATATCCGGAGTAAACTGGTAACTTCCATGTCCTGCAATCAAAGGAATTACTGCTAACGTAAGGGGAACAGGAATGAAAGCATCCGGAATACGTTCCTTAATTAATTGGTATACGAAGAAACACCAGATGCCAGTTTGCAGTAAAACCAGCAATATTGCAACGATTGTATTTCCATAAAACTGAAAAATAAAAAGTCCGGTATAATCCGAAATTCCTCCGGCATACGAAAGGTAATATTTGAAAAAACTGAAATTGTTACCAAAGAATGGCTGGTGCATATGACAGGCAAGGCTCGGATCGACTTTTACAAAGAAATATACCAGCAATGTGACAGCGATAAAAAAGAAAAATGTATTTCCAGCGTTGACAGGTATCTTTTTTAGCATAGCCGGCATAGATAACAACAATTAAGTAACAAATATAGGGATTTTAAGGTTGACTTAGCTGACATCCGGTGGGACCCGTACTAATCATGAAGTTTTAGTTACAGAGCTGAAAAACCGATGATTCGTATCTATAAAATCAAGTTGAAGCATAATGGTCAATTTTCTACCTTTGCTGTTCTGACATACCAGCCGTCAGATTTCATAATGGATAAACAGGAAGCCGTTAAATACATGAATTCATTGGGCAGGGGACGGATACCTTTCCTTTTTGTTATTGATTTTGAGATGAAAGCCATCCGGTTTTTTCTTCTGGATCAAAAGCTTCCCCCGACGGTATTGTTTGACTTCCCTTCCATTGGAAACATCGGTTCCAGGCAAAAAAAGAAAGCCTGTTTTACTTTCCGTAAATATCCTGTTAGCTTCGCGAAATATAACAATGCATTTAAGGCCATACAAAAACACATACAACACGGCAATACGTTTTTAGTCAACCTCACTTTTCCAACACGTATTGAAACCAGCCTGACACTTCGGGAGATCTTTTTTCAAGCCACGGCAAAGTACAGGATTCTTGTTGATGATGCGTTTGTATGTTTTTCTCCGGAGACATTTGTAACTATAACCGGCGACACCATTTTCACCTATCCGATGAAGGGGACAGTGGATGCTTCTGTTCATGAACCGGAGAAGAAAATCCTGTCGGATGAGAAAGAGACGGCTGAACACAGCACCATCGTGGATCTTCTGAGGAATGACCTGAGTATGATAGCCACATCCGTGAAAGTGAACCGGTTCCGGTACATCGACCGGATACACACACACGAGGGGGAATTGTTGCAGGTTTCATCGGAAATCAGCGGCAAATTGCCAAGGGGGTTTCGATTGAAGCTGGGCGAAATCTTCTTTGCTCTGTTGCCGGCAGGTTCGATTACCGGTGCCCCCAAAGAAAAAACAGTTGCCATCATCCGTGAGGCTGAGAAAACAGACCGGGGTTATTATACCGGTGTTTGCGGCATTTTTGACGGAAACAACCTGGACAGTGCAGTGATGATCCGTTTTATCGAAATGAAAAATGAAACGATGTTCTTCCGCAGCGGAGGGGGAATTACCTTTTTAAGTAATGCCAGGGCAGAATATAAAGAACTTAAGGATAAAGTATATGTGCCAATTGCTTGAAACAATAAAAGTGAAGCATAAGAGGCTTATGCAGGTTGCTTACCATAACAACCGTGTTAATGATTCACGCAAGGCTTTGTTCGGGTTAAGCCGGGAATGGGATCTGTCAGAGATCATTCATATGCCGGATCTTGATCCTGATCTTATATATCGTTGCCGGCTTCTTTATGCAAGAGAAGTTAACAGCATTGAGTTCGTACCTTATGTCAGGCGAAATATTCAAAATTTGTATGTCGTCGATTGCGGTGATTTCGATTATTCATTCAAATATGCAGAGAGGAGTGTATTCGAAAAGCTGAAGGCAATTGTTCCTGATCCGGAGGTGGCTGATATTTTGCTGATCAAAAACGGTTTGATTACCGATACTTCTTTTTCAAACATCATTCTGTATGATGGGTTGCGCTGGTATACACCGGCTATCCCACTACTGAAAGGAACTAAACGCGAATACTATATAGATAAGGAAATGATCTTTCCACGGGATATCCGGTTGGATGATCTTCACCTGTATAAAAAGCTAAGACTGATCAATGCCATGCTTGATTGGGATGAAGGAGAAGATATCCCTATTGAACATATTATACAATGAAATGAAAAAAGAAAAGTCATAAACCAACCGGCAAGGGCCAGAATGGTTCATTCTGCCCTGCTCATTACCATCTTGCCGTGCGAAACTCCTTTAATAGCCAGTATTTTATCAGATAATTCGGTTAACCGGTTTGCAATACCCTTTATGGCAATAATTTCGAGACAGATGTTATGACTCAGGTGAAAATGCTGAACGGATAAAATTACATCGTGGTAATCATGTTGTATATCATTTGATTTAGCCGTTATATCCCGCTTATGGTGATCATAGACGATAATAATGGCCCCGGCAACAACATTATTACACTGCCATTTCTTTTCAACCAGGCTTTTTTCGATCAAGGCCCGGATAGCCTGGGAACGATTGGGGTATTTGTTCTCTTTTACAAAAGCATCCAGGGCTTTTAATAAATTCTCTTCCAGGCTGACTCCAAAACGACTTACGGACATGGCGATATTTTTTATTTGAATTGTGTAATAAAAGTAATCATACAATACGAAACGGCATCTTATTTCACCGGGTCGCCGTATAGTATTCCTCGGCCGTGTGTTCCAACATAAACTCTTCCATGGATTTTCGGATCTCCTGTAATGTGGAAAAGCATTCCCCATTGATGCTGATCATCGTTGATGTGTATCCAATGCTTTGCCATATCGTCAGAACGAAAAATACCTCTTATTCCGTTAACGATACCAATCAGGTACAAGGATGAATAATCGTTTTCCGTGAGCCCCTTCCCAAATCCGAAAGCATGAATTTCCTGAACGCTTTCTGATTTTATAAAAGTCTCACCTGTATCCGTTGAGTGAAACAGTCCGTCAAAGGCGGCGATCCACAGATCTCCTTCTTTACCCGGTGCCGCATAAATGCGGTCCTGTCCGCCGCGCCAGTCACCCCGATTAAGCTTTGATTGTGGCAATCCTCCGGGCAGGTTCATTTCCTTTTCAGAAAAAGAGGCTCCCCCGTTTGTGCTGATGAATAGTTTTCCGCTGAAGAGATCTATACCATAAAATCTTTCGGGATTTACCCGGTCGGCTATTACCCGTGTGTTGTCGGGGATGCCCTGGCATTCAGCCCAGGTTATTCCGCTACCATGTGTATAATAAACCGGCATCGGTTTCGATGTGCTGCCCGGAAAAAAACCCCTGCGGACCGGATCAGGCGACCAGATCCAGGTTTTGCCGTCAGCAGAAACAGCAATATGTCCAAGCCTGCTTTCGGGATGAGGTAAGGAGGCAGCCGGTTGCCATGTTATGCCCCCGTTGGTGGAATAACCGATATTTTTCCCTCTGTTATAATTGGTTGCCATTCCTACCCTTACAATGATATCGGGATTATTTTCAGCGCAGGCCACACTATTGGTATTGCCAAACCGGGGATTGTCAAAATTTCCTTCAGCAGACGGTTTATCCAGATTCCAATGCACAAAACCACCATAATCTCCGATGGCGGATATCAAATGTGCACCTTTGGGAGGGCTGAGCAGTTCGAGCGCAACGGTTTCTTCAATGCCTGTACTCATAACGCTCCAGGTTGTCGGTTTGCCGGCATCGGCATCGGTCAGATTAAATGTTTCATAACCGCCAAAACCCGTGGTGAACATGGCATGATCGGGATCACCAGGATCGATTTCAATATCAAACAGCCAGTGGATCGATGTGCGTTCGGTATACGGAGCCAGGGAATAATCAAACGTACCACCGCCACCGAAAATCGTTGTCCATGTTCTTCCTCCATCGGTGCTTCGGAAGATATCCTCGCCACCTGCGCTGTCCCAACGTCCGTATGAACTTACGATAAGGGCCCGGGGATTCTGTGAGTCGACAGAAACCGCTGCATAGCCAAAGGCTTCACCGGCGGCCGTATCAGGTGTATCCGGTGTGATCTCAGTCCATTCCTTATTGTTTGTATTATATTTCCAAACTGCGCCATCACGCATACGGGAAGGACCGGGAGAGCTTCCATACGTTTGATACAGGGTGCCGTCAGATGCCAGTACTGCATGTGTGGGTCGATATTGAGTGGGCTGACCGTAAACAGGATTCCATGTCTGCCCTGCATCGGTGCTGCAAAATAAATTATTACGGTCAAGCAGGGATACGCCTGCATATATAACCGAACATGCCTTATCAGCCGACCCACTATGGGAATCAAAAATAACAAAAACAATGCCGCAGCCCTGGTTAAACCATTGCCAGAAACGGAGACTGTCTTCATTATGAATATGGGAGGGCGGATTTTCAGCAATGTCCGGGAAGGTTTCAACACAACTCCAGGATATCCCGCCGTCGGTGCTTTTCCACAAACCTGCCTTCCGTGTGCCCAGGTAAATGATGTTGCCGTCATACGGATCAACCGCCATCCGTTCACCGTTGCCACGCCCGTTTTCGTTAGCTCCCATCTTGAACGGCACATCGGTTCGCCGGAAGGTTCTGCCTCTATCATGCGATCGGAGAACAGCCCCATTGGGGGTACGGTCGTTGGTGTATGTACCGCATGCAAGATAAACGCGGTCTGGATCGGATGGATCAAGCGCAATACTTTCCACTCCCATCAGGTTGGCATCGTCGTATGACAACCAGTCTAGCAAGGGTTCCCACCTCATCGTTTCCGGGTTTCGGCGATAGGCCCCACCCATATCTGTGCGGCAGTAACAGACCCCCCTCGCGGTTGGATGAAAAATAATACCGTCGACAAATCCGCCTCCGACGATTTGAACATTCTTCCATTCATAGGGCATAGATGAGATCTCCTGAGGCCTGTCATGTTGGGCTTCTGAGGTACTTTGAATAATTGCAGTAAGCAAAACGACCAGACAGACTGTCATTAAAATTCGGTTCATTGCAAATTTCTTTTGAATTGAATGCTAAAATAATGCTAATATATCTATTATAATTTACCGCAAGGTTTGACAAAAGTAAAATTCAGAATGTAATTTGCATTAATCACACGAATACTGACTACTGATTCCATTTTTGGCCTGCAATTTGCGGATTGAAAAATATGAAAAGATATTTAGCGATACTTGTTTTGCTTTCTGCATTCATTTCAGTATCAGGACAGAAAGTTTTTTCCGTAAGGTATGAGAACCAGGCAGATGTGAAAGTTTTTGTGGTTAACTATGAAAATCAGGCTGATTTAAAAGTATATAAGGTCAAATACGAAAATCAGGCCGGGGACAATGACGGGAAATGGTTTTTTACAAAATATGAAAACCAGGCCCAAAAAAAGATCTATTTTGTACGGTATGAAAACCAGGCCGATTTGAAATTTTTTTTTGTTGATTATGAAAATCAGGCGGGATGGAATAAAATGGAGAAGATATACCTGATGTATTAGGTGTTCAGCCTCTCACCGATTGTTTTGAGCTGATGCAATGCAGCGGCACATCCATTTTCAATTTCAGGAATGCATAAACATTATGCAGGTTATTCTGCAGGGTGCAGAATAATTACTTGTTCAGCGACTATTTATATAGTATTCCTCTACTTGTGTTTTATACATAGTTATTCTCCCGGAACCATGCCAGGGTATCGGATAGAGTTTCCGTGAAAGGCCTGGGATTATGATCCAGGGCCAGCCTGGCCTTTTCGTGAGAAATATTTTTATTTCCATTTTTGAGGGCATGCAGTGAAACAGAAGTATATAAAGGTTCTTTTTTGCGGATAACAGCGTGTAAATTTAAGAATGGGGTTCCAAGCTGCGCTACCCAGGTAGGTAATTCCAACCATGGTGTTTTATGTCCGCCCAGTTTTTCAATCTCACAGGCCAAAGTCTTCACACTTTGCCAGCTGCCTCCTACCAGATAACATTCTCCGGGAATACCAAGGTCAACAGAACGGATTGCGGCTTTACATACATCTCGAACGTCAACCCAATCGTAACCACCGGGTATCAACGCCGGAATTTGTCCCTTGTATAATCTTATGATAGCATTGCCTGTCAGTGATGGTTTGTAATCAAAAGGACCTAAAACTGCAGTCGGATTAATTACAATTATTTCAAGATCTTTTGATGAAGCTTTCATCATAAGATCCTGACTCAGGGCCTTTGAACGATCATAAGAAAAACTGCTGTCAACAGCTAATTTACGGGTTTCGTTAAGTTCAACATCAAGGGGTTCATGCCGGAAGGCATGTATTGAACTGAAATGAATGATCTTCCTGACTCCGGTGGATTTTGCTGCTTTGATGAGGGTTGCGCAACCGTCGAAATTTATTTTTTTGCACAGTGGATCATTTTTCCGTATGCTGATGTAAGCTGCCAGGTGAAATACAATTTCACATCCCGAGCATAGATTACTAAGGTCGGTTTCACTGGTGACGTCACCTTTGATGAATTCCACCTTCATACCATCCAGGGCTTTTTTGTCGTTGTGCACCAGCGCTTTCACTTCGTGACCCTGATCAGTCAGCATTCGGCACAACGTATTACCAATATGTCCGGAAGTTCCGGTAACTGCAATTTTCATAATTTGATAGGTTAACCGGTCTAAAAGTAATAAAATCCCGATAAGTTGCAATACATAAGTCCAGGTTCCGTCATGCGAATATAAATAGCTGGATCAAACGGATTATTTGATATAATGCTTTTCTATGGACAGCTTATTCTTTATACATCCTGTTTCCCGATATTGCTGACTCAATAAAAGAATCAGAGGAATAATTGAAAAAAAAAGAGCTGAATAAACCATACACATAGAGCCCAGGGTGCCATACAGGGTCACCAATTCAACATGGGAAGATGAGTGGCGAGCCAATCAGCGATTAAAAGATGATGCTGAAGTAAGAATATTATGGAGGCAGGGCAGCAACATGGATAATGCCGGTAGCTATATTGATTTCTCTCACGGTAAAAGGAGAAAGAAATGATTTCTGAAATAATTATGAGGAAATACCTTGTGTGATCTTACTTTAATGTATTTCTAAAAGCTGCCATACACATTCCTCCTTGTTTTTACGGGTGAGGCCATAAAATTCAAGCCCTGGTTCACCCGGTGGTTGTAAACTTAAATATAGTGAACATAACTTCTTCTACTTGGGGTATTGAAAACAATTTCTTATATTTCTCTTATTAAAATTTTATAACATAAACGTGGAGAGAACGTTTGATTTACTCAGCCGGTACAAAGAACTCTTTGCAAAAGAAGATGCTCTCTGCTGCAAGCAGAAGGGTGTTTGGGTGAAATACAGTTCACAGGATTATGTTGAAACATCCCATAATTTCAGTTACGGTCTTCTTGAACTGGGATTGAAAAAGGGTAATAAAATACTGACCGTATCGAATAACCGTCCCGAATGGAATTTTGCGGATATGGGAATGGCCATGATCGGGGTCATTCATGTACCGGCGTTTACTTCCCTCAGTGCTGCTGAATATCAATATATTATTAACCACAGCGAGGCAAACCTTATCCTTGTATCCGATATAAAATTGTATAAGGTCGTGAGTTCTGCCGTTGCAGCATGCGACCGGCCTGTACCGGTTTTTTCTTTCGATGAGATCGATGGAGTAAAAAACTGGAAACATATTATTGAAACCGGAAAGCTTAACTCACGGAAACACAGCCAGACTGTCGAAACAATAAAAAGCACCATTCTTCCTGATGACTTTGCCTCCCTTATCTATACATCGGGGACAACCGGAAGAGCCAAAGGTGTTATGCTCACCCACCGGAACATGGTAAGCAACTTCCTGGCAGCAGCTTTCGTCTTTAACTTGAAACCGGAAGACAGGTATCTCAGCATATTACCGCTTTGCCATGTAGGCGGCAGGCTTGGGAATTACCAGACTCAGTACAGCGGAGCCAGCATTTATTATGCAGAGAACATGGGAACAATAGCTGCAAACCTTGATGAAATTAAGGCCGATGGTTTTGACGCCGTTCCCAGGGTGATTGAAAAATTTTATGACGGCATCATTGCAAAAGGCAATAAACTTAATGGTATAAAGAAAAAGTTGTTTTTCTGGGCTGTAGCTCTCGGATTGAAATTTAAGCCTTTTGGCGAAAACGGATGGTTGTATGACAGAAAGCTGAGAATTGCCGATAAGCTGATCTTCAGCAAATGGAGACAGGCATTGGGAGGCAATGTGAGAATAGTCGGGTGTGGCGGCGCCAGCCTGCAGGCAAGGCTTGAACGGTTGTTCTGGGCTGCCGGCATTAAAATAATCAACATGTACGGCCTTACCGAGACCTCCCCGATTATCACCATCAACAGAACGGAAAAAGGAAATGTAAAGCTTGGTTCAGTGGGAGCCGTAATAGAGGGGGTTGAAATTAAAATTGCTGATGACGGAGAAATATTATGCAAGGGCCCCAATGTGACTCCTGGTTATTATAAAGATCCGGAACTCACAAATCAGGCCTTTGACCAGGATGGCTGGTTCCATACAGGAGATATAGGACATATCGAAGATGGGAAGTTCCTTATGGTGACGGACAGGAAAAAAGAGATTTTCAAACTTTCAAATGGTAAATTCATCGCTCCTCAGGTGATTGAAAATGTTTTTAAAGAATCACCCATTATTGACCAGATTATGGTAATCGGTGAGCATGAAAAATTCGCAAGTGCTTTGATATCTCCCAATTTTAGATATTTCGACAGTTGGAAAACCTCCAACGGACTCACATGTTCAAATAACCAGGAACTTATTGTGCAACCTGCTGTTCAATCACTCTTTTCCGCTGAAATTGATAACCTGAACAAAAGACTGAGCCCTCCTGAAAGACTGAACCGTTTCAGGCTGGTGCATGACGAATGGACACCGGCAACAGGGGAATTATCACCCACCCTGAAACTCAAGCGGCAGTTTATCAATAATAAATACAAGGACCTTATTGAACAGATTTATATGAAATAAAATGCATCTCCATAAAGTAGCCGACCGCAAAACAGAGAAGATGTTTCTTGATACCGCCCGTGTCATCTATAAAAATGATAAAACCTGGGTATGCCCTCTTGATAACGATATTAAGGGAGTATTCGATCCCAAAAGAAATACCTATTTTAAACACGGCATCATTGAAAGATGGGTGCTGACTGATGATAATAATAAACTGATCGGCCGGATTGCTGCTTTTATCGATTTCAACCTGGCAAATTCTTTCGAACAGCCTACGGGAGGTATCGGTTTTTTTGAATGCATTGATGATAAAAATGCTGCATTTCTGCTTTTCGATACAGCAAGAGAGTGGCTGAAAGAAAAAGGTATGGAAGCTATGGATGGTCCTATTAATTTTGGAGAGACAGATAAATACTGGGGCCTGCTGGTTAACGGATACACTCATCCTTCATTCGATGTCCCGTATAATCCTCCCTATTACCAGATTCTATTTGAGTCTTATGGTTTTCAGGTGTATTACAAAATGGAAGGTTTTCATCTTGACATAACAAGGTCTTTGCCGGAAAGATTATCGAAAATTGCCGAACGTATACTCAGTCAACCGGGATATGAATTCCGGCATTTTACATGGAAAGAAGAGGAAAAATTAACGATCGATTTTGCCGAAGTATTCAATGAAGCATGGGCCTCATTCAAAAAGAATTTTGAACCGCTGGAACCAGCGTATATAAGGGCAACTTTAAAAAAGGCCAAACCTATTGTTGATGAGGAATTCATTTGGTTAGCTTATTATGATGGAAAACCGATCGGGATCTATCTCATGTTCCCTGACCTGAATATGATATTGAAACATTTACATGGAAAACTGGGTCTGTTTGATATGCTTAAGTTTCTTTGGTTAAAAAGAAGAAACACAATGACAAGGGCAAAGGCTCTTCTGATGGGCGTCATACCGAAGTACCAGAACCGCGGCATCGAGTCGGCGTTCATCCATAAACTGCAGGAGGTTTTTGGGCATAAACCGCACTACACCGAAATTGAATTCTCATGGGTTGCGGATTTCAATCCCAGGATGAGAAAGATATTCATCGCTGTGGGTTGTGTGCCGGTAAAGGATTACGTTACCTACAGGTACTTGTTTGACAGGTCCAAAGAATTCAAGCGGTATCCTATTCCGGATATTGGGAGGGAATAGAATTGAGAACCGAGAACCAAGAATCAAGACAAAAGAATAAAGAACAAAGATTTAAGATCGAAGATTGAAGATCAAAGATTAAAGATTAAAGATTAAAGATCAAAGTGTCCAGTTATCAATAAATAGTATTGAATAAAGATAAAATGAGGTAATTTTAAAGCCTAAGTAATGCATGCATACACTTGATTATATGATATTTGCGATTTTGTTATAAAATAGACGGAAGAAGGTAATCGGTATTTATTAACCTGTGAAGTATTATTGAAAAGTGACAGGGTGTAGCAAACCATACCCGGCGATCTCCTCACCCCCGGCTCTTCGAGCTACCCCCTCTCCAAATTGGAGAGGGGGCAGGGGGTGAGGTTTCGGATACCGAAGTTGAAAGATCAAAGTGTCCAGTTATCAATAAATAAAGATCTAAAAACAAGAAACCAGAAACCAGAAACCAAGACTAGACCGAATACTCTCTACTAGCTACTGTCTACTAACTACTTCTTCATGAAATACGACATCATCATAATAGGCGCCGGCCTTGGCGGTTTGACCGCAGGTGCCAAACTTGCCAGGGAGGGAAAGAAGGTGCTTGTCATTGAACAGCACGACCGGCCCGGCGGATGTGCGACAACTTTTAAACGTCGCAACTTCACCCTGGAAGTGGGCCTTCACGAGTTACACGGTCCTTCTCCGACCGAATTAAAATCGAAGATCTTTAATGAACTTGATGTATTTGATCACGTGAAGTTTGTCCGGGTCCCTGAATTCTACCGGTTTATCAATGACCGTTATGATGTTACTGTACCCCATGAACCTGAAACAGCTATTGAGAGATTGACCGGTTTATTCCCGCAGGAAACGGATGGCATTAAAGCTTATTTCGATCAGCTGCTGAATCCCAGGAAAAAGGGTGCTGAAATGGAAGGACTGGATAAGAGCGTCGGAGATTTTCTCGATTCCATCATCAGGGACGAAGATCTGAAACTTATCCTGCTTGGCAACCTCGGTTATTTTCATGATGATCCATATTCTCTTTCAATGGCCTATTACACCATAGCCCAGGGAAGTTATTTCAAAGGCGGAGCAAGCTATATTAAGGGCGGGTCACAAAATCTTTCGGACTATCTTGCGGATTATATCAGGAATCACAACGGAGAAGTTTTGCTAAACCATATGGTGACCGGAATTAAAGCGGACAACAATAAGATAACAGGTGTACAGTATAAAAGAAAAAATGACTTTGCTTCGGACTATATGGAGGTTCATGCTGATGATATTATTGCCAATGCTGCAATACCGAATATCACAGATCTTTTGCCCGTGGAGATGGGAATGAAACTGAAGAATTCACTTAATAATAAAAAAATCGGGACATCCCTGCTGACAATATATTTTGGATTCAGTAAACCACTTAAGGAATTAGGCAACTCTCATTATTCAACATTCGTATTTGATAGTTCCATCCGGTCACAAGCCGACATCCTCAGTAATAACATGAGTGATTTTTCAAAGCGGATATTCACCTTTATCGATTACAGTCGGATTGATTCTGGTCTGGCTCCTGAGGGTAAAGGTACAGGTGTTATATGTTGTATCGATTATATTAAAGACTGGGAAGATCTGGATAAAAAGGAGTATTACGCTAAAAAAGAGCAGGTGGCTTCGGTTTTTATCGAACGGCTCGAAAAGCTGATCCCGGGAATAAAAGATGTCACTGAATACGTTGAGATGGCAACATCCGTTACTGTCAAACGATATACCCTTAATCCATCAGGAGCTGTTTATGGTTTTGCACAAACACCTTCAGGAACTCCGGTTGATGTTTCCGGTTTGCCGGATAATCTCCACTTTGCTTCTGCCTGGGGAAAAACAGGAGGCGGCTTCTCAGGTGCTATCTATGGAGGTTATTTGTGCGCTGTTAATCTGTTACGAAAAAACCGGGGATAGTATACCTTTTGTTTTTTATGTCATTCTTTTTCTTTCTCTTTTATATCCAGTTCATCAGCAGTTTGTAATAATCTGCGGGTGTCATTAATATTAATAAAGAACAAAATGACACAGATGATGCCTACTGAATATATGATTGAACCCGGGATAATTACCTCGGTGGCCAGTATAGCAGAAATAAGGATTCTTGCTTCTGTAGGTCCCATGATTCCGGCATCGATAGAATATTTACCGGTGATTTTGTACCTCAAAATGGCGATGATCATTTCCCAGCTGTACATGACAACAAAACCATAACCAAGCAGCTCCCAGATTCCTTTGGAATAAACCAGATATCCGCATCCGATAAGAATGATACCCATCCAGTCGAAGGTAATGTCAAGCACAAATCCATACCATTTCCGTGCTTTATTCCTGAAGTATGCAATCCTTCCATCCAGTGAGTCTCCAAACCAGCTTATCATAAATCCTATTATACCCAGTAAAAGAAAACTTCTGTGCAGGTATGTTGCCAGGATAAAACTGACAAAGACGATAATACTGCCGAAGAAGCCGATAGCAGTGAGCATATTGGAACTAACCCAGGAAGGGATGCGTTGAACGAGGAAAACAATTGCTCTTTGTTCGGGTTTTCTGAGCAGATTGGTTCTTGTCCTGTCTCCGGTAATGGATTCCAGTGCTGCCCTGTTTGTCGCGGATAAATCGGATTGCTCATGGGTATGTGTCATGGGTTTCTCCTTTTAATCAAATCCGTTGAAATCGATATTTTTCTGTGCATTCATGGGTGGAACCTTCCGTTTTCCTCTCAGGCCAATTTGATCTTTGGTTGCTGCTCCTGGAAGTTTATCATATTACGCGGTATAAAGGTATCCGGTTTTGGCATATCATAGATGATCTTGCGCAAAAACGCACCCAGCGATGCGCTGTCGGGATAGCGTTTCTGTTCTTCAACCGATATGATGTTGCCGATTCCTATCCGGGGTTCCTGTTTCCTTTTATTGAATACCTCACGGGGCATTCTCAGTAAACGGATCCTTGAATGAATCAGACCAAGAAAGTAAAAAAAGGCTGAATTCTTATCAAAAAAGCGGATCGGGAGGATCGGGACCTTTACCGAATGGATCAGATGGAGAATGCTTTTCTGCCAGCTGCGGTCTCTCACACGAAAGTTCTTTAAGCGGAAATCGGAAACAGCCCCCGATGGGAAAAAGCCTACAGGATGTCCATACGAAAGATGCGTCAGCGTTTCACGGATGCCATGGATGCTTGTAACGGAAATACTTTCTTTTTTATTGCCGACAGGTGTGACAGCAATAAAATTCTCCTTCATGGTCTTGACAAGGGCAAGAATGCGGTTCACCATTAATTTGTAATCGGGACGGAACCTGGCCATCAGATCGATGAGCATGATCCCGTCCAGACCGCCGTAAGGGTGGTTGGATACCGTGATAAAAGCTCCTTTAGGCAGGTGATTCAGTCGTTCGGCATTGCCGATGACATAATTAACGCCGAAATCATTTAATAATCCTTCAGTAAACCGTGCACCGGTATAACTTCCGGAACGATCATACACCTGGTTCACCTTATCCAGCGCCATCATCCGGATGATAAACTCAGCAAGCCGGTGTCCCCATTCTCCTCTGAAAATGGGGGACAGGGCCTCGAAGTCTTTTGCGTCAATTACTTTCATTGTTTAATTCAAAATTAACAATATTTTATTTGGTCTTCATGCAGGTCTTTTGTAAAATGAGAATTTCCTTTTCCGGAATACACAATAATTGAACCCGCGTTTTATCAAGTCGACCGATTATAAGTTATGAATCCCGGTACATTTGGTTCGCAGACGGCAGTACCACAAACCATGATATTGCTATGGATATTTGAAAAAAACGTTAGAGAATTATGTATACCTTTATATTTGGTATAATATGAAAATGAATAGCATGAATAAAAAAAAGCCTTCTGCAATTCTTATATTTTTCTTTTTCATTTGCGGAGTAATTGAGCTTTCTGCCCAGCAGGTTAAATTTACACATTACTCAATAAGGGAAGGGATTTCGCAGAGCGTAATCCTTTGTATTTTCCAGGATTCTGAAGGATTTATATGGTTTGGAACTCAAAATGGATTGAATAAATTCGACGGTTATACTTTTGAGAAGTATTATAATGATCCTTTTGACAGTACGACCATTTCAAGTAATTGGATATTTGATATCACCGAAGACGCTGATGGTTATCTGTGGATAGGAACAAAAAGGGGTTTAAATAAATACGATAAAAAAACGGGTTGCTTTACATTGATAAATCACCTCCTTCCCGGTACAATGATTAATGATGTATTTGTATATGGATTAACTTCGGGTGACTCATGCATTTATATCAACACACCCCCCGCTTTATCGGTATTTAACTATAAAACAGGAAACCTTGAGACATATAATAATCAGTTTGATTACGAAGGAGCTCTATTTGATATCGGATATCCCATATTGCGAAGTAGTGATGGATTGCTTTGGATTGGTTCCAGACAGGGTCTGAGCTGCTTTGATCCCGTAAGAAAGACATTTCAAAATTTCGTTCATCATGAAAAAGATCCTAATGCGATTAGCCATAACCATATTACAGCTTTGTATGAAAATAAATCAGGGAGTATTCTTGTTGGGACTGAAGATGGTTATAATATCTATAACAAGAAAACAAAACAGTTTAACCGTTGGTATAAAGACAATAAGAACAATAACAGTATAAGCAATAATCGTATCAGGTCGGTAATGCAGGATTACAAGGGAGCTATTTGGATAGGTACGGAAGAGGGGGGACTGAATAAGGTGACTTTATACAATCAGAAGGGATCGGCCGATTTTGTCCATTTTGCAACTGTCCCGGACAATCCTGGTTATATAAGTAATGATATTGTTTATTGTCTCTATGAAGACAAGTCACATAATTTATGGATCGGGACAATTGCAGGAATGGATAAACTGGATCTGAAAGAAAAAAAATTCAATCATTATAAGAAAACGGATAATCCGGCTTCAGTTGATCTTCTTGATAACGTCGTTGGATCGATCTATAAAGATGCTGAGGGAAAACTATGGATTGGCAACTGGAACAAAGGATTGAATATATATGACCGGAAAACCAATGAGGTTCTGCATTATTCTTCTTCGTTCAAAGGGAGAATGAACCTTCCCGGTAATAATGTGCACGTGATTTTTAAGGACAGCAGATCCCTGATCTGGGTGGGCACCCGAAACGGGGTTAGCATATTTAACCGTGAAACAAGATCCTTTATCCCTTTTCAGGATTATTTCGGAGTTGAAGATTCGGGATACTTCGACAGCAACCGGGTATATTGTATCCTTGAGGATTCTGAAGGCAAACTATGGATTGGAACGGGGAACGGTATATTCATTATGGATCCCCGGACGAAAAATACAATGGTAATTCAGGCTGAGCATACAACACGTCTTGCCATAAGCAGTAATCTCGTTTATTCGTTGCTTGAGGATCGCGACAGGTATATATGGATTGCTACTTCCAGTGGCCTTGACCGATATGTTCCGGAAGAAAATACAATGTACCATTATTATCGCAATTCCCGGTCGAGTAATACTTTGTGTGATAACTATACGATATCACTTTGCGAGGATTTTACCGGAAATATCTGGATTGGTACAAGCACAGGAGTCAGCAAGTTCAATAAGACTGATTCAACGTATACCTGCTATACAATGAAAGAAGGCCTTCCCAGTAATATCATCTATGGTATTATTGAGGATAATCATCACGATCTTTGGTTTGCTACCGGGAATGGTCTTGCCCGGTATAATGCTGATCTGGGAACAATACGACCCTATACCCTGGAGGAAGGAGTTCAGGGAATGGAATTCAATATTAACGCTATGTTTAAGGGGGATGACGGAGAATTGTTTTTCGGCTGTATAGACGGATTTATTTCTTTTTTCCCGGATTCACTGAAAGACAACCCTTATCTTCCTCCTTTAAAAATCACTTCATTTGAAAAAGAAAACAACGGGATAAAATCAAGAATGAGTGTGTATAACGATATGATAAAGTTGTCTTACCGGGATTATTCTTTTACCATCGAATTTTCAGCCCTCGATTATTCAGCCCCGCTTAAGAACCAATATGCATACCAGCTGGAACCTTTATCGGACAAATGGATAGATATTGGTAACAGACGGTTTGTGCATTTTACGAATCTGCCTCCCGGTAACTATATATTCAGGGTAAAAGGCACAAATAACGATGGCATCTGGAGCAATTCGGTTGCCAGCATTACTATTAACATCGCGCCTCCGTGGTGGAAAAGCAAATATGCCCTGGTATCCTATATCCTATTTGCAACCATGGCTGTTATATTCACTATCAGATGGAGGTTGACAAAGCTGGTTAAAGAGAAAAAATTGCTGGAACAGAAGGTACAGGAACGGACCGAAGAAATTGTCCGGCAAAAAGACAAGCTGAATGAACTGAATTCCACCAAAGACAAATTCTTTTCCATATTGGCCCATGACCTTAAAGGTCCGTTTTCAAGCTTGTATTCAGTGAGTGAGGTGCTCACCGGGAATTATGATAACATGGAGGAACCGGAAAAACGGACCGGATTGAATAAAATTCACAAGCTGGCAGAGTTGATTTATAAGCTGCTGGAAAATCTTTTGACCTGGTCAAGATCTCAACGGGGAGGTATGGAATTCTCCCCGGTAAAATTCAGCCTTTCAAGGCTTGTAGAAGTCAATGTCAATCTGCACAAGGTTGCTGCCAAAGAAAAACAGATCGAGCTCAGGAATCATGTAAAAGATGATGTTTTTGTTTTTGGTGATTCAGAGATGATCAATTCGGTGATTCGAAACCTGATCAGTAATGCTGTAAAATATACTCCCGGAAATAAAACAGTTGAGGTAGATTTTAAAGAGCAGCCGGGATTATGTGAGGTATTGGTAAAGGATCAGGGGGTGGGCATTTCGCATGAGAATATGCAGAAATTATTTCGTATTGATGTAAAATACAAGACCACCGGCACGGCAGGTGAAGCAGGGACCGGTTTGGGATTGGTGCTTTGCAGGGAATTTGTGGAAAAGAACGGAGGAAAGATCTGGTGTGAAAGCCAGGAGAATGTCGGAACGATCTTCCATTTTACCATTCCCCGGGAAGGGATTTCATGAAACCTGATCCGTGGAATCATTTAAAATCATCCGCTGTCAGGCAATTCTTCATATATTTTCCTGATAGTTTCCCTGCCATAGATTCGTTCTAATTTTCTGACAATAAAATGCCCTTTTGCCATATCCTGAAAGTGATCAATAAAAATGGTATTGATTAAAGCTCCACCGGCTGCACCGATTGCAGGTATTGCCTGTGCTGCAACTCTCTCGGTGATTTGTATCCCAAATCGTTGCGATATTTTTGCTATTAGCTTCACCAAAAGCGGGGCACCTTCTTCTGCTATCCCTCTTTCCGTAACAAATTTTGCCGCTTCAGCCATGGATCTTGCTAAAAGAGCACGTATTGCATAATATCCGCTTTCTGCACTTTCATCGGATTTGTTTTTGCCACCCAAAGCAAAAACTTCGAGGCAGGCCAGTTTTGTTTCAGCGTTTTTAACAGATTCCCCTTGTGATCGGGCTATTTCTGCAATAGAACGCAACATGATTGTTGTTGATACCGGGAGTTCGATCGCTAAAGCGGCGAAACCGAAAAAACCGCTCACGCCACCGCTTACGGCAACTCCTAGTTTATGCCATGCATTTGAGGATGCTTCACCCGGAATATCTTTAATGGTAAATATGGCAGCTTCCGATGCTTTGAGTAAAGCCTTTTGCGTGATGTCTCCGATTTTCTTATTCCAGTTTTCAGGCAATTTATCCATCCCGATTTCAATGGGCATGCCAATAATATTGGCGATTTTAATTGCTATCCCGGGATTTTCCAGTAACCTTTTGGCCAGCTGAAGTTCTTTTCTGTCGGTTTCAGAAATAGTCATATTTATTTTTTATAGATCTTAGAGCCGCCCTTTGCATCGACTGACGCATTGACCGGATTTCCTGAGTAATAAACATCGCCACCGCCGGAGATATTACCGGTTAATTCCTTGGATACATTCACATGAATATCGGAGCCTCCGCTGGCTCGAAATGTTATAGTGTCAGTGAAGAAATTCTCAGCATAAATATCGCCACCGCCGCTGATCTCAATCTCAAAGCCGGAGGCTTGTCCGGTGATCGTGGCATCGCCACCTCCCGTAATGGAACATCTGAGCTTTTCGATATTCATTTCAAGAGAAATATCACCACCACCGCTGATAATTATCTGACCGTTATCAATTTTCTCTTTGCCTTTCAGCGTGAGGTCACCTCCGCCTGTCAAATTGCAATAAATGACATCGGCATCGATAACCGACTTAAGGTCGCCCCCACCGGACATATTGATATCATAATCCTTGATTTTACCGGTAATATCTGCATCACCGCCACCACTCATACGACATTTAAGTTTTCCGGTATTGACCTCAGCGGTTAGGTCACCTCCACCGCTCACCTGCATGTCAAGCTCCGGGACATCAACAGAGGTTTCACAAACGATATCTCCGCCACCTGAAACGTTAAGATTGTCGATGGTTATAAAAGTTATGCGAGCTTTCATGGATTTAGTGGACATGATATTTTTTTCAGTATATATCCTCAATATGCCCTGGTCCACTTCCACGGTAATGTATTCAAAGAGATTTTCCTGTGCCGTAAGCGTCAGATCTTCTGAATTTCCTTGTACAAGAATCACATCGAAGCCACTTGACACATGAACACCATGAAAGCCAGAAATCTTGAAGTTTTTTTCGATCAAGGGCCCACTTCCTTTTATCGGTAGAAAAGACTGTGAAAGTATGCAGGAGGTCGACATAAAAAACATAATCAGAAGGATCATGTTTGAGTAATAAAAGATTGCTCTTTTCATAGAATTTTTTTTGATTTAAAATTAAAACTTTTTTATTAACGGATTGAATTAACATTAAAGACGTAAAAGATGAAATAAAGCTGCACGGTCACACAAAGTAATTTAAGATCACAGACAACGGGCATGTACAATGCCTCTTTGTAGTATTGATCGTAATTCCTTTCGGGTTAATGCCGGAATAACAGACTTTATATTATGACGCGATCGTATTATAATAAAAAAGGGCCGCCAAAAGGAGGCCCTCTTCATTTCATAAATAAACCAGACTTAAATCAGTGCATTTAACCAGCGCCTTTAGGCTAAAACAGCTTTATAACCAAAATACTTAAACAGATTTTTAAGTTTTTTCGTCTCCATGGATTCATCCAATGCAAAACAAAACGTATCTCCCTCATAAATGTAATAGCAGTCATGGGGAGATTCAATGTCACAGCGGTAATATTTATATAAACTAAAGCCGTTACGGGTTCTTAACTGCTCCATAAAAACTGTTTTGTTGGTTGGCGTTCCATGACTATACAGGACAAGTTTTTTAAATACCTTTCCATCCACGGAGTATGAATTGATCTGCTCAATGGGTAGAACAATTTTGTTACCATCATTCAGCTCGATTCGTACTTTTGAAATCCCTACGTGTACTTGTTTGCAGTTCATTTTGCCATTTTCAGAAATGACCCACGAATTATAACGCAGACCAGCTGTTCCGGCAATACAATACCCTATAGCCAGTATGAGCAAAAGTGCTTTTTTCATGATTAAATCCTCCATTTTTAGTTTAATTTATTCTTCGATATTTAGTATTCAAATTATGATACCAAATGTACGGGGTCATTGCTGAATCATTGTCACAGCCAGGTAAATAGATGTCACCGGATGTCATGGGATTGTAAAATATTTGCACAGCGTATCCGAAAACCGAGAGCCGGTATTTAAGAGTGAAAAGTGAAAAGTGAAAAGTGAAAAGTGAAAAGTGAAATCCACCTTCGCTAAAGCTATGGTGGATAAAAGTGAAAAGTAGATTTTTTTTAAGTTGCTACATTTAAAGATTTACGATGGAAGATTGAGTCTACTCCGAAAAGTCAAAGATTCACGAATAGCTGAAAATCAGGTTTACCCCTGACCCTAAAGGGAGCCTGATTTTCA
>JAFGKY010000115.1 GCA_016928305.1 Bacteroidales bacterium
ATACCGAATACCGAATACCGAATACCGAATACCGAATACCGAATACCGAATACCGAATACCGAATACTTTTTCCCTATTCCCCTTCTTTTTCCAATTCGGTGAGCCTTTTTTCTATATTTTCCTGGGAGCGTTTAAGCTCTTCTGCCTGGGACTTAAGCATCGAAATCTCATCCTCTTTGCTTATGGGTTGCATCCAGGGAAAACCACGGAAGAATCCGGTGAAGGCACTTCCCATATGCCAGCCTCTGCCATATCCGCGGCCTCTGCCCATGCCTCTGCCATAACCAAAGCCAAAACCTCTTCCCATTCCACTGCCAAAACCTTTTGTATAACCCGGTGAATCATATCCCGAGCAAAAACCCAGTGCTCTTCCGGTTCTGGGACCTTGTCCCATGGGTCCGGTGCGATCTCCTTGCGGCATAATACTTAAATTTTAGTTGGTTAATAATGATGTTATCTGTTTTATCGTTTGATTAGCGTTTACTATGGTTATTGTGATGTTGAGTTTTTCTAATGTAATTTTGGCTTTCGGCCCTACTTCACACGCATATACAGCAACTATCCCGTTATTGGCCAGAAATTCAGCGACCTGCGGGCCAACTCCTCCCAAAGCGTCTTTTATTTTATTCTCTTTGAAATCAAAATTTCCGGTTTTTTTATCAAAGAAGCAAAAATAAGGACAACGTGCAAAACGTTCGTCAACGAATGCGTCTGGATTATTTGCCGATGCAGGGATTGCTACCATCATGTTACGGGTTTAAGAATTCATTACGGACACAAAGATAACAATTTAAATGAACATAAGTTCATTTCAACTGGTTTTTTTTGACCATACAACTGAAAGGGATAGTTTTCTGTTTAACTTATTATATATGTGACTTCTATTGTGTGAAGATTATGCTAAAAGTTGTTTAAACATCTGGAGTCTTTTTTAAAAATCAATCCATTCAGTTATAAACCTGTTTAAATTAGTAAAATAACCTTCGTGCACTTCATTGATTTTTAAAGACTGTAAATTAATCGGAGAACCTGTTTCTCTGATTGACATTCTGAAAAAAATATCAACAATATGAATACCGTAAACAACATATCCTGTTTTAATGTTTTCTGGTTGATTATCATATTTCTTTCCGTCATCAATCCATATTGCCGGACATATTATTCTTTCATTCTTCTTTAATTTCATCGTTTTGGATAAAATGATCTTGAATTTTTAAAAATCCGGCTGTATAGATTTCTGCATGTGATAATTCATTGGCTGATAATCCATCCGTAAAAATTACCGGCGGGTTAAATCCCGAATTGCAACAGCAGAAATCCAACCAAAAAGCCAACCAACATATTTATGGCTTTTACCGTAACAAAATCTTTACGTGATTCTGCCAGCAAAGGCAGCATACCATGCCCGTCCTGCACTATCGAATTCGCCAATAGTATGCTGAACGGCAGCAGGTTCTGAGAGAACAATGTAACGAACAACAAATGCGGTCCTGATTCGGGGATAAGCCCAAGTAAAACAGCTGAGAGTAATATTAAATGCGAATTGTTTTGTAACAGGTTGCTTAATTCCATGTTCGATTGGATTAAATGCAATGCGATAAAGGCACACCAGGTCCATAAGAACAACCTCAACAAATGCTTTTTAAGTATATGCTTATATAAATGTTCTTTTAAAAAATGTTCCGGAACGGTAATAAATACAAATAAAAGGAAAAGGTTGCCTGTCAGGAATGTTATTCTTCTCCAGTCCCAGCCTCCATTTCCGACGATTCCTGTAAGCAGCATTGCTATAAACAGCAGGGTAAACAATATAAGAATGGCTCTTTCAAACGACAGGGTTTTCAGCTGGGGAATGATTAAATTCCTGTTAAAACATGAACAGTATTCATTTTCGTGCACAATAAAACCGTGTGGTTCTCCAATATTACTCCTTCGGCTGAATAAATGTACAATCCAGCCTGCGGTTATGGCTATTGCAAACAAAATGAAATTCAGGAAAAGTGCTTTCCCCGGAAATAATGCAAACATTACAAAGGCCTCATCGCCCGATGTGGCAATCATCACGGTAACCAATCCTGCAAGACCCATCATCCGGTGTGTGTATAATGAAACCACGGTGAATGCACCCAGGCAACCCGGTGTTATACCCAATAAAGCCGCTGTTATAATCTGCAGCAATGGTGATTTCTTGAACTTCTCAGCCCAAATGTTTTTATTTTGAACATTGATGTATTCAATAACAACCATCATAAACAGCACAAAGACTGTTATCATTAAGGATTGTTTGAGCGTTGAAATGAAAACCTCTTCCATGCAAATGCTCTTAAAAATTGAAAATATCACCCGTCTTGACCGGTATTGAAGGGAAGCTCTTATAAAACAAGGAAAGAGCCGGCTCATCCGTACAATGAGACGGATAAACATAGGTTATTCCGCTTTCTTTGAGGTAACGTATTGTTTCTTCAGTTTGCCTGTCTGCCGCTTTCAAATGAAAACCACCCATAATACCATAAAGTTTTTTTGTTTCGGTAACTATTCTGGCATGTTCCAGTGTGTTCACAATACCTGCATGTCCACAACCGGTGATAATAAACAGGCCCCGGTCAAGAATCATAGCCACAGCACTGTCGTCCATAACAAAATCCGGACTGCCGTCTTCGAAAATAAAAGAAGTATGCTTCGACTCAAAATCTGTCAAACGGGGAATTTCACCAAGGAAAACAATCTTTTCGGATATATAAAAAGGTGCCGATGAAGTTATCAGCTCAAATTTTTCTTCCAGTTCATCTTGCGTATTTATCAATCCGATATAAGTGTGGTCAACTTTTCGGTACCGTTTAACAAAACATTCCGGGTGACATAACAGTTTTCCCCCGGAAAGGTAAGGCAGGCCATCTCCATGGTCGAAATGCCCGTGGCTTAGAATGATCATATCGATGTTTGTTGTATCAACACTCATGATTTCAGCATTCTTTAAAAATAAATTACTCTGCCCGGTATCGAACAAAAGCTTTTTCCCTTCAAATTCAATCAGATAGGATAATCCGTGTTCTGCTTCGGTACGCGTACCAGGCATATTGTCGGTAAGTACTGAAATAACCATTGCAAGCGATTATTAAAATATTATAAACATATTGAAATGAACAAATGTTTGCTTAAATCGTATTGATAATTTTTAACTGGCAACTTGAATTTATTAAAACAAAGTCTTTCTTTTATAATCCATGTATTGTTCTCCGAATTTCTTTTCCAGGTGCTTTTCTTCCCAGTATTTCCAAAGCACAATCATAGGTATCCAGATCAGAGCGGACAGCAAAGTAATCATGCTTCCGAATAATAACGGTAATCCAATATGGATGAAGATGATACCAAGATACATCGGATTACGTATTCTCGAATATATCCCCGTTTTAATCAACTGATCCGTTTCTGAATAGCCCTTTTTTTGGAATGTCGCAATTGCTACAATAATTATTCCTGATAAACCAATAATTATACCGGCAATTCTAAGGACAATGTTCATATTGATTTTTAAGGGATCAACAAATATCATCATACCAAAAGCAAAATAACCTATAAAAACAATGAGGTGGGTGTATACATTGAAAAATTTACCCCTTTGCTGAAAATCAATACCTTTATATACCTGGTAATGCCAGAATGTATGTAAACCATAACCGGTTAAACAAATAAGGAAAGACAGTATGAACAGTAACATAATTGGATTTTTGTTAAAATTAGTCTAATATGTTTTAAAATGAACAAAAGTTCATTTAAATTTACATTGTTTTTAAATTGATCGAAATATATGTTACAACATATTGCTTTTGCAATAAATAATCAAAAAGAAATTGAAGCATTTTATGAAAAGATTTTACTTTTTACCGCCATCCGTAACTTTTCAATAAATAGTAAGCTTTCTCAAACGATCTTTAATGTGCCGGAGAGAACAGATGTATATGTTATGGGCAATAATGACATACAATTCGAGATATTTATAACCCAAAGGGAAGAAAGAAAAGTATTCTCACATATATGTCTCGGATACGTGCAATCTGAAACTATATATAACAAGGCAGTTAACGCTGGCTATAAAGCCATAATCAGGGAGAGGTCAAACTCTTGTACTTATTTTATTTGGGACAAGAGTGGCAATATGTTTGAAATCAAGGAACAATGATTTATTAGCAATAAAGAACAGACAAGTGATAATTAACAATTGTAACGTATGAAAAAGTATGATGTAGTGATTATTGGGGGCGGTCCTGCGGCCATTGTAACAGGAATGACCATTAAGAGGTTTTTCCAAGCAAAAGAGGTATTGATGGTTAAAGAAGAGGCAGATGGTCTTGTTCCTTGTGGAATACCTTATATATTTCATTTGCTGGACTATGATGCCGATAGGAATAAAATGGGACCCAAACCTTTTGTCGACTTGGGGGGTGAAGTGATCATTAATACAGCCACAAATGTTGATAAAAAGCATAAGTTAATAACTTTAAAAACCGGAGAAGAAATAAGCTATGAGAAACTGGTTTTTGCTACCGGTTCTCTTCCACAGGTTCCTGATTTCATACCTGGGCACAATCTTCAGAATGTCTTTTATATAAAGAAGAGCTACCCTTATATTAAAGAATTGGCTTCCAGGGTGAGCGGATTCAAAAATATCGTTATTGTTGGAGGCGGATTTATTGGTGCTGAAGTGGCTGAACAACTGGCGATGTCCAAACTGAATGTTACCCTGGTTGAAACTGAGCCGACCTGTTTCTCTAAAGCATTTTCTCAGGAATTAAGCCAGATAGCGACCGACGCACTGAAAAAAGCCGGAGTCAATGTGCTGACTTCCACTCTGGTCAAAGAAATTATAGGGAAAGAAAACAAGGTGAACCGGGTTATGCTTGGTGATGAGATTCAAATTGAAGCTGATGCAGTTATTCTTTCAATCGGTTATAAGGCTAATACTGAACTGGCAAAGGAAGCAGGGCTTGAATTGAATAAATACGGCGATATTCATGTAGACAATTACGGACGGACATCCATTAAAGATATCAGCGCTGTCGGTGACTGTGCCCAGACATTTGGTTTTCTGACGGGACGGAGCGACCTCATTAAACTGGCTTCAACAGCAACGGCAGAGGCACGTGTTTTGGGTCATAATATTTTTGGCATACGGATAAAAAAGTGCATAACCGGTACATTGGGAGTTTTTTCTACCGAAATAAACGGCCTGGCCATGGCAGCTGCAGGGGCAAATGAAAAAAGCGCAGATGAAGCTCATGCCGATGTTATCTCGGCCAAATTTTCATCGCCCGACAGGCATCCCGGAACATTGTCCGGATCTTCCAACCTGACCGTAAAACTTTATGCTTCGCCTGTTGATGGCAGCATACTGGGCGGTGAAGCATGGGGCGGTAAATCGGTTGGTGAGATCATCAATATAATCAGCCTGGCCATTCAGAAATCTATTACCGTATTTGAACTGGTTTCCTTTCAGGTAGGCACACATCCCTTATTAACAGCTTCTCCTGTTAATAATCCGATCATCCGGGCAGCTGAGGAAATAATTTACCAGATACAGAACCGGAAATGATAAAATAAAAGATTTGCATGATAACACAGGTCGGAACATTGCTCACCAGTTGATATGAATGAAATAGTCTTCAGGCCAATAGGAATCATTCACACGCCGTATGATAATATCCGGGGCATACCCATACAGCCTTCTGCCGGAAAAGGGACAAAAGGAACGGTTGAAATATATGAGGAATATGCGGCTGGACTGAAAGACCTCGACGGATTTTCACATATCATTCTTTTGTATCATTTTCATTTAGCAAAAGATTTTCAATTGCAGGTTAAACCATTTTTGGATGATAACATCCGGGGTTTGTTTTCCACAAGGGCGCCAAGAAGGCCTAACAACATAGGCTTATCGGTAGTGAGGCTTATCAAAGTTGATAAAACTATTTTGCACATCGAAAATGTCGATATAATGAACGGCACACCACTATTGGATATTAAACCCTTTGTGCCTGACTTTGATCCGTCGGAAGATATTAAAATTGGATGGTTATCCAAATCAAAACACAAAATGACTAAAACGAAGGCGGATAACCGTTTCGATTTTTATTTTTAAAGCATAATTTTATGCCATGAAAAAGGCAGTTTATATTGCTTCTTTGATAGCAATGTCAATCTCTTTTCAGCATTGCAGGGAAGAACCGGAGGAAATCATCCCTGAACCCATTGTATTGACTGCCACAACGGAAAATGTAACTGCTTATGGCGGCCATGACGGAAACATCAATCTGACGGTCACGGGTGGTACTCCTCCGTATGTTTTTTCATGGTCAAACAATCAACATACTGAAGACATTGACAGCCTGACAGCCGGTACTTATATTGTATCAGTTTGTGACGCCAACCATGTGATACAAACAGATACTTTCAGGATAACCCAGCCGGCTCCGGATTCAATGATCCTAACCATAACGGGGCAGGATGTTTCAGTATTCGGCGGCAACGACGGTTCAGCATTGGCTTTGGTATCAGGCGGAGTCCAGCCTTACCAATACAGCTGGTCAAATGGCTCATCGGATAAAGAGATTACCCGACTTGTATCCGGTATGTATTACCTGGTTGTCACTGATTCGGAGGGATCTTCCGTTAATGACAGCATTTTTATTGCACAACCGGATGTGGATGCTGTTATTGTTACCTATACCGTTACTTCGCCCTCAGAAACCGGAGCAAAGGATGGTTCTGTTGATGTCACCATAACCGGAGGCTATCCTCCTTATAATTGCTCGTGGTCGGAAGGATCTGATCAGGAAGACCTGTTTAACCTGGGTACCGGTTCTTATGTTTTAACCGTAACCGACCAGAAAGATCAGAAAGTGGTGATAACGGTGAATGTATCGGATCGTGTGACCGATTTTGACGGAAACTCCTATGCCTTCGTGAAAATTGGCGAGCAGACGTGGATGAGGGAAAACATGAAAGTAACTCACAGTCCTGCAGGGGAAGATATTGTGTGCTATGCCTATAACAATGATTCAAATCACGTTGCAGTATTTGGAAGGCTTTACACATGGGATGTGGCTATGAACCATTCAACGGCTGAACAGACGCAGGGCATATGTCCCGATGGATGGCATGTCCCCTCGGATGGAGAATATAAGGTACTGGAGATGTTTCTTGGCATGTCCCAGGCTGAAGCCGATATGGAAAATACCTGGAGAGGCGACAGTGTGGGCACGAAATTAATCATTGGCGGTAGTTCAGGTTATGATGCCCGGCTGGCGGGCAGACGGTCTTCGGGCGGAAGCTACAGCCTGCTGGGTGTATTTGAATATATGTGGACTTCTACCGAATACGGCAGTTATGCATGGCGGAGGTGCCTCGACATCAATTCCCCTTTATGCGGGCGATGGAATACCTTCCCGAAATCATACGCTTTTTCGGTCCGGTGTATTAAGAATACAAAATAGTTGGTATTTTGTATTTTCTAAATATGGTGTAATTATATTATAGCTATTAAACAATATGAAGATTGACCTTGTATCGAATAATAAATGAAATTTGCAATCAACTTAGTTTGGTATACCCATACTTAATGAAAAGTTGCCCTAAAATTTGAAAAATGAAAAATAGTCTGATCATACTGTTAACAACGGCTTTGATTTTCATTGCCTGTGATAAAGACAACGAAAACGGTGGTGATCCAAGTCAACAACTGGTTTTTGAGTCCCTGGTCGCTGACAGGTACACCCTTCATGCCGGTGAAAGCACAAGAATAAAAGCAACTGCATCAGGCTACAGGATCAGTTATCATTGGTCGGCCAGCGCTGGCGATATCCTGAATTCGGGGGCAGAGGTCATTTATGCTCCTTCTCCCTGCCATGCCGGAGAAAATCAGATTACATGCGAAGTGAAGGACGGAAATAACAAGTCACTGACAAAAACAATCTGCATCGTTGTGGAATAAAACATACATATTGATCATCTTTTTATCGGTAACCTGCAATGCAAAAATAAATTCTCAATGTCTTTCCTCCGTTAACCCGGTGGGGGGTACTGAAAACCTGCTGGTGCTGGAAAAAAAATCATTACGGATCATTACTTTTTATAAATACGGTGAAGGAAAACACTATTATGAAAAAGCCAAGCGTTCGGATTCCGCCTATCTGATCAACAAGGCAAATTATAACTACCTGTCGGGTATTATTGGCTATGGTTTAAGCAATAAGATTACCCTTGAAGCGGAGTTCGGTTATTATATCAACAAATCACAGCATTACAGTACTCAACCCGAATATACCCTCACCGGCAGGGGATTTACCAACCTCATTGCATCGGTTAAGTACAACCTTTACACCAATCACAGAAAAAGGATTTACTATTCCGTTGCGGCCGGCGTCAAAATACCTTTCTCCCGGGAACCTAAAGAAGTCAATAACGTTGAGCTGCCTGTTGAAGTGCAACCTACCATTGGCGCTTATGGCCTGGTAGTAAATTCTTATTTTGTGAAGGAAAACTCGGAAAAAGCCTTACGTTTCTTTGTTACCAACAGGATTGAAGCAAATCTGTCCAATAAAAACGATTACCAGCTGGGTACGACCATATTTACTTCTTTTTATATATCAAAGCATCTTATGTTTCAATGGCTTAAGGGCGACTGGACCACCATTTTACAGGTACGCAACGAAATACGCACACGTGACCAGATATCGGATAGATTGAAAGAGTCTTCCGGGGGCTATCTGTTCTTTGTTGCCCCGCAAATCAATTATGTAATTAAAGAAAAATGGTACATATCGGCCATGGTGGATATACCGGTTTACCAGTATTTCAATGGCACACAGCTGGGTACTGGTATTGGAGCAACGTTGAGTTTGTCAAGGACTTTCAGCATGGGCGCTAAATGATAATGCGAATTAAGGATTGAAGCATTTCAATTGCCCTCTGCTTTAGCTGACGAAAAAAAGGGAACAAGAGAAAGCTGTAATTTTGTCTTTTAATTCGCTTTAATAACCTTAAGTCTTGAACAATCTGGTTATTTGTAAAAAATTTTCGCTGTTGCCATACCGTTGTCATTAACCTAGAATAAATTTGTTTATTACGATGAAAGGATAAAAATTAAGAATAATGAAAAGCGACCTGTCAAACCACATTAATATCGGCAAAGAAACCGAAATCAAACTGATACAGGTGGGCATTGATTCATTTGAAAAACTGAAAGCCATTGGAAGTAAACAGGCCTTTATCCGGCTTCAGACCATTGATCCGGGGGCTTGTTTAAGCTTATTATACGGACTGGATGGTGCTGTTAATGGTATCCGGTGGAATGAATTATCCCCTGAAAGAAAGCAGGCATTACAGCAGTTTTATAAAATGACAAGAATACAATGAAGGCCCTTGACCTGATAACGACTTCACTTGGCCGTCGCGACGATAAACCCAACCAGGAACTGGCCGATGAGATCATACGGTCAAATCGTATCGACTGGGTAAAAGAACTGATTGAAAACCTTTACAATAAAGATAAAAACATTCAGAGTGACTGTCTGAAAGTTCTTTATGAGATCGGTGAACGGGGTGCGGCAAAAATGATTGAGCCCTATTGTTCTGCATTTGGAGAACTCGTTGAAGGTAAAAACAACCGGTTGATATGGGGTGCAATGATTGCGCTGGATACCATTGCATCTGTCAATCCGCAGGGTATCTATTCTTTGCTGCCTGCTATCATCGGGGCAATTGATAAGGGTTCCGTTATTACTATTGATCATGGGGTGTCAATATTAGCCAAACTTTCTGCTGTTCCCGAATACACAGAAACCTCATTTCCTTTGTTATTGGAACAACTCAGGAGATGTCCGCCAAAGCAGCTGCCTCAGTATGCTGAAAAATCGGAAATAGCCGTTACCAATGCCAACAAACAGCAGTTTATCGGTTTGTTAGAGCAAAGAATGAATGAACTGGATAAAGATTCGCAGAAAAAACGGATTGAGAAAGTGGTGAGAAAACTAAATAAACCTTAACTATAGCTGGAAATAAGTCACCCCGGTTTGTGTTGAGTATTAAAAGTAAATAGTTTCTTGATTACGCATCATGGCATATAATAATACGAATTACTACATAACAATTGTAAAATTTTGTTAATTTTGTGACAATACCGTTGGGGGTGCCTGGATGAAACCGGCTGAGAATATACCCCTGAACCTGATATGTTTAATGACAGCGGAGGAAAATGGTATATTGTGTTTTGTATCTTAACGTTTAAACTGTATACCGTTTCGTTCGCAACGAAGCGGTTTTTTATTTTAATGACTATGAAAAATGATTTTGATCAGTATGCAGCGGAATACGATGCATGGTTCCTGAAAAACAAGAATGTATTGTATTCTGAATTGAAACTTGTAGCACATTTTTTAAAAAATGCCGGTGAAACCCTGTCGGTTGGATGCGGAAGCGGATTATTTGAAATGCTTCTTCAGCAGGAATACAATATAACTGTAAAATATGGTATTGAGCCTTCGAAAGCCATGGCTGAGATTGCAGACAAACGTGGAATGACTGTAAGAATTGAAACAGCTGAAGACGGAGATTTCGGCCAGAACCAATACGATACCATACTTTTTAATGGCACGCCGGGTTATATTAAAGATTTGCAGAAAGCCTTCAACAAAGCTTACCAGGCTTTGCGCAAGGGAGGCCGGATTGTAGTCATCGATGTTCCGAAAGAAAGTTCGTATGCCCTGCTTTATAACCTGGCAAAGGTGCTTGGCACCTGGGACCATTCGTTGCTTGAAGGCGTTCAGCCACAGGATCCCTATCCGATTGAATTTGTTAAAGCGGCCAACTGGAGGACTACGACTGAAAAAACCAACCTGTTACTGGAAGCAGGTTTTAGCGACTTTGCTTATGCCCAAACCCTTACAAAACATCCCGTATATTCAGATGATACCCTGGAAGAGCCCATGGAAGGTTTTGACTGCGGTGACTATGTTGCCATTTGTGCTTATAAAAAATAAATTGCATATGATTTCAAGAGAATCTCTTATAAAAGATTTGCAAAAGGTTCGTTCCCAATCACCACTGGTGCATAATATTACCAATTATGTGGTGATGAACAACACCGCCAACGCCTTGCTGGCAATTGGCGCATCACCGGTGATGGCCCATGCTGTTGATGAGGTTGAAGATATGGTGAAGATCGCATCATCCCTGGTTATTAATATCGGAACCCTGAGCAAACCCTGGGTTGAAGCCATGATAAAAGCCGGAAAGGCAGCCAATAAAAAAGGTATTCCTGTTGTTCTTGACCCGGTTGGTGCCGGGGCTACTGCATACCGGACCCAAACAAGCCTTCAGATTATAAGGGAGTGCAAGCCCGATGTGATTCGCGGCAATGCATCTGAAATTATGGCGTTGGCAGATGAAAAAAATATTACAAAAGGGGTTGACAGCGTAGCTTCTTCGGAATCGGCCTTGCAAATAGCCAAAGGTCTTGCAAAAGATACTGGTGCGGTAATTGTTGTCAGCGGTCCTGTGGATTATATTCTGGATCAACAGAGCATTATTCAGGTGGGAAATGGATCACCCATGATGGAGAAAGTGACGGGATTGGGTTGCACGGCCACCGCATTGATCGGCGCTTTTATAGCTGTCAATGAAAATATTTTACTTGCATCTGCCCATGCTATGGCAGTGATGGGTATTGCAGGTGAACTTGCGGCAAAACGATCTCCGGGGCCGGGTACAATGCAAATGCATTTTCTTGATGAATTGTATAACCTATCTGACAAGGATATATCAAATCTGTTTATAGAGGGTCATGAACAAGTTTAATCCCTTACTCTACCTTGTAACTGACAGAGGGCTTGCAAAGGGTCGCCCGATTGAAAATATTGTCGAACAGGCTGTTAATGGCGGTGTTACCATGGTACAACTCAGAGAAAAAGACTGTACCACATTGGAATTTGTTAACCTGGCTGTCCGGCTGAAGAAAATACTTGCTCCTTTTCAGGTTCCCCTGATCATTAATGACCGGCTTGATGTTGCCCTGGCTGCTGATGCAGATGGCCTGCATATCGGTCAGCAGGACATGCCATACGTTATTGCACGTAAATTATTGGGAAAAAATAAAATAATCGGCTTTTCGGTGGAAAATATTGCCCAGGCCAGGGAAGCCAATAAGATGGATGTGGATTATATCGGATTATCACCTGTATTTGTGACGGGTACAAAACCCGAACTCATGAATGCACTGGGGCTGGAAGGCATCCGCGAAATTGCCTCCTTTTCAAAACATTGCATGGTGGCCATCGGGGGCATCAACGCCCGAAATGCAGGCGATGTATTGCAGGCAGGGGCAAACGGCCTTGCCGTGGTTTCAGCCATTGTTTCAGCCGATGATCCCATGATGGCAGCCCGTGAAATCAGACAGGAAATAGATAAATTTATAAAAACCTGAAAAAATGAACCTGCAAAATAAAATATTTAACCTAACATTAATTCAATAAGCGATTTATACTGTTTAAAGATCAATGATTGCATGATATGAAATTACATGAAATAGGAGAATTCGGATTTATCGATCGCATTGCAAAAATGTTTCAGGATTTATCTTCTCCAGGGTATTTGGGAATAGGTGATGACTGTGCTGTCGTACCCTTTAATGATAAGGAAGATTATGTGATTACTACGGATTTGCTGATTGAGGATATCCATTTTCTGAAAGATCGCATTACACCGATGCAACTGGGCCATAAATCACTTGCCGTTAATTTGAGTGATATTGCAGCCATGGGGGCAAAGCCTGTTGGTTCTTTTCTTTCTATCGGAATACCGGCTGAAACCGAGGTGGAATATCTCGATTCTTTTATGAAGGGCTATCGCTCACTTTCTCAAAAATATCAGGTTTTGCTCCTGGGAGGCGACACTACAAAATCAAAAAAGTTTCTGACCATTAACGTCGGCGTTATTGGTAAGTGTAGCAAAGGTTCAGCCCGTTTACGTTCCATGGCCCAGAATGACGATATTGTATGTGTGACGGGCTTTCTGGGAGACTCTGCCGGTGGACTTGAGGTTTTGCTGCACCGGCTGCCCGAAACGAAAGACAACCTGCAATTGATTCAATACCATCACCAGCCCGAACCTCATATAAACGAAGGATTATGGCTCGCAAAACAGCCGGAGGTCCGTGCTATGATGGATGTATCAGATGGCATTTCTTCTGACCTGGTTCACATATTAAAAGCTTCAGGAAAATCGGCCGTGATAGATATTGATAAAATCCCAGTGTCCGATATACTCAGAAAAGTTTCGTCTGAACATGGCTGGGATCTTGAAAGACTTATTACTTCAGGCGGAGAAGATTATGTTCTGTTATTTACCATGAAAGGTAATTCATTTGAAGAAATAAATGCCGGTTATAAAGCTGCTTTTGGCAGGGGCCTGGTTAAAATTGGTAAAATAATTGAAGGAGAATCCCACATTCGATGGATGCAAAATAATAAGGAGGTTGCTTTTGCTCAGCATGGATTTAACCATTTTAATGAGGCTCAGTTTTCAAGAGCCTCTGGCGAATTGAAAATTGTAAGCCGAACTTTAGCGAAGCGATCTCATGAGCGAAGTGAATAATTATCCCGATAGCGAAGCGTATCGGGATTGGATTAATCCCCAGATTTTTACGACGGAGTAATTAATTGTTTTAATTGACATGGAAAAACACTATAAAAAAGTTTTGACAATAGCCGGCAGTGATTCTGGAGGCGGTGCAGGAATACAGGCTGACATAAAAACTATTTCAGCATGTGGTTGTTATGCCATGTCTGCCATCACTGCCATTACTGTTCAGAACACCATTGGTGTCAGCGGTGTATATCCGGTCCCGTTGGAAGCAATAAGCGGTCAGATTTCCGCCGTGCTTGATGACATCGGTGCAGATGCCATAAAAATCGGCATGCTGCATTCATCAGAGACCATCAAGATTGTAACAAAAACGCTTGATACGTATGCAGTGAAAAACATAGTACTCGATCCGGTGATGGTGGCCACATCGGGCGATAAGCTGTTACAGGACGAAGCCATTGAGACACTCAAAAGCCAGCTTATACCTGTTGCGCGGGTCATCACTCCGAATATTCCTGAGGCTGAGATCCTGTTGGGTAAAAAAATACAAACCCGGAAAGAAATGTCACAAATGGCCAGGGAATTATCCCTGAATAAAAAAGTCTCTGTGTTGTTAAAAGCCGGTCATCTGACAGCCGATGAATTGGTTGATATCTTTTATAATGCCGAGGAAGATCAAATTTTTGCATTGAAATCAAAAAGAATATTCACAAAAAACACCCATGGAACCGGTTGTACGTTGTCATCAGCCATTGCATCATTTTTGGCTCTTGGATTACCTTTAAATGATGCCGTAAAGAAAGCAAAAGAATACATTGACCGTGCCATTGTCAGCGGGGCAGGGTATGCTCTGGGAAAAGGACACGGCCCGGTACATCATTTTTTTAAATACTGGAAATAATGGAATCCGCCGGACCATTCACACAAAAATTATGGGAAACCGTTCACACGGTTTACCAGCAGATTATTGATTGCAGCTACATAAAACGCCTTACCGATGGAACACTGCCTGACAGGTGGTTCATGCATTATCTTTCCCAGGATGTTTTGTATATCATTGATGATTCAAGGGCTCTCGCTGTTACTGCTGCCCGTGCGGAAAATCCGGAGGAAATGTATTTTTTCCTTCAGTTGGCTAAAGACGGACTTGATATTGAGCGGGCATTGCAGGACACTTTCATATTGCAATTTCAGATACCCAAGGCTGCAGGAAAATCACCTGCGTTTCATGCATACGCAGATTTTCTGCTTAACCATGCTTTTCATTCACCCTATCCTGTTGCAGTTTCTGCTTTATTACCCTGTTTCTGGGTTTACTATAAAGCGGGTGACTTCGTATTAAAGAATACCATTGTTAACAATCCCTATCAGCGTTGGATAGATACTTATTCAGGAGAGGAATACAGACAGTATACCGAAAGGTTTATTGATATAACGGAGAACTTAGGTCAAAAAGCTGATAGCGATATCAGGAGCCAAATGCTAAGTGTTTTTACCGAAGGCACAAGGCATGAATTGCTTGTGTTTGAAGAGGCAGCCAGACAATAGATTTAAATGACACCGACTTTTCAAAAACAATGCAAATGGTACCCGGTATGCCCGATGAAACGATTTTATGAAGAGGGCAGACTGGATAAGAAATGGATTGAAAACTATTGTCATGGTGACTGGAATGGATGTATACGATATCAAATGGAGGAGGATGGCCGGTATCATCCTGACAACATGTTGCCTGACGGAAGCATCAATGAAAGCATACGATAAAATATAAAACCAGATCCCTCATTCTTATTTAATCTCAATTCTCTTGCCTATACCATATTCAACAAAATCTTCTTTATATTCCTCTGCAAATGCTTCTCTGACATCATCACCGGTACAATGTGAGGGAGCAACCTTTTGCATGCCAAGTTCTCTGAACTTTTTAACCACCGCCATGGGTGGTCGATGAAAGCCGCCTGCAACAAGATATACACTGTCTCTTTTCATTATCGTTTTGGCCTTCTCAATAATTTTTACAATTCCGGGATGAGCACAACCGGTTATCACAATTAATCCCTTTTTTGAATCGATTATTAAAGCCTGTTCATCGAGGAGACCGTTAAGTTCTCCGGTGGAATAAACAAAATCCGAGATTTTCATAGACTCTGAGACTTCGGTGTATTTGGCACCTTTATCGGTTATCATATCTTTAATTGAATGGGGGAAGGAAGCCGGGATAAAAACGGTAACCTTGTTATTTTTTTCCAAGAAGTCCTCTAAACCTCCGGTATGATCTCCGTGAACATGAGAGATGATCACTTTATGAATTGACCCGGGATCAATATTCATCTTTTGCATATTTGACAGTAAAATGACCGGATCTCCTCCCGTATCAAACAATATCTTTTCTGCCGGTGTTTCTATTATGGAGGCAAAACCCCAGGCAGTCTTCAATTCAGCCTTGATCTTGTAATTATCATAAACAGAAATAAGAACAATATCCGGTTTTTCAGTATCCGGTTCAATAAAAACCGGAGAGGCATTTTTCGCCTTGTTTTTATCTGCACAAAATGAAAATAAACACATAATAAGTATTCCATTAATTAAAGTGAAAATTGCTCCTTTAATTCTGTTTTTCATAAATGATAATAATAATTTTAGTGCTCGTTTCATTATGGTTGATTTTTTCAGTGGCTGTTGTTGATCATAGCTTGTGGTCATATTTTATAGGTATGCAAACCATGTGTTATGAACTTTTCGTTAACCTTGGTGCATTCTTTGATCTTTGATCTTTATTCTTACATTAGTATTCATAAATAAAACATGTTGGATGACAATAAATTAATGCGCAAGTAATCTTATACATATTTCGAATAATGATCCGGATTTATCAGCTCACGGTATTTGAAAACAATTTTCTTAAAATCTTCCCATGTATCTCGCTTTAATGAAGCATCACGCAATAAGGCGGCAGGATGGTATACGGGCATAGCCAGCCTGTTTTGTATATTGAGCCAGTTCCCGCGTTCACGTGTGATCCTGTGGTCGGGTCCTGCCATATATTTCAATGCCGTAGCGCCCAGCAGTATCAGAATTTTTGGGTTTATCATTTCAATCTGTTCTATCAGCCAGGGCGTACAGGCAGCGGCTTCCAGGGGTGTTGGCACCCGGTTATCCGGTGGCCTGCATTTCACAATGTTGCTGATGAATACATGTTCATCCCGTGTGAAGCCACATGCGGCAAGTATCTTGTCCAGCAACTGCCCTGATTTCCCCACAAAAGGCCTTCCCTGTATATCCTCATCATGGCCCGGGGCTTCCCCTATTATCAATATGCCGGCATTTGCATTGCCTTCTCCGAATATAACATGACGCCGTGTATCAGCCAACCCGCATTTCGTACATTGTAAGACGGCTGCTTTCAGTGATTCCATTTTTTGATCTGATGCCCGGTCTGAGATTAACATACTATAAATGTACTAAAAGTTGATTATTCCATCAATTATGGGCATTCTTGTTTCGATTTATCGGAAAGCAAAGTAAGTTATTGAGGTAACTTCACAGGAACTTAACAACAGAGAACGGTGATAAAAATACGTTTAGTTCAAAAACCCTTTCAGCTTGCGGCGGGGTTTTTCGCTTTTATGTTATATAATCTGTAAATAATAAATGTTTAATATTATTCCTATTAGCATCCATAATTTAAAAAAAAATAGTAAATTAATGCATAATTAAAAACTCCATCATAAGCGTTCATTAAATTAAATAATAAGATTATGAAAAGAGATTCCTTATTATTCCTGCTTATAATCCCTGTTTTCTTGTTTGTACAAAAACCAACCCATGCGCAGGTGGGCACAAAAATCACACAAACTACCCTGGTTAAAATAAAAGTGAATTCCATACTCCATGTTTCCTGTTATGGCGATCAGAAAGGTGCCATTGACATCATGGTGTCGGGTGGCGTTCCGCCATATACCTATCAATGGAGTAATGGTGCGACAACCCAGGATATTGCCGGACTTGCAGCCGGAATATACCGGGTAAAGGTCATAGACGCCCATGAATGTCCTGATAGTCTGGAAATTGAAGTTAAGCAACCTGAGAAATTAGCCATTGAGATCGACTCTGTTGCCGATATTTTATGTTATGGATACAACAAAGGTAGCATTGACGTAACGGTTAAGGGAGGGGTTCTGCCTTATACCTATAGCTGGAGTAATCAGTCAACCTCTCAGGATCTGAGGAATGTACCTGCCGGCGAATATGCCCTGTTGGTTACCGATGCAAATCATTGCCAGGAAATCATTTCAGCTGTGATTAAACAGAATCCACTGATTGTCCGATCAGACGAAAAAGTGCAAAACGTTGAATGCGCCGGTGACAGAACTGGTAAAATCGATATCAACGTTAAAGGCGGTGTGCCACCATACCGGTATTGGTGGACATCGGGAGAGACTACTGAAGATCTTGACAGTCTGATTGCAGGAACATACACTGTTCAGGTTACTGACAGCCGTGGATGCCTGGAAGCTTATTCAACAAAAGTCTTTGAACCGGATCCTATTATCATTACCCTGGAGGAAGCAAGAAATATTTATTGTGCCGGCGATTTAAGCGGTTCTATTAATATAAAAGTTGAGGGAGGTATTAAGCCTTATTTGTACAACTGGAACAATAACATGGCCACAACTGAAGATTTGGCAGGACTTGCTGCCGGAGTTTATAACCTGACCGTTACGGATGCACGAAAGTGTACAAATCGGTTTAAACAGGAAATTACGGAGCCCAAAAGAATTGAGGTAAATATCACTCAGGTCAAAAATGTTGTGAATTTTGGTGAATCCAATGGTGCCATTTATCTCGATGTTAAAGGCGGTGTGGCTCCCTATAAATACGAGTGGAGCAATGGCCCTAAAACAAAAGATATTGCAAACCTCCCTGCGAATAATTATACCTGCCGGATTACTGATGCCAATAAATGTGTCAGCACCATCAGTGTGAACATTGAGCAACCGACTTTACTTGAAGCTGAAATTGAGAATTTGCAGCATATCAAGTGTTATGGAGAAAAGAATGGTTTTATTGATGTCACTGTAAAAGGGGGAGTGATGCCTTATAAGTTTGCATGGAGCAACGGTGCAACTACTGAAGATATCAGAAACCTTGGTGCCGGTACCTATGATCTCACGGTTACAGATGCGCATGGTATGAGCAGAACTTTAAAGGGAACGATCGAACAACCTTCTGCATTGAAATCAGGAGTACAATCACTTAGCCATAATCTTTGTTTTGGCGACCGGCAGGGTATTGCCGATATTAATGTCTCGGGTGGTACTCCTCCATATGCCTACAACTGGAGCAATGGATCCAAAACACAGGATATTGCCAATCTGCCGGCCGGAAATTATTTTGTCCAGATAGTCGATAAAAATCAATGTGTCGATTCTTTGAGGATTTCCATTGAACAGAATCCCAGGCTTGAGGTAAGAACTTCTGAAGTTGTTGACATAAAATGCTTTGGAAAAGCTGAGGGTCTGGTTAATGTTTCGGTTGCAGGCGGTGTTTCACCCTACAAATACAGCTGGAGTAACGGAGCCGTTACACCAGGCCTTACCAACATAAAAGCCGGAAAATATAATCTGAAAGTTATCGATGCTAAAGGATGTGAACAAATGCTTGATGTGAGCTTGAGTGAACCGACTCTTCTTGAATCGGATATTACTCAGGTAACAGATGTAAAGTGTAAAGACGATTCAACGGGATCGATAAACCTGAATGTCCGGGGGGGGTCTGCTCCCTATACTTTTATATGGAGTAATGGCCGGACTACTCAGGATAATACAAATATTAAAGCCGGGAGTTACAATGTTAAGGTAACCGATGCAAAAGGCTGTATAAATACGCTGAGTGCAACCGTGAAAGAGCCTACAAAACTCAGCAGCAGCATTGACAAGGTAACAAACATAGATTGTTATAATGAAATGACCGGAGCCATTGATGTAACGGTTAGCGGTGGTGTTCCTCCATATGTATATAGATGGAGCAACGGGGCGACAACGCAGAATTTAGTCAGTATAAAAGCTGGCGGTTACAGGTTGACCGTAACGGATCAGAATGGTTGCGAAACCGGACTTGAGGCAACCATTGTCCAAAACTCCCTGCTGACCGCTTCGGTTGATAAAATTTCACATGTTAATTGTTTTGGATTTACAACCGGTGCAGCCGAAGTTACAGTGAAAGGCGGGGTTGAACCGTATTCTTTTAAATGGAGCAACGGTGCTGAAACTAAAAACATATCAAAGGTCGGGGCAGGCAACTACACATTAATTGTCTCTGATAAGAAATCATGTATTACCAGTGTGAATCTGGATATCAATGAACCTCCTGAATTTACTGGCAGAGTTACAGAAATAAAACAAATACGATGCTATGGCGATTCAAATGCCGTAATCCTGACTGCATTTGAAGGAGGAGTGATGCCTTATACGTTCATGTGGAATAACAAGCAAACGGTTAAGGATATTCATAACCTTAAAGCCGGAAGATATACCCTTATAGCCACCGATCAGAACGGCTGCAAAGACACATTGGAGACAATAATTGACCAGCCGACAGAACTCGAACTGCAACTCATTTCAACAGCCGACAATCCTTGTAATGGCGAAAAGAAAGGAGAAATAGACGTTTTTGTAAAAGGAAGTGTGAAACCCTATTCGTATGAATGGTCGAATGGAGCAAAAACACAGGATATTACAAACCTTGAAGCAGGCAAATATACCGTGAAGGTAACTGGTGCTACAGGTTGTGAAAAAAGCCTTACCGCTGAAATCAAGGAACCGCCTCCGCTGGAGTTATCAATAGTCTCAACTGAAGATATTAAATGCTCAGGGGGAAATAACGGTAAAATAGACCTGTCGGTTAAAGGGGGTGTTAAGCCTTATCTGTTTAGCTGGAGTAACGGTGCTGAAACTGAAGATCTTTCCGGCCTTGTTGCCGGCAGTTACACAGTTAATGTGGTTGACAAACAGGGATGCAGTAAAGAAATAAGCGTTCACATTAAACAGCCTGAATCACTTATTGCAACATTTGCCGATGTTAAAAATATCAATTGTCATGGTGATACTACCGGCGCTATTAGTATTGATGTAAAAGGAGGAACACTTCCGTATAACTTTAAATGGAGCAACGGAGCTGTTACCGAAGATATATCCAATTTACCGGTTGGTAAATACAGTGTAACAATTACCGATGCCATGGGTTGCTCTCAAAACCTGTCAACTGTGATAACTCAGCCCGATCCGCTTATTGCAGGTATAGTATCGGTGCAGGATGTTATATGCAACGATGAAAAAACAGGAAATATTGATATTTCTGTAAAAGGCGGGGTTACACCATACATATACAGCTGGAACAACGGCAGCAAAGAACAGGATCTCAACCGTGTAGGAGCTGGAAATTATAGTGTCCGCATACAGGATGCCAACAATTGTGTTCAGACACTCGAAGCCCGGATTACCGAACCCCCTTTACTTACAGTAGCTATAGAGGAGATTAAGAACATAGTGGAATATGGCAGAAAAGACGGAAGTATCAATATAAAAGTCGCCGGAGGAAAATCTCCCTATACCTATAGCTGGAGTAATGGGGCAGTTACACAGAATATTAAAGACCTTGTGGCCGGTAATTATTCAGTAATCGTGAATGATGCCTTCGGCTGTCGCAAAGATCTTGAAGCAAGCATTTTACAACCGGAAGAGATTAAAATCAGCATTGATTCGATTCATCATATTCATTGTTATGGCGAAAAGACCGGTTATATTAAAACATCGGTGCAGGGTGGTGTTGAACCGTATCAATATAAATGGAACAATGGCCTTACTGTAAATGAACTGGTTAATGTTCCGGCAGGGGATTATGTACTTACAGTTACCGATGCAAATAAGGCTGTTAAAATACAGAAAGTAACCCTGATACAACCTCCATTATTTTCACTTGTCATCGACTCGGTTTTACATCCGTCCTGTTATGAATTGAACAACGGTATCATTAAAACAACCATCAGGGGAGGCACAACGCCTTATACATTCGCCTGGAATAATGGTTCTACAACGCAAAATATCAGAGGATTAACGTCTGGTAATTACAGAATTACCGTTACGGATGCTCGAGGATGTACACTTTCTGACAGTATCAGGCTTGATAAGCCTGATCCTTTGGAAGTAACGGTGCTGAATATCGGACATATTCAATGTAATGGTGATCTGAAAGGAAGGGTGAACATTGCTGTTACAGGAGGTACCACCCCGTACCAGTACAATTGGAATCATGGGGCAAGGGAACAAAATCTTAATAATGTAAGGGCCGGTAATTATACTCTGAAGGTTATCGACGCTAATCAATGTGTAAAAACAGTTAGTGCAACTGTAAAAGAGCCGCCTGCTTTGATTGCAGATTTTGCTGAAATTAAGGATGTGCCCTGCAAGGGAGAGAACAAAGGATCAATTAGTACATCTGTGACTGGCGGAACGCCACCCTACAGTTATAAATGGAGCAATGGCGATTCTGCTGCCTTAATTCAAAATCTTGTTGTAGGCAAATACAGTGTATCAATAACCGATTCAAACGGATGTGTGAGCAATTTAACGACTGAAATTACCGAACCAACCCTGCTTACCGGTCGTATCGTAAATGTTAACGACATCAATTGTTTTGGTGATAAGGAAGGATCAATCAACATTGATGTACAAGGTGGAACATTACCCTATCGGTTTGGATGGAGCAACGGAAGCCAAGATCAGAACCTTACTTCTGTATCTGCCGGTGACTACAGTGTGAAAGTCACGGATAATCAGGGATGTGAAATAACACTAAACGCTGTTATTAAAGAACCTGAACAGCTGTTGGCTTCTATTACAAGCGTGCAACATATAAAATGTTTTGGTGATATGGCAGGTGCCATTGATGTTTCGGTAAAAGGAGGAGTTGAACCTTATAAATACTCCTGGAGTAATGGTGCAAACACACAGGATTTATTAAAGGTAACAGCTGGTAATTATACCCTGAAGGTAACGGATGCAAAAGGATGTTCGAATATCATTACGGCAGCTATCGAAGAGCCTTTGCCATTGCTGGTTGAAAGTACCACGATAAATAATAACCGGTGCAGCGGTGATAAAATAGGTGGCGTTACCATTTCGGTTACTGGCGGTAAGGAACCATACACTTATAAATGGAATACAGGAGTTGTTACCAGAGATATCCAAAATATGCCGGCCGGAACTTATGATTTGACAGTAACGGATGCTAACGGATGTGTAAAAACCACCAAGGCTTCAATCATTGAACCACCGGTGTTGTATAGTAATATCGATGCGGTTAACCATATAACCTGTAACGGCGAAAGCAACGGATCGGTTCATATTTCGGTGTCCGGTGGTGTGGCTCCTTATGCATATCAATGGAGCAACGGGTATACAGAACAGGATTTGATTAATGTTCCCGCAGGTTCGTATTCGGTTATCATAAAGGAAGGAAATGGCTGTGAAACCAGGCTTGAAGCGACAATCACAGAACCTGTTCCTTTTGTATCGAACCTCCTGGCTGTTACACATAATGACTGCTATGGCGATAAAAACGGAAGTATAACCATTAGCGCCGATGGGGGTACACCACCATATACCTTCAGATGGAGCAATAATGCAAACACACAAAACCTCGAAAAACTGAGTGCCGGTGATTATTCTGTATTGGTATCTGATGCAAACGGTTGTAACCGTACCATAAAAACAACCGTAATTGAGCCGCCGAAACTTGTTCTGACGGTTGATTCAGCACGAAATGTTAAATGCTGTGGCGACACAAGCGGTGCAATATTCATTACCGTGGCCGGCGGAGTTGGCCCTTACCAATATTTGTGGAGCCATGGAAAAACCACGGAAGATGTAACAGGATTAGCTGAAGGCCAGTATACGGTTATGGTTACGGATAAAAATGGCTGCATTGTGAATACACCGGAAGAGGGGGCAACCATTTACGAAAAGATCATTGCACAAGGTAAATTTGTATCCCGCGATATATTATTTGATGTCGGGAAATCCATAATTAAAGAACGGTCATTCATTGAAATCAGCCGCATAGCATCGTTTATGAAAGAACACCCGGAATTAAGGTTTAGCATTGAGGGCCATACCGATAGCCAGGGCGATGATAATTCAAATCTGACACTTTCAAGACAAAGAGCTGCTGCAGTGAAAGAAAGCCTTATTAAATTTGGGATAGATGAGTCACGGCTTGAAACTCAAGGCTTTGGAGAATCTGTTCCGGTTGATTCAAACGCTACCGTCGAGGGAAGGGCCAACAACCGGCGTGTTGAATTTATTCCGTTGTAGAAGATAACACAGGCGTTTTTTATTAAAGCCGTTACTGTATAAAAGGTAGCGGCTTTTTTTATGTCGGAATCCTGTTATCTGATGAGTGCATATAACTTTGTTCAGATTTCACTGCAACGGTAATTGAATATTCTGCAAAAATTCATTTACTTTTGTCATCTTATGAAAACCATGGTTAGCAAAATAACACAAATAGCCATAGCCTTTCTGATGATCGGGTTGATGTGCTTGTTAATTGCCAACAATGTAGCATTTACACATTCACATCAACTGAGTGACGGTACCATTATCAACCATGCTCATCCTTATGACAAGTCAAACGATACGCAACCTTATAAATCGCATCATCATACACAAACTGAACTTGTTTTCTTTATTAATGTTCAGATCCTTTTTCTGATTGCATTATTTACTGCCTGGTTAACATGTATTAACAGAGTTTCAACTTTCATGGATAACCCGGTGCCAACTTATTGGCAAGAACCTGCTAATATTTTTAAGGGAAGAGCTCCACCATTTCATCAATAGCATTTTTTGTGGTAATGAATTGCCCGGCATTGCCGGATGATTTTGCCTGTCCGAACGCTATTGTTTATCGCATTTATTATATAATTGATTTTAATATGAAAAGACTATATGTTTTTCTGTTGTTATTTATCTTTTCAATACAAATTCCGGCTTTTCCTCAGAAAACAAAAACCGATGCCAACATTGTTGGCCATGTGGTTTGTTGCGGAAAACACATCTCATTGGTCAGTATTACTGTTAAGGGAACAACCATTGGTACAGTAACAGATGAAACAGGCCATTATCAATTGATAAACGTACCTGTGGGAGAAATAACCATTGTAGCCAGCATGGTGGGTTATAAATCCGTGGAAAAAACTGTTATTACCGATGCAAATACAATACAGGAAATAAAGTTTGAACTGGTGGAAGACATACACCACCTCGAGGAAGTTGTGGTATCGGGGAACCGCAGTGAACAAAAACGTGTTGACGCACCGGTAATCATAAATACAATATCATCAAAGCTTTTTAACAGTTCACAGTCTGTGACCCTGGGTGAAGGCCTAAACTTTTCGCCGGGTTTGCGCCTTGAAAACAACTGCCAGAACTGTGGCTTTACACAGGTACGCATGAATGGTATGGAGGGCCCGTATTCCCAGATCCTGATTAACAGCCGTCCTGTCTTTAGTGGATTAGCCGGAGTATATGGATTGGAACTGATCCCAGCTAACATGATTGAAAAAGTGGAGGTTGTTCGTGGCGGAGGTTCTGCCTTGTTTGGCAGCAATGCAATAGCAGGGATCATCAATATAATTTTAAAAAATCCTTTGATCAACTCGTATGAAGTGGGTGTGAACTATGCCCAAACAGGTATTGGTGTTAATGAAAAAGGAGGTGCTGTCCCGGATTATTCAGCCATTTTTAATACTTCGATGATCTCAGACGATCGTAAAACCGGAATTGCCTTATACGGTTTTGCCCGAAAACGTGAGATGTTTGATGCCAATAACGATGCCTTTTCCGAAATAGCCCCTATGAATAATCTTACGGTTGGAACACGTTTATTTCATTGTTTCGGATACAGGAATAAGCTGGTATTCGATTTTTTTGCAATAAAGGAGCAACGTGACGGGGGAAATAAACAGGACCAGCCCTTACACGAAAGAGATATTGCCGAATCGGTACAACACGATTTGAAAACAGGCGCAGTAACTTATGAACAGTTCTTCAGGCAATATGACCTGCTTTCTATATATGCATCAGGGCAGTTCCTTAACAGGGATTCATACTATGGGGCCAATCAATCTCTCAGTGATTATGGTAATACACAAGATCAAACCTATAATGCTGGTGCCCAGTATAAGGCTGTTTTTGGTAATGCATCGTTAATTACCGGCATTGAAAACACAAGCGGATTTCTTAATGATAAAAAACTGGGATACCCTGATTATGATAATGCTGTTATTGTTAACGATAGTATTATAAGCGTGCCTCATACCGATAACACCGTCGTGGCGGATCAGTCTTCTGCAATAACCGGTGGTTTTGCCCAATATGAGGTAAAACTAAAGAAGCTCAAAATCGCCATTGGAGCAAGATACGACCACTATGAAGTGAAAAATCTTGCTGAAGAAGCCGGCGAAACCAAAAAGGGTAACGTCTTTAGTCCACGTATTAGTCTCATGTATGAGATACTCAAGAAATTGCATGCCAGGGTGAGCTATTCGCAAGGATTCCGTGCCCCTCAGGTTTTTGACGAAGATCTGCACATTGAAACATCCGGCTTACGAAAGGTAATTCATGTAAATGACCCCGGCCTCAAACAGGAAAACAGCCGTAGTATTATGGCATCGCTCGATTTTAAAGGCATGACAGGAAACGTATATGCCGGCTTTTTATTGGAAGGTTTTTACACGCGGTTGGATAATCCCTTCGTTAACGATATAGGAGAGCCCGATGAAACCGGCACCGTTAAATATACCCGGGTTAATGCAAAGGATGGCGCTACGGTAAAAGGTATAAATATCGAATTCAACCTGAGGCCCATGAAAGCGTTTTCATTATCTTCAGGTTTCACGGTACAGTCGAGCAAATATGATGTGGCACAGGAGTTTGATGAAAAAAAGTTCTTTCGTACCCCTGGTCAGTATGGATATTTTGTTGTGGATTGGGATTTTGCTCAACATTTTTGCCTTTCAGTAACAGGTAATTATACCGGCAGTATGTTGGTCCCCCATTTTGGTTTTGATATCCTTGCAGATTATGAGAACGGCCAGTATGATGAATACCTGCAGGGCATACCGATGACCCCTTTTGAGGACAATGTGCTTTCAGAAGAACGCATTTATGAAATTTCGCAAATTCGTGAAGGAAATGTAATTGAAGGAAGTGAATTATATAAATCGCCGGTGTTTTTTGATGCCGGATTAAAACTAACCTACACGACTAAACTAAATGGTGCCGGCCTGCAATGTTTTGGAGGGATAAAGAATATATTCAATGCATGGCAGTCCGATTTTGATAAAGGCAAAGACCGTGATCCCGCTTACATGTACGGCCCGGTGTTGCCCCGCACGGTATATTTTGGAATTAAAATAGGAAATATTATGAGTAAATCTGTTGTCAATGAGCAGCATATCGAAAACTCACGTCATAAAAGACGTTTTCATAACAGGCAACACAGGAGTCATGGAACATTTGATTAGTTCTTAACCTGATTGGCAACAGGTTGTTATTGAACCATTGTTCGTATTCGGAAAGGTGAAGATCAAAAGGAGCTGTTTTTGCCATAATACCATATATTGTTAATCCTAATTCATATTTGAAGTTATTTAATATTCAATCCCTTTCCTGGCTTCCACCCCAAGGGCATAATAATGCTTTACTTCTTTCATTTCGGTTACAAGATCAGCAATATCAATTAACTTTTTATGAGCATAGCGTCCTGTTATTATTACTTCGGTCGGCTCCTTTTTACTTTTTATGGCTTCAATAAGCTCTTCAACAGTAAAAAGCCTATAATAAACTGCAATACAGGCTTCATCCAATACAACTGTATCATATTTCCCCGAGGCAAGAATGGTTGCGACCTCTGCAAGTCCTTCACGGGCAGCGGCAATGTCTTTTTCTGTTGGCTTATTCACAATAAAACAACCTAACCCGTATTGTTTCATCGTAATTTCAGGAATATATTTTTGTACGGTCTCAATTTCGGAATAGCTCTTCCCTTTCACAAATTGCGCGAAAAACACCTTTTTCCCGGCGCCAACAGCACGTATTGCCAAACCAAGTGCCGCTGTGGTTTTCCCTTTACCGTTCCCTGTATAAACATGGATATAACCTTTCATAATTTGTCGCTTTTCATATTATACCGTCCTTGTATTTCGGTGTCTTCTGTAATTTGGTATTTTTCAGTTGATCATCCATAACTTGTTTTTACAAAGATAACAAAGCAAATGAACATAAGTTCATTTTAATAAATTCCTGAAAACGGACTTGCCTGATGCTATTTTCGCAGGGTAGCCTTAATGCGCAGTGGATTTAACAAAAGGTTAAGGGCATCAAGAATGGAAGTGCATACGATATCGGCTTCGTTAAAAAGCTTTCCGGACGCACCTTCCTGCTGGATAACCATGATTCCCAACGCTGATTCCCTGAGCATCAAGGTGTCGTTCTGTCCGTTTCCAATGGCAACAACATGTTTGCCTCCCAGTTGTTCAATATACCTTGCTTTTTCTACATCCTGCTCAGACAGGGGTATAATAACATGGCTGCAGGCTATACCTTTCAGTTCTTTTTGTGAATTTCCAAAGGTATCGGCCGTAATGACATGGATACGGATCAACCGGGTAAGCACTTCCAGCAGTTCTCTTACACCGGGAATCAATTTGCCGTCAACAGCCAGTGTGCCGTTGTAATCGAGAACCAGGTGGTCAGCCCTGATTTGTTTGTATCCCGGAATAATGATTTCTATCACAGGCTGGATAATTTGTAACAATTATGAACCCATTAAACCGGTGCCAATATTTTTGCCCGGTAAAATATTAATTCTAATTTGACAGACTGAAAAATCACTATGAATTCTAATCTGTTAAAGCAGGATTAAGCCAAAGCAATTAAAATTAATACATTCTTAACCACTCCTCTGCCTTTTCTATGTTGTCAAAAAACCGGGTTTCATTCGGACTGTCCTTAATAACTTCTTTTGAATAATTTTCCACTGAAAAATTTGAAAAAACATCTTCCGGAACAATAATGGCCTCTTTTAGTTTACCATGCTGGTTAGCATATTCTCCGATTCTTTTGACGGCCAACTTCTGGGCTTTTGGACTTAATCCTTTGTGTTCCCTTGCATCAAGGAGCAATCCATCCGCATTATTGTTGGTAAGTTCCTGAACGATAACATTCACCAGTTTTGTGAAGGTTTCATCGGAAGTAAAGCCCCACCAGGTCTCATGCAGATAATTCCCATTCTTAACATACTCCAGCCGTAAGTTCTTGTCCTCATGCACAATCTTTCTATCCATTACGGAATGTTTTTTATGGTTATACTTTCGAATAAGCACATACTTAATAAAGGTATAAAAACCTTTTGATTTGTCAAATTCGTATTAAGCGATATCTGCAACATACAGGCTGCCAATTCATAATCCGGTCGTTTGCCGGTAAATTTGATTTGTTCGGCAACTTGTAAAGATGGTTCACCGAAAAAGCTTAGCATTGCGCTTGTCATTCGGGTAATTTTATTCGGATATAGCATATATCCATATGGCATGATCCTGTAGGGAAGCCAGGAATCCTTATCGGATGTATGAAAAATTAGGTTACTGATGCAATAATTAAAGGTTTTTACGTCTTTTTAATAGTGTTTATCTCATGCTGTGTATAACGATTTTAACCATTATATTTATTGTCATGAAAGAAAATAAAAATCATATTTGCCCCGTGTGGGTAGGTCGCCTTATGGTAAATCCATTGCGCAGGTTGGGACAACATCCCGACAAAATCGTTGGCTCCTACCTGGAGCCCGGAATGAAGGTTATGGATTTCGGATGTGCAATGGGATATTTCAGCATACCTATGGCCCGGAAAGTGGGTGAAAAAGGCGTCGTATACTGTGTTGACATCCAGGAAAAGATGCTGACACAATTAATGAAAAGAGCAAAAAGAAAAAACGTGCATCCGATCATTAAACCAACACTGATACCTGGAAATAATGGATACACTGACTTACCCGATCAGCTTGATTTTGTTTTACTCTTTGCCGTGGTACATGAAGTACCCGACAAGAAAAAGCTCTTTGATGCTATTTCAGAACGTATGAATGAAGGCGGAAAAGTACTGTTTGCGGAGCCATCAGGTCGTGTCAATGCTTCTCAGTTCAAGGATTCGTTGGGATATGCAGAATCATCAGGATTAATAAGAGTGGCCCCGCTCAAAATTTACCGAAGTCATGCCATGTTGCTTTCTAAAAACGGCAATTAGCATCCGGGACATTTTATTTTTGGGAGGCAATTTTTATTCCATACGATCCGTCAATACCTTTTTTTGTCTTATGCAAGATATTCATTAGTGCTATTTATTCTTTGACATCACCATCCATGGAATCATAAACCAGAAGGTCAAAAGAAAAAATAGTATCTCAAAAACAACATTGCTGTTTTCTGCAGGAATCCCTTTGCAACGGCTAAAAAATGCATCGGTTGTATTGCCCATCAGATTTCCGAAATACACCAACCGTAAGAGCAGGATAATGTGTTTGGCCGTTTGATCTCCATAGAAGTCAACCAGTTTCTGTGTCATACCTTGATCAGGATTCCTGCTGGTTTCGGCAAAATGTTGTGCATACAGCAAGGCCATCAATTCTTCATCCGATGTGTCTGCGTTAAATTGAAAAGAAAGGAGTTTTTTGATCTCATCATTGCTAACCCCGCTCGCAACCGCCAGGTTCCCGTGAAGCCAGATGCAATACGTACATCCGTTCACGGCGGCAGTAACAAGCATGATCTTTTCTTTCAGTGATCCGGGGATCTTCTTATTTCTGTTGGCTTCAATAATATCAGCCGTATTCCTTAGGAAGTAACCGAGGTCATTAAAAAAAAACCTGGCCGTAAAAATTTTTTTGCGGAATTTTTTCATTCGGCAGATATGACACTGCAAAGGTAGCCAATCGGTTCAGTATACTTCCAGTTTTTTTATATTTTCTATAGCCTCTAAGAATCCCCGTTGCTTAAACTTGCGCTTCCATATCCCGACAGGTGTATAGCTCATTGTTGTGGTTGTGCTTTTGATTACAATCAGCCTGTCTCCTGTTTTCAGGTGAAAAGCCTTCAGCATACTTTCGGTCAGGAATACCTTGCCGTCAATAACCTGTGTCAGGGCGAAAATCCGCTTGTTATTAATCATAATGGAATTAAGCGCAGTAATTCTATCAATAATATCTTTAAATACGCTCTGATAAGCTTTTTCTTTATTTAAAATAGCCAGGCCTGCTTCTCCCATCCGGGTTGATGATAAAAGAACAATAGCATTGTCCGACAGGCCATAACGTTTAAATGCCTTGGGAGGTATAGTGATGCTCAGATCATTTCTGATCACGGATATTCCATAGGCTTCTTTTGCTCCGGGTGTACCGGGTGATAAACTTGGCATGATTTTAATTTTAATAAATGTTTCATTCCATCGGATTCGGATCAATACCTTATTCAATGATTCCTGTCTTTTCGACCATTCTTTTTATTTCATCATGAATATAATTTACGGCCATTGAAGTTTCAAAATAATATTTACTGTTGAACGAGATAAACCAATTAAAGATAGTCACTCTTCTGATTACATCATTGGTTTTATTTCACCAGAAATTTACATAATCCGTTTTGCATGGGTTTTTCATCTGTCACTCTGAATCCGGCTGATTGAGCCAATTTTAAAGACTTTGCAAAGGATTGGGACATTACTTGTCCCTCAGGTTCGGCAAAAAGAACTTTACCACCGCTTTTGGACATTGTATAAAGGTCACTGAAAAGCTGCTTTTTATCCGGTACTTCATGCACAACAGAAAAAAGCAGGATAAAATCCAATTGTCCGGATAAATCAGCCGGATGGTAGTTTTTACCCACCTGCAAAGGTCGTATAATGGATGTAACATTATATTTTACTGACCTTTTTTTTAGTTTTGTCAGCGTCTTTTTATGAATATCCACACAATATACTAGTCCTTTCCTGCCTGTCATCCGGGCAAGCGGAATACTGAAATATCCCATGGAGCAACCATAATCCATTATAGTCATTCCAGGTTTAATATAAGGTGAAAGAATTTCTTCAGGATGCTGACCGAATTTACGAAAAGGTATTAAAAGCATATATCCCATCCACCAGGGACAGACGTTATTGTTTTTCATCGGATTATTATTAATTTCCTTTTGAAAGTTTGAAAAAAACATTACGTGAGCCTATAAAAAATCGGCAGGCTGTTATGATTTATCGGTGAGTGGTCAATTTTGTCAGTCTTGTAGTTGTAGTCACAATGTTCCTGATGTACATCGGGACTATTCGAACCATGCCGCTGAGGGAGAGAGCTATGGTAAATACCATGCTTCTTGAGACGATAAAGAAGTAAATCATATGGAGATACCTTGTCTGCTTGCAGCGGGGAGATTCACTTTCATGGCTTTGGTATAAAGCCAATTTAATAATGTTTTATCTTTTTACCAACCGGCTTTCTTTAAAAAAAATCTTTTATCCAGCATGCACTTGTAACCTCACTCGCGCGCTTTTGCAAAAGCTCGTCAGTATGGAGAATCCGTTAAAACGTACACGAATTAATATTACAGCGATACTTATACTTACTTTTCGCCATGAAACAATGTATAGGTATAGAAGCCATAATAATGCGGGTTGTTGAGGATAAACTTGTCAGAATCACGGTCACAAAGGTCCATAAAGGTCTCCCAGTCTTCTTGATCGGCTTCCGATTCTGCGTCATCCCAAAGCATACGAAAAAATACGTTTAGGGCATTTTGCTCATTCGTGGTTAGTGGTGCTATGATGTCTCCGGTATAGGTTTTGGTCACAATATTCTGGAAGCCGGCATTATTTAGCCAGCATCTGCCATTCATCATATGATTCAACGGATTCATTTCCTCTCTGAATGGCGCTGTCGCTGAAGATGTTGTATTAAGCCTGGCTTCAAGCATGGGATATCCCGGAAGAAATTTTTGTGAAGACCAGAACAATAAATAAATCGCACCGCCGGGCTTGATTACCCGATAAAATTCCTGCAGGATCGTCGCAGGATCCTCTGCCGGGCAGCCATCTCCTTTTAGTCCGGGCCATACCGTATCCATACTCCAGATCCAGTCAAATGTACTATCATTGAATGGCATTGAATTAATATTTCCCACTGTAAATTTCAGATTATGTTGTTGATGGTTGATTTTGGCGTAACGAATAAGATCTTCTGACAGATCCAGTCCGGTTACACGGCCTTTTTCTTCAATGGCCCTGGCAAGTGATGCTGTTATAGAACCTATGCCGCAACCTGCATCCAGTCCGGTGCTTCCAGCCGGAAGATTCAATGAGCTGATGATAGTATTAATCAGTGGTTTTCTGAATTCTGTGAGGCATTTATAGATAGATATTTCTATTCCATAATTCCGAAAGGTATTTTCTCTTTCATTATCCATAAGGTTGTCCGAATTAATAGTTTAGAAAACTATTGCACATCTATTTATCTTGCCGATGAATCCTGTGGGTCCTGCGCCTTATTCTAATAATCCCGTTTAGGCATTATTTAAGTTGCAGGAAATCGCCATCGATAATCAGCAATTTAACCCCGTTTTTTGTGGTTGAACGATGTGAGCTTAATTCATCCGAAACCACATAAGTCATACCTTCTGTCAAAACAAATTTCTCCCCACTTAAGAGTTCACTCACAAAATCTCCCTTAAGGCAATGGACGATGTGTCCTTTTTTGCACCAGTGGTCAGCAACATAACCGGCGGAATATTCAACCATTCTGATCCGCAATCCCTCATACTGAAGGGTCTGCCAGAATGCAATTCCTGATTCGCCTTTATGTTCTGTCCTGGGTATGCTTGTCCAGTCAATGGTCTGAAACGGAATGTTTTTATGGTTCATGTATTGTATTCTTAGTATTGATATTCAAATAGACAATGGAATGCTAATCGTATTGTACCATTATGCTTTTGTCTTCTGCCAGCAGTTCTCCGCATATCTCATCCATTTTCGCTGACTCCCAGAAGGAGAGTTGTTCATGTACTTTTAAATACTTTAAGGGGACAGGGTGGGTGCCGACTACCACAGGGATTTTATACCGGGTTTCGATGAACTCTATGAACTGCTTTATATAGGGGCAGGGAGGATAACCGACCACCATACCGGTCGCAAAATGAATAACTTCCGCTCCGTTCCTGATCATTTCTTCAGGCACATATTCAATGTTTCCGCCCGGGCATCCTCCGCAATTAGAGAATCCGACCAGTTCCAGCTCTTCCTCCCGGGGATAACGGGCAAAACCCCCGACATGTTCTTTCATTGACCGTAGGCATTTGCCTCCTCCGCAGGTTATATACCGTGCGCAAATGATCATTCCGATTTTGGTCATATAACTCTTTTTATGAATAAAAAATCTAAAAATATGAAATAATATGTAAATTAAATCGTCATTTGGACTTATATGCAAGAACATTAATAATAGTAAAACAGAATAGTATGAAAAGCAATCAAAGGATTATTATAGCGTTGACGGTCTTTGCCGGTTATGCAGCAACCATGTTTGCATCCAATATACTAATGGAAAAGGCAATGCTCACGCAGATTGAAAATTATGAAATGCTGAGCGGAGTATTGTTAGGGTTTGTGGGGATACCCCTGTTAAGCATTATATTGCCGTTATACCTTGCAAACAAGTGGAAAATACCTTATTCGGTCTGGCCCAAGACAAAAAGTGCCTGGCTGGTGGTTTTTATTTTGCTGAGTTATATCATTCTTGGAAACTATTCCATAATCAATTCAGGAAGGCTTTTTAACTATTCATGGAGCGACCTTACCGTTCATTACTTTTCATCCATGTTATTCCATGTTACTTACTATCCCTTATTTGCCATTCTTATTCTGGGAACCTTGCGGGGGAAATTAAACCTCACCTTAAGCATCGCTTTCACCGCACTGTTTTTCGCCCTATATCACCTGGTTCAGTATCATTTTTTTCCCGGAGGTACGACATTCAAAATGCAGGTTGTACTTTTTATTGCCTTTATTGCGAACCTGCTGCTCTATTTATGGAGCGAATCCCTGCTGTTGGTGGCCATGACTCATAGCGCCAACGGTGCAATAGGACTGATTGAAAACGGCACCATTTTCAATGAGATTGATTTCGTGTTTTATCTGACCATCGTTATCATTATCGGGCTGTTTTCCTATTTAATATATAAAGAAGTCCTTCAGAGAAAAAGAAGGGAATATGATAAGCGTTTCTGGTTGCATATTGAAGGTAATAAACATCCCTTGCTCCGATCCGATTCTGACAATAATAATAGTTGAGCTTATTATGGATCAATGTTTTTAATACTCTCTGAATCAGGAATTCAATAAATCCTCTTCCGATGAGCCGGAACCGTTTACAAAAAAAATCATCCAGAACGGCTGCCTATACCTGCACCATGAGGGCTGCTTCATACCTCGATAAGAATCCTTTTTACCGGTCGGGCGATTTTATCGCTCCTATGATTCTTCCCCGGTTTGTCAGGATCTTTATTTCCATTATAAAAAGATTTTTGGCTTCCATGGGGATTTATGAATATGTCATTGCACGGACTAAATACATTGATTCGGTTTTCCAATATGCAGTGGATAACCATTTCGATCAGGTAATACTGTTCGGGGCAGGTTTTGATTCAAGGGCCATACGATTTCTGAAAGAAAAACATACTATAGTAATATATGAAATCGACACTAAATATACCCAAGAGGCAAAGCAAAGCCAGTTTAAAAAGAGAAATATACAAACGCCTGAAAACCTGATATATATCTCTGTTGACTTAAACAGGGAAAAAATTGAGGCTAAACTGGATGAAGCAGGAGTCTTAAAAAACAAGACATGTCTTTTTATCCTGGAAGGATTGATCATGTACCTCGAGGCAGATGCAGTTAGTGATCTTTTCAGAATTTTATATGATTACGCCGGCGATGGCAGCAGGGTGGTATTTGATTACATTTATGCCTCAGTTGTTCGGAACGAGAATATTTATTTTGGTGAAAAAAGCATTCATAAGACTATCTTAAATGCAAGTGAGCCATGGATTTTTGGAATTGAAAAAGGAGAAATCAGTACGTTTTTGTCAAAGAAAGGCTTCAGGCTCATTGAACACATGGATACAGAAGCGATGGAGGAAAAATATTTTACCGATGGGGCAGGTGAACGAAAAGGCAGAATAAATGGAACACATTGCCTTGTTCTGGCTGAAAAATGAAATAAGTTATTGTTAATAAAGGACAGGCCTATCCAGTAACCTTTAAATGAAACGTGTATTGCATCTTAAGTATACCGGATAATTACAGCCTGACCTTTTTGTAAATCTATGCCATGGATCGTTAATCGATAGTCAGCGTTATTTCATGAAGGCATTGTACATCCATACCATTTTTTCCTGTCCGGAAATATATCCGGTCATTAAATCAGCCGTCCCATCATCACCTTTTTCTGCGGCGTAAGATGCAATCTCACGTTCGTGGTTGAGCAGGACGCTAAGCCCGTCGAGGACTTCTTTCACCGTTGCCATATCCGATGATACGTTGGTTTTCTCCTTGATTTCAGCTGTTTTCAGGTATTCCGAAAAGGCATGCACCGGTTTGCCCTCCAACATCAATATCCGTTCAGCGATTTCATCTGCCTTTTCATTCAAATCGTCATACAATTCTTCAAATTTTTCATGAAGTTTGAAGAAATGCTTACCTGTGATATTCCAGTGAAATCCACGAACGTTCATATAAAATACCTGAACATTGCTCAGCAATAAATTGAGTTTTTCTGCCATCCGGCTTGAATAATCGTTGTCTAATCCAATTTGACTTTTCATGATAAAGGTATTAATTTAAAATTATTATTAAATAAGAATAATTCTCATTAAAGAATTAATACTAATAATAACCAATTTTTGTAATAAAGGTTTAAACAGATTGGCTTTTTTTATCTTAATTCAATTCGTTGAGAGAATTTTTTTTAAACCTTCCGTTTCTTCTTTACAATGGTTTCTCCAGGGAATCAATCCACCGGTTAATTGTGAAAAAAGCTTTTCAGATAAACTGCCAAATTGGATACCTATACACATACTGATTTTTGTTTGGCTATTTGATATCTTATAAAAATCATAATACACATAAGTATTGCTTTTGCTTTCGATTTTACGCCAGGGCAATTTCACAGATACCAGAGAAGGTTTTGAATAAAAGTGAATTCTTTTGTTTTCAACAATTTCATCGACTATATATTGATGCCTTACGGATTGATTTCCTGCATTTTCCAGACAGTTTATTACACCTCCAACCGTTAATTTATTGTATCGTTCAGGTCTGAAATACTCGTGTCCCTTTGCCAGTTCAGTATAGACCTTACTTAAATCATGAATAATGAAATGGAATGAATCGGATATGTTTTTATTAACAGTAATGCTGTTTGTGATAAATACTGTGTTCTTATGTTTTGGTATGTGACACATTGTTATATGTTTTTGGAGAACATGAGGATTTCATAACAAAAAAAATCAGTAAGTTGAATATGCAAAACAGCAAGTTTTGAATTTAATCATGATCCTTGTATTTCAATGAGATATACCGGTTCACGCTCCTTTTGAAATGCATATAGGAATCACCATGTTTTGCAGTCAGAAATTTCTCTTCATCTAAGATTAATAAATAAATGCAATAAAAAAAACGGTTATAATCAAACCCGTAATTATATCAAAAATACCCATGATGCTTAAAAGAAACAATTGTTGTGAAGTTGCAGCTTATTCTGTTTTGCCCTTTGCTTTTTTCAGGTATAACTGATGGTGGTATGCACCTTCCCTGAACATGATTTTCCCACAGTTGGGGCACTTGTTTTCCCTGCAGGGAATACCGCGTGAATGCGGTATCCGTGTGTTGCAGTGAACACAAATACAATATTCGTTTTCTTTATATCTTTTCATCTGTTCCGGATTGATTGTTTAATTGAATAATGTTATCCGAATCACATTTTCTGCAATGCTTTGCAGGCTTAATAGAGATCATGGTTTCGTGGCAGTCGTAACACCTGTACCAGTAATCATCAGTAATGTATGTGCCTCCCTGAATGAAAATGGCTTTTCCCTCAACAAAGGCTTTTGCGATATTTTTTCGGGCCTTTTCGTAAAGCCTGGTGAAGGTTGGACGGGAGATATTCATTTTGGCTGCGGCTTCTTCCTGTGTGAGATTTTCATAATCAGCAAGCCGTATCGCTTCGAATTCTTCATAAAGCAAAACAACCGGTTCCAGTTCGCGCATCGGTATGCCGAATGGCTTAAATCCTTCCATTGGCGGAGGCATGGTGACTCTTCTGTACCTTCTTCGGTTTGGCATCAGTCTAATTGATAAAAGAATTAAATCTTATCCCAAATGTAATGTTTCTTTCCATATTGTTATAACCCAAATCTTTATATATATTATATGCAGGCAGATGACCAATATAATAGCTGTTTATTTGAAACTGCAACACCTGTTTCATGCAGCATAGCAATTTTATCTTTTTTTCTCACAGGGGCATGGTATAGGTTTGTGATGTTTATGAGCAGCGCAACCGGTGTATGCAAACATACAAGTCAGATAAATAAAAATCAGAAAAAATTTTGACGCTTTTTTCAATTTATTGTCCATAACTTTTTTGATACAAATTTAATAAAACAAATGAACATAAGTTCATTTAAAGATATATTTCATTACTTTTAAAAAAAATTCTTTTTATTGGATATGGAAGATCGTATAGAAAACAGTACAACAAGACAGTTTAAAGCTGTATTTCCTTGTATGCTCAACGCCAACAACACACTTTTTGGCGGCGAGATCCTGAAATGGATGGATGAAGTGGCCTATATTACGGCTACCCGATTTACACGTGAACATATGTTTACGGTTTATACCGATAAGATAAAATTCCTGAAAACGATACAACCCGACACCATTGTTGAAATCATCGGCCGGATTGAAAAAGTAAGGCCGGTCAGGATCTATGTGAAGGTTGATGTTTTTGCTGAGGAAATGTACGGTCTGAACCGTGAAAAAGTGCTTGAAGGTACATTTACTTTTGTAGCGCTGGATGAGAACCAGCAACCCAAAGAACTTGATTATTTCAGATTAATAAAGACACCCTGAAAGGGTGTCAAACCAGATCTAAAATTCTTTTAATAGTTCCTGCCAGCAAAATGGCAAACAGAATCTCAAGTGTACAAACAATCAGCGCTTTCTTCCATCCGTATTCTTTCCACAGAACAGATATGGTGGCCACACAGGGGACATAAAACATACTGATAACAGCAAGGGTGATCATTTGTTGCGAAGTTAATGCATCGGAAAAATGGGTGGTTCCAAGATAGGCGGCCAGCATGACAAGGATCAGTTCTTTACGCAGGATCCCGAAAATGAGCAGGATGCCGGTCACCGCAGGAAGTCCCAGCCATGTGACAGTAACAGGCGTTAAAAAGGAAGAAATTGCCGGCATCCATCCTACCAGATCAATGGCGTGAATTAATACACCTGATATAATAACAATCGGAGCTGCGATAAAAATAAATTCCTTCAAGGCATTCCATGTCTGGTATACAATTGTTTTTAACTGAGGTGTTTTATAGTCGGGCATTGGCATAATAAGTTCCACGGGTTCTCCGAGCAACAGCTTGGAAAGTATTTTGCCGGTAAGAAAGATCAGTATCATGGCAAAAAGATATAATCCGAGAGCCCATAGCAACCCGACATATTTTCCCACAAGACCAAAAACAATAACGGATACGGCCGAACATGGCACAAGTGTCACCAGGACAGCCGTGATAAACCTTTCCCGTCTTGATTCCATAATACGGCAGGAGAGACAACCGGGGACATTGCATCCGAATCCGATGATGAAAGAAATGCATGCCTTACCATGGATGCCCATTTTGTGCATCAGATTGTCCATCAGAAAAGAGATGCGGGATATATAACCCCAGTCTTCTAAAACATACAGAATAATATAGAAAGGCAAAATATAGGGTAAAGCAATCTGAATCAGGGCAAGAACACTCTCAACCGCCGCCCACCCCAGCGAAGCAACAAAAGTAGTACCCACCGTATTATTCCACCATGCATGCCAGTTTATGAACAGCGCATCAAACAAATCCGAAAGCCAGTTACCGAATGAGAACACCGTAAGAAACATTCCTCCCAGGATCACAATCATCACTATGTATCCCATGAACCGGTCAGTGGTTATAGCTGCCAGTCTGTCATTCAGTGACACCTTTCGGTTTGCTTCTATTGTCTCTGTTGCTCTTACTATCCGGCAGACGAGATGGCTTCTTTCATCTGCAATAACGAGTGATGAATCATGTCCGTGAATTTCTTCAAGATAATTATGAAGCTGTCTGGTTTTTTCCAAGATTTCCGGTTTCTTTTCCTGCACCAGTTTTACAATTTCCTTGTCTTTTTCAAGAAGCTTAATGGCTATCCATCTTACCGGGTAAGGAAGATCAACACCCTTCAATAACGTGGATAATTGCCCGATACAATTTTCTATTTCCTTTCCGTACCGGTGAATACGGTGGTTACTCTTTTTTTTATTCAGTTCAATAACGTTATCCATAAGAGTGGTTAATCCTGCTCCACGGGAAGCAATGGTGGGTATCACAGGAACATTAAGTATATGCTGGAGTTTTTTGGAATCAATGCGAATTCCCTTTTTTTTTGCCAGGTCAACCATATTCAAAGCCAGAATAATCGGACATTCAAGCTCAAGCAGCTGAAACGTGAAAATCAGGTTCCTCTCAAGATTGGTAGCATCGACAATGTTTATGACACAATCGGGTTTCTGATTGATGATATATTCCCGCGATATGGTTTCCTCAACCGAATAGGTCGTTAGCGAATAAATTCCGGGCAGGTCAAGAACATCAATCGTATAATCCTTATAGAAAAGAGTGCCTTCACATTTTTCAATGGTCTTTCCGGCCCAGTTGCCTATATGCTGATGGAGACCTGTCAGGAAATTGAAGACAGTAGATTTTCCGGTGTTTCCCTGACCTGCCAGAACAATATTGAGCCTCTTTTCTTCCGTCATTTCAACACAACAATAATTTTTGATGCAAGGCCCCGTCCAATAACTATTCTTGAACCTCGAACTAACACTTTAACAGGACCTGAAAACAGTGCTTTTCTTATAACCTTTATTTCAGTCCCCGGCATCAATCCCAGATCAGCCAGTCTTTTTGTTGCCCCTCTCCCTCCGGCCACTGAAATAATTATTCCGGTCTGCCCCTCTTTCATATCCGTTAAGATTGTTTTGTTATTTTCGCTGACCATCTTTGTTATCTATGTAAATATGTGAACATATATTCAACTGTAAAATAAAAAAAATTACAGATCCTCTACATGCTTTAATCCTTCTGCAAAAAGATGATTAATATGAATATCATCCAGTGAATAAAAAGTCAATTTGCCAATTCTATTGTATTTAACCAGTTTCATATTTCGTAATGTTCTCAGTTGATGGGAAATAGCAGAGTTTGTGGTTCCTATTATAGCCGCCATGTCGCTGACGCACAATTCTTTTTCCAGGCAGAGAGCAAAGATTATTTTCGTTCGTGTGGGATCACTCATTGCTTTAAAAGTTTCAGCCAGGTAATGAAAAAACTTTTCGGTTTTCATTTTCTTCTTCACCGAATTCACTTTGTCTTTTTCAATATATTGAATTTCTGATAAGTATGAGCTTTGTTTTCTCATTTGATAAAATATATGAACAATTGTTCAATTGTTATACAAAATTAATTTTTTCTTTGAAAAAACAATCACTGAGCATAAAATAATTAACTTCTTTACCTGTCCGTTTGAATTGCATGCATTCAGCCAAGTTTTCTTTTTACGGTTATTATTGATAAATGATTCGAATGCATAACAAAAAAGCTTCCTGGCATGGGATGCTCTTTGCTCAAAACAGGGCAAGCGTCTGGCCCGATCTCCCGGGATCCGCTTGTGCCCAATAAATATTTATTGATTTATTGATTTGCTTTGCTCACCGTAGCCCCGCCTGCCTTTGCATGGCCCTCACATAGGCGGGCAGGCTTGGCGAAGGTGGATTGATCTATGGATTGCATGTTCACGGTTCACGATAATGATCTTTCTTCTTTGATCTGTGATCTTCGGTTCTCCAATTATTCACTTTTCGTTTTTCACTTTTCACTTTTTTTACCGGTTACCGTTTCCGCCTACGCAATTGCCATTGCCGCTATCATGACCTCCATGCTGACCATTCCCCTGTCCGTTCCGATGATGCGGGCCCTGATTCTGAACTTTATAGCGATGTCCCTGTTCCATGGGGGTGTTGATAATTTCGTTATATTCTTGCTGGCTGATGTAAACCGGTGTATAGGTCAATCCCATGTTTACAAGCTTGCGGTTGAAAGCCCTCAGATGGTTGCGAGAGCCTTTCAGAAGGTTCTCAAAAACACGGACTACATTTTCATCGGTAACAACGGCAAGTGCATCCTTCAGGTCCTTTATGTCCATTTCTTCTATCAGCGCTCCTGTCATGTATGCCGCTTCAAGTGAATCCGACCCCTTTTCAACCAGATTGTTATACAACATCTGAACTTCGGGATTGGAAAATACGCCTGTATCAGCGACCAGTGTGTCGGGCGAATCATAATATTTCAGTAAAAGGATAATTGCATTCATATGCCTGTCCTCGGCTTTTGAGATGCGCATAAATGTGGGGCTCCCCCATTTCTCGTAAAGAGCCGCATAGATATCACGTGCCAGCTTTTCTTCCTCTTTCATCTTGAGTAGAATAGCCAGCTCAGTGTCAGCCGGAACGGGAGTTTCGGTAAGGGTCGACTTCAGGTTGCCTTCCAAAACGGTGGTTGTACCGTCCTCCGCAACATCAATAATGCTCACGTATTGTTCACTTTCCGGATCCGGGGATCCTTTTTCACACGAAGTGGTAAATGCCAGTGCGGTGGCGATGAAACCACTTAATATCAATTTTCGAACATTTTTTGCTTTCATTGGCTTATAGTTTTGAAAAAAATTACATGTATAATAATTATCTAAATGATCTTCCTGTATGATCATACTGTTTAATTTAAAGAAAGCATATATCCAAGGGAGATTGAGAAGAAAGAGCTTATCGGGTAAGAGATATTTTCATCCTGCGTTGTCGGGATATTTACTGAATAACCCAGCTCAATGTCAAATCCACCTATGTATATGCAAACTGGCAGGTAAAACTGTGTGTTTAAAAGACCATAAACATCTTCTGTGGCGACGGATGGCTGCGAACCTGACATCTGACCACTCAGGCTGCCTGCACTGGCATATTCAACGGATTCGGATCCAAAAAACAGAGAAACTTCGGGTTCCAGTTGAATCTTATTATACCTTCCAAACCTCACCAGGGCAATGCGTGAAAAGATGCCGGGTGTTGCGTTCATACCGAATTCCTCACCGAATAAGAAATTGAGTGAAAGCCGTCCACCGATCCATTTATTCCTTAGTGAAAGTGATGTTCCCAGATTGTTCTTAAAAACATAACTGGTTTCAGCATCCTGACTATTATAAAAATACCGGTTATAGGATGCCCGGAATATCAGGGTATTCTTCCGGTTTAAAGCTTTCAGGTAGCCCGCAGTAGCAATGGTAGTGCTGTAGTGTGGATCGGACTGGCTGTACCAGGAACCGGACGTGCCCAGATAAAATCCTTTGGAGTGCAGAAAATAAAGACTTCCGTTCAACGCATACATGTCTTCGCCGATTTCCCTCCCGGCATAGAAAGTTTTGCTGTCACCGGCCAGACCGCCATACAGATAGCAATAGGCAGAAGGCTGTTTAAATAACTTCTTTATTTCCCTGTCGTTTCCCAATACTTCATATAGTAACGAATCGAGCCTGTCGGTCTGTGACCAGGATGTGAAGCCGGATACCAGCAACAGGATCAGTATTCCAATGGTTCTCATTGCTTTCATTCTTCACAGAGTTATTTCACCGGACTGTTTATTGAAGACGAAAGATCAGGATATACCTAATGACATCTCCTGATCTTTCTTTGTCATATGCGTCATTAAATCATTTAGTTTCCACTGCTCTGTCTGCCGGTTTGTGTTCTTGTATTTTCACGGGTCTCTCTCGATTGTTGTCGCTGTTCTTCTGATGCAGATTCCCCGAAATGCATCCGTTGCTGTCTACGCATTTCCTCGTTGGCTCTCAGCATGGCTCTTTGTTCTTCCGACAGAGAAGCCCGGAAAGCGTTCCTTTTCTCATTTTTTGTCATCTCCTTGTTTTCGAGGATGGCTATTTGTTCTTCCGTGAGTGAGTTGCGGAATCTTTCGCGGTTACGCTGGTTAACCTGATTTTGTTCCTGTGTGGCGGTTTGTTCCTGCGTAGCAATCTGGTTCTGAACCTGATTCTGTTCCTGTGTGCCCGTTTGTTCCTGGACAGCTATCTGATTCTGAACCTGATTCTGTTCTTGTATTTGATTTTGCTCCTGAACAGCATTCTGTTCCTGGATCTGATTCTGCTCCTGATTCTGAAGTTCAGAACCGGTAGAGGTTTCCTGTGCATAAGCAAGTCCTGTCAATAAGAAAAGGGCCATTGCACTTCCGATTGTTTTTGCAAAAATGTTTTTCATAACAATTAATTTTTATTGAACACTTTTTTGAAGCCTTTTTTGTTTTGTTTATTTGCTTCTTTACAGTAAACCGCATGAGGTTTTTTTTACCCTACCTTTTTGTTGAATTTTTTTTCGTGGTTTTGATTTCAGGGCTAAAAACACTTCTTTGCTGTTAACAGGAATAAATTCGCCTTTGATATTGGGAAAATAACCCAATCTCAGGCTAAGTTCTTTGAGGATAACAAGTGTCTTGTTGACTTGGTGGATTAATAATAGATATTGAGAAACAGTGCCCAGGTGCGGGGTACGGCATCAGCATAAAGACTTTCGGTACCTGTTTCCTCTGCCGGAATGCGGATTAAGTTGGAATAACGGATGTTTTCAGTATTCAGTATGTTCAATACGGAGATGCCTGCATCCAAATGAATCTTCCGTCTTAAAAACCGGTAGATAATTGCTCCGTCAAGGCGGTTGTAAGGAGAAGTGTATTCAACTGTTGCTGGCAGCTTGTCGGGATCAGGGAAGCCCGATCCATAAACGTAGTTGGCTGAAAAGTGAAAGGATTTTATTTTTGCCAGTCCGGCTACTTTTACCTCATGCCGCTGATCGTGCATGGCCGGAATATATTCATCTGTCGGGAAATAAGGGAAATATTCTTGCGTTTTACTCAACGTATAAGAAGCCCACAGGGACTGGTTTTTGAATTCCTTTTTAACAAACAGGTCAATCCCTTTTGTTTTGCCCTCTCCCTCATAGGGAATTGTTCCTGCACTGGTTTGAAGAAAACGGGTAAGTCCGCCTGTATATTTAAGGTAACCTTCAACATTAACCGTAAAATCATTCTTGTTAAAAGAGAATCCCAGTGTATAACCATGGGAATTGAGCACCTTAACATTCTTATCATCACAAATAGCCCATTCCAGTTTATAGTTGCCCATGTCGTCCATGATCATATTTTTGGCCACAAACTGATTATACATTCCGGCAGCAGCATTCAACCTGAAGTAATCGTAAAACCGATACATGAGGGACAAACGGGGCTGAACGTAAACTTTCCTGGAAATGGAATGAAAGTCGGAACGCAGGCCCGGCCTGAGTGTAAGCCTTGTGAAAAGTGTTATATTATCCTGCAGGTAAAGGTAGGGTATATGCAGGCCGGCCATTTCGTCTGAACGGATACCCAGGTTGGTGATTTCCTGGTTTGTAATATAATAGATCCAACCCAAACCGGCATCCGCAATGTGTTTTTCCGACAAGGTCAGTTTATTGTCTGTCCTGCTGTTGATTTCATAAATTACAGTTCGTGTTTGTTCATCGATATCCTCATCGTTCCAGTTTCCGGATGTTCTTTCTATTTTCCCCACCATATCCCTGTCGGTTTGAAGAGTGGAATAACTAACCGTCAGGTTGCTGGTATATTTATCTTTCCATCGGAATCCATAGTATGCGGTACCACCGATCTGGGTGTTATGCTCACTGTAATCCAGCAAAGTACTTCTGTGTAAACTTTCCTGTTCAAACTCGTAGGAAAAATGATCCATGCCACCGTAAAGGCTTATATAATAGTTGCTCTTTTTACCACTACCGGAATATTTTACGTTCATATCCCGGAATCCGTAATCGGGATCGAGGTAGTAGTCTGCTCCTCCGCTATTACGGCCTCTCCCAAATCCAAGGGTGGAATCCCGGAACGAATTGTATAGCGGATAAAAGGTTTGCCTGTAAGCAAGCATAAGTGCTGATTTTTTCCGGAAAGGAATGCTGGCCGTACCATTCAAGGTCATATTGTTAATGCAAAACTGAACCGAAGGGGATAAGCGGTTGCCATCCTTTCCGGTAATATCCACGATACCTCCGACCCTTTCACCATATTCGGCGCCAAATCCGCCTTTTAAGACTTTAATATCTTTTGCCACATAAGGATTTACGGCACTAATGTTATCGTTAAAGTTTTTCATTCCATAAATGGTAAATCCGTCAAAAATCACCTGGCTCTGTCCTTCATAGCTTCCCCAGATGATAAAATCAGCCGACTGTTCGCCGGCAGCCAGAATACCTGGCTGAAGCCTCAGCAGGTTAAATATTGAATTATCACCGTTGCCTGGCAGGTAATAAGCAATTTTGTGGTTCATCCGTGAAATGCCGGGTGAAGTACCGGTTTGAATAGACCGTGCCACCTCCGATCCGATGACGATGATTTCTTCCAGGGCTATAACCGAAGGTGTAAGCATAAAATTGTGATGCGTGCCGGGTCCGACCATAGTATCCAGTATATAGTAGCCCAGGTAAGAGATCCTGACGGAAAAAATACTGTCGGTGGCTGAGGTGAATGAAAAGTTGCCTTTGGCGTCTGACAGGACGATGGTATTGTTTAAATATATGCCGGAATAGGGCAGGGTTTCCCGACTGGTTTTATCGGATATCCTTCCTGAGATAATATAATTCCTGGGTTTTACCTTATAGGGAACGGAAAAAATTATATAAACATCATCACTGACTTCGTATCCAAGCGGTAATCCTTTAAGTAAGTAGTCGAAGGCTCGGGAAGGGGAAGCAAATTTTTTATCGGCGGTTATTTTATAAGCCGACAATTGTTTGTCGTCAAAGGAAACCATCAAGCCATAGTCGTCGCGCAGGTCGATAAGAATTTTATTCAGCGGCTGATTGGTGCAGGTTATCCTGACTTCCTGAGAAAAAACAGGCGCTAAAAGATATAATATAACCAGTGAGACATATATTCTTATAAGAGACAGGTCTTTAGTCATTTCTTGAAATAACATACTCATTTTTTGACTTTCGGGTGAATGAAAGGTTAAAAGGTCTGCATACAAGGTTCAACGTATTCTCAACCGAAGTATCTCTCCTGAAAGTACCTGTATACGTATTATCAAGATCACCGGGAATAAAGATGAGAATATTATATTGCCGGCCGATCTCTTCAAAAACCTTTGAAAGCGGTTTTGATGTAAAACTCAACATGTTATTCAGCCATGACAAAGTTTGCTCTGTATTTACACCCGACTGTATTTCAAGAATGCCTGAAGGATTCAGGGATGCCTTCTGACCGGCAAGCAGAATCGCTTTGTCTTTGCTTCTTGCTTCTGTGACCTGTACCTTACCGGATACGCAAGTTACCTGGTAGTCATCGTACCTGGCATATACGTTAAAAGTGGTTCCCAGCACACGGGTAGTACCCTCATCAGAGACTACCTCGAAAGTTTTGCCCTTTTCAACCTTGAAACAGGCCTCTCCTTCAAATTTTACGTGGCGTGAGAATTTCCACAACAGGGGTCTAAAGGATAAGGTTGATTGTGCGTTTATATGTACAAGAGACTGGTCGGGAAGAAACAGATCACTGTGCTGCCCGGCAGGAACCCGGATTGTTTTCGTATAAAGCTGCATGAAAACGGCTAAACCAACAAGCAATGCAAGTGCAGCTGCCATGGCTATCCTTATCCAGGGATTCATGATTACCTTTGCACTGACAGGTTCTGATAGCTCCAGTTTTTTCTCCAGTTCCAGCCAAACCTGATCCTTGCTTTTTCCCCAGTCGATATAAGACCTGGAAATCATTTCCAGGGATTCTTTTGAAAGATCAGGCTGTTTTTCAATATGTTTCTTTTTATATATCATTTATTAATCCAATGCTTTTTTTAAGAATGCCAGGGCTATGCTCATCCTCTTTTCAACCGCTTTCACACTTAAATTCAACCGTTCAGCTATTTCATGGTATTTAAGTCCCTCCATCCGTGCCATCAGAAAAACGGTGCGTTGTTTTTCGCTTAAAGCAGCAAGAGCTTTGGTATACCTGGCGTGCAGCTCATTATACCGTAGCCGGTCTTCGGGCGAAAAATCATCGGTATCATTTTTCAGTGATTTCCTGTATTTCATTTCAAGCGTCTCTCTTCGGTACCGGCTCACAAACATATCTCCGGCAATTTTATAGAGCAACCGGAGTGCAGTTTTCGGATCTACATCCAGCTGCTTCTCCCAAACACGTAAAAAGACATCCTGAGCCAGATCCGAAGCCTGTTCTTTTTCCGCACCGCGATAAAACAAATAACTCCTCACGGCATCAAAATAGGAATCAAACAATACCTTGAATTCTTCTTTTGTCAATGTGTTAAGAACCTTTAACCAAATTTAAACCATCTTGGTGTTAAAGTTAGTTATTCTATATCCGAACCAAAATGGTTTTACCCTACTTTATTAACCATATGTTAAACCGATATTAACACTTTACTCTGGTTATTGAATCGTTTATCAGTCAATATATTTCCAGCGTGTATAAACCGAAGTCAAATCAAACAGTACTGTATCTGTCACTGAAAAAAACTGTCCTTAATCGAAGACCATTTTAAAAATGCTGTAAATGCAGGATTGTATAGTGATAATGCATAATTTTATTGCAAACTTGTGTTTAATAAGGAAGTATGTTTTCACAGAAACAATAAACTGAATCTGCGGACAATATTTTCCGTATTTGAGCCGAATAATGAAAAAATTATTGCTGGCAATGGGAAGCGATATATTGATGGATGATGCAATATCCATTATGCTTGCAAAAGACCTGCAGCAGTTATTCCGTGATTTTGAACTTAAAATTCTTCTGCTCGGTGGTATCGGTATAATTGAGACGATATCTGGTTATGATGTGGTTGTAATCATTGATACTATAATTCAAGCAGATGCAGATCCGGGCGACATAATACTTTTTGACGACATTGAGTCGGCAAGGACATTGCATTTGCAGAATCCGCATGATGTTGATTTTTATACCTCGGTCAGGCTTGCTGAAGAAACCGGTTACAGGATGCCTGAGAAAATACTCGTCGTTGGAGTTCAGATCAGGCAGCAGTTGGTTGCATCTGTGGTTTGCCCACCCTGGATGAGAGAAAAGAAGGCTCAGATGATAGAAAAAATTGCTTCTAATATTGACAGTTTGGGTGTCAGTACATAGTCATACAATAACAGCCGGGTTTTTTGGTAAAGTAAAGCTGAATTTTGTCCATACTCCGAGTTCACTGCTGACCCATATGCTGCCCTTATGATTATCGATAATTTGCTTAACAATGGAAAGACCCAGACCGGATCCGGCTTTTATGTCTTTCGGAACATTGGTTCCACGGTAAAACTCATCAAAGACTTTTGACAGTTCTTCCTTTGGTATACCGATTCCGGAATCCGAGATTTCTGTAAATATTGTGTCATGTTGATCCCTTACTGTTAATGCAATATGCCCATCAGGGGGAGTGTATTTGACAGCATTCAACAACAGATTTGAATATAACTCCTCTAATGCCAGCGGATTTCCGGTAACATTATGAATAGTATTATCTATGTAAATATTAAAATCAATTGATTTATCACCGGCAAGGATACGGACCGGAGTAATAACTTTATTCAGCAGGTCTTTAAATGAGAATTCCTCAAATTCACTATCATGTTTGAGTCTTTTTCTGGTCAGATTCAGCAAGTTTTTAACAAAGGATGTAAGTAATTCGGTTCGTTCATAAGCGCGATTGGCAAATTCTTCCTGAACTTCATTCAGAGGACCCGCTATTTTGGTTCGGATTACATCTATGCAGCTTAGGATTGCTGCAACATGACCTTTAATATCGTGCGTTACACGAAGGACATATTCATTCTTCAGCTTATCCTTGTTTTCCAGTTCCTGATTGGATTTAACATACGTTTCTTCGCTTTTTATTGACCTGTAAATGATCATATGTGAAAGGCTTACCAGAATAATGGATGTACAGGTAAAAACAAATCCTGTACCCAAAACATACAATACATTCTTGTACAGGCCCTCGGGGACAAATCCATCCAGGTGATAATGCGGAATGATGGAGAAACATTCAAGCAGCGCCAGTAAGCTTACCAGTATTAATGCATAGGCAACGTAAAGATAACTTTCAAGTGTTGAAAATATTGAGCTTGCGATGATCATATGAAAGAAATAAAAGAGAACTACCGGATTTTCTATTCCTCCGGAGAAATGAAGAATCAGGGTCAGCACTATCAGGTCGGTTATGATCTGGAAATGAATTTCCTGTTTGATTTTTACGATTACCTTGCTGCTTTCTTTCTGTGTGATTCGTCTTAATATAACTGTATGAAGCACATTGAGTATAAAAAGTATAATAGTAAGGATATATACCTGTGTTTCCTGGATAGATAGATGAAAAAAATGTTTGATAATAAGATTTGAAGCAACCAGAATAATCACGGCAAACCACCGGATTCTGATGAACCATTTGATAAAGTGTATATGTGCAGGAATCAGTTTTATTTCCATGGAATAGTTTGTTTTTTAGTATGATTCATAAAACATCAATAGGTCAGATTGGTATGATCAGTTTAACAAATTGTTACGGTTCCCGGTGCTGTTGCCCCCTTTTAGCATCTGGCCGATCAGTTCCACCAGTATACGAGGGTCAATAGGCTTGTCCTGCAGACTGACATTCGGAAACAGTTGTTCATCGTCCAATGCTGATAACAAACTGGTTCCTATCTGATCTCTCATACCCGTAAGCAAGATAACCGGCATTTCTTTATACTCGGGGTCGTGTTTGATCAAGCACAGCATTTCATATCCTTCAAGTTTTGTGCTCATCATAACATCAAGTATCAATAAATCGGGTTTATCATTTTTAAGTTTTATGAATCCGTCTTTACCTTCATTACAGGTTACGACATCAAACCCAAAGCTTTCAAGAATTACCTGGAATGAGCGGAGCAGGTCTTCATCATCGTCGATCAACAGGACCTTTTTTTTCATATTCTGGATAAAAGATAACAGACACATTCATGGAATGCAAACATCATCTTGTATAATTTCCCGGTGAACAACGGTAATAATATTGTCGTTTATAATTTCTAAAACGTTGTATCGGTTTCTCAGAATAAGCCATCTATCTGTGCGAGTACCTGCTTATCAGTAAAGTGTCTTCCCTTGATTGCTGATGAGGGGCAGGCTGCGACACAAACGCCACATGCTTTGCATAAAGCACTGATGATGTAACTCCGGCCCTTTTCCTCATCGAATTCAATGGCACTGTATGGGCACAACTGGTTACAGAATCTGCAGCCGGAGCATTTATCTTCAATGACTTCTGAATACACCGCATCAACCTCTATTTTACCTTTTGCTATTCTTGCCAGCACACGCGCTGCCGCAGCCCTGGCTTGTGCAACTGTATCCGGAATATCTTTCGGGGCAACACAGGTTCCTGCAATAAAAATGCCATCTGTTGTAGTAGCCACAGGTTCAAGCTTCGGATGGCTCTCTATGAACCAACCGTCTTTATCCTGGCTGATGTTAACGATACGGGCTATTTCGTGTGAATCTTCACGGGCCTCCATTCCTACCATAAGTATAACCAGGTCAGCCGGTATTTCAATAATTTCTCCTGACAGCTTTTCATTGACTTCTATAAGCATTTCACAGTCATCTTTCGGTGAAGCCTTGTGAATAACCGGCCTGTCATCTTTTTCATACATCAGGAACAAGGTCTTGGCTTCGGATGAACGACGGTAGAAGTCCTCATGACCCTTTCCAAATGCATGCATATCAATATAAACATCGGAAATGTAACAAGAAGGATTTGCCGATTTGATCTCGTGAACATATTTTAATGCAGTCATACAGCATACCCTGGAGCAATAGGTGTGAAACTCCTGGCTCCGGCTTCCGACACAGTGAATGATAGCAACATACCTGGGTGTTTTACCCTCTTTTGTTTCGATGCGTCCTGCACGGATCATCTTTTCCAGTTCAAAGGATGTGATTACGTTCGGTAATTTCCCGTATCCATAATGGACGATGCGTGATGCATCAAATTCCTTATATCCTGTGCATACCAAGACATTTCCTATATCCACTTCAGCCGGTTTATTCATTTTAGCCGGTTGCCCGTTTTGTGGGGCTATGGTAGCCTTGAAATTCCCAATATATCCGCTAAGGTTTGCTAATTTTGAATTAAGGTACACATTGACCAGTTTGTGGTTCATAACACGTGTCACACGTTCTGTAATGAGGTCACGGGCAGAATAAAGATAAGGTGCTGTAAGATCGACGCGTGCAAGGTTACCTCCCAAATGATCATCCTTTTCGATCAGATAAACTGGATTACCGGCATCTGCCAGCTCCAGGGCAGCTGTCATACCGGCAATACCACCGCCTATGACCAGCAAATTAGGACACATGTCTACCGACATGCTTTCCAACGCTTCATGAAGTTCAACACGACGTATGGCAGCATAAACAAGAGCTTTTGCCTTTTCTGTGGCCTCTTTGGTGTCTTTATGAACCCAGCTGCACTGTTCGCGTATATTAGCCATCTCAAGCAGATACTGGTTGAGGCCGGCCGATCTCAATGCACTCCGGAATGTCCGCTCATGCATATTCGGACTGCAGGCTGCAACCACCACCCTGTCAAGCTGATTGTCCTTAATATCCTTGCTGATCATCTCCTGCCCGGGATTGGAGCACATATATTTATAAGTTTTGGCGAGAACAACATTGGGAAGACCTGATGCGTAGCTGGCTACAGCTTCAACATCAACCACTTTCGCGATATTGGTTCCGCACATACAAATGTATACGCCAATTCTGCAATTATTCATAGCTTCCTTTTTTATTTAATAGTGACCGGAGAAGCGTCCGTGATCAATTCCTGCCGTAATAAGGCATCTTTCCGGATAGCTGCCAGATACATGGCAAGCGGCCGGTAAATAAGGTGTGCCCATTTGCTGAAAGGCATTCTGAGCAACCAGGGTACGACGCACATTAAATGGATGATGTAAGTGATATTCGCCCATTCAATAAATCCGGTTCGGTGAAAAATATGTTGTGTGATCCCTGTTAAAACGATGAGAAATAATAAAACCACAAAGACCCAATCGGTGCCGTGCGATTTTTTATATTGGACATAATTTTTCTTCAGACGGTTTCGGATAAAGTATACAGTACCGGTAATCAGTCCGATGCTTGCCAGGTACCCAAAAATATGAACGGACCAGCGAATTGCAGGTCCTGACTGCAACTTTTCGATATATACCATTACCAGTACCAGCATAGTAACATATCCCAGCATAAGCCCAAGATGGATGAACCAGGGCATATAAAAAGGGTGTTCTCGTTTTTTTTCGCATTCGGAATATCGTTTCTGGGTGAAAAAATGCCACGGAAGCTGGTATAATTCCTTTACATAAAGCCACCATGGTACGTGGAATGTTGTTCCTTTAACCATTACCAGATACCACATGTGAATGGCATTTATCAGCAGAATGATTGCCAGCAGGAATCCAACTGTCAGGTCAAACTTGTGAATAAAAGGACTTGGCAGGAAAGCTCCCGGACCATCATAGATATGAATGCTGCCACCGGAAAATCCATAATATAGCATGAACAATCCCGTAAGTAAGGCGATAGCCAGAATGGCAAGGACTTCGGTGACCCTTGATTTAAAAAACTGCCGGGCAATGCCGGTAAAATCATAACGGGAAATTAGCCACCGGCGAAGGCTCATCATGGTTTCACCCGGATCTGCCTCCCGCGGACATTGCTCTGAGCATTGACCACAGTAATAACATAGCCAGGGCTCCAGTGTGGTTTCAATTTTTTTCTCCAGTCCCATTTGCAGCAAGCGCATTGACTTGCGCGGAAATTTATACACCTCATCGGCATGGGGACACACTGTTGAGCAATCGCCACACTGATAACATAGTTGTACATCTTCGGCACCAAAACGGTCCAGTACATCAATAAAGGTAGGATTTACTCTTATTGCCATATTGACCTCCTTAGATCGTATGAATACTTTTTGCTCTTGCCTCAATTTCACTGAGAGAAAGGCTGCTCATATGCCCGATACCTTTTCCGCTGGTAAGGCTGCGCAAAACTCCTGCAGCTACAGCCGAAGCCTGGGCTACTGTATCGGGAATGTCTTTGGGAGATTGACACATTCCTGCCACATAAATACCACCTTTATCCGTATCGGTGGGACTTCCATTATAATCAAGTTCAGAAAACCAGCCATCAGGATCCCTAAAAATACCTAACATCCTACTTAGTTCTTCTGTGCCGGGAGCAGGTATCAGACCAACAGCCAGCACAACCATATCTACCTTGAATTTAACCAATTTATCATTGAAGATATCCTCACCGTTCACGATCATTTGTCCGTTATCCATTTCAACAGAAGCTGAATGTCCGCGTACAACATAGGTGCCTTCATGTTTGATCCGTTCTGCAAACTCCTCATAACCTTTTCCGAAAGCTCTCATATCGATATAAAACTCATATACGTTAACATTAGGGATTTTTTCCTTGATCAGATGAGCGAATTTCAGGGAATACATGCAACAGACACGGGAACAGTAAGGATTATATTTTTTATTTCTTGATCCTACACAATGAATAAGTGCAACACTTCTCGGGGGAATGCCTTCAGGTGAAAATATCCATTCATCCTGTTTTGTTTTTTTATTGAATACTTTTGTTCTTGTGACAATTCTTCCCCCTGTAGTACCCGAAGCATTGGTAAGGCGTTCAAATTCAAGCGAAGTCAATACATTGGGGTAGACCCCATATCCGTATTGCTCAATCTTACTCACATCCAGAAGCTCATACCCTGTTGCCAGAATAATGTTGCCGACCTCGATATCCAGTGTTCGATCCGTTTCATCGAGGTTTATACATTCTTTAGGACATTTTTTCATGCACACTCCGCATCTTTTACCTTCACTCTGGACATAGATGCAATTCTTTTCGTCTACCAGGTATGCATTGGGAACTGCTTGAGGAAAAGGAATATAAATTGCTTTGCGTAAGGAAATTCCTGCATCGAATTCACTGGCTACCTTAACCGGACATACATCAGCACATTGATTGCAGGCAACACAGGAATTTACATCAACACGTCGTGCAGTTTGCCGGATCTTTACCCGGTATGATCCGGGTTTACCGGTGACTGCAATTACTTTTGATTTGGTTAAAAGACGTATCATCTCGTGCTGTCCCACGGAAACCATTTTTGGTGTCAGAATACATGCAGCACAATCCAGTGTGGGAAACGTTTTGTCAAACATGGCCATATGACCACCTATTGTTCCGCTCTGCTCCACCAGGTAAACCTGCTTACCTGCATTGGCTATTTCAAGTGAAGCCTGAATACCGGCTATACCACCCCCGATAATCAGGGTTGCGTGGTTGACCGGATTTCCGCCCGGTATGGCGGCAAGTGAGAACGGGACACCCATGGTGGCACAGGCAATGATGGCTTTGGCGCGATCCTGTGCATTTTCACCTCTGGCACCATGTTCCTGGAAAGAAGCTAACCGTATTTCATTTGTGTTGCCACCTGCCATAGCCATTGCTTTTGTAAAAACAGGTTTAAAGTAGCCGGGCATGTCACCTGCTATGACAATCCTTTCCAGGTTGTTTGCCTGAATCAGGCCGCAAATTCTGTTTGCATCAGGATGTGGTCGTAATCCCAGAATCTCAACTGTCTCAACTTCAGGAAGGTTTGCTGTATACTTGGCGATGGCATCCAGGTTAAGATTCCCTCTGTCTTCCATCTGACAAAAAAATACTCCTGTCCTCATGGTTCCTCCTGTTTTGATAATATAAGATATCGTTTGCCTTTTTCAGGCAATTAATTCCTTACCACACGCTGCAGCAATTCGCCATTGGCTTCCCGAATTTCAAGGGTCATTGGCATTTGCCCGGGAAGACAATGGGTTGCACAGGAAAGACAAGGATCATAAGCCCTGAAAGCCATTTCAATCATATTCAATACGCCCTCGGTAACCTCACTTCCTTTTTTAATCAATCCCTCAGCAGCTTTTTTAATTGACATGCTTATGGCCGCGTTGTTATTTGTTGTACCGACAATGATGTTGACTTTCGTTACAATTCCCTTGTCATCGGTCCAGTAATGATGAGTGAGCGTACCTCTTTGTGCCTCTACGATACCCACACCTTCACCCGGAATCTGCCCCAGTGGTGCACGCAAGTCTTTACCAATAATATCAGGATCTTCAGCAAGTTCAAGGCAACGTTCGGAAGCATATAACAATTCTACAAGCCGTGCCCAGTGCATGGCGAGTGTTGCGTGAACAGGTTTACCTCCAAGTGTGTTGTACATGCGTTCGTATTCCTTTTGTGCCTGAGGTGTTGCCATGCCGTCAGATGCATTTAGCCTTGATAGGGGCGTGGCATGGTATACACCGGAATTTTGCCCGTCGACAAATCCGTGCCATCCGATCTTTTTAAGGAACGGAAATTTAAGGTAACTCCAGGGTTCCACACGTTCGGCCACATAATCAAGATACTCGTCCGGAGCGTACTTACATAGCTCCTTACCTAATGTATCTACCACCCTCACTTTTCCATCATAGAAGTTGACCTTGTTGTTCATATCCACTAGACCCATCGAGTGAAGTTTCAGGGAATACGGCCCGTTGAGGATAATATCAACATATTGGCTGTTGTTCAGCACAACATCCTGGAAAAGATTCAGGGTGAACTTAGAAAATTCAATGAAACCTTTTGCTTTATGAATGATATCGTCACGTTCCTGTTCGGATAGTCCCCTTCTCACGCCGCCGGGGATGTTCATTACAACAAAGGTCTGGTGACCTCCCAGCAGGGCTTGTATCTCTTGTGCGATACGACGTTGCTTAATGACTTCCATCCCGATTTCCCTGCCGACTTTTTCAATCACACCCAGGATATTTCTTTTATTCGCAGGTGCATCCGGACCAACAACAAAGTCGGGCGCAGCAAGTGCATAAAAATGAGCGATATGACTATGCACAAAATGTGCCATATAGAAAAGTTCCCTTAATTTTTTTGCAGTGGGTGGCGGTTCGACGCCAAACACAACATCTACAGCCTTACCCGATGCCATATGATGACATCCCGGACATACACCGCATATCTTTGCCACAATTGCAGGAAGCTCTTCAACAGGTCTGCCTTCGCAGAATTTTTCAAAACCCCTGAGCTCGGGCACCTGAAAATATACGTTATCGACTTCTCCGTCGTCGTTCAGGAAAATCTCAATTTTACCGTGGCCCTCAAGCCTTGTGATCGGGTCAATCGTGATCCTTTTCATAATAATTTTCTTCTTATTAATGCAACAGGCAGACTAAAGCGATAAAAAAATCCTGCCGGGTCAACAATGTCTTCAAGAACTCTCTTGATATTCTCTGCTTCCTTTTCATCAACTATGCTGGCAATTGTTGACATCATTTTGGCACCGGGATCCGTTATATCGGAAGGGGGACCATAACATCCACGGCAGGGAGCGTTACCTTTGATGCATCGATATCCGCACCCGGAGCGCGTTGCAGGACCCATGCATAAAATCCCCTGTTCCATAAAGCAGGTCTCTCCATCATCCTGGATTTCCCATGGACGGTAAAACTTCTTAACATGCTTGTTTTCTGTTTTTTTCCGGATACATTCATCACATTGCGCTTTATTTCCCGCTCCGATAACAGATCCTTTAGGTGGAAGCTCAGCCCCGCTGACTATGGCTGTAAAAACCTCGAGAAGTCTTTCGGTTTGCGGAGGACAACCGGGAATAGAATAATCCACGTCCACAACCTGCGACAGCGAACGAACATCATTATAAAATACCGGTATAGTAAGTTGACCTTCCTTTACCGTGTATTCAGAAAGTGGTCTGGAATTTTCAGGATTTATAACCGATTCACTTTCTTCATAAACCCTGCGGAAAATATCTTCACGGGTGGAAAAGTTGGCCAATCCCGGAATGCCACCGAGATGCGCGCAACTGCCGTAGGCAATAAGTAATTTGCTTTTCTTCCGCAGGAGTTTGGCCAAATGTTCATTTTCGCTATTCCTGACCGCTCCGTTGTAAAGCATGATATCAATAAAATTATCGGGCATCGCTTCCACATCCTTGTATTTTGTGTCAAGTGCTATTGGCCAGAATACCAGATCGGCTGCTGCTGTTATATCGAAAAGCTTTTCATGCACGTCAAGTACGGATACGCAGCATCCCCCGCAAGCAGCTGCCCAGTATACCGCAAGGTTGAGTTTTGGCTTTGATTCTTCCATGATGTTTGACTTATCTTATGTTAAAACATTCATGGTTTCCTTAATCTTACAGGGGCCAAGGTCTGTAATCGTTTCCGTAAAGCTGTTGATCAGATCGGCAAATTGCTTACCCTCGCTGGCACTGATCCATTCCAGTTTTAATCTCTCTGTTTCAATACCCATCTGCGTAATGTATTTCTGCAGTAACAGAAACCGCCGAAGACAACGGTAATTTCCTTCCTGATAATGGCAGTCCCCCGGATGACATCCGCATACAAGCACACCATCAGCTCCTTTTACAAATGCTCTCAACACGAATGTGGGTTCAATCCTGCCTGAACACATCACTCTGACAGTTCGGACATTGGCCTTATATTCCATCCTGGAAGTTCCGGCCAGATCTGCACCGGTATATGAACACCAATTACAGAGAAAAGCGATAATCCTGGGATTAAATTCCATATGGCTTTCACTTTATAAGAAAAACCTATTTCACCGTGAATATCAGATTTAAGATAGGTAAAAAACAGATTCAAGTCAAGCTGTTTAACATTTCATTTCATTATGTCTGAATAAAATACGCGAAAAGAAGCGAAAACAAAAATCCGTTGATACGTTTAACAAGGAAAAATAACCTGTTATTTTGTTATGATTGACGATACCGCCAGGTAAATCGTCCCGGTACCAGTTTGGTATGACCTGCTGCTATTCTTCTTTATGAGGATAATTTTGCCATTTGCTTGTTTTCTGTTGTAAGAGGCTTTCAACCTTGCGAAACAACTCCTCGGACTGAACAGGCTTATCCAGAAAGGAATCTACCGGTAAATACTCGCCATCCGTCTCCGGTGAAAATTTGAAATGAGGTTTTTGAGCATTAACGGCAGTAAGCATTAATATGGGTATTCCGGAAAATTGTTTATTATACCTCATTTTCTGTGCAAAATCAAAACCCTTTGGTTCACCTTTACTACCGAACATGACATCAAGGATGATCAGGTCTACTTCTTCCTGGTTTAATTTTTCTTTGCCTTCTTCTGGATTGTAAGCAACTGCAATATCATATCCTTTCTTTTCCAATTGTATTCTGATGGCAGCAACCAGGTCGGCATCATCCTCAATAATCAGAATTTTTGGTTTGTTATTCATGCTTGTTGTCCTCCATAATTAATCGATAAATAACCCTGACAAAAAGAGAAACGGTTAAAACTCTGTCTGTCACAATTTATCGGGTATGAAAAAAAAAGAACTTTTCACATGAAATTTACAAAGAAATGGATAAACTTCAAAAGAAACCGCTTAAAAAGTTCATTGCCAGTGAATAATATTGAACCTGCACGATTTGCTTGGTTTGGGATTAGCCTGAAATATTTAATCCAGAAGTACTTTAATTCATAAAAATAACTATTTGAACTCCGCTATCTGATAACAATCATAACACCACAACGATCACAACCTGCTTGCCAAAGCAGGTGTCCAAGCAATACCAGGAAATTATGTTCTCTCCGATCATCCTCTTTTGCTGATTTCTAACAGTGCATTATGGTTTATTATTGTTATATCCCTATCATTCAGCCTTATCAACCCATCCTTTTCAAAAGTCTTCAGTAATTTTACGGCACTTTCAGTAGAAATGCCGGCAAAGTCGGCAATGTCCTTACGGGAAAGAAGCTGAAATATCGCTGTGTTTTCGCTTTTCAGTGTTTCCAAATAAAGTAATGTATCCGCCATCCGGCCGTTCATTTGTTTATAATTAAGGCTACCGATGATGGTATACAATTCAGCGTTTTGTTCACAGTACCTTTGAATAATATGATAGGCAAACAAACCGTTCTGCTTAATAGCCTTGGCAATGGCGTCTTTTTCAATTAAAAATGTCTGGCAATCGGTCAATGCAATTGAAGAATAATTAAAGACATGTTTCGAAAAGATGGCTGAAAGCCCAATGAATTCACCAGGTCTGATAATCCTCAGGTTATAATCTTTTGTATTGTCACTTTCCAGGTATTGTTTGGCCAGTCCTTTGATAACAAACAACACATACGATGCAAAAGCACCCTGCTTGGTGAGATTGTCATCACGCCGGAATAGCACCTGTGTTTTGCTGGCCTTTAACAGTTCAGCCTCCTCCTGTGTCAGCATCTGAAAACAGGGAGCCTGAATTTCACAGATAAAATCGCGGTCGCTTTCAAGTATGGTTTTCATATCATTGGGGACCTTAATGAATTCATAAAGTTAATCTAAATCAATAAAAAACTTGTCCAATTTCAATCCGCGAGTTGTTGCACCGAAACCTAAAATCCTTTATTTACGATTTATTGCATATTAATTTTGTCTCATCATTCATAATTAATATTGACAATTAACAATTAACAATTAACAATTAAAAGAATCATGTTGTACACCAATTTAAAACACATTGAAACAGCTGTAGATCATGCAAGAATAATCAGTGAGAATGAGAACGTGATGGTCATATGCGGACGAATGGGTCCCATGTGCATCCCTGTATACGTTATTGCAGAAGAACTTGAGAAGGAATACCCTCATATTAAGTTCTATGATATGGAGTTTGATAATCCTGAGTCGCATGTGATTCGCAATCTGCCTGAAGTACGAGGTTTCATGGGCATACCTTTTACCATCTATTACAAAAATGGAAAAGTAGTAAAAGCCACCTCAAGCATTCAAACCAAAGAACAGGTAAAGGCTATACTGGATAAAGAATTTGCAATTCCTGTAAATGCATAACAAGATGAATGCCTCCCATCATTACGATGCTATCATAATAGGGGCAGGACCGGCAGGCCTCACAGCGGGAATATATCTTTCACGGGCAAAGCTGAAAACCCTGATCGTGAATGAAGGAACCGTGGGAGGGCAGCTGATACTAACCCATGAGATAGCCAACTATCCCGGAGTGGAAAGCATCAGCGGTTACCAGCTTGCTGCGATTATGAAAAAGCAGGCTGCCGCTTTCGGATGTGATATAATATCCAATGTATCCATCGAACGGCTTGAACTTGAGGGTGAGTTGAAACAGCTTACGCTCATCGGCGGAAATACATATTCCGCCAATAGCATAATCCTCACCCCGGGAGGCAGATCGCGCACACTGGGCGTACCCGGTGAAGAAACGTTTAAAGGAAGGGGTATTTCCTATTGTGCCACCTGTGACGGTGATTTCTTCACCGGTAAAGAAATCGTTGTGGTGGGAGGAGGTAATTCGGCCCTTGAAGAGGCTGTTTCGCTTACCCGGTATGCCGCTAAGGTCACAATAGTTCATCAGTTTGATTCTTTTCAGGCTTTCGGGCATGCCATTGAAGAGGCAAGAAACAATGCTAAGATCCGGTTTATCATGGAATCAACGATAACCCGCTTCTATGGAAAGAAAAGCTTAGAAAGTGTTGATATTAAAAATCTCAGAACAGATAAAATCATAAACTTTAAAACCGACGGGATTTTTATTTTTATAGGCTATGTGCCAAATACGGAATTTTTAAAAGGCAAAATAGCGTTGAACAAATGGGGAGAGATTGAGGTTGGATCGGATATGTCAACTCAGATTGAAGGCGTATATGCTGCGGGTGACAGTATAGCCAAACGCTACCGTCAGGTAACTACAGCGGTGGGTGACGGAACTGTTGCTGCATTGGCAGTAGCATATTATTTGCATGATTTAAAAACAACACACAAACAATTAATAACGATTTAGGTATGAAAGGGAATTTCGATTCGATCATCCGGGACTCACGGCCTGTAGTTGTGGATTTCCATGCCCTCTGGTGTGGCCCGTGCAAAGCGCAGTCTCCGGTTTTGAAAGAGGTTGCCGCCGAGCTGGGAGAACGTGTGAGAGTCATAAAAATTGATGTGGATCAGAACCCTGAAATAGCCGGTCGCTTTCAGGTACAGGGAGTGCCTACACTTATGATCTTCAGAAATGGGGAGATCAAATATAAACAGGCCGGAGTACATACCAAACCTCAGCTAATGAGTGTGTTATCGAAAATTTAATGGTGTTGGAAGATTAAAGAAGGAAGATTGAAGAAGGAAGAAAGACCTGCCAGGATTTGTATTTTTGAACATTTCTTTGAATTTCAGGTTATTCATTTGATAACAAATAAAATTTTAATATTATGAAAAAGAATATGGGAACTATTGACAAGGTGATCAGAATCCTGATTGCTATTGTTATTGCTGTTTTATTTTTTGCTAAGGCGATTTCAGGAACATTGGCCATTGTTTTGCTCATCCTGGCCGGCATTTTTGTGGTGACCAGTTTCATTAGCTTCTGTCCGCTTTATCTTCCCTTTGGGATCAACACCGGAAAGAAAAAAGAATAATCCTGGGACACCCTTTCGGGGTACCCCCACCCCGAAAGGGTGTCTGCAATACTGAGAAACATGAATTACTATTTTAATACAATACTAAATGAAAGTTTTGATGTTGCTGTTATAAGAGTGACAGAGGCATTGAAAAAACAAGGATTTGGTATAGTGTCAGAGATCCGAATGCATGATAAATTCAAAGAAAAGCTGAACGTGGATTTTAAAAAATACATCATATTGGGTGCATGCAATCCGGCGTATGCCTATAAAGCGGTCATGGCGGAAGATAAAATAGGCACCATGCTGCCCTGTAATGTGGTTGTGATTGAAAAGGAAAAAAAAATTGCTGAAGTAGCTGCTGTTAATCCTGTTGCTTCGATGATGGCGGTTCAAAATCCGGCATTGGAAGGGTATGGCAACGAAGTTGCCGGCAAACTTCAGAAAGTCATTAAATCCTTGTAATGCCATACCCTGTCAGGGTATCAGAGGGTATCAGAAGGTATCAGACTTTCACTTTCCTTCTTACCCGAGCTGTGATATCCGTTCCAGCAGATCGCGGTTGATAATTTCAATTATTTTGCCATTAATCTTAATGATTTTATCCTTGCGAAACTCAGATAAGGTTCGGATAACATTTTCGGTTGTCATACCAATATATTCAGCGATTTCTTTACGGGAAATGGGAAGTTCAAACTCCGGTGCATTATATATATAGCCTGCGAAGAACAGTAAAACATGAGCAATACGGCCACGGAGATGCTTTCTTCTGATGTTAAGAGACTCGATTATGATACTGTCGGCTATGCGATTCATTTTTTCAAGAAGTTCCAGTGCAAAAGTCCCGTTTGTTTTTATAAGGTCTTTGATCCTGGTAATGCTGATGTTGCAGGTAACTGAATCCTCAAGCGCCCGTACAGAATAATTATAAACGTTATTCGAAAAAATACTCAATAAACTTATAAAATCAAAAGGTTTGGCAATGGTAATGATTTGCTCCCTTTCATCTGTTGATTTGTAAAGCTTTACCAGTCCGCTCTTCAGATAATTAAACTCGCGGATTTCATTGCCTTCTTCAACAATCAATTCACCTTTGGGATATGTCCTTTCAATTTTAAGTGTGCACAGTGAATCAAGCTCTTCTTTGCTGACATTGTTGAAAAAAAGAGAACGTAACTCGCACTGATCACAGTTACAGGTATTTGCCATATTTCACCTGTTTGTTGTAAAAAAATAAGAATAATGATATGATATATATCATAAAGTGATATGCATCATATGATCAACAACAAATGATGTTATTTTGATCGTGTAATATTGTGAAAAAATAGTATCAACATCATAAAGATAATTAAAAAATGAGGAAAATATTAATACTGGGGGGAGGCACTGCCGGCACCATGATCGCTAACAAGCTGCGTAAAGCACTTGAAAGAGAGGAATGGGATATCACGGTGGTTGATAAGCACAGCACTCATTACTACCAGCCCGGATATCTTTTTATACCCTTTGAAATATACAACAAGAATGATGTAATTAAACCAAAAAGTGATTTCTTCCCTCCGGGAGTTAATGTTTTATATGCTGAAACGGACAGGATACTCCCGGCTGAAAACAAGGTGTTTTTATCAGGCGGGAAAGTGCTTCATTATGATTATCTGATCATAGCTACAGGAACTGACATCAGACCGGATGAGACCCCCGGGCTTAAAGATAAATTATGGCAGAAAAAAATATTTGACTTTTACTCCATAGAAGGAGCATTGGCATTACAACGATTCTTCAAGCAGTGGGAAGGTGGTAAGCTGGTAATGGCAATTGTGGATATGCCGTTCAAATGTCCGGTTGCCCCGATTGAATTTGTGTGCCTTGCTGAAGAATTCTTTACGAAAAAAGGAATACGCGACAAGGTTGAGATAAGTTTCGTAACACCCTTGCCGGGAGCTTTTACCAAGCCGGTTGCGACAAAAATGCTGAGTGATCTGTTGAAAGAAAAGAACATCCATGTTATTCCCGATTTCTATATTGAAAGGATTGATAACGATAGAAAGGTACTGGTGTCTTATGATGAAAAGGAAATCCCTTTTGATGTGCTTGCCATCGTACCGTTGAACAAGGGTGATGAAATGATTGCCCGCAGCGGTATGGGAGATGACCTGAATTATGTTCCTACCGACAAAAACACTTTGCGGTCGCGGGATTATGAAAATATTTTCGTAATTGGTGATGCTGCCGATATCCCAACTTCGAAGGCAGGCTCCGTGGCTCATTTCTCGGCTGAAATTCTTGAAGAAAATATCTTGAGTGCTATTGAGGGACGCACCATGCAGGCAAAATTTGACGGTCATTCCAATTGCTATATCGAAACCGGCTACGGCAAAGGTGCTTTAATTGACTTCAATTATGAGACAGAACCGCTTCCCGGTACCTTCCCTTTGCCTGGAATCGGGCCTTTTGGTTTGCTGAAGAATACAAAAATAAATCATTACGGTAAGATTATGTTTCGCTGGATATACTGGCATATCCTTCTGAAGGGTCGTGAATTGCCAATTACAGCTGAGATGACCATGGCTGGTAAAAAACTGGTTAATTAACCTGTTCAGCATAACGATAAAAAGAAATAAAAATGACTGAAAATAATGTACAGGAGCAGTTGAATGAAATTAACCGTAAACTGGATCTGGTTATGGAGTGCGCGATGACTCAGCGCTTACGGTCAAATGCATTTGAAGACCTGGTAGCCGATCTGTCCATTGTGGGCAAAGATGTTTATGATTCTTCCGTGGCCTTGCTCGAAAAGCACGATATGGAAATTGATCCGGAAGAATTCAGGATATTGGCAATAAGGCTTTTGAAGAATGTCAAAAACATAAATGCAGCAATCGGTGCATTTGAAAGCACCTTTGATCTTGTGCGTGATGCTGCGCCGCTGGTAAAAGAGATGATCATCGACTTTTCAAAGAAACTGAACGAGCTGGAGCAGAAGGGATATTTTGAATTTATTGCGTCTGTTGGAAAAGCACTGGATAAAATTGTTACAAACACTACGCCAGAGGATATCAACAAGCTTACAAATAACCTTATCCGTGTTATGGACACTATCAAAAGCATGCCGCAACATGCACCAGACTATTCCATATTCGGATTGATGCGTGAAATGAATAGCCCGGAGATGAAAAAGGTTTTCGGATTCATGATATCATTTATAAAGCACTTTTCTCAAAAGGATCAAATGGATAATCATAAATATTAATAACAACAATTATGGCAGAAAAAGTATTGACAGGAATAACCGTACAGGTAAATGACGAGGGTTATTTTACTGATCCTTCACAATGGACCAGAGAGATGGCTGTGGAAATGGCCAAAGAACATGGTATTGAGCTGACAGAGAAACATTTCCAGGTGATCGATTTTCTTCGTCAGCGTTACCTGGCCGGCGAGGCACTCACCATTCGCAGAGTCGGAAATGCAGGCATAGTAGATATAAAAGGATTATACCAGCTGTTCCCGGGAGGTCCGCTGAAGATCTCTTCCAAACTGGCAGGCATTCCCAAACCGGCGAGCTGTGTTTAATAGTATAAATCAAAAAAACAAAAAGCCATGAGCAAAACAGATGAAAAGCCTCTGAAGAAGGTTTGCATTATTTGTGCAAAAGGAACCATAGAAGATGTTTATGCAACGCTGGTGTTGGCTAATGGAGCTGTCATGGAAGGCATAGAAGCCAAAGTATTCTTTACTTTTTTTGGTCTCGATGCCATTACAAAGAATCAAATGAATAAATTGCATACAGGGACCGTAGGAAATCCGGCCATGCGGATGCCCGGAGGAATTCCTTTTCCTACCTTGCTGGGAATACTCCCCGGCATTGAAGCAGGTGTTTCGGTAATGATGAAAAACCAGATGGCACGGCTTGATATTCCTCCTGTGGACGAATTTCTTGAAATGATTACGGCCGGAGGTGGCGAAATCTATGCCTGCAAGCTTGCCATGGACATGTTCAAACTAAAAAAGGAAGATTTGTGGGACGGAGTGAGTGATGTACTGACGGTAGGTGATTTTTATGGTATGTGTGGCGGAGAGAATACGCAGATAATTTTTACCTGATGTATAAATATAAAAGTAGAGACGATGCATGCATCGTCTCTACTACCTGTAATTCCATAACAATTCGATCGTAATTCCTCCCAATCCCTTTGGATCGAGATAGGCAAACCGGCCCGAGCCGGGTTGTCCTTTTTTTCCCCAGCCGCCTGACTGTGAAACCACAAAGCCTTTGGCTTTATAGTCAGCAAGGATGTTATCGATATCCTCTGTTTCGAAGGCAATATGATGCAATCCTTCTTTGTGCGTTTCCATATGATCTTCATACACATTCGGCCCCTGCAAGGGAATGCACCACTCAAAGGGAATGTCGCCGTGCCGCTGCCAGCCCAGTTTAATATCAAAAACGCCTGGGTTCCCATAGTACGTTTTATCATGAATGGAATCATGAGTAACAGTCAGATCCGGAAGGCCGAATTCATACCAAAAATCCGATACAGCGGTTTCATCCGCTATGGCAAAAGCATATTGTGCAAACTTCAGATTGTGCAGGTTGCTGCCATCTTTTTCAGGATCAAAGAGTTTTTCAGCATCGCCAGACAATAAAAATCCCAGCACATATTTCCCGTTTTTCGCTGTATTGAATAAATAGTAATTTATTTTTCCATGGCTGGTCCTTATTTCCAGGTTGTCGAGTATGTTGATATCCATTTCCTTAAGGCGTTGGGCTTCTTTTTTCAGGCTTTTTTTACTATCTACGGCATACACCAGGCTGTATACACCTTCTTTGCTGGTATGCATATAATCAGAAAAAGGACTTCCCCGTTTTGAGGTCTGGATCCAGACCACAATAGCATCATCCAGATAGCCAATGGCCATCTTTCCCCGTATGGCTTCACCTTCTTCCGAAAAGGCGGATAAGATGGTTATTTCACCTTCATCCTTGATCTGGGTAAATCCCAGTTGCTGCCAGTTTTTCTTGACGGTCCTGATATCTTCCACCACGCAGAGCAAATGGTTGACCTTATTATAAAGCTCAGGAGCCTGGGGATATGAATTTGTTAATATTACCATGGATAATAGAATAACACTTCCCTTCCTTTTCATATTCCTGTATGTTAATACAAACTAAAAATATGAAATTCTTCTTAAACGCGCTAATAATTTGCTGATTTGTTGATTTATTAATTTGTTGATTTATTTTTATGGTTCCCGGTGAATGATAAATGATAAACGGTGAATAGTAAGAAGTAAACAGTAAACGTTAAACGGTTTTTCGGACAGCGGATGGTTGATAACGGATGTCACGGAGTTAGGATGCGTATGGCGCTCTGAAATCCGGTCAAATACCGGTAACCACGTTCTTGCTCACACATCCGATATCCGTTATCCTGTTTCTATTATTATAGCTGACGATATTGACAGTCACGATTCCCACAACCATTAAAACAAATACAACCATTACAACAATTACAACGACTACAACTACAACTACAACTACAACTACAACCTTCTTTCCTCCTATTCCTTCAGCACTTTTTCTATTTCCTGCAGTTCAAATGGATGGAATTCCAACTTATTAAGTGCGGCAAGATTCGAATTCAACTGCTGAACCGAACTGGCCCCAATTAACACAGACGTTACTCTTTTATCCTTCAGTAACCATGCAATGGCCATCTGGGCAAGAGACTGACCGCGCTTTTTTGCCAGATCGTTCAGCGCTGCAATTTTGGACAGCTTTTCCGGTGTAATGTCGTTTTTTTTCAGAAACCCATGGGCCTTGGAAGCTCTGGATCCTTTGGGGATGCCTTTAAGATAACGATCGGTAAGTAAACCCTGTGCCAGGGGAGAGAATGCAATCAATCCGATGCCTTCCTTTTCCAATACATCCAGAAGCTTTTCTTCAACCCAGCGTTCAAACATGGAGTATTTTGGTTGATGAATCAGGCATGGAGTACCAAGCCGGCGCAATATTTCTGATGCACGGGTAGTCTGATCAGGTTTGTAATTTGAAATTCCTGTATACAATGCTTTTCCCTGGCGAACAGCCTGATCAAGGGCACCCATGGTTTCCTCAAGCGGGGTGTCGGGATCGGGACGGTGGGAATAGAAAATATCTACATAGTCCAGCTTCATGCGCTTCAGGCTTTGGTCGAGACTGGACAGTAAGTATTTGCGGGATCCCCACTCACCATAAGGTCCATCCCACATCTTATAACCGGCTTTTGTAGAAATGATGATTTCATCACGATAGGATTTAAGATGGATGGCAAGTATTTTACCAAAGTTTTCTTCTGCCGATCCCGGAGGGGGCCCGTAATTGTTTGCCAGATCAAAATGCGTTATTCCTGAATCATATGCTGCCAGGATCATGTCCTTTGCAGTCTCCGGGGAATCAACATCACCGAAATTATGCCACAGGCCAAGGGAGAGGGCCGGTAGTTTCAAACCGCTGTTACCGCAATGGTTATAGATCATTGACGAATAGCGTGACGGTGAAGGTACGTGTGCCATTTTCTTTTAGTTCAATTTAGAAACCCACCGTCTTTGACGGTGGTAATGTTCTTATGGCTTTGCCTATATTTGTACTATGAGCAAATATAAAA
>JAFGKY010000014.1 GCA_016928305.1 Bacteroidales bacterium
CGGGGGTGAGGAGGAAGCAATCCCAAACCAGCAGTCGATCATTTACAGATACGTTACTGCAGGGCTAAACGTATCACCCCTCTCCAGGTTGGAGAGGGGACGGGGGTGAGGATTACAGCATCAGCTGAAGTATAATAACCCTTGAATTGCTTTATAATAACATTATTTATTCTTATGAATTTTTATTAGATTCGTTATTAATAATAATTATAATAATTAGCTATTGAGGAAGTTTCTTGCAGGTTTGATTTCAATTATTTGTATTCAGTATTCTTATTCTCAAATAAACAATACGAAAATCCCTTATTATCCAAATGAAAAAGTGGACTTTTCATTGATGTATGGTATTTTTAAGATTGGAGATGCTTATCTTGAATTTACATATGATAAAAAGTGCCCTGGTGCATATATTCATGCTTATGCGGCAAACACCGGCCTGGTAAAATTCATAAAGGATATATGCTTTATATATGAATGTTGTATGGATACCGTAACCGGCTTACCTATCTCTGATTCAAGAGTTCTTATTGAGGGTGATTATGTTGATATCAATACTGTTTATTATGATCGTTTGTCCCGCAAGGATTCCTCTTTGGTGTATAGTACAAAGACAGATACTGTAGTTGTACCAAAAAATATTTATGATCTTTTATCCGGATTTTATCATTACAGGGCGAACTTCCTGGGAGATAATTTACCGTTGAACCATACCGTCAGCACCACTACTTTTTTTATAGATGAGGTTTGGGATTTAACAATCAGATATTGTGGGAAGGAAACAATAAAAACGAATTATGGAAATGTTGAGTGTCTGAAGATTAAACCAGTCACTATAATTGGACATTTTTTCAGAACTTCCGAAGCGATGACCATTTGGATTACAAATAGCGGAAATTATATTCCTGTAAAATTCTCAGTTGAATTGAAATTAGGTACTCTTTATGGGTATATAACCAACTATAGGGGCCTCAGTATAAATATCTTGAAATAATGATTATAATTAATTCAAGTTGCTGGTTATAAATTCTTAATATGATTTAAGAACTATAAATGATGATTTTTGATTTAAGAAGGGTATGTCTAAGTTTGCATAGTATTGACTATATTGTATATGCATTTTTACTTCATATATCTTAAATCGTTAATCTTAAGTCTATTTTTATTATAATCTTTATAAGTAGCAACTTAAGTTAATTAATAAAAATGAAGATTACAGGAATAATCAATAATTCAAACCAACAGTCGATAATTAACAGATAGGTTATAGCAAAGCTCAACGCATCACCCCTCTCCAGGTTGGAGAGGGGACGGGGGTGAGGAGGAAGCAATCCCAAACCAGCATCCTGTCATTTACAGATACGTCACTGCAGGGCTCAACGCATCACCCCTCTCCAGGTTGGAGAGGGGACGGGGGTGAGGAGGGGTGAGGCTTACCGCATCAGTAGCATCTTCCGCGTGATTACTTCGGATAGATCTGATGCAACTATCTCAATTCTGTAGAAGTACATGCCATTGGTAACCCTGTTACCATACCGGTCAGTACCATTCCAGTCAACCTGGTACATGCCTTCCGGTTGCCTGTTGTTAACCAGCGTAACCACCTGCTGACCTGTCATGTTGTAAACAGAAAGTTTAACCTGGGCATCATCATACAGTTGATAATCTATGTAAGTTATATCGGTAAACGGATTGGGATAATTCTGGTTCAGAATGTTATGCTGTTTAGCCTGAACCTGCACTGTAATGGTTTCTGTAATGATATCATCACGATTGGGTGAACCTCCTGTATAGTAAGAAGCACGCCATGCATAAGGATCATTCTGATCACGGGAGGGATTAATTGCTGTTGGCACGAGAGAGTTCCCCATTCCGTCCGGCGTTACAGGCCAGCCTCCACCGTCGTTATAACGGAACGAACAAAGGGTGTCACCGGCGGCACTGACAAGGATGATCCATTCACCATTGTTGTCAAGCTGTCCGTTATATTCATCAAAAGGCACAAAACCATAACGGTTGAAAAAACTTCCATAATTGGCAGCGAGGACAACGAATTCATTCGGTCTTAAAGCCGTTTCGGAAGCAAAAGTATAATCAATCCCATCGATGAACCTTAACCCATCCAGATTCAGGGTGGCGGTTCCGGTATTTTTCATTTCAATGAATTCAAATTCACTGTCTTCGATAATGCCATCCGGTAACGGATGATAATGAATTTCTGTTATCCGGATATCCAGTAAATCGTCCGGGATAAGGAAGTACCTGTCATTTAAAGCACTCCATTCGCCGTTATAAAAAGTGCGTGCTTTGATATTGCTTGATTCATTCAATGCAATTTGTCCCGCATAGGGAACAGCGCTTTCGGAAATAGTTGCACCTGCAGCCTGATCACTGGCTGTAAGGGTGACAGAGATGATAAAGTCGGTACTTGTGATATTCTGATTCAATCCCTGAACAGCCAATAAATTATCTCCTGATTTCAAATCGCTTATACAATCTGAAATATTGAATGTCAGCAGGGAGGTCGCTTCATGACTCCCGGTTGCAGCCGAATTCCATACCGGTGAGGCAGGGGCAAGGGCTTCTGCTACCTTTTTCCCATTCAGGTAAGCAATAAAACCATCATCATACCTTACACCCAGTATAAGCGATGTAAATGCGGAGAGATCGTTTTCGTTGACCGTAAAGGGAATACGGACATAACAACTGGTATTGGGACTGGTACCTCCGGTATACATATCATTGCGGACATCAAGAGTAATATAGCTTTCATATCCGGTACCCGTTTCATAACCAATTCCACCCGGTGCTCCTGAACACACCTGCCAGGAAGTATCATTGTAACTGATATCCGAAAACCATGTATTCCCGATATCCGCTTTGGGTACCAGCACTCTTTTATCCGCACTTTCAGCGATCAGAAAGGTTTCCTTGCTTCCCTGTGCGGATTGCCATACAACGGGATTGTTGCCGTCGGTAGTATAATAAATAGTACCCTGAGCTGCGGTGATGGTAAGAACATCACCTGCTTCTATGGTATTCTGTTTAAACGGACTGCCATTGATTAAAAAGGCAGGGGGATCGATCAGGGGAAACAAGCCTGCATTTCTTAGCTGGTTGATGAATACGGAAGTGCGTGACGGGAAATAGCTGTCTGACATGAAATTTTGCTCTGCCAGCCAGTAAGTATCTGTTGTGTATAGGTTATAGGGGCCGCTCGACCAGGGATGCACATCGCGCCGGTAGTCTCCCCAGCGCGCGGCTTCTGCATCCATTGATTTTTCAACCTGGCTCCTTCTTGATGACCATAGTTGGACCGTGCCTTCCGGAGTGAGAACTCCTCCATCATAACAATGCTTGACAACGCGATCGGCAAACAAATGCCGAAAGTCTTCATTTTCTTTCATTTGTTGAAAGATGCGACTCGGGCAGTAATCATTATTCTCTCCAAGAACACTCCCGTCTATGGCCTTTATCATGTGTTCTGCGTCCCAGCTTAAAAATTTAAATCCCTTTCCCGGATTTACGCGGTTCCGTATGGCCGCCCAGTTATGATGATCCCAGTCGGTATTGCTGCCATAGAAATTCAGCAGCATATAGTCGGCGAAATTAACGACATCGATCATGGCCTCATGTTGCGCATCGGGCATGCCGTCCGGATTGTTACCCTGTATGGCCTGATAAGCTTCGGTAGTTGTAAGTCCCGCATTTGCCATGCTTATCATGGCATCCCATGCCTGTGTATTTCCGTCCACAGCAGGTTCATCCAGGCCCGATTCCATGTAATCTTTTATTACATCATATTCGGTTTCATCCCCGCCAAAATAGGAGACTGCATAGTCTGCATCCATTCTTTCGGATGGTGCGTATACGCCCCAGTATATCCCGTTAATGTACAGATGGACATAACCGGAGTGGCTTGCAGGATGCCCCATGGCACGCTGTGCATCCTTGGTCCATATATCCCTTTGCAATTGGCCCTGTTCCCGTTCCTCAACGTTCCAGTGAAGCCATGTGAGACCAAAACCGGCTCTGAGTATCAGGTTATTGAAGTTTTGAGCTGCTCTTTCACCAAACAATGGATAGTCTAGTCGTGAAGGACCATATTCTGATTTAAATACCAGCAGAAACGAGTGTTTCGGATTTTTTTCCGGTCTGCGGCTATGTCCCCCCTGTAAACGAACTCCACAATTTATTTGAAAATCGATTGAGTCTTTTGAATTAAAAAATTCAACAGATACAGGCCTTTCCCAACCGAGTCCGGTTTCATCACCGGGGGCCCCGGTATAAATATAAATCCCGCCTGTTACAGGATCGATTTCATGCGAAAAAAAATTGCCTTTGTCGGATACAAGTGAAAGTGTTGGTATATCTTTCAGAGCCTCCTTTACCTTGTTTGCAAATAAAGGATCGGCCACCATTTCAGGGTCCATTTCATAATCGGCAATGGCATTACCGGAAAGGCTGCGATCGACATATGGCCCCCATTCGGAAGGATAACCTGCGGGATTGTTTGGCTGATGAATGACACTGTCTGAAAACAGATAGGTTTGTGTGACCACCTTGCTGATGATCGTATTATCCAAAATGGTAACAGCCCTTATTACGGAAGTCGTCTGGATATTGAGAGGTGATGTGTACTCTGTTCCATTGCTGAATCCGGGTGTGCTTCCGTCGGTGGTATAATAAATATCCGCACCCGGAAAATCGCACGACAGGGTTAAATGGAAAGGCGATTCAAAAAATCCGTGACCTATATTGAAAACCGGTGGTGGAAGAACGGTCGCTGAAGATTGCGTGTTGTCAGCCCCCGGAGTGGGATCTGCAAAGTAAAGCAGGTTGTTTTCATAATATCCGTAGGATACATCCGTTTGCTGAACCGGAAAACCGGGATTGAATTCGGTGATAACTGTACCTCCCTGATCAAACAATGCCAGGTATTCACCGTCACCGCTGAGCTTGAAATTGGTATGCAGCTCATTACCGGCTGTATTTCTGTTCTTCCCTGAAGCAAACAATACCAGGTATGCTCCGGAATTTATCGTGATATCCGGAAATATCCATTTCTTGGATTGGGTAATATCATCGGTTAATGACCACCCGGACAGGTTAACAGCACCGGATGTCGGATTGTATATTTCAATCCAGTCGGAGTATTCGGCATCTTCATCCATCAGGGTAGTCTGGTTGAGAGCCATGAATTCATTAATACGTAACGCACTGGTCTGTGCATATACAGTAACTGAAAATGATAAAAACAAGATGACAAATGAAATTGTTCCTGCGCAAATTCTTTCTTTACCTTTCTTCATTACAAGCGATAGTTATATTTACTGATGTATGATGGTGTTTAAATGTCACACTATTTATGACTGCGTGAGAAATTGAAGGTTCGAATCTAATTGTTTTTTTACATAAGTACCATTCGTTAAAAATACGAACATATCCGTTTCTAATCTTATCTCTGAATTTATATACGGAAATAAGCCGGGATGGATACGATTATCGGTTGCAGATTAGCCGGTGATGATAAAAATCATCTTTACATAATCCTTGTCACCTGCATAAAGCTTCTACCGTTAGTTGCTGCAAGCCTTGCATCAGATAAAGGGAATATTGGAGAAAATCAAAAAAGCAACATGTAATTCAGGTGGAAAGTAAGATATTTATACTGAATGACTGCAAAAGACAGTAATTTAATCTCTGTCATACAATTGTTTTTTCTTATTTTAGCATGTAAGAGCATTCGTAATTAAAAAATATCTATCATGAAACAGTTTTTATACTTGTTGATTTTTTGCTTGTCGTTTGATATGTCATTCTCACAGGAAACAATGAGTAAACGTTCTCATTATCTTTTCCCTGAATTTACCCGGGGGATTGTTCTGATGAAAGCCGGGTCAAAAAATGAAACGTTGTTGAACTATAATTCACTGACCGAAGAGATGGTTTACGAAGATAAAGGCGAAAAATATGCAATGGGAATTAAGCTGGTGGGATTGATCGATACTGTTTTTATCAGCGACAGGAAGTTTATTGCGCTGAACAATACATTTGTTGAATTATTATGCCATTCAACCTATGATCTGTATGCTGAACACAAATGCCGGCTAAAAGTCCCGGGCAAGCCGGATGGATACCGTGAGGCATCGCAGACTTCGGCTGTTGAGAAATCATCTTATTATTACCAGGGTCGTAACAGGGAGAAAGGCAATGTATACGGAGTGGAGTCGCCCGATGCTTATTATGAGATGGAATTGCCTTACGGCTATGAAACAGAACCGTATACCTGTTACTGGTTGAAGGAAAACGGGGAGCTGAGTGAGTTTATCAACATGAGGCAAATAATGAAACACTATGATGATAAAGTAGGTTTATTCAAGGAATATGTCAAACAACACGATGTAAAATACGAGTATCAGGAAAGCATTGTTCAGTTAATTCAATACCTGGAAACCAATTGAAGAAATTGAAGATCTTCTTTTTATCAGGTTGATTATTTTTGCAGGCATACAAGGCTGCTCATGACGGTTCAACTTTTGCAGATCAGGTTAGTAACCCGGAATTTACGTTGCAGCATTGGGGAGAACAAATTTATTTGTATTCATAGCTTTGATTTAGCTTAATTATATATGTATACATCATATAGTATTTGTTTTTATCTTTTTTAAACTCGTTGTACAAGGTTTCATTCTCTTTTGACAGTATTGAACTGACAGAAAAATAATTGGCTATTATTCTATCTCCGTTTACCACATTTAAAAAATACTCTTTATGATATAAAGAACGCCCCATATTAGCCCTGATGGATGCAGTAAATGATGAATATTTTCCATCCATCGAGATTTGTTGATACTTTCCCCCAAAATTTATAAATACATGTTCACCGTCACAAATACCCCAGTGTTTTTGACGGAATGGAACATATGTATTATTCGAATTAAGAATTAGTAATCTGTTGATATCCATATCATTATAAATGCTATTAACAGGCAGGTATTCTTCATTTGATCTGAAGTCAGTTCTGATACTTGGGTAGTTTTGTTGAAAATCATTTAAATCTACATATATTCCTTTTATCAACGTATCGGTTGTAAGTATTTTTACGTGAACAATTCTTTCCTGGTCATTTGCTGGTTGGCCGTAAACCAAGACATAGAAAGAAATTAAAACAAGAGAAAGAAGTGCTTTTTTCATGGGTGTTTTGTATTAAATCTGTGTTTAACTATTCGCATATGGCCAGCGGCGTCTGCCTGCCGTATTTATTCTATAGACCTAATTACTATAGGATTATCGTCTTTCTTATTCAATAAGCTTTCCAAGACAAGGGTCCGATAAGTACTCAATATTCATGTTTGAAGGAAGTTAGACCTTCAAAGCCGTAACAGCTTTTTCACAATCTTCTTGTTTTAAGTAAAGAATGATTCCATAACTTCCCTTTATATTGGCTATTCCACTGGATTCGTAAATATCAATACCTGCCTGAAAAAGTTTTTCATGGATATTAGCACATTCTCCTGACTCATCATCATAACCCTTTACTATCAAAGCAGCGTGAGGACCATCCAGTTTTAATCCAGCTTTATTCGCTCCTTTGTTCATCTTTGAAATATCATCAGGAAAAATAGAGAATCGTGTACGTTCAGGCTCTACTGGAACTGCTTTAAAAGCAAGCAAGTTAACACCAGCGTCGGCAAATACGGAAAGCAGTTTAAATCCTTCCATTGCATTACCATCAACGGTAATATTGTAATATTCAACTTTTTTTATATCCAATGCCATATTGTCAATTTTAATTATGTATCGTGGTATACAAAAATAAATTATTCTTTAATCAAATCTGTAACTTTTGCATTAAGTCTATGATTCAATATAAAAAGCTCAAAAGAACCATCAAGAATGTGTTGCAAAATATGGCACACATCATCATAGGATTTTATGTTAAAATCAATTATAAAAGCAGTATATCTACATTTATCCGCTTCTAAGAAACGAATTTGAATGTTTAGAAATGGTTTTTCAAGGATTTTGAACAGATAGCAGAAAATAGTTAAATTTGTTGTTGATTAAAACGACCTATGATGTAGGTTACTTTGAGAAGAGTTGATTGAGAGTGGTCAATTTAAACAGCAATCCAGTGGTTATTTTGTACCGCGAATGCATGATCAATGTATCCGTGTTTTTAAATAAATTGCCGTAAACTCAAAAATTACATAATGTCATGAAAGTACGTGTGAATCTTTTAAAAACCTGTTACTTCATTGTTGCAATGCTGTTTACAATAATGAATATAGCGTTATCTCAAATTGCTGTAACCTCACCAAACGGAGGCGAAGACTGGCAGGTTGGCTCCATGCAAAATATCACATGGACGTCTGCGGGGACAAGCGGAAATGTACATATTGAATACTCCACCAACAATGGAGGAGCCTGGACTGATGTTATTGCAAGTACG
>JAFGKY010000116.1 GCA_016928305.1 Bacteroidales bacterium
AAATAATTAAAAATTTATCTTCGTGAAACTTGGTGTTTTAGTGCCTTAGTGGCTAAAAACCACTTTTTAGAGTGGACTCAAGATTAACGATTTAAGATTCAATGTCGTTTAGTTAAGGAAAGTAAGCTTCGACTCCGCTCAGCCTGACCGTCACTCTGAGCGGGGTCGAAGAGTAGGTCAGGATGTGAATCTAATTTGAAGATGCTTAACTAAACGATATTGATAAATATGGCAACTTGAATTATTTAAAAGATTTGATACTTTTGAAAGTAAAATTACATCCCACATGAAAAATTTCAGCAACATCTTTTTAATAGCTTCAGGTTTGATCGCGGGTTTGAATATACATGCACAGTCTGATTCTATCATTTTTGAGATCGCCGACTGGGAAGATTTCAGGCAATCGGCAATTACATACACTTTTGATGATAATTGTCCCAACCAATATGCGAAAGCAGTTCCCATGTTCGATGCGTTGGGATTCAATGGAACATTCTACACGGTGACATCGTGGTCACTCAACTGGAATACCCTGAATCAAATGGCACTAAACGGCCATGAGATCGGAAGTCACACGGTGACGCACATCTCGCTGAGCAATTTGATAAAAGGCAAGGAAAGAATACAACTCAGAGATTCACAGGATTCAATAAATGCTCATGTTACGGCACAGCAATGCGTTACCATTGCATACCCTTACTGTCATGTGGGAGATAAAGCGCTTTGTGCTGAATATTATATTGCTGCCAGGGGATGTCAGGGGTATGTTGAAACCAAAACCCCCGGTGACAGGTTCAATATAAGTTCGATCATATGCGGAACTCAGGGATCGGTGAATTCCGTTTCAACTTTTAAAGCAAAGATAAATGAGGCAGTGGATTCAAAAGGATGGTGCGTATTTCTGATTCATGGTATTGATGATGATCCGGATGCTTATTCGCCTCTTTATTCAGCTGTTTTAAATAACAGCCTCCTGTACTGTAAGATCAGAAATTACAAATGCTGGGTTTCTACGTTTGCCAATGTTTCAACATATATCAACGAACGGGATAATGCCACTGTCACTGCGCTGAGTGTATCGGATAGTGCCCTTGTCATACAGGTAACCGATACGTTGCCCGACTCACTCTACCATTATCCCCTGACCCTTCGCTGTCCTTTGCCTCAACAGTGGACATCCGCAACGGTAACCCAGAACGACACACCGGTGAGTACGGCTTACATGAAATCCGACACCGTAACATACGTCATGTTCAGGGCGGTCCCTGACGCAGGAGATGTTAAACTGGTCATAAGTGAAAATCCGATCGAACTTGTTGATATGGAATACGAAGACGAGGATACCATAGGTGAACCGGAAATACCTTCTTCAATTGGGATCAATCATAACAATAATCCATCGTCAGGCGATGGATTGAAGCTGAATTATTGTTCAGGGGAGTTGAGATTTGAACTGCCGGTTGAATCCGGGAGGAGTGTAAAAGTAAATTTGTACAGCACAACGGGTGTTCTGCATTCGTCGTATACGGTTATAAATGTTATCAATGGCGCAGGGAATGTCCGGTTATCAGATAGCATTCCGGAAAAAGGAATAGTTATCGTAAGAGTAAGCGATGGAAAAAATTGCTGGTCAGCACCCATGATAGTTTTGTAATTGCTTTTTATTTAAGACCGGATTAATTAACTTGAGTTGCTATATATAAAGATTACATTAAAAACAGATTTGTGATTGAAGATTCAATATCGTTTAGTCAAGCATCTTTATATTAGTTTCACATCCTGACCTACTCTTCGACTCCGCTCAGAGTGACAGTCAGGCTGAGCGGAGTCGAAGCTTACTTTCCTTAACTAAACGACATTGATTGAAGATTAACGATTGAAGATTGAGACTACTCCGAAATGTACAAATAATAAAAATGCCACAAAGACACCAAATCACGAAGGATCACAAAGGGTTTATAATTAATGGATTATACTTTGTGATATCTTGGTGGCTTGGTACCTTAGTGGCTAAAAAACTACTTTTCGGAGCAGACTCACAATTCGAAAATTAAGGATCATGATAGTTTCCGAAGGGTTGGGTTGAGAAAGTCACCCAACTATGCATATGGATAGTATTGAATCTATGCTGAATTACAAGGAATGAAAGGAACAACGGTAGTTTTTATGACCGTTCATTAAAATTGTAGTAATTTTATCAATATAATAATAACGTACATAATCAGTAAGAGCATGCAGGAAGGAGATTCTTTTTTATATGAACCCAGAAGTTTCAAGACCATTGCATTATGGAAAGATGTAACGGAAGAACAATGGAACAATCCGGCATGGCAGATAAAGCATTCTGTACGAAGTGTCGATCAGTTAAAACAGGTTATTGCATTAACTCCGTTTCAGGAGGGTGAAATTGAAAGGACCTGTAAGTCCCTCAAAAGTCAGGGGAAAGAACCCATGCGCATTACGCCTTACTATGCCTCACTCATACAGGCTGATCCTTTTCATCCCGTCATGCTGCCGGATGAAAAAGCGGAAAGAAGACTGGATCCGATATTCTGGCAGAGTGTGCCCACACCGGCCAATCTATTATTTCCCAACACGGGTAAAGAAGGCGCCATGGATGAGAGTTCCAGGAGTTATGGGGCTGCCTATCAACGTTATCCGAACCGGATTGCCCTTTTTGTGGCCGAGAACACAAGCTGTGCATCGTATTGTGTACACTGCCAGCGGTCAAAATCGCTGGATGGAACGGTTGATGTTAACAGTACTGAAATCAACAGGGGTCTTTTTTATATCGGGAAAAACCGGAATGTGAACGAAGTGCTTGTCACCGGAGGTGATGCGCTTATGATCAGCAAACGCCAGCTGGCTTATGTTTTAGAGGAACTGAGCCGTATACCGCATCTGCGGGTTATACGCATGGCCACCAGGGTTCCCGTTGTATTACCCATGGCAATTACCGATGAACTGCTTGAGATGATCAAAGTTTCGGCCAATAAGTACAACAGGGGCTATGAAAAATATGTATATTTCATGACCCATATCAATCATTATCATGAGATCACCAAAGACCTGGCAAATGCTGTTAAAAAAATCAGGGATCATGGATTTACCATCCGGAATCAGACGGTTTTGCTGAATCATGTAAATGATTATTATAAGACACTGGCAGAAACGTTCAGAAGAATGTTCTGGGTTGGTGTTCATCCTTACTATTTGCTTCAGTGCCATAAAGAAAAAGGCATTGTGCATTTCATTACGCCGGTGCAGATTGGAAAAATATATATGAAACATTTGCAGGGTTGGATTTCGGGTGTTACCATACCAAGATATGCCGCCAATATTGAAGGCGGAGGTGGTAAAGTGCTGTTAATGCCTTCGGGACACGATACGTTAAACCTGGAATTGGATATAGAAGAAAAGATGTCCGAAAGCTTTGCCTCCGTTACCACATGGGATGGCAGGGAATTAATACACTATGAGGCATTGGGGCGTGCTACAAGAAAAGAATACACGGATGCCGTACGGATCATGGATAGATTCATTGGCCGAAAGGGAGTCTTTCTGCCGAAGATCATCATCGTTGATAGAAAGGGCAATCATATTGAGACAACGAACAGAACCAAGTTGCCGAAGTTAGAGAAACTGAAAAAATCCATGCTTTTAAATTATGATTTATATAGAAATGATATGCCGCTGACCAATCCGGTTGATATATCCAGCGAACTGGAAAAGCAATTTCAAAAATCGAAGTATGGAAGCAGTCAAAAATAAGAACCGGTTTGGTACCGCACCTGTTTTCTTCACGGCTTTATCAACCATTCTGGGGGCAATCTTATTCCTGAGATTCGGATTTGCCGTTGGGACATTGGGCTTTTGGGGTGTGTTGTTGATAATTATGCTGGGTCATATGATGACCATTCCCACTGCTTTCGCTATTTCAGAACTGGCTACCAACAAACGGGTTGAAGGTGGAGGGGAGTATTTTATCATCTCACGTTCGTTCGGCCTGAATATTGGTGCGACTATCGGCATTGCATTATACCTGTCACAAGCCATCAGCGTCGCTTTTTATGTCATTGCTTTCACCGAGGCCTTTGAATTTGGTTTTAACTATTTTGCGGATTCATTGAACGTACATTTACCGCGTCAGGTAATCAGTATGCCTGTGATGGCAATACTGGGAATCACGATCCTTAAAAAGGGAGCGAACCTGGGCGTGAAAGCACTTTATGTTGTAGTTGGTATACTCTTTCTTTCTCTGCTGATGTTTTTCGTTGGAAATACTGAATTCCAGACCCTTTCGGGAGGAAAAATTCCCCGGGCTGATATGAGAAACATGCAGGATTTTTTTGTTGTTTTTGCTATTGTGTTCCCGGCTTTCACAGGAATGACTGCCGGAGTAGGCCTTTCCGGAGATCTGAACAATCCTGCGAAATCGATACCTTTTGGTACCATCATGGCAACCTTTACGGGTATTATAGTATACCTGGCAGTTATTTATAAACTCGCCATATCAGCCAGTGCTGAAGACATGCTCAATAATCAATTAATAATGAGCAAAATTGCCATCGGAGGCTCTGTAATAATACCGCTGGGTCTCGCAGCTTCTACCCTTTCGTCAGCCCTGGGATCGGTGATGGTAGCTCCCAGAACGCTGCAGGCACTGGCACTGGATGTTTCGTTTCCGACGGCTAAAATCAACTGGTGGCTGTCACGTGCACGAAGTTCCGATAAAGAACCGGTTAACGCCTCGCTGGTGACCATAATCATTGCCATGGTTTTCGTTTCACTGGGAAGCGTTAATGCAGTGGCCCAGATCATATCCATGTTTTTTCTGGTAACCTATGGTTCATTGTGCCTGATCTCTTTTTTGAATCACTTTGGATCCTCTCCTTCATACAGACCATCCTTCCGGTCGAGATGGTATTTCTCACTGTCAGGATTTATACTTGCCGTGTGGGTTATGTTTAAGATCAGCGCACCTTATGCGCTGGGATCCATTATAATCATAATAAGCTTATATACTTACATCAAATATTACCACAGCGAACGGCAGGGCCTGGAATCGCTGTTCGCCAATGCGTTGTTCCAGATAAACCGAAATCTGCAGGTATACCTTCAGAAAAAGGGCAGCAAGAAAAAAGTGAAGGAATGGAGGCCAAGCGCTATCTGCATCTCAAAGGATTCTTTCACACGGACCAGGGCTTTCCAGCTGCTGAACTGGATATCGTACCGTTATGGCTTTGCCACATACCTGCACCGGATCGATGGATATTACTCCAGGGCTACAAGCAAACAAGCTGCCGATGAGCTGTCACACCTGATAGAAATATATGATACCTCACATAATCACGTCTATGTGGATACGATCATTTCTCCTTCTTATACCTCTGCCATTGCACAGGCAATCCAGGTACCGGGTGTATCCGGTATGGAAAATAACATGGTGATTTTTGAATACGATAAAGAGAATCCGGAGAACCTCAATGAAATCATTGAAAATATCAGGCTCATAAAAGCCGGCGACTTTGATATCTGTTTGCTTGCAAGCAGCAGGAGAGATGTGTTATTCAGAAACGGAATACATGTCTGGATAAATTATCAGGATGTTGAGAATTCCAGCTTGCTTATTTTGCTTAGTTTCATTATTTCAGGTCATCCCGACTGGAAAAAGTCTGCTATTAAAATATTTGATATCTGTCCGCCGGAGCAATATGGTGAAACCCGGAAGGCATTGGCGGAGCTGGTCCATTCGGGAAGACTTCCGATCACCGAAAAAAATATTGAGATCATCCTTGAAGAACCCGGAATGACCTCAAAGAGCCTGATTAATGAGAGATCTGCCGATGCGGCACTGGTTATGATCGGTTTCAGGACAGAGGGACTGAAACATAACGGAGAAGCCATAATGAGTGGTTATGACAAAATCGGAACCATTCTTTTTATTAACTCACATGGGCAGAAAGAAATTGTCTGAATGTTGCTGTTGTAAAGTGCTGCTTCACGGGTAACAGAAAGTACGAAAATAAAAGGTTTATGGTTTCATAACTTCAACTTACATACTACTATGGATGAAAAAATCAGTAGCTGGTTTGAGCTTGTTGGACAATGGCTTATGACCCACGGTGTGAAAATTGTTATAATAGCTGTGATAGCCTTTATTTTTAATAAGGCAGTTAGCAGGATTATCAGGAAAGCTGTGAGGATAACCGTGGTTTCGGATAAAACCCTGCCTCCGGAGTCTGAAATTAAGCGGGAGAATACACTTATCCGGATTTTTAACGGAGCGCTTACGATAGTTATTACAACGATAGCCGTTCTGATGATCCTCCAGGAGGGCGGCCTTGAAATTGGTCCGATTCTGGCCGGAGCCGGAATTGTGGGTTTGGCCGTCGGATTTGGCGGCCAGTATCTTATCCGGGATATCATTTCGGGACTTTTTATTATCCTTGAAAACCAGTATCGTATGGGCGACGTTATTAATATTGATGGCATTGGCGGACTGGTTGAAGATATAAGTTTGCGAATGACCACCCTGAGAGACCTCGACGGAACGGTTCATCACATACCCCATGGCGAAATAAAGAAGGTCTCGAATCTGTCAAAGAAATTTGCCAGGGTTAATATGAATATCGGTATCTCATACAGTTCAAATCTTGAGCATGTTATTGAAGTAATTAATAAAACCGGAAATGAACTTGCCAATGACCCGCTTTTTAAGGACGCAATTATCAAACCCCCTTGTTTCTTGCGTGTGGAGGAGTTTGCTGACTCCGCTGTTGTTGTTAAAATTCTCGGCGATACCCGGCCGCTAAAACAATGGGAAGTAAGCGGGGAGTTACGCAAACGACTGAAAATAGCCTTTGACCGCGAAGGTATTGAGATCCCCTTCCCGCAAAGAGTTATACATCAGGTCAAAGAATAAATGCATCCCGGATCTTTACCAATACCACACTTGCGTGAATAATCTGAATTATGGTGTAATTGGCAATTGCCGCAGTGCGGCATTGATTTCTGATAAAGGCAGCATTGATTGGTGCTGCCTGCCCGACTTTGATTCACCTTCGGTATTTGCAAAACTGCTGGATACTGAAAAAGGAGGTTCGTTCGCCATCGATGTTGATGCAAGCTATACCCTGTCGCAGGAATACCTTTACTGCACCAATATCCTATGTACTACCTATAAATCGGATAAGGGTGTTTTTGAGGTGATTGACTTCATGCCCCGTTACAAAACAGGGGATAACGATTATTTTACACCTGCCGAAATTTACCGGTATATCCGTATCATATCAGGTAAGCCGGTTATTAAAATCCACTACGATCCCAAACTGAATTATGCAAGGGATGAAGTTTCTCATGTTATCCGGGAGAACTATATCCGTACTTATTCAGTGGAATGGCCTACGGATTGCATATATCTGTATACCAGTTTTGATCTTACCGATGTACTCGGTAAAAGGGAAATTGCACTTAAGCAACATGAGTTCCTGTTGCTGTCATACAATCAGAAGCTGGTAGAGATTGATATTGCACGAGTATATCTTGAATATCAGCGCACCAAGGTATACTGGCTTAACTGGGCAAACCGTTCCAAACAATATTTGCTGTATAACAAAGAAATAATCAGGAGTCTTCTCATATTGAAGATCATGTCATACGATCCCACCGGTGCGCTTTTAGCTGCACTTACCACAAGCATCCCTGAAACCATTGGTGAGGTTCGCAACTGGGATTACAGGTTTTGCTGGCTTCGCGATGCTTCTATGTCCATTGACACACTGCTGAGAATGGGCCATTATAACGCCGCACAACGTTTTCTGGGCTTCATCATGAGGATTCTGAAATCCAAACATGATTTCTTTCAGATTATGTATGGAATCAGAGGTGAGCGGAACCTTTCAGAGACCGATCTTCCTCATCTTTCGGGTTACGAAAACTCAAAACCTGTGCGTATTGGCAATGATGCTTATTTACAACGGCAGAACGATGTATTTGGTTATCTTTTAAATGTTATCTATCAGTATTATGTTTTTTTCCCGGGAACACTGGATGAAATTGAGGATATGTGGGAAATAGTCCGTAACATTATCCGGACCGTTACAACCCGATGGGAAAAACCTGATCAGGGAATATGGGAAATACGTTATGAAGAGAAGCATTTCGTTTTTTCAAAAGTTATGAGCTGGGTAGCGGTTGACAGAGCCATAAAAATTGCCTTTCTGCTGAATAAATTATCGTATGCCGAAACATGGCAGGGAATTGCCGATGATATCAAAACCAGTGTCCTGAAATATGGATGGAACGAAGACCTCCAGACTTTTACACAGACATACTGCAATACAAACCTCGATGCCTCACTTTTGCTCATGGCTGAATACGGCTTTCTGGAAGCAACGGATCCGAAATTCGAAAAGACGGTAACAGCAGTGAAAAACGCATTGTTTCACAATGGTTTGATGTATCGGTATATTAATCATGATGGATACGGAAATCCCGTCTCATCATTTACCATATGTACTTTCTGGCTGGTACAGGCATTGTTTAGTGTTGGAAGAAAGGATGAAGCAAGGGATATCTTCAAAAACCTTCTGGTATGCGGAAATCATGTGGGCCTTTTGAGTGAAGATATTGATTTCTCAACAAAAAGACTGTTGGGTAATTTTCCACAGGCTTATTCGCATCTTGCGTTGATCAACACGGCTACCTTGTTCTCCGAAGAGAAAACCATCGCGAAATTCGTTAAACCGTAATGTGCTTATAGTATTAACCAGTCATTAAGGGGCTTGTAATTTTGCTAACTGGCCAGGACACGTAATTCGTTTATTTCATACGCAATCGATTTGTGCCATTTCCTGCCTGAATAATGCCATGGGTTATCAAACCAATTGAATTATCTTTGTGGTATAATTCAACTGAATAAATTATTGTTATGAATGATATTCATAATGTTACAGATAATAAGGGAACTTTTAGTGATTTTAAGATGCTGAATATTAATAATTTAGATTTTAATGCAGAACAAATCACCAAAAGGAAATGGCATACAATATACTATGTGACAGGTGGAAATGGGTTACTGCAAATTGATTTTGATGAACATATCGCATTGAAAAACAAGATTTTTCTTATTGATAAATATAAAATTGCCAGTTGGGAAAAACAAAATAAGATAGAAGGTTTAGCGGTACAATTCACGGATGCATTTTATAACCTGATTTATACAGGTAATCCGATAATAAAAAGTGATCAAACGCTGTTGGGCGATTTTCCGCCATTTATTAAAATCGAACAGGCGGAAGAATCGGAATGGAGCCATATAATTGATGTTATCTCAACGGAATACAACAACCTCAATGAAAATTCAAAAGAGGTAATCTGTTTATGCCTTAAGATATTGATCATGTTATATCGGCGCAAGGCTTTTATAAAAGGCAGATTCATGATAACCGACAGAAAAAAGCAACTGTTAAACGAATTCCGTAAACTGATAAATGCCAGGTACCAAGAACTTAAGACTCCCGGAGAGTATGCTCAGAAACTTAGTATTTCTCCCAATTACCTGAATGCTATCTGCAAAGAGATATTCAATAAAACGGTAAGTGAGTTAATTCAGGAGCGGATCATTCTGGAAGCTAAACGTCTTCTTGTAAACACCGGACTGAATGTTTCGGAAATATCCTATAAGCTTGGTTTTAAAGATAATTCATACTTCGGAAGATACTTTAAAAAAGCTGTTGGATTACCACCGGAAAGATACAGGAAGGTGTATTATCGTTATTACCATATTTAACCTGTAAAGTATGATGCCATGAAAGCACAATTAAAATCAATTTTAATTCCCACCGATTTTTCGGATCTGTCAGAAAGTGCGCTTAGGGTAGGGATTGCTATCGCCAGGAGACAGAATTCCTCAATTACCCTGTTGCACGTAGTGGACATGTTCACTTACCTGGAACCTGCGGAATTGTTTTTACCCGATTTCAGGTCGACACCCGACCTGGTGTTGACAATGAAAGATCGGCTGGAAGAACTGTCCTCCAAGATTCAAAAAGATACCGGCATTCCAATAACCGGAATAGTCCTGGACGGGCAGCCGGCTGACCGGATTTGCCGTTATGCATACGAAGAAAATGTAAACCTGATCGTCATGGGTACGCATGGCACATCCGGACTGCGTGAATTCTTTATTGGGTCAGAAGCTTTTCGTGTGGTTAAAAATACCACCTGTCCTGTTTTAACAATTCCCGGTAACTGGAAAAAGACCGAATTTGAAAAAGTATTGTTTCCGATAAGGATTACAACAGGAGCAATAGATAAATACTTTTATTCCCGGCCAATTATTGAGAAAAATAACTCGGAATTAATTCTGCTTGGCCTTACAGAGAAAAAAAGACCCGGAGACCTTAAAAAACTTACGATTTTAATGGATGAACTTAAAATCCGGTTGCACAATGACAATGTGGAGTTTCATACAGTATTGAGTGCATGTGAAGATTTTCCGGAAAAAGTCATTGAGGTCGCAAAGGATTATAAAACCGATTTAATTGTACTTACTGCTAATCTCGATTATAATTTTAAGGCTTATTTTGTTGGACCGTATTCGCAGCAAATAATTAATCATTCCAGACTGCCGGTTTTAAGCGTTAAACCATCGGTTTTACAAACCGATAAAAATCAGCCCTTAGAACTTGCCGGAGCCTGGGGGAAGAAAATAAATTATGCAGGATTGTGATAACAGGGGCCGGACAGGTTTCTCGTATTAATCAATAAATTGAAAGAATTATGAATAATATATCATTCCAGGCAGTCCATTTCAAAGCCAGTGATCAACTTGAAGATTTTGTAAAAGATAAAGTGTCCAAATTGTTCGACCAGGATGATTCAATACTGAGAGCTGACGTTACATTGTTTGAAGGAGCTTCGGGTAATCCCAGAAATCAGTTTTGTGAAATACAGTTGTCGGTATCCGGTGAGAATCATTTTGTAAAAAAAAACACGGAAAGCTATGAGAAGTCCGTTTTATCAGCTGTTGTAGCTTTGCAGAAAATAATACGCCGGAAAAAAACGAAAGGTATCAGCCGGCGCAGGAAAACATAGAAAAATGGCGTTTCATTTAAAATATTTTGCCGGAATGGCAGCATATCGCATTCCCGGTTCGGCGAAATCAATATTATCTTCCTTTTCTGCGTTTATTAAGAATGTAAGCATTAAATTTGCATTTGAGCGTTAAAATGAAGAATATCGAATCAACATGAAAGCAGAGAAGCAATTCGAAAGATTGGTCATTGCTGCTTATCGGTTACCTTTCAGATTTGTCAGATCAAAAAGCGGAGTTAAAACATTGCAGAATTCCGGAGGACTTGTTTCAGCTATCCTGGCACTTTCTGAGAGTTTTAAGCATAAGAACTCCGGGTCAAATGACCATAAGATCCTATGGGCAGGTATCATCGATAATCTGCCTGAGAATTATACCGATGCTGAATCTCAAAATGAACATTTTGATATGGTGCCGGTTAAAATCTCTCCAAAACTCAATTCCTTGTTTTATGAAGGTTTTTGTAATAACCTTATCTGGCCCTTGTTTCATTATTTTTCTTCCTACAGCGTATTTAACAACAGCTATTTCAGGGCCTATGAGGATGTAAATTCCATCTTTTGTGAAGAACTTGTCAGGCACCTGAAACCGGGTGATTTTATCTGGATACACGACTACCAGTTACTGTTGCTTCCTGCAATGATCCGGGAAAAAATGCCCGATGTTACCATCGGCTTTTTTCTGCATATTCCTTTCCCTTCATACGAGGTGTTCAGGTTGTTACCGCGCAACTGGCGCGAATCCATTGTCCTTGGGTTGCTCGGCGCAGATCTGGTGGGCTTCCATACACATGACTATACGCAACATTTTATCAAATCCGTTAAAAGAACTACCGGATATGAATGTCGCCAGAACATTATCGTAACCCCGGACAGGGCGGTCAAAGCAGATGCTTTCCCGATCGGTATTGATTATGATAAATTTCATAATGCCTCCGGCAATAAGTCGGTTGTGGCAGCTAAACAAAAATATCAGAAATGCCTGCCGGGACAAAAACTTATTTTCTCACTGGACAGGCTTGACTATTCGAAAGGTTTATTATCCAGGCTCAAAGGCTATGAAACATTTCTTGAAAAATATCCTGAATGGAGATTGAAAGTGGTTTTCAATATGGTTGTTGTTCCTTCAAGGGACAGTATTGAAAATTACAAGGAAATGAAGAAAGAGATTGAATCAACCGTGGGACGCATTAATGGTAAATACAGCACTTTATCCTGGAGACCGGTTATATATCAGTACAAGTCGTTGTCATTCAATGATCTGGTAGCACTCTATGATTTAAGCGATGTGGGCCTTATAACACCGTTGCGCGACGGAATGAACCTTGTTGCAAAAGAATATATCGCCTGTCAGAAAGATAACAAGGGAGTTCTGATTCTGAGCGAAATGGCAGGAGCTGCATCGGAACTGAGCGAAGCCATAATCATTAATCCTGCGGATCATGTAGAGATCGCCGACGCTATTTATACTGCACTTGAAATGAAAACAGATGAGAAGCAGGTCCGGGTCAGCAGAATGCAAAACCGGATAGCCGATTATAATGTTTTTACATGGGCTTTTGATTTTTTTAACCAGACATATGAAATTAAAAAACAACAGGATCTGATGGGGGTAAAATTTATTAATGAGACCATTACCGCTCAAATGGTTGCTGACTATAAAAAGGCCAATCGTCGTATTCTTTTCCTTGATTATGACGGCACGGTTGTGCCATTTGCCAAATACCCTGAATTGGCTACGATTGATGATAAAACACTGAACATAATTAAAGGACTTACAGACGACCCTAAAAACCACATTGTAATAATCAGCGGAAGAGGCAAAGATTTTCTTGAAAAGCAATTTAAGAAAAGTGCTGTCACTCTCATTGCTGAGCATGGTTATTTCATAAAAAAAGCAGGCAGAGAATGGGAATCAACTTTTCATACGGATGATCAATGGAAAGAGGCAGTAATGCCTATTATGACAGATTATGTTAACCGCTGTAACGGCACTTTCATTGAAGAGAAAGCTGCAAGTATCGCATGGCATTATCGCAATGCTGATTCTGATTTTGCCCAGTTACGCCTTCATGAATTGCGTGATGACCTTGCGGAGATAATCCGTCATAAAACAGATTTCGAGATCCTTGAAGGCAACAAAGTATTGGAAGTGAAAAGCAGCAAATACAATAAAGGCCTGTCCGCGGCTACATTAATAACGGATGAATACTATGGTTTTATCCTGGCTGCAGGTGATGACAATACCGATGAATTTCTGTTTCAGGCGTTGCCCGATTTTGTGTATAGCATCCGGATTGGCCTTAGTCCGTCTTTTGCGCGATACAATTTGCCGGATACATCACAATTGTTGCAGTTGCTGGAAGCTCTTGTGAAATAATCAATGGTCTTGTTCAAGTGCTTCCGGGATTCCGTTGATTGGCTGAAAAATTGTTGCTTAACGCATTTTCCATTGTTGCAGGATAAAAGTGCCAAGGCCTGCAAAAAAAACCATGAGGGATAGCAGGCTAATTGGGGAAAATGAAAATGAGAATGAGGAAAGAAGACCCTGACAACGGTGTGTGTCGGATATGCGGGCTGCAACCCTGTCAGTGGTCGGTTTTTGAATGGGCTGGTTGGAGGCTGTACCTCCAACCTTTTATGCATACATGAATCAGATTCTTTATCAGCCAGGGGCAGGTTGTACCTGACCGTATATATTGATATACCTCCTGTATATTCACGAAATATTATTAATTTTGACTAACAAACAAATAAAGTCAATATTCATGTCAAAAATTGAAGTACGGAATTTAATTGTAAACGCAGCGACAAAGTATTTTTCCCGGTACGGATTCCATAAAACCACCATGGACGAGATTGCCAGGCATATCCACAAAGCAAAAGGCGTTCTTTATTATTATTTTAAAAGCAAGGAAGAACTGTTCAACGAAGTGCTGAAACAGGAACTGAATCATGTGAAAACAGAATTAAGTAAAATTACCGGCAGCCATGAAGATTCCTTATCAATCCTGAAAAAATATATTCTTACCCGTTTGAAATTATTAAGCACGGCCGTTAATTATCACGAAACGATCAAAGCTGATTTTTTTGAAAAATATGATTTTGTTAAAGATGTACGGGATGATTTTGCCAGGTTCGAACACATTCAGCTTACCCATATTATGGCAAAAGGCAAAAAAGAAGGTTATCTGGATATAAGGAATATCGAAACCAATGTTAATATTACCCTGATGCTCCTCAACAGCATTGAAATACCCTTGTT
>JAFGKY010000117.1 GCA_016928305.1 Bacteroidales bacterium
AACTTCGTTATTCGACATTCGGTGTTCAGTGTTCGAAATTCACATTATATTATTGATCAATTAGTTAACATAGAGCGTCATTGTAAGGAGGCTGTCTGAAAAGATTCCGTTTGTTGAAAAGATTATGGCCGACTCACTGTTCAATGTTTACCGGTTACAGATTACTTTCTCACGGTGCCAGTCGGTGGATTTCCCACATATTGCCATTCCGTATGTATTCAAATCGATCATGCAGCCGGTCTTCACGGCCTTGCCAGAATTCGTAAAGAACCGGTACCAGTGTGTATCCTCCCCAATTCTCCGGCCTTTCAAACTTCCTGTGCTGAAAAAGCTGCAAATAATCGCGCTGAAGGATTTCCAAATATTCGCGGCTGGGAATCTGCCGGCTCTGAGGCGATGACCATGATCCGATCTTACTCCCTTCGGGCCTGGCATTGAAATATGCATCGGAAACACGGCGCAGTGTTTTTGTCACTTTTCCTTCAATTCTGACCTGGCGTTCCAGTTCGGGCCAGAAAAAAACAAGTGCAGCACGTGGATTCATCTCAAGCAGCCTGCCTTTTTTGCTTTCATAATTGGTAAAGAAAGTAAATCCAACGGAATCTACATCCTTTAACAAAACCATACGGGCCGAAGGTATACCGTCAGGAGTGGCCGTAGCCAGTGTCATCGCTGTAGGCTCCAGCACCTGTGAATGTATGGCATCGTTCAGCCAGAACCTGAACTGGTTGACCGGATTGTTATCGAGGTTCTCATACTCCAGGCGCAATAACCGGTATTCGTTTCGTATGGATGCAATATCTGGCATGTAGTTATAAGTTCACAGTTCACGGTTCACAGATTATTTGTCAACCTGGTAATATGTCCACGGTCAACAGTCCACAGTCCACAGGCTCTATTAATCTGTTAGCCCGCAATGAATAAACATTCTAAATGCTGATTGGTTCATTTGATTTGATCCTGGCGTTCTTAATACTTGCATTTAACTCAAAACCGATCAATAAGGAAAGAGCGCTGAAATTCATCCAGAGCATCATGGCGATCAGTGTTCCGATGGAACCGTAGAACCTGTTAAAGGGAGCAAAATGGTTAACAAAATAAGAAAAGACGAGGGAAGCAATAATACAGAGAAAGGTTGCCATCAAAGAGCCGGGTGAAAAGAAACGCCACTTTGTTTTACGGGCCGGGGCAAAATAGTACAGGAAAGAAATAGCAAAAAAAGTGAGGCAAAAGATGATAATCCATTTGCCTGTCTGCAGCAGGATAACAACGACGTATGCTTTGATGATGCCGGCTTCGAAAAGCAACCTGATCCCCAGCTTACTGAATAATAACAGCAATGCAGAAAAAGACACCAGTATAAAAAGTATGAATACCAGTGCTAAGGATACCAGCCGGCTTTCCATCCATGGTCTTGTCTCCACGGTATGATAAGTGGCATTAAAAGCGTCAACCACACCGGTCAGTCCCTTGTGGGCAAATAAAACGGTCACCAGGAAGCCAAATATCTGCAAGCTGGCATGTTTTCTGAAAATTTCATCAAGCAGGCTTTCAATGGCAATATAGGAATTCTCAGGGATCACATCATACAATATTTCCATAAGCTCTTGCTGGAAATTGCGTATAGGCAGAAAGGGGATCAGGGTCAGCACAAATATAATACCGGGTCCCAGTGCCAAAAGAAAGTTAAAAGCAATGGCACTGGCCCTTATATTCAAGGCCCCCTTACTCAGACCCTTGAAAAAAAAGGTAAATACATCATAGATGGGAACTCCGTTGGAACCCGGGAATGGCATCCGATGAAAATAGTCCCCCAACCGATGCACCTGTTTGTTAAAAAAATAATAGGTCCTTTTATTTTCAGGGCTCTCTTTCATCGGTTAAAAGTCAATGGCATCCAGACTCATATCAAGGCTGTCAATATGGTGGGTCAGGGCACCGACAGAGATATAATCAACACCGCATTCAGCATAACTCCGGATGGTTTCCAGGGTGATTCCACCCGATGATTCTATCTCTATTGTGCCCGCGATCATTTGTACGGCAGTATAGGTGTCTGCGGGCGTAAAATTATCAAGTAAGATCCGGTCAACACCACCCGTTTCAAGGATGGTTTTGACATCCTGCAACGACCGTGCTTCTGCCTCAATTTTCAGGTTCTTACCGGTTTCCTTCAGGTACAGCCGTGTCCTTTCAATAGCTTCCCGTATTCCTCCAGCAAAGTCGATATGATTATCTTTGATCAGGATCATATCATAAAGCCCCATCCGGTGATTGACGCCGCCGCCGATGCGGACAGCTTCTTTTTCCAGTATCCTCATCCCGGGGGTGGTCTTCCGGGTATCCAGTACTTTTGTTTTCAATCCTTTCAACCTGTCAGTATATTGACGTGTGATTGTAGCAATACCGCTCATCCGCTGCAGGATGTTAAGCACAGTTCTCTCGGCCTGCAGTAATGCCCGAACGTTACTTTCAACAATGAACGCCACATCCCCCGGCTGAATCAACGATCCATCCGGAATGAAAATCTCCAGTGATGATTTCCTGTCAAGTTTTTTAAAAACCAGTGGGGCAATGCCAATACCTGCCATAACTCCCTCTTCTTTAATCAGAAGCCGGGCTTTGCCTCTTGCTTCTTCCGGGATACAGGCTATCGAGGTATGGTCACCGTCGCCAATGTCCTCCTGCAACGCATTTTCAATGAAGAAATCAAGGTATTTATTCCCCATCCTTTTCGAATAGCAATTGATGAATCAAAGTTTTACCGTCTTTCATCTTTACCAGAATAGTGACCCGGTAACTCCCTCCGGAGGTAACCAGATTGCCGATTGCAAATTGTGAACCTTCCTTCCCGCCTTTGTGCAGAATGGTAAACGAAGAAGGTGTGTTGCGGGTAAAAAAATCTCTCATGATTAACTCAGCCTGCTGCTTTGTATAAACATCCTCCTTGTCCACAATGGCCAGTTCGAGACTGGGATTGAAATAGCTGGCCAAAACGGCTGCGTTTCCTCTGCCAATCGCATTTATAACAGCCTCCGGTATTTCTGAACGAACCGGACGCATAAAAGCAGTAGACAAGAGAATAAGAAAAAAGGAAAGCCGGTAGAACTGCCTGTATCGTATCATGGTTTCAGTTTTTTAGCATGTGTTTTTAATACATTATTACTAAGTTCGTTCACGTATTTACTTAACAAAAAACAGGCCATTGTATAAAGTTCATAAAATTAAAACTATTAATCATAAATACAATGAAAATTAGCGTACTAAATATCGGAGCAACGGACATCGCCTACCTGCAGGAAGGCATTGATCACTATCTGAAGAGGCTGAAACATTATATCCCTGTGGAGATGACCTATGTGTCTGCCACAAAAGCCGGTAAATCAGCAACACCAGACTTTGTAAAAGAAAAAGAAGGATCAGCGATTATCCGCCACCTGGCTGGTGTTGATGTGGCTGTTCTCCTTGATGAACGGGGTAGACAAATGACATCGGAGGGCTTTGCCAAATACCTGCAACAGATCATGAACCGTGGTGCAAAAAGCCTGGTCTTCATAACCGGAGGTGCATACGGATTCTCAAATGAAGTATACGACCGTGTGAACGAACGGATATCTATGTCTTCCATGACATTTCCACATCAGCTTATCCGACTGGTTTTTCTTGAGCAATTATACCGGGCATTTACAATTTTAAAAGGCGAGTCCTACCATCATATCTGACAGAATCGTATATTTACAGGCATGATGATAAAACCCAACCATAAGCATTTCCTCCTGTTGTTTATCGTCTTTTTCATTCTTGCCATAGCGTCAGGGAGCATACTGAAGAAATTTATCTATACCAAAGAAGACCAGGGGAAGATACAACGTGCATTGATGCGGAAATACGCCTTGCTGGATGGTATCGTCACAGATATGAAAACGGCAGGAAATCTACCGGTTCAGGCAACAGTTGAAAAAAACAGCCTGCTCATCCTGGTGTATCAAAAAGACAGCCTTGTTTACTGGTCGGGTAACACCATTCCGGGCCGGGCAATGGATACACTGCTAAACGACACATCGCGGTTTTCTTTCATATCCAATGCATGGTACATTAAAAGAATATATACATGGTCTGATTCTACCGTAATCGGATTACTGAAAATTAAAAATGAATTTCCATATCATAACGAGTTCCTGCAAAACAACTTTCAGCAAGACCTGAAAATCCCCTTCAAAACACGGATTTCCGTTACCCCGGTAGAAGGAACTGCCCATCTAACCGACTGGGATGGCCAATACCTGTTCTCACTGGCCTTTGACCAGGCATTGAAATATCCGGGACTCATACGATACCTGCCACCCCTTTTATATCTTGTTGTCCTTTTGCTCTTTCTGACTTTGCTTGATGGTTTGTTTCAAAGGGTGCCCAAAGGATCCCTCAAAAACTTTTTATTTCTTTTTATTGTACTGATTTTTATTGCAGGACGTACCCTGCAGGTCAGGTATCTTTTTCCCGGTGCTGTTTACAATCTCGAACTCTTTGGACCCTTTCTGTTTGCCCGGTCATTGTTCATGCCATCGCTGGGGGATGTATTGCTGAATTCCATATTGTTGCTGTTCCTAATAATCAGGTTTCGCAGTGATATTCATTATGGCCGATTATTACTGCCAGCAAAAAAAAGCAGGCTGTATATTCTGGTTTCCCTGTTGATCACTGTGCTTGCCTGCTATTTCGCCTTCTCTCATTATATCTTTTCATCTCTTATCCTGAACTCCAGCATAAATTTTGAAACTTTTAAAGTTACTGGCCTCACTGTATATACATTCATTGGTCTGTTCATTGTAGCCCTTCATTTGACAGGCCTGCTGCTATTGGCCGATCACATACTTGCTCTTACAACCGGAAAAATCAATATCAGGATACTCATTCTTATTTTTACAGTGGTCTATGCCGTTTTATTACTTGTATTATACCTGAACGACTATCCTGCTGACGTCGTTTCTTTTGCATGTTTCTTTGTCTTCTTCATCATCCTTTGCTTTATTCAACACCGTAAAACAATAAAGTATACTTATTCAACCCTTCTCATCTTTGTTCTTCTCTTTTCCATATTCTCTGTTTATTTTATTTCGCACCACACCGAGCTGAAAGAAAAAAACAATATGAAAGTACGCGCAGAGAACCTTGCAACCGAACACGATCCGGTAGCTGAGTACTTGCTGGAAGAGCTGAATAAAAGACTGGTAAATGATACAACACTGGCTAAATATTTATTCAATCTCGATTACAGCCTGGAAGAAATCTTTAATCACCTGCAGATTAACTACTTTATCGGTTTCTGGAATAAATATATGCTGCGCTTTACCGATTGCATGCCGTTTGACATCCTTTTCCTTAACACAACTGTAAATCCCAGGCAAAATTGTTATGAGTTTTTCAATACCCTGATACAGGAAAGAGGCGTGCAATTGCCCGGTTCCAATTTCTATTTCATCGATACACTAAATGGCAGGATCAATTATATCGGCAGAATCCGATATACAGTTCCAGAGGAAAATCAGGAAATTACCTTGTTTATTGAACTTGAATCGAGGCTGATTTCCGAAGAACTGGGTTATCCAAAGCTTCTGCTGGAAGAGAAATACCCTAAAGCCGGTATGCCGGAGGATTATTCCTATGCCAAATATTATAAGGACAGTCTGATTGCACAGTCAGGCAGTTTTCAGTACAGTCTTACACTCGACTATTATAAAAACAAAGGTTTTGCAACGCAGGGATACGATCACATGATATATACGATCGATAAAAATAACGCCATAATTATCAGCCGGTCATCACCCACTCTATTTAAGCGTCTGGTATCCTTTTCCTATATTTTTGTTTTTTATTATTTTCTTGTTCTCTTCTTTATCATATTCCGGTATTTTTCCAGCAGAGAGCGGGTTGTTGTGTTCAATTTCAAGAATAAGATCCAGTTTTCCATTCTGTCGGTATTGCTGTTGTCTTTGCTGTTAATTGGAGGTGGTACAGTATATTTCAGCATCGAACAATACAGAAAAAAACAACACGATATCCTGAGCGAAAAGATACAATCGGTATACATTGAAATTGACCATAAACTTGCCTATGTTACGAATCTCACCCCCGGATGGTCATCAGAGAATTATCATAATCTCAATCAATTGTTACTGAAGTTTTCAGATGTTTTTTATACCGATATTAATCTTTATGATCCTACGGGAAATTTGCTGGCAACTTCACGTCCTGAGATTTTTGAAAGAGGATTACAGGGTGAGAAGATGAATCCGGTTGCTTACCGCAAGATGGCCGTAGAAAAGCAGGCAGAATTTGTCAACCACGAAAGTATCGGTGAACTTTCATACCTGTCAGCATATGTTCCTTATCTCAATGCCGAGAATAAGATGCTGGCCTATCTTAACCTTCCTTATTTCAGCAGACAGGATGTCCTGAGCAAAGATATCTCAGCCCTTACCGTGGGCATTATTAATGTTTATGTTTTGCTGATACTTATGACCATTGCAATTGCTGTATTCATTTCCGAACAGATTACACGACCACTGAGGCTGATTGGGCAGAAATTCAGCGAGATAGAACTGGGCAGACAATACGAGGAAATAAGTTACAAAGGCAAAGATGAGATCGGCAACCTGGTGATCGAATATAACCGAATGGTGAGGGAACTGGAAAGAAGCGTTGAAATGCTGGCCAAATCCGAACGGGAAAGCGCATGGAGGGAAATGGCCAAACAGATCGCCCATGAGATCAAGAATCCGCTTACTCCTATGAGACTGAGTGTTCAACAGTTGCAACGTGCATGGAAGGACAATCAGAAGGATTATGATCAGCACCTTAAGAGAGTTACCCGCACATTGATTGAACAAATTGACAATCTCTCCAACATTGCTTCCGAGTTTTCGAATTTTGCCAAGATGCCGCGCGCCGTTACGGAAAGGGTTAACCTGGCAGAACGGATTAAAAACACACTCGATTTATTTCCTGAAACCGAAAATATCAGCTTCAGTTTTTCCTGTACCAACGATAATATATGTATCATGGCTGACAAAGAGCAGATTTCGAGGGTATTCATAAACCTTATTAAGAATGCCATTCAGTCCATCCCCGAAAACAAAGCCGGAAAAATAAAACTGAAGCTTGAATCCATTGATCAGAAAGCTGTATTTACGATCTCCGATAACGGGAAAGGCATACCCGATGAACTGCTGGATAAAATGTTTACGCCAAATTTCACCACCAAAAGCAGTGGTATGGGAATGGGTCTGGCTATTGTAAAAAATGTTGTTGAAACCTGCAACGGCACTGTTACGTTTGATACAGATGTTAGACGAGGTACAACGTTCCGGATCGAAATCCCACAATGTATTGATGATTAATATTGTATATGTTTGTTTAACTTAGATCTACCTTGACAAATTTGAAATTTAATGATTTTTCAGCTTTCTTTTACCCTGATCCCTAAAGGGAGAAAGCTGAAAAATCAACCTGTTCCCTT
>JAFGKY010000118.1 GCA_016928305.1 Bacteroidales bacterium
AATAGACGTTCTTTGATACACCATTTTTGGAGATGATAGGCTACATTAAAACCATCTATTTATAGAAGTAGGTTGATAGGATTACGGGGCCAGAATGTATGACCCGCAGTTGGGCAGGTGGCATTCAGTGGATCCAATGGCGGAGAAACATTTCAACGAAACACCCTATGCTTATGTATCTAATAATCAAATAATATTCATTGACCCTGATGGAAGTGAAAAGATTATTTCATTAGATAATAACAATGTTAAAGATCAAAAAGTTATTTCAGCCGCTGAAAATTACAAAGACGACAATGCAATACACATTTTTGCACACGGATGGACAGGAGGCATACAAGTTGTAGTTAATGGAGAAAAGCAGAATATTACAAGTGCTAAAGGGTTAGACCAATTTTTATCAAAGAATAGCGAAACATGGCAAAATAGACAAGAAGGCGACGAGACTACAATTGTATTGCACTCTTGTAATAGTGGTAAGGACGGAAAAGATGGTAAACCTTCTTTTGCTCAAAAAGTTTCAGAATCAGATGCTTTTAAAGATTCTAAAGTTGTTGCACCTGATGAAAGAGTATTTTTTACAGAAGATGGGGAAATGGGCACATACCAATCAAAAACAGATAAAGAAGGTGAAGTTGTCCGTAATGAAAAAGGAACTGCTATAATATCTGACAAACCTGGTAGCTGGAGAATATTTAAAGGAGGTGAACAAACCGGTTCTTATAATGGAGATTGGAAGCCAAAAGAAAAACCAACACTTATGGATAGGTTGACAAAAAAAGAGAATTAAATATGAAATGGATTGTTTTATTTATATCAATTCTGATTTTTGCAGGATGTAAAATGAAGAATAGCGAGTTAAATTCTAATAAAAAAGTGTTTTCAATGAATCAACCACTAACAAGTGTGGTTGATTTAAAGAAGGCAGTTTTATATGAAGGCAGCAAAGAAGCATATGACGCATTAAGTACAGCATATCTTGACTATACTTTTCAAGAAGAGTTCTTATTATATGCAATAATAATGGCAAATAAATATGAATATCCACAAGCATACTTTGATGTATACTTTTGGTTAACACAAACCTTTTCAAGTGATATTAACAATATAGATGAAAGTTCTGCAAATCTTGCTATTGAATATCTTATTAAGGCTTCAGAAAAGAATCATCGTCAGGCCAAAGAAATTGTTGAAGAATATGCGATTGTGTATAATGAAAGAAAAAATAAGGAGCAGATATTGAAAATTTTTGAATAATATAAAACTCCCCGCTCATTGACGGTTGCACCGTCAATGCACTCAGAAGATAACAAAGAACCCCCCCACTGCCGCAAGAATATAAAAACAAAAAACTGGTTCAAGTTTAGCGAAGCGTAACTTGGACCTTTTTTGTTTTACAGAAACCTCATAGCCCATGCAAGGGATATTAAAACCAGAAAGGGAAGAGAAAAAAGAACCCGGCGAGAAACCGGGTTTTGTGTTATTTGTTAGATCTTTCTTTCCAAATCGCAGGGTCACGGGGGGTACCAAAGACGGCAATTATCTTAATGGTTTTTATTTCCTGAAACACTTTAAAATGCACCATGTAAGGAAATCCTTTCACTTTGGCGCACCGTACATCATCATAACGGACGGCAATAGTAAACGGGTTTTTCTTAATCCAGCGTGTTTGTTCTTTTACAGCTTTATAGAATCGGCGGCCTAATCCTGCCTGTTTTTCGTTATACCAGTTGACATTTTCCTGTAAATCATCATAAAACTCAGCTGCATATATCGCTTTAAACCGCATATATTACAGCTTTATTTTACGTTCAATTTCTTCCCAGCTCAGGCAGCTTTCCGGGTTTTCTTCCATATTTTTAAGCCTTTGTCTTACTATTTTTTTATGGCTTTCAGGAATATCAATTTCTTCCTCACTGGCTTCGTCCCATAAAACGCTGCTTAACTGTTGCTTTTCCTTTGGGGAAAGTTGCCTGACAATATCAATTAACTGGTTAAAATTAAGTGGTACGTTCAGTTTAATACGCTGTGTGTTCATGGCTTTCGTATTATCGTAAAACACTTTGAAGTTTTGCCTTGGTAATAAAAGAATCCAGGAAGGCATAAACCATATTTTTATCAGCCGGTGCAAGACGGTTAATATCATTAAGCCTGTTCAGGGTTGCTTTATCAATGGCTTGTTCAGCGTTACCAACAAGATAATCCAGAGAAACCTCGAAAGCATCGGCGATTTTCTTGGCTGCCTCAATGGAAGGCACAGCCTCGCCTCTTTCATATTTACCGATCATCTCACGTGATACGCCGCTTTTGCCAGCCAAATCGGTCTGTGACCAATCTTTTGACTTTCTGAGCTCCGTAATTATTTTACCTGTGTTCATAATACTATCCATAAATGTCTTATAGTTCATTGCTTTGTTCAAAAATACGTAATTATCAGACATAATAAAATAGTATATTTCGTTGCAAAGATGGTAATAAAATATATTATTGTGTCTAATAGTTCCAATAAAACAATTTTAAAAATATTTTTTATATGGAAATATTCGAAATCAAAACCCGCCTGAGCTTATTAACAGTTCTGCACCATTATAGCCTAAAGCCTGACAAGCACGATTTTATCCTTTGCCCTTTCCATGAGGATAAAGAACCCAGCCTGAAAATATACCCTCGCTGATTGACGGTTGCACCTACGAGTGTTCGAAACCTTGAAAAACATAAAGAATTTACAAAATGGAGTGCTAATCGATTGCCACGTAACGCCTAAATAAATTAAATAAAGCCTGGCATTTTGAAAGCGTTACTTGCAATGACGCATCGCCCATCCAGCGCGTCATTGCGAGCCATGTTTCCGGATGTTTGTAAAAAACCAGTATACTGTTGCATGGCGAGGCAATCGGTTCGAATTGGCAGAACGTATCTATTTAAAAGTTCATAAATATATGTTTCGAACACTCCTATGTTGCACCGTCAATGCACTCAGAAGATAACAAAGAACCCGGCTCATCATTGGGTTTTGTGCTTTAAAGCTTAACGCTTCGTGAAGCCTTGATTTTAGTGATGCTTTTACGGGAATGAATGATACGCAGTACCTGTATTTCTGTAACTGTTATGCGGTAAATGATAAGGTGTGATTCCAAAATAATCCAGCGGTACATTTTAGATTTTGTAGGCAGGTGGCGACACTCAGAAAAGAAAGGCCAATTGCTTGATAAGCCTTCGACAAGCTTCCATATCTCCTTTTCATAAAGTTAAGCTTGCCGGATGCCAAAAGTGTCTACGCCATATTGGTATATCTCGTCAAGATCAAGGTTAAATACTTCGGAAACTTTTACCGGGAGTTTCTTTTCTTCCTCCATTCTTGAAGCATTTTTTTAGATTCTTCTACGGTATAAAATGGGCCTTCTTCTGCTTTTTTAATACCCGCCTTAAACTCATCGAGGGATATTGGATTACCAGGTAGTGCCCAGCTCTCCGTTTCTTTAGTCTTTATATTTTTTGCCTTCATAATCAGAATTATTTTAACGTGTTGCGTAAGCCTGGCGGGTTTTAAAATCCCTGAGCAGGGCATCGATCACTGCAAATTCCATCACAAATTTACATTATTTTTTCCCAATATTGGAAGGATTGTTTCAGATCAGATAAGGCATTAATTAAAATGTCGCCTTTTTGTACATCAGGCTTTACAGAATTTCGTCCCACTTGTTGTCTTCATCAGATAGCCATTCTTCGGCCAGGCTTTTTTCAGATAAAAGCATTATCTCATAGAAACCATCATCTTCTGATATGTGAAGCTTGAGGTCACAAATTGTGATCTCAAATAATGGATATTACATATCATGATACAATGTCGTTTAGTTAAGGAAAATAAGCTTCGACTTCGCTCAGCCTGACCGTCACTCTGAGCGAAGTCGAAGAGTAGGTCAGGATGTGAATCTAATTTGAAGATGCTTAACTAAACGACATTGTATCATGATATCCAATATCAATCGGTTATTTTGAAAAGTTTGACATCATCCCGTGCCCTTAAAAAGGTCAATATGGGCTCATTTCCTCCTTCTCTTCAGCAGGTCTTTTGCCCTGTCAACAGCCATACAACAAATGTTGCCGTATGAATCATTGCCTGCTGCGTAAATATTGTATGCATTAACAAAATTGAAATAGGCAATAACAGCATGTTTGTTGTTTTTTGCTTCTATCAGTGTATTGTATGATGACACCTGAAAGTCTTTAATGATTACCTTATTAACGTAGGATCTTAATTCTTCATCTGGTATATAAACTGCCTTATTCAGCTTTTCCCTGAATTCCCTCATTCTTGCTCTTGAGTTTCTTTTATCGGGCAATGGCCGTAAAACTCCCTGTTTATAGGCTATGTAATCTTCAGGTGATTTACCGGGATCTGCCAGCAATAAATTGCCGTTTTCATCGGCCGGATAAAACCACATCGTTTTTTTCATGGCTTTTTTTGTCTTCCTGGGCAACCTGAAGTGTTTCATTTTCTTTGTTAATTCATTATTTTTGACAAAACAAATTACCGGTCATGCAAAATAATACCTTGCTCATTGCCCTGGACTCATTTATAAACGATCATACTGTCCTTGTTGATGGTTTCAGGGTGATTCCGGATACTGATTTAGCTGAACTTTTTAGGGTTGATGTTAAAGCGCTTTGTAAAAAAGTCCGTGCTAATTTAAATCGTTTCCCGGAAGATTTCATGATAACACTTTCAAAATCGGATAGCATCGTGCTGCATGGTGCGAAATATGCCTTTACCGAGGCAGGTTTGTTTATGCTGTCCGGACTCATCCATACAAAAAGAGCGGTTGAGATTAGTATTGGTATGGTTGAGTTATTGGTGGACCGTATGCCGGAAATGGCTTTTTCCTTATTGAGCAAAACAAAAGAATGAGTTTGAACTAAATTGCATGTACTATGAAAACAGAAAAGAAAGGAACCGTCTGGTAAGTGTAAAATTTACAGACGATGAAAAAAATACGTAATCGGCAGTCCAAATACCGCCGGAAAGACAAAAGCCTGAAAATAATTTATGGGTGGATACCTCCCAAAGACTTCAGGCAAATTTTAAACCGCAGGTTCAGGGCCAGATGCAAAGAGGTTTTAAGGACACGGGACGCAGAAATTGCAGCCTATCCGGGTTTTAAAAAAGATCTTTGGTGGGAGTGGTGGTGAGAAGAAGAACTATACAAGTTGTTAGAAATGTTCAATCCGTTGAATGAAATCCAAAAGTATCCATATTTATAATTAAATTTGTATTAAAATGAAAATCATGAAGACGTATAGGTTTACAGCTGAAATAACGAGAGATAACGAAGTCAAACAATATATCGGAATTGTTCCCGGACTGCCCGGAGCTCATACACAAGCCCCGACATTAGATGAATTACAGGTAAATCTTCAGGATGTTATACAACTTTGTTTACAGGAAATGACTGAAGAAGAAATCAATAACATCCCTGATTTTGTAGGCTTCCAGCAAATCTCTGTAGCAGTATGAGTACCAAAGTACCTATTGTTAAAGTAAAAATACTTGAAAAACTGCTTTTTCATTTAGGTTTTGAAGCAAGGAGACAAAGCGGCAGTCATGTATTTTACCGTCATCCCGATGGTAGATGGACTACTTTGCCACATCATGGGAACCAGGATTTAGGCCGCTCATTGATCAGACAGATTTTAAGAGAAATAGATATTACACCGGAAGAATTTATACGTTATCTAAAAAAGATATAATCCTGAAATGCCACCACTGCCCCCTATCCGCCGCAAGATTCTCTAAAATAATAAAAAACAAAAAACTGGTTCAAGCTTAACGAAGTGTATCTTGGACCTTTTTTATTTTTCAGACTGTAGCCGACTGAAAAGGTTTATCAGAAAATTTTTTATTTTTATCTGAGAATTAGGTTCTTTGAATATAACAGCTGTTCCGGCAAGTAAGAGGACTAGGGAAGAATACTATTTTTTTAGATGTAGGCTGATAGGATTACGGCGCCCGCTCATTGAAGGTTACACCATCAATCTTCCGAAGCAACCACAAGCAGGTTGCACCTGCGATCATTGCGAAGGCAAAAAAGCATTCTATTAGCCTCATGGACACAAGAGGCACCACAAGTTACGTTCCGGAGTACCGGAACTAAACTTGCGGCAGTGGGTGCTACCAACATTTCGCCCCTGCCTGCTTAACATCTGGCCTGTACGACGGCAGGCAGGCCTACAGGGCTGAGGACAACAATAAAAAGAATCTCTTTTTAGTCATCTAACAGTGGGATGTCATCCGGCAGAACCGGGCAACTGATAGCGATGGGAAAAGTGTATTTCGATCCCGTAAATCCTTTCATCCCGGCCATCCCAATTCAGACATTCTTTTGTGCCTCCAGCAATATCCTCATCTCGCATTCGGCAAGAAGCTTTTTGTTCTGGAAAATCCTGCCTGTAACGATGGTATAACCCAAAACTTCATTTTCGACAATGATCTCTGACTGAATTTCGGTGTTGACTGCCGGCAAGGCATGAACAACCAGGTTCTTAATGGCCCCGATGTAACCCCTGGCAACTTCTTGCTGAGCAATTAACTGCATATACCCGGTATAGGCTGCCGCCGTCTGGGCAATGCATTCCATCAACCCCGATTCCTGCAGATACCCATTGTGACATAACACGTTTGATTCTTTGATGAACAACCGTCCTTTGGCAGTTTTTTCATCACAACCGGTCAGTTGATCAATCATGACAAAGGGCGGACGCTGGGGGATCAGGTCGGTGATGGAGAATGCTGCAGGTTTCATACGCTATAGCGTTAGATAAAAGAACAAAGACTACAGGAGCAAAGACTGAACATACAAATATCTTAAAAACTATATGAATTCTGGTGTTAAGGTAGCAATAGTATTCAGCCACAAAGGCACCAAGACACGAAGATTTGTAAAGATATAACTAAGATCTGTATATTTTCGAGATATTATGATTTTGCCAGGTATTCCCAGAGCGGGCCTTTTTTGTTTCTTTTCCTGAGCCGGATCAGGATATCCGATATGTCTTCATCGGGGAACAACCATTGCCTCCCTGAAAGCCTGGCTTTTTCTTTAAGGGTGTCCAGGTTAATATTCTTTGATACGTAATATACAGGCTCAAGCAACGGATCATCACTTTTCACAATCCCTTCCCTGATGGCAATTTTTTGAAGCGTTGTACCCGGATATATGCGCATGCCGATATAGGGAAAAAAAACCGTGCGTCCCATCTTTTTTGAATTTTCAAAGGTCTCATCAAGGGTTTGTTCGGTTTCACCATATCCTCCGAGGATCAAATAATGAGCAAAATCAATATCAAGCTTATTGCAGATTTTACAAATGTTCAGGATATCAGTTACGGTAAATGGCTTTTCATAGTTTTTGAGCATGACGTCAGACAGAGATTCCGTACCGAATTCGATATGTCGCAGTCCCGTTTGTTTTAACTTTTCAAGCAACCTGCCATCGATGTTGGCAAAGTTGAAATACCCTCCCCAATGTATCTTCAAATTGGATGCAATCATTCTATCCGCAAGTTCATAATTGAATTTATTATGAATGTTGAAGATGGAATCGGTAAAAAAGATATAATCTATTTTATGATTAGAGTAAAGATCTGACAAGGTTTTGACAATTTTATCCGGATCGAGGGTACGAACCGTTGTTCCTTCAATCAGCGGATAGGTGCAATAGATACACTTATAGGGACATCCGCGTTTGGTTTGTATATTCAGCATTCCGCTGTTCTTCCAGTAGTAACCGATAAGCGGTTCGTCGAATGTAACGACAGGGGTTTCAAAATAACAGGTTTTTTTATTGAATACCACCTGGCCGTTTTGTTTGTAAAGCAATCCTTCAATAGCCTTGTAATCTTGATTGTTTTCAATGGCTGTAAGGAGTTTATGGAGACTGGTCTCCCCTTCACCGTAAATGCCGAAATCCGGATCCAGATCTTTATACAGCAATTCCGGATAGATGGAAAATCCCGATCCTCCAATAATGACAACCGCTTTGCTGTATTTTCGGGTGTGGCCCATTACCTCCTTATAATGCGACATAAAATAGTCCTGCCTGTATATATTGACATCGTCAATATTGCGGAGGGAAATGCCGATGTAATCGGGTTTAATATGAGCCAGACAGTGCTTATATTCATCAAAATAATCTGTCATGAAATCGAAGATATGAACTTCCAGTGCCGGCATTTGTTCCTTAAGATACGCCTTTAAATAGGATATTCCCAGGGGATACACCGGGTATGGTAATGCATGCCTGTTGGCCGAAACCAATAACAGTTTTTTACTTTTCATCTGTTTTCCAGAAATTGTAATAATTAAACCATTGCGCCGGGTATTTCCTGATCATTTTTTCCATTGCGTTACTATAAACTTGTATTATGGTCCCGATGGTCTGGTCTCTTTTTACCTGTAAGCCTTGCTGTTGATAATATTCAGGAGGTGTGGCATAGAAATGATAGTGTTTTTTACTTTCTTTCATGGCAAAGACAAACGACACCGGCACATTGTATTTCATAGCCAGGTAGAACGGTCCTGTCGGAAAATCTGCTTTGTCACCCATAAACTCCATGGCCATAGTCTTGCTGCCCCTGATAAACCTGTCACCGTGGATACAGATGATCTGTTTTTCACGGAATGCATTATTGATCTCGTAAATATGGGTATTATCTTCTTTAATAACAATTGCATTAAAATTCCGGCTTGTGATTGTATCGAGATAGTCTTTGATGCTTGCGTGTTCAGCATCAAACATGATAATATTGATGTTGGTCTTTAGTCGTTCGAGCATGTTCCCTGCCATTTCAAAATTGCCGATATGGGCACTTATCAGCAGTCCTCCTGTTCCTTCTTCCACCATCTTTCTAAGGTGTTCTTCTCCTTCGTAAGTAAAAGTGAATTTTGCAGGGAATCCGGCCATACTGGCAACCTTATCAAGGATCACCTGACCGAAGATATAATAATTACGGTAGACGTACAGGAGGGATCGGAAAAAGCCAAATGCAAATCTTTTTCGATAGAAATGATATATAGCGGAAAATGATTTGGGTGAAAAGAGAAAAAAATAGAAAGCGACAAAGCGCAACAGAAAGTATGCAAAGGGAAGGCCGGAGTATTGTAATACGGCAACAAAAATCTTATATCCCGTCAGACCGCCCCTTGTTTTGCCTTTCCATGAAGTCACATTAAATTATTTCTTTTGAATGCAATTGTGGATGTAATCATAAAGATTTTGCAGGGTTCTGATGGAAGTCATTTCTTCACCCTTCAGGGTTAATCCGAATTCTTTCTGAACAATCACCGCAATGTCAACAAAATCGAGACTTTCGAGACCGAGATCATTTTTAAGATGAGCATTGGGGAATATTTTTGCTTCATCAATCTCAAATTCCTCGATCAAAAAGTCATTGATCGTTTTTACAATATTTTCCCTGTTCATAGATCACAAATAAAATGCAAAGTTAATGATACTTTTTAATAATCAAACACGAATTGGTACCTCCAAATCCAAAGGAATTGGATAAAAAAATATTAATTTCTTTTGAAACGGTTTCACGTGAAATATTAAGGTTTTTTGAGAATTCATCCGGTTCTTCGAAATTGATATTGGGTGCTATAAAAGAATGTTGCATCATCAGCAGTGAGTATACGATTTCACTGGCACCGGCCATCCACATTTCATGTCCTGTCATTGATTTGGTAGAGGTAATAATGGGTTTGTACTTTCCGAATACCTGATCGATGGCTTTGGCCTCATTCTGATCGCCCAGGGGTGTAGAAGTTGCATGAGCGTTGATATAATCGATTTTATCCGGACCAATGCCGGCATTTTCCAATGCCATAACAACTGCCCTGATGGGACCGTCAACATCGGGAATGGAGATGTGTATACCGTCGGACGAGAATCCATAGCCTACCACTTCGGCAAGGATAGGAGCTCCTCTTTTAAGTGCATGATCGAGGTCTTCGAGTATCACGGTTGCTGCCCCGCCACTGGGCACCAATCCGTCCCGGTTTTTATCAAAGGGCTTTGAAGCTTTTTCAGGTTCGGATTCATGTTTTGAGAAGGCACCCAGCGCATCAAAACTTCCGACACAGAACAGGTTTACCTCCTGGGATCCTCCACTGATAACCATATTCTGGTAACCGTGTTTGATGAGAAAATAACTCATCCCTATGGAATGTGAACCGCTTGCACATGCCCCGCTAATGGTAAAATTAACGCCCTTCAGACGGAAGATCACGGACAGGTTCATGGTTACCGAGGAATTCATGGATTGAAAAACGGAGCCTGAACCGACAAGTGTGGTGTCTCTTTTTTCACGGATGATATCAGCACATTCAATAACCGGTGGTGTGGAGCTGTCGTTGCCATACAGGATACCGACTTCATTCTTATTAAGATATTCCTGTGTAATGTGGGCTACCTTTAAGGCTTCGATGGTTGCCATATAGGCATACTCGGCATGTTCGGGCATGCAAACACGCGCACGGCGGTCGAGAATACCTTTCAGATGAGGTCGTTCAAGCTTGCCGGTAAGTCCCGACTGATAACCATAGGCTTTTCTTTCAGGATCAAGGATAATGCCGGATCTCCCCTTGTAAAGGGATTCCTTTACTTCTTCGAGGTTTTTTCCTATCGAAGAATAGACTCCCATACCGGTAATTACTACCCTATTCATACCAAACGAGAAATACAATAATATTATGTATACAGTCCGCCATTCACAGATATTACTTCACCAGTTATATACGATGCCTTTTCAGAGGCCAGAAAACACACCACCTCAGCTACCTCTTCGGGCATTCCGAAACGGTTAAGCGGTATGAAACTTTTTAGTTCGGCCTCATTTAAATCTTTTGTCATGTCGGTCTTTATATATCCGGGAGCTACGGCGTTTACCGTAACATTCTTTTTGCCGATCTCCTGTGCCAGTGCTTTGGTGGCTCCAATGACAGCGGCTTTTGCTGCTGAATAGTTTGCCTGCCCGGGCAGGCCTTTCAGGCCGGATAAGGATACAATATTGATAATGCGTCCGTATTTGTTGATCAGCATATTCTTAAGGAGTGAACGGGTTACGTAAAAGAATCCGTTAAGATTCGTATTGATAACATCGTGCCAATGATTGTTCTCCATCCACATCAACAGAATGTCCTTCCGTATTCCGGCGTTATTAATCAGCACTTCAATGCAGGCATCCTTATTTTTTTCGCTCCAACCGGCAATTGCAGCGTCAACCTGTTGCGGATCGGAAACATCAAATTTTAACAGTTCTCCGCTGCCGCCGGCCTGCCTGATCATTTCAAGTGTTTGCAGCGCTTCTTCTTCATTTGACCTGTAATTAATGAGTACATGATATTCCAATGAAACCAGCTTGATGGAAATGGCCCTTCCAATACCTCTTGAACCTCCTGTTACCAATGCATATTTCATTATCAACCAGACTATTAATTAATAAATTTTCTCAAAGTGGCTGCAAAGATAGTCTTTAATTCCTTTAATTTCATTATATTTAATTGTATCCTCCTCAAATCTTGGCACGATATTCCGGATGCGGGAATAAGCCAGTTTTGTGCGCGAAGATAACCGGTTTTCAATATTCATATAGTCAATAGCCTGAACAAGACTTAATAATTCGATTGCCAGCACCTGATACGTATTATCAATCACCTTCTTTGCCAGCAAAGCCGAATTTGTTCCCATGCTCACAATATCCTGGTTGTCGTTATTATTGGGAATGCTGTGAAGATAATTGGGATAGGAGAGCGATTGATTTTCGGCAACGGTTGATGTAGCCGTAAACTGGGCGCCCTGCATACCAAAGTTAACTCCCAGCTTGCCCAGATTGACAAAAGGAGGAAGTTTACCGTTGAGTTTGTCGTTCATGATATAATTAATCTGTCTTTCCAGGAGTATGGACAGTTTTGTCGTGGCAATCTTAATTTTATCCATTTCAAAAGAGATATAATCGCCGTGAAAATTGCCTCCGTGAAATATGTTTTGATGGTCGTCGTCAATCATCGGATTATCACAGGATGAATTGGCTTCGTTTACCAGGATTTTTTCGGCCTGCTCGAGTGTGTCATACACGGGACCCAGGATTTGCGGAACACATCGTATGGAATAATATTCCTGTACCTTATCGGCGATTATATATTTATTGTCATGGCTATGGTTGTAAAAATGATCTTCACGTTTACGAATCAGCTTACTATCGGATAAAATTTCCCTGATGGCCCCGGCAACAGCATTTTGTCCCGGATGCAACTTAACCTGATTGAGTTCCTTGGAAAAGCTGTCGTCAAAAGACCGGACAATTTCATTGATCATGGCACAGGCCAGTAAAGTCCAGGAAAGGATATTCTTTGCATGGAGCAGGTTTACCATGCCTGTCCCGGTCATAAAACAGGTTCCGTTAATAATGGATAATCCTTCGCGGATATGAACAGAAATGGGTTTCAGCTGATTTTGTTCCAGGGCCTTGTCGGCCGGCAGTATGGTGCCGTTACTGTGAACATCACCTTCTCCTATTAAAGCAAGGCCGATATGGGCAAGCTGCACCAAGTCACCGCTGGCTCCAACGCCTCCGTGCTCGGGTACAAGGGGTGTTATGTCCCTGTTTATAAACTCTTTAATTAACTCTACTACCTCAGGATGAATGCCGGAATGACCCTGAAGAAAATTATTCAATAGCACAACAAGTGCTGATCGCACATACAACGGGTCAACGGGTTCCCCGCACCCTGACGCATGACTTCGTATGGCATTGTATTGAAGGTTAATACGATCGGCTACATCAATTCTGTATTGAGCCATTGGTCCAAGCCCTGTATTAATCCCATAGATTATCTTATCCTGGTGAAACGATTGAAGAAAACTAAAGTTCTTTACTATTTTGTTCTTAACCGGCTCAGGAATCTCGATTTTTTCGTTTTCGTATAAAATCCGTTGAAAATCTTCTGCAGTAATAATACGTTCACCAATATTGAACATGCCAGATATTTTGAATTATTGAGAGGACAAAAAGTTATAGTAAGTATAATTTTAAAAAATTGGTGCAAAATAATAAAAAAACATATTAATATGCTAAAAGTTCAGAGAATAACCGAATATTTTTGAGTTAAATCTATTTTGCATATCAGCGCAACCGAAAAAACAGGTCTGATGTTTTTCAAATTATTATATTTGAACAGCGAAGATTTGTTAATCCGGGATTGACTCGTGAAACGCGATGTTTAAACACAAGGCATGTATTGTTTACAATGGCATTGAACTAACGTTACCTAATAATTAAATATTAATGCAATGACCAGAAAATCAATTAATCCTAAAAAAACCTTATTACAAAGTATTTATGCAATAATTTGTGTGATCGTATTCTTGTCCATGGCATTTTCGCTCCATGCACAACCTGGTGGTAAGAAAACCAGTGCTTTTTATCCCGGAATTGGGATTGGTGCAGGCTTTTTCAATCCCAGCGATGTTAATAAATATATAGAGAACCATTTGCCAGCCTATATTATGGAGCAGGTTGGCTTTAGCGAAATGATTTTATACGAGGAAGTACAGGGCTTTCTGACCTACCGGATAAAATTTGTTGATATTACGAGTCTTGTTGAATATGCCATAGGGCCCAAATTATTTATTGTCATACCGGGAGACGATCAGTATTATTTCTTTCATCGTCTTTCTCCGGGTCTCCTTGCAAATTTCTATATTCCGGTTGGTTCGGGCAAGCATGCCATTTATATAGGAGGAGGGGCACAATATCATTTCATGTGGTTTGAGGAGTTTAAGGGGAACACGATTGGATTTAGGCTGCAGGCCGGATTTAGTTTACAGTTTGGCCGGTTCAATATTCAGCCGCATCTGGCTTTTAATCTGGCTAAGGCTGTACATAAGGATGAATCTACCGACAGAACATTTGATTTGAATTATACAGGTGGAAATTTGGGTATAAATGTTTCCATTCATTCACCTGTTGCAAACAGGTAGACAGAAGGAACAATTATGAAATGCTTTTCAGTATTTCGGAAGGTTTTATATTATAACGAAAGCAACAAGCGGGAATGAAATACTGTGTGATTATTCCAACGTACAACAACGATAAGACACTTGAACAGATTATTTCTGACGTTTTGAAAATCACAAAAGATATCATTGTTATCAATGATGGATCAACTGACAATACTTCCCGGATACTTGAAAAGTATGATTTTATAAAGATCATATCCTATTCGCCGAACAGGGGCAAGGGATATGCCATACGAAAAGGCTTTGAATTGGCCATGGCGGATGGATTTAACTATGCCATCACCATTGACTCAGACGGGCAACATTTTGCAAGCGATATCGGGATTTTTATTGAAAGAATCAAAAAGGAACCCGATTCACTGATTGTTGGTGCACGGAACCTGGAGCGTGAAAACCTATCCCGGGGCAGCAGTTTTGCCAACCGTTTCTCTAATTTCTGGTACAGGCTTATTACCGGAATAAGCCTGGCGGATACACAGACCGGTTTCAGGCTGTATCCGCTTGATCGCATAAAAGGGATGCGGTTCTTTACCCAAAAGTATGAATTTGAACTTGAAATACTTGTCCGGTCAGCCTGGGAAGGGATCAACATCATCAGTGTTCCCATCCGTGTCTTCTATCCATCAAAGGAAGAGCGAGTAAGTCATTTCAGACCGTTTAAGGATTTTGCACGCATCAGCGTGTTGAATACCCTGTTTGTCATTGTGGCACTGTTGTATGTCAGGCCCTTTTCGTTTGTCCGATACCTGAAGAGGGACAAGATACGGGAATTTGTCAACCAACACATACTGCTGGCCAACGATACCAATGTGAATATTGCCCTGGCAATAGCCCTGGGCATATTCATGGGCATAGTCCCGATCTGGGGATTCCAGATGATCACTGCCCTGGCTCTGGCTCACTTGTTGAGGTTGAGCAAATTTATTGTCATTGTTGCTTCCAATATCAGCATTCCTCCTGTGATTCCCATTATCCTGTATGGCAGTTATGTAACGGGTGGCATTGTGCTGGGCACAGGAGCGAAAATAAGGTTCACCAGTGACCTGACGGTAAAATCCTTTGAGAGTAATTTGCTGCAATATATAATAGGCAGCATTATATTTGGCATCGTTTTGGGGATTTTGTGCGGTATTGTCTCCTTCATTATCCTGCAGCTGGTTCGGAAAAAACGCCCGGTAACCCTTTAGTATATGGAAAGATTTTTTCTCTTTCTTTACGATTTTTTCAGGAATAAACGGGTTTTATTCTTTGCCATTGTTTTGGCAATCGGTCTGGTAGCCCTATATCTGGCTTCACGGATCAGGTTTGAGGAAGATATCAACAAAATGATCTCGGGTGTGGATAAACGGTCTGAGATCAGCAAGGTAATTGAACAATCAAAGTTTCTTGACAAGATTATTGTAACGGTATCGATGGCTGACACAGGAATAATTCCTGATCCTGAAAAACTTATACTTACAGCTGAAAAGTTGTCCGACACGTTGCAAAGTGCACTCTTTCAACCCTATGTCAGTGGAATTACCTTCCGGTTATCCGAGTCGCTAATGGAGGATATGTTTGATATTGTATACTCAAACTTGCCTGTATTTCTAGAGGAAAGCGATTATTATATCCTGGATACGCTTGTCACACCTGAGAAGATTCAGGAAGCCATGAGCAATAGTTACAATACCCTCCTGTCTCCGGCGAGTTTTGCCCTGAAGAAAATGATCGTACGTGATCCGGTGGGATTGAGCAGCATTGCCCTGAGAAAGCTTGGCGCTTTCCAGAATGATGATAATTACCGGATCATCGACGGTTGTATATTCTCAAAAGACAAACGGCATCTCCTGCTTTTTCTGACAAATGCATTCCCGTCAAATGCCACTTCGAAAAATACCCTTTTCGTTAAAAATCTCGACAAGGTTATCGAAACCATCGTTGATGAAAGTGAGAACACAATAGCCGTTGAATATTTCGGCTCAGCGGTTGTTGCCGTCGGGAACGCTGAGCGCTTAAAAAAGGATATTCGTTTGACATTGTCCATTACCACCATTCTTCTTCTGCTGATCATCAATTTCTCGATACGGAAAAAGAAATTATTTCCCTTTATTTTTCTGCCTGCCGTTTTTGGAGGTCTTGCCGGCCTGGCTGTTATCTATCTGATACAAGCCAAGATATCCATTATTTCCCTGAGTATAGGGACCGTGATCCTTGCCATTACGGTTGATTATTCCCTGCATATAACCACACATTACAAACACAAACATTCTGTTTTAACCACCATTAAAGATGTATCTTTTCCCATTATTGTATGTGGCTTTGCCACTGCTTTTGAATTCCTCAGCCTGGTATTCGTATCGTCCGAATCCCTTCATGAATTAGGTATACTGGCTGCCGTAAGTGTAATAACCGCTTCGTTCTTCACCATGGTTGTTATGCCTCATATACTCGATCTGACAAAAGGAGAAAAAGATGAGACTGAAGAGAAAAACTACCTCGAACGTGTATTGGATAAGATCACGCATTATGATTTTCATAGAAACAAGTTACTGTTGCTGTTTATGATCATACTGACAGTGGTATGCGCGATTTTCATTGATAAGGTGGGCTTTGAAAGTGATATGATGAAAATGAATTACATGTCAAATGAACTGGCGAGAGCAGAGGAAAATTTAAATAAAATCAATAACCTGAAACTCAATTCCATTTATATTGTCGCTCATGGTGAAAACCTGCAGGAAGCCTTACTGAATAATGAAAAACTGGTGAAAAAGGGCAACCGGTTTTTGCATCAGCAAAGGATCGGGAGTTTTAGCTCACCGGGATCATTGTTGTATTCCGACTCCCTTCAGCAGGAACGAATCGACCGCTGGAATGAATACTGGTCGGACAACAAGAAAGAAACCTTTCTTACTGTCTTCAATGAGACCGCTATGAAAACCGGTTTTAAAACCGACGCCTTTACGGAATTTTTCAATCTTATCCATAAATCGTATAGGGCAATTGACACAAATGATTTCCGGCGTTTGCAGGCACATTTCTTTAAAGATAATATCAGCATTACTGCCGGATTAACAACAGTTGTTTCAGTAATAAAAGTAAATGACCTGAATAAAAATCCGGTGGTCGCGGAGATCAATGATCTTGATGGTATTGTTGTGATGGACAGAAAATCCATCCTCTCGGATATGGTAAACCTATTGAGCAGAGATTTCAATTTTATTGCCAATGTGAGTCTGTCCCTTATCCTGATCATCCTGATCATTGCCTTTGGCCGGTTTGAACTGGGCTTCATAACGTTCTTGCCAATTTTCCTGAGCTGGGTGTGGACCCTGGGCATTATGGGAATGGCCGGTATCAAATTCAACATATTCAACATTATTATTTCCTCCTTCATAACAGGCCTTGGGATCGACTATAGTATTTATATCATGCAGGGTCTTGTTCAGGGTTATAAAACCAGCAATAAAAACCTGCTGTCATACAAAACCTGTATATTGATATCTGTGATGATATCTCTATCCGGTACGGGAGTTTTAATCCTGGCGAAACATCCTTCGCTGAATTCCATAGCACTCATTTCCATCATTGGCTTATTATCGGTGGTGCTTATCTCGTATACATTTGAACCTATTTTGTTTTACTGGCTGGTATCAAAAAAAGGAAGAAACCGGTTGATGCCGATGACCCTGAGCGATTTCCTGATCAACTACATTTTCGTTCTCATTTCTATGACGACGGAAATCCTGCTGATGCATATCATTCTGCTGGTATTGCTCCCGTTACCCATTCCTTTGCGGTATAAACAAAAGGCATTACACCACAGTTTGTCCGGATTATTAAAAGTACTGACAATGGTTCCGGTCCATATTAAAAAGAAGACAATAAATCCGGGCCATGAAGATTTTAAAAAGCCTTCGGTCATTATTTCCAATCATCAGTCACAACTTGATATCGTCTATTTGCTGAAAACCAGTCCGAACATTATCATTCTGACAGCTGAATGGGTATGGAACAATCCGACCTATGCATCCGTGATCCGGTTTCTTAATTTTTATCCGGTACAGGAAGGATATGAAGCCTTGCTTCCCAAGCTGAGGAAGAAAGTCGACGAAGGGTATTCCATTCTGGTGTTTCCTGAGGGGACCCGTTCAGTTGACGGAAACATAAAACGTTTTCACAAGGGAGCGTTTCTGCTGGCTGAAAAACTGAACCTTGATATCGTTCCGGTAATGATGCACGGCACAAGGGATTGCTTTGGCAAGGGGGAACAATATCTGAAGGGGGGACGTATAACCATGAAGATTTTCCCCCGTATCAAACTGCAGGATAAGCGTTTTGGCAACGACTACCACGAACGGACAAAATCCATTCTCCGGTTTTATCGTGAGGAATACCAGAAACTGAGAACTGAGCTTGAGATACCCTCTTATTTCCGAACCAGACTTATCCGCAATTATATTTACAAGGGACCTGTGCTTGAGTGGTACACCAGGATCAAACTATCCCTTGAGAACAATTATGCCTATTTGCACGACCGTATACCCCGTGATGCAAAAATAGTAGATATGGGATGCGGATACGGCATGATCTCCTATATGTTAAGTTTTACGTCCGATCAAAGAACTCTTTTAGGTATCGATTATGACAGCGATAAAATTGAACTGGCCAATAATTGTATCTCAAAAAATGACAGAATCCATTTTGTGGCTGCCGATGTCACCACCTATGATCTCCCGCACGCCGATGTTTTTCTGTTGAGTGATGTGTTGCATTACATACCGGAAGACAAACAGGAGCAATTGTTGATCCGGTGCATCGATCAGCTGAATCCGGATGGGATAATCCTTATCAGGGATGCGGACAAGGACCTGCAAAAAAGGCATAGGGGAACCCGTTATAGCGAGTTTTTCTCAACCCGGTTTGGATTTAATAAGGCGATAAATAAGAAACTGTTTTTCTTTTCAGGAAAGAAAATAACCGATATGGCAAAAAAATATAATCTACAGGTAGAGATAGCGGATAATACCCGGCTTACTTCGAACCTGTTGTATATTTTAAGGCGGGTAGTCTCCTAGCGAATAATTGACATTTTATAGATCCTCTTTAGAACCGGAATACACCGCTAATTTTCAAAGTAAATTGACGGGTATTGGGGAGGTTGAGATAATTAAGGCGATGAACCAGGTCGACCCGGATAAACTTGAAGATATTTTCAATCCCGTATGACAGCTCAATATAGGGTTTTTCATATGAAAGTGCATTGAAAGTGGTTATGGTATTGCCATTGATATCCCTTTCCGGAAGAATTCCCTGCGGATTATCATCACGATCAAAAATGCCGTTCTTTTTATTGTTAAAACTGCCAAAGGCCATATGCGCCGTCACAACGGTACGCCATTGAAGCTTTTTTATCAGGGGCACACGGCTTAGGAGTAAACCGTCCATGTGCCAGGAAAGGAAAAGCTCAAGTGCTTCATCGAGAACAAACTCACCATAACGCATGAGGTTATATGTGCGGTTGGTCCTGAAAAAGCTCTGGTTCCCTGCCAATGTTATCAGCAGGGGGTATGGCAGGGGATCGAATACTTTCGTAAAGCTCAGGTTATAAACGATCATTCCGATCCCTCCGGGATTGAAACTGTGGGTAATATCGGCGACAAGCTTGTGATAGTTGAAATCACCATCCAGTATATCCTTGAATCCCAAATAGTATTCAAGGCTGAAAACCGGATATTTATTGAAGTTAACAGGAAATCTTCTCATCCCGTCCACCACATAGGTGGCTTTTGGCTGATATCGCAGGATGAATGCCATCTCACTTGTTGCATAGCGTGTTGCCAGTAGAAATGTATCGGGCAGTTCAGGGTACCAGGCAAAATGGAAATCGGGACTTACCGGATCAAAGGTTTTTTGTGTGGCAATCAGTTTGGCGGTTGCTCCCTTGAAAAGATCCGTTTCGAACCACGCACGCATTACCCGTGACCGGGCCATTTTATCCGAACCGCCAAAAGTCGATGCAAATGTAAGAAAACTGTTCTGGGAATAAAATTCATCCAGCGATCCTACATTTTCAACGTCGTTCCTGAATAGGATTCCTGCATTGGTCCAATGTTTTTTCGATAGAAAATATTCCAATTGGACAGATCCTTTAAAACGATTATCACGTGTGCCGTAAGCAAGATAGCCTTCCAGCATCCATTTCCGGCTGAAAGCTATATTGGTTCTGCCGCCCAGCCGAAAACGACTGCCTTCCACATCGTTGAAATTGTACAACAACATATATGGGCCCCCTTCAAACCAGCCAAAATTATAATAACCTTTTATGGCGGCCTCAATAAGCTTAGCGGTAATCCTGATTTTGGTATTGCTTTTCAGCGTATCAATTCGCTGTATAGCGAGACTGTCGATGCGTTCAAGGGAATTGATCCGGTTTTCCTTCCAGAAATCCTGGTTATAATCCCGTGCATCGTAACTCATTTTAAGCTCAGAGCTGTAAAATCCGGGATCTACACGTTTATTTACAACAATTTTAGATCGCTGGGAATAATTGCTGACAAAAATATTGGACGCATCTGCCATAAAACGTGTTTTTATGGGAAACCATGCTCCCGAATCAGCGGGTTCGTAGTCCTGTTGTATTTTTATTCGCCGGATAAAGTTCAGTTCAGCCTTTTTCCCAACTTCAACGGATATTCTTTTCAGTGCATAAGTTGAATCGTGTATCCAGATGGTACCATGAAAAACCGGATCTTCCTCGCGTTTCGGGATAACACGAACCTCATAACAATAAAACTTGCCGTCAAGAACCATGCTGTCAACCAGGTAATACCTGTAATATAAAAGGCCGTAACGGGAGATAGGCGAGATAAAACTTTTATCGATAATGGGGACAGTGTTGTCAAAAAAATAAAAATTCTCCTGTTTGCTCACCAGCTGAGCTGCCAGGTCGGTATTTTCAAACGCAATACCATCCGAATTCACGGCTTTGATATGGATATATTCGCGTTTGGGTGATTTCAGGTAATAATTGTCGCTCAGCGATTCGGTTATATAGGAAGGGATTGCCGGAAGATCTTCTTCACCGGTTTTCACTGCGAATGCATCAAACTCTTTTGAAAAAGGCTTAATGATACGTTCCTCATCGGATTCATAGCTGAATTTTCGAAGGTATACAGTTGATCTTGAATAGTTTTCATATTGGTAAGCCGATAGTTTTTCGATGTGATTTGCCGCATTGTTCTTCCAGACCTTTCTAAGCAGTGCATGTGCAGGATTTTCACCCGGTGTTACCGTCACCTCTTCGAGGGTATACAAGGCAGGGTGGAGCTGAATATCAACAACCTGAACCGTATCGGGTTGGATCGCAAGGGTACGGGTCTCATATCCGACGATGACAATGATAATAGAATCGCTTTTTGTTTTTGCTGCAAGGGTATAACTACCATCAAATTCGGTAATGTCGGCTATGTTGGTTCCTTTGAACAGTATGTTGGCAAAAGCGACCGGTTCGAGGGTTTGCGCGTCAGTAACCTTACCTGTGACGACGGTCTGTCCGGTGAGAAAAAATAAAGAGATATGATTCAGCACAAGGATCAGCAAAAGAAATTCTCTCCTGTATGCTTTGCCTGTGTGATTTACGGTAAAACGGATAACACGGCATATTGTTATCAGGACAATACGGATCATCCCAGGTAAACCGTGAATCCTTTTCATAAACTATAAATGACCGGCTGAAAATGAAACTAAGGTATAGGGTATGGTATTTAAAAGCAAATTTTATATTTGAAATATTCGCTGGAAATTGGTACTTTCGGCAAACATTAAAAATTAATGATTATGAAAAAATTATTTGCTTTGTTTATTGTTTGTGCTTTAATTTCCGGAGCATCACTAAACGGCCAGAAGGTAAAATTCAAATCAGGATCGCTTGGCTTTCTGAAAGGACAAACCTCTTTACTAGTAAAATATGACTACAGCAATATGGCTGTTGGAAAGTATTCAAGTGAGGATGATTATATTGCCAAGAAATCTGAAGATTATAACAAAAAAGAGGCCGGCAAAGGCGACAGATGGAAAGAAGCATGGTATAATGACAGACAAACCCGTTTTGAGCCAAAATTCGAAGAGCTGTTAAACAGTTATACTTCCAAAGTAGGATTAACCTGCAGTCAGACAGCCACGGATGCCGAGTATGAAATGATAGTGCATACGGTTTTCACCGAACCGGGTTTTAATGTGGGTGTGATGCGGCAGAATGCCTATATCGACGCGGAGATTTCATTCCGGAAAATAGCCGATGGTGCTGAAGTAGCTTTAATGACTTTTGACAACTGTCCGGGGAGAGACGTTTTTGGCTATGATTTTGATACGGCACTCAGGATTGAAGAGGCTTATGCAAAACTGGGCAAATCATTGGCCGGACAAATTTTAAAAGCTATAAAATAAACAATATAATCAGAAAAAGACCGGTTTCCTGTGAAGCCGGTTTTTTTTGTTTTTAATGGTGGCGACTTATGTAAAATTCTATGAATTGATATTCATTTACGGGAGAGTATTTCAAAAATGAAGAAGAAACTCACTGGTAAAGGTCAGCAATACGATTCAGTATAGAAACAATTTCATCCGGATCCAGGCTGGTAACCAGTTTTAACCGTATCTCCTTGAAATGAGGCAGGCCTTTGAAATAATTGCTGAGATGGCGCCGCATTTCATAAATACCAACCGGGATACCTTTCCATTCAACAGATTTGGCAAGCTGTGCTTTAGCAAGCGTTACTTTTTCCTTTATGGAAAGATCGGGCAGAAGTTCCCCGGTATCAAGATAATGTCGGATTTCTTTAAATATCCAGGGTCGGCCCACTGTGCCCCGGCCAATCATAATACCGTCGATGCCGTATCGTTTAAAAGCCATATCGGCTCCCTGAGGTGAAATTATATCACCATTACCGATTACCGGAATTTTCATGCGGGGATTCTTTTTTACTTCTCCGATCAACTTCCAGTCGGCCGAGCCTTTGTATAATTGTGCCCGCGTACGGCCGTGAATGGTAATAGCTTTAATTCCGGTGTCCTGCAAACGCTCAGCTATATCCACAATATTTTTGCTGTTTTCATCCCATCCCAGTCGGGTTTTAACTGTTACAGGCAGTTTTACATTTTTTACAACGGCATGGGTTATTTCAGTCATGAGCGGTACATTACAAAGCATTCCGGCACCGGCTCCGCGTGTAGCAATTTTTCTAACCGGACAGCCGAAATTGAGATCGATCAGGTCGGGTGCGGCCGCTTCAGCAATTTTTGCAGCCTCTACCATGCTGTCCAGCAAGTGACCGTATAGTTGAATACCAACCGGACGTTCGAAATCAAATATGTCCAGCTTTCGAATACTTTTTGAGGCATCACGGATAAGACCATCGGATGCAATAAACTCGGTATACACAACGTCGGCTCCGAATTGCTTGCAGACATAACGGAAAGAAGGATCCGTGACATCTTCCATAGGAGCAAGGAAGAGAGGCTTATCCCTGAGCTCTATCTGACCGATCGTGACCATGCTATAATAATAACCGCAAAAATACTAAAAAACTAAAGGCTGTAAGGCAGTGCTGTAACAACCTGTGCAATTAGGTAAAAATATTCTACATTTGCCGGCAGAAAAACAAGGCGACCATTTTATAACTTAAAAAAATGAGTGATTCCTTTTCCAGATACCGTGATTTTGTGATGAGTTCCTCTCCCTGGTATAAATTGCTCTTTGTTTTCTTTTTGATTCTTGTTTTTTTTCTTTTGACCGGCATCATCGGACTGATTACGGTTATGATCACCTTTAAGATGAGTCTGCTGGAAGTTACATCCGTTCTGAACAACCCGGATATCGCAGATATTCATGTGATTAAACTTTTACAGGTCATTCAGACAATTGGGATATTTATTATCCCGGCCTTTATAGGGGCCTTTTTTCTTGGTCCTCGTATTATACCGTATCTGAAAATGGATACATATCCTTCATTAATAACTGTTGTTCTGGTTATCTGCTTAATGATCATCTGTATTCCGGCTATAAATTTCCTTGCTGGTTTTAACGCCCGTTTAGACCTTCCCGCATCCATGGATGCCATAGAAACTACGATCGATAAATTGCGGGATAATTACAATGAACTTACCAATATGTTCCTGAGTACGACGACTGTAAACGATTTTCTTGCAAACATAGCTATTATGGCAGTTTTACCGGCTATAGGTGAAGAATTACTGTTTCGTGGTGTATTTCAACGGTTGTTTGCAGAATGGACACGGAATATTCACTGGGGAATCATCATTTCCTCCTTGTTATTTAGCTTCTTTCATCTTGAATTCTACGGTTTTTTGCCACGGTTCATGCTCGGCATCTTATTTGGATACCTTTTTGTGTGGACAGCATCGATCTGGATTCCCATGCTGGCACACTTTACCAATAATGTCGTTATTGTGGGATATTATTTTTTCATACAACCTGCAACCGGTGTGTCAAAGCTTGATGAACTCGGAACCCGGGCAGATTTGTCTTTATGGATAAGTCTCGGTGGTGGAATAATATTATCCGTCCTGGTGTTTTATATTGCAAGATCACGCCGTTTCTACAGCAGCTGACAATGTCTTCAGGGCAAGTGTTCTTTTTTCTTTTTTCCGTAATACATATACCACGCCGTACAGTTTCGAATTTTCCCTTTTTTTATCTTCTGAAAGGGAGGAAAAAAAATGCTCCGTTTCATTCCAGATGGAAAGGATTATTGAATCGGCCTGTTTTCGCAATTCTGTAAGCTTCTCCTGTGAACGTGCCAGGTTCCTTTGAAGGGTCTTCTGGAATTTATCCGTTTCCAGAAACTTCTCATACCATACTTTAACCACAGCAATAGTGGGATTGGTTATCGGGGTGTGTCCCCTGGAAATCCTGAAATTCTCTCCATTAATTATTTTTTCACCCCAATTGATGAGATCAGCTTCGGAATTCAGTATTGGAACATTTTTCTGATCACTGGATAATCCAAAAAAAATTCTTTCATCAACCGGAAGATCCCCACGGGCAATTGCCATGTTGACTACCTGAATGAAATGGGAAATGTAGAGTTTGGCTTTTCTCAATACTTTTGTATGATCTTTACTTTTTACCACCTGGATGTTATAAGCCTGCCGTGTTTCCATCACTACCTTTTCGAATAAAGGTAAAAATGAATGCAGTTTCTGTAGCGAACTCTGTTTAAAAGCCAATTGAAACGGCGGAAGTTCTTTGCCTTTCTCAAATGCAATCCTGAGGGCTCTGAGCCTTGCCAGATCTGTATTTGGTAATCGACGATAGGGCATCTGTTTTTAACCTGATTGTATACGAAGGTACGAAAAACTAATAAATTGTCAAGTCATTCGTATTATATTACTATAATTTACAGTAAATATTGATAAAACTCTTGGTATGAGTTGCAAAATGATTATAATTTTAATTTTGATACAAAATAAATTATCACATTATGTTTGCTGCAGAGATATACAAACAACGCCGAAAGAAACTGATTCAACAGGTAAGTAATGGACTTATCTTACTTTTCGGGAATAAAGAATCTTCTATGAATTATATTGCCAATACATATCCTTTCCGCCAGGATAGCAATTTTTTATATTATGTTGGCTATGATGTTCCCGACCTGGTGGCAATGCTGGATACACAATCGGGTGAGCAGATCCTTTACGGGGATGATCTGGGAGTGGAGGACATAATCTGGATGGGGTATCAGGAGAAATTAACTGAAAAGGCTGCAAGGGCAGGAATGGATCTTGTAAGACCCATGGAAAGGCTGGCCGGTGATATTTGCAAAGCTATGACCAAAAACAGGAAAATTCATTTTCTGCCACCTTATCGCGAAGAAAGAAAATCGCAGCTTTCTTTTTTGATGGAAGCAGACTGCAATAAAGATGAAAACCTTTATTCCGAAGAATTAATCAGAGCGATTGTGGCACAGCGTTCTGTAAAAGATGACCTGGAAATCAATGAAATTGAATCGACCCTGACATCTGCAACGCGGCCGATGTATTTACATGCCATGAAAATGGCAAAACCCGGTGTTGCTGAATACGAAATCTCGGGAATGATCGAAGGTATGGCGCTTCAACAGGGTCTTGCCATGGCCTATCCGATTATTTGTTCTGTTAACGGTGAAATTCTACACAACCATTATCATGGCAATATCATGAAAGAAGGTCAATTACTTATTATAGATGCCGGCGCAGAAAGCAAATTGCATTATTCGACAGACATTACACGAACCATACCTGTTGGAGGTAAATTTTCATCCCGTCAGAAAGATATTTATGACCTTGTTTTGAAAGCTGAACTGGAAGCCATATCAAAAATACAACCGGGTATACCTTACAGGGATGTTCATATGCATGCAGCAGCAACTATAGCTGAAGGTATTAAAGACCTTGGACTTCTGAAAGGAAATGTTGATGATATCCTATCCTGCGGTGCCCATGCGCTTTTTTTCCCGCATGGGATAGGGCATATGATGGGACTTGATGTGCACGATATGGAAGATCTGGGAGAAAAGTATGTGGGTTATGGGGATGAATTTCAGCGCAGTGAGCAATTCGGACTTGCTTATCTGAGGATGGCCCGCAGGCTTGAAAAGGGATTTGTTATTACGGTTGAACCGGGTATTTATTTCATTCCGCCACTAATTGAAAAATGGGAAGCCGAAGGTAAGCATAAGGATTTTATCCGTTACGATAAACTCAAATCGTATTTTGATTTTGGAGGCATCAGAATTGAAGATGATGTACTGGTAACTTCAGACGGTCATCGTGTTTTAGGGGATCCGATACCGAAAACAATCGGGGAGGTTGAACAAGTATGCACGTTATAGATTATGATCCTGATAATACGTTGAATTTTCGGCTCAACTCTCCCGCACTAACTTTCGGTCCTATCATTATCAATTCCGTAATTCCTGAATAGCCGGGGATTTCCGATTTATTTGTAATTCCAAACGATGACTGCACAAACAGAGTTGCACCATTGTCAAGCCTGATAAAACCTTTCATGCGATAACAATCAGGAACCACAGTTTCAAGAAAAATATCGAAGTTCCCGGGTGATATTTTTGCTCCGGTTTTCAATACGGCAGTATGGATGGCATCGGGCCGGCCAACACTTTGAAATTCTTTATTTTCATCGCTGTTTCTCACGGCCACAGGCTGTATGAAAATCGGAAGTGAAAAATCAACAAAGGATATACGGCAATATTGTGCAGTGATGATTTCAGCCTGAGCATTCCACGACAAGATTTTGTTCCGAATCGTGGAAATCTTTTCATGGCACAGATCGGTTTTATTCAGTATAACCGTATCAGCAACCCTGACCTGGCGGCTTACCTGTGTCTCGGCAATCGCAATGCGATTGAAATTGAAGCAATCGATCACGCACCAGATATGGGACAGATAAAGCTTATCCTCGAGGGGTGGTGCCTGAAGTATTTGTGCTATAGCAATGGGATCAGATAACCCTGAGGATTCCAGGATAACCATGTCGGGAAGCTTTTCATCAATAAATGCTGCAAGGGATTTGATAAAATTGCCCAGCAGACATACGCAGAATACAGATCCGTTATTTACCTCAAGCAGTGCAAAAGTAAGTCCTGACCGCTTAAGGTCGAAGCCATCCACGCTGGCGGGTGCAAATTCATTCTGCACTATACCTATTTTACCGGAACCTGAATAGGAGTGCAGGATATGTTTAAGCAGGGTTGTTTTTCCGCTGCCCAAAAAGCCGGTAATCATGCAGAAAGGTATCTTTTTCATACGATAAGTCGTTAGGGCAAAGTATGAGAATGTTATAATAGCTCAGAACGTTTGTCTTTTTTAACGAAATCGTTTCAGGGCATCTGAGATTAGGCGGATATGCCGGGGTGTTGTCCCGCAACATCCACCAATAATATTGGCACCGGAATTTACCAGTGCGGGGATGAAACCGGCCATTTGTTCAGGTGATTCGGGGAATATGGTTTTCCCGTCCCGGTAAACGGGAATACCGGCGTTGGCATGAATCAGAACCGGAATGTCTTTGTCTGCAGCCCTTATTTCCTGTACAATAGCGATCATCCCTTCCATACCATTGCCACAATTGGCACCAAGGATGTCAGCGCCTGTTTCTTTCATGGCTTGTACCATTTCAGATGGTGACACACCCATCATGGTGCGGTATTCCCCGGTGACTGTCTTTTCAAAAGTCATGGTGCAGATAACTTCACAGGATGTATTCTCACGGGCGGCTTGTACTGCGATGCAGGCTTCATCAAGGTCACTCATGGTTTCAACCACGATGGCATCAACACCGCCATCGGCCAGTGCCATGCATTGCTCTTTAAAAGCCTCGAACAGCTCATTTACCGTTACCTCTTCAGTCAGCAGAATCTTGCCTGTAGGGCCAACCGATCCAAGCACAAATCTGTCTGGGCCGGCTGCTGAACGTGATAGTTCAGCAGCCCGGCGGTTTATTTCTGATGTTTTCTGATCCAGACCAAAATGCAGCAGTTTAAACCGGCTGCCTCCAAAGCTGTTGGTCTCAACCATATCTGCACCGGCATCAAAATATTGTTTTGCAACATCCCGCACTTCTTCAGGGTGTGTCAGGTTCCAGGATTCCGGACATTCACCTGGTTTCAGACCCTTGTCATGCAGCAAAGTGCCCCATGCACCATCGGATGCTAATACCTTTGAGGATTTCAGTTTTTCCAGTATCTTTCCCATGGCAGTCGGGTATTTGGTTGTGGATAATGAATTATTTAAAGCTCTTTAAGCCACTCTTTTATTACATCAATTGAAGGTGATTCCCCCTGCGATTTCAGTTTAAACTCGGTGATCAACACAGAAGGCGTCTGATAAGCACCGAATTCCTGAATAAGTTTTTCATCGTTGATGATTTTAACGGGTATGTTTTTCCCGGTTTCCCGTATAGCCTGATTGATGTTCTGCTGCAAGGGAATTACGTCATCTGATTTTTTACATAAAAGGATAATTTCACTTTTTCTTGACTTGATCTTATGTTTCAGTTTTTCATTAATTCGTTTCTGGATCGCATCAATCAGCTCATGTTGGGGTGGGATCTTGGAAACGAAGGCTATCCGTCCATCAATGCATATGGTAGGGATGTTTTTTACCATCAGCGAAGCCATAAAAGTAACGGCCTCCATCCGTTTAATGGCATGTTCACGCCATTCAACAATTCCTTCAAACTGGGGTGCAATGCGTTTTACGGATTCAACCATATACTGACACGGGGCACAGGATTCGGAATCAAGCGTAATGATATCCACAATCACGGTATCTGTTTTTCCGTAATCTTTCATGTTCAGCAGCTCAAGATCACTTTCCGTTTTTTCCATTGCCCGGATGACATCCTGTTTATAAGGATCATGTACAAGGGTTGTGATGGCCTGAAGATTCACGACCGGTGTATCCATTGGCAGATCACATCCGGGAGCCAGAATAAAACCTTTATTGCCTCCCAGATCAATGCAATCCAGTGCATTGCGCATGCAATCATCAGGTGTTCCCATGAGAAGCACTACGGTAAGCTTGATATTGCCACCGAAGCTGACATTATTCTCAAGAGCAACCTGTTTAACGAAATCAAGGGGAATGTTTTCGTCGATGGATACATTGTCGGGTCTGCACTTGCACATGATTTCAATATTTTGCTGAGCATGACCGCATACAAAAAATGAACTAAAAGCTCCTTTCTTCCGGATAGAATCAAATATTTCCGTGGCAGGATCAGCAACAAACTGCTGAAACAAGACCGGATCGATCTGACTGGTCATGGGGTCAACAACTGCAATCACATCACATCCGGCTTCAATATAATATCGGGCCATGGTGATGGACGCTTTTTTCGTGAAATCAATAAGTTCGTGAATATAAGCAGGTTCCTCCAGCATTTTAACAAAAATATCAGTGCCTAACAGGTGAAGGGCAAGGGTAAAAGGACCTGTGATCAATCCGTATAAAGCCAGGTGGGGATGTAATTCCCTGAGATGTCGTGTGGCTTCGAGCGCAATTGTGATTCTCCCGTCATGTTGGCCGGGCAGTGACAATGATTTTATAGGGATTCCCTGTATCAGCGGATGTGAAATCACAGCCGGCGGATTATTATCACTCCATGCCAGCTGACAACCCAATGCTTCAGCTTCCAGTTGAAGATCAAATATAACCGGAATACCATCGGGATTATATAATTCCACCGCTTTTGATATGCCGCTGACAATATTATCCACGTTTTTCAGGTAATCGCTGGCCTTTATCCCTATCAGTTTTGCCCCGTGTATTCCCACAAAAGGCACCCAGGGGATACGGTCGGTTTGCTGAAGGGTAAGTACTTTCTGTATTAATTCTTTACCGTTCATGGGAATAAGTGTTGCTGGTTTCTGGCGGAAAATCCGGGTAAAGCCGGGTTCCCTTTTTAAGCTGAAATTCTTCAGTATGAGTGCGATCCGGAAATATTCTATCAGGCAATCAATCGGTTAAGATATTCCACTGCACCCTGCGGATCAGGTGAATAAAAGTCGGCTCCTATTTTTTTTCGGAATTCATCGGTAACCGGAGCGCCTCCGATCAGTATCCTGGTGCCCGGCACCTGAACCTGCAATTCTTTCACTATCTGTTCCATATTTACCATTGTAGTAGTAAGCAGAGCCGATAATCCAACCACACTGCCGGGGTGTTCTTTCAGGGCAGCAATAAATTTTTCAACCTTAACATCAATGCCGAGATCAACAACTTCCCACCCATTTCCTTCCACCATCATCGAAACCAGATTTTTACCTATATCATGCAAATCACCAACAACGGTTCCAATAATAAATGTGCCCTTACGCTTCACGGCACCCGATTGAAAATAAGGCTTAAGGTGTTGCATGGCTGTACTCATGGCCTTGGCAGACATCAACACCTGGGGCACAAATACTTTATTTTCCCTGAATTTAACGCCAACTTTTTCCATCCCCACCACAAGACCCCTGGTTAAAACATCATTCGGAGAAATACCTTTATCCAATGCAGATTTTGTCAATTCATCGGCTCCATCCTGCTCTTTCATATCGGGGGGATACGGAGAGATCTTATTTATCTTGCCAAATTCAACGCAATGAGCAATACGGTGTAGGAGTTCTTCCATGATTCAAAAAGTATTTACGGGTATCCCGGCTAATAACATTTTTCACAAAAATAGGGTAAAATATAAATATAACAAGTATTATAAGAGAATTGACAACATTATCCGCATCACCTGTTGAATTCCTCCAGTGCATTTATCATTGAGATTACGTTTTCAACCGGAACATTTGCCTGGATGTTATGAACCGTATTGAATACATAACCGCCGTTCATTGAAAAAACTTCACATTGCTGCAGCACCTGTTTTCTGACATCTTCAACAGTGCCAAAACTCAACACATGTTGTGTGTCAACGCCACCGCCCCAGAACACAATATGATCGCCGTACTTTTCTTTCAGCAACCTGGAATCCATCCCTTTAGCATTTATCTGGACAGGATTCAGGATATCAAAACCGGCATCAATGAAATGGCTGATCAATGATTCAACTGCACCACAAGAGTGCTTGAAGGTTTTCCAGCCGGTATTGCAGTGCACCCAATCATTGATCTTCTGGTAGTAAGGCATCCAAAGGTCATCAAATGTTTCCGGAGAACAGAATGTTGAATCTTGTGTTCCAAAGTCGGTTCCACAAACATACAGGACATCAATATCGTTTCCGGCAATGAGGGCGAGCTTTTTCAGGTTTTCAACCGCTATATCCGATTGCCTGTCAAAAACAGCTTTAATGTAATCCGGTCGCATAACAGTAGATATGTACCATTCAGTGACATCCCGTATTCCTTTTGGATGCTTTAAAAATGTAGCCGGAACAAGTGCGATATCGCCAATACCGGTTCCTCCAAAATTAGCAACAACGGCCTTATCGCTTCCTTGTATAGTTTTTATCTGTTCTTTCCAGTAAATCAGGTCTTCTTCCGAAACCGGTTTGAACTCTTCCAGGTTATCCATTGGATTTAATGATGATTCATCCAGCGGTTCCTGCCTGATGATCGCATCAAAAAAATAACCTGCTTTCGGCATTTTGGCACTGGGAGGAGCCTTCGTATCGCCTTCGGGATAAATTACCAGGTCGCCATTCACGTCAAGACCTGTATTAAACAGAACAGGCACCAGTATTACCTGTCCCCAGAATGTTTTGAATTCTTTCCATCCTGTATTGGCAAATCCAAACATATTGTTACGCGGTGATAAGCCTATTACATCAACACCCATTAAATGCTGCAATTCGGCATCAATTTCTCCCAGCATCTGATAAGGTTCTGTAAGTTTTACAGGACGTTTTTCCAGGCCATAATAATTCCGCAGTTTTTCAACCAGCCAGATATGAATACCGGTCACAGTCGTACTTCCAAAATCCACAGGGACCTTGTCAGGGGTCTTATGTCTTAATGCCTGCTGAATCCGCTTTCGTGATTCCATAAATGAGGTTTGACAGGATTCTGAAAAACACCGTTATTGATTCTTTTTCCTCTGTTTATCCATACATTCTTTACAGAAGGATAGTAAATGGCTGAAGGTATTTTCATGTTCTTCAATAAAGCCCATGTGTCCGGAATTTTTTAATATCAATAACCTGCCCATGCGGTTCAGGGCAATTTTTTCCCTGACAGCCTGATAATTTATATAATTGTCTTTTTCACCCAGAATCCAAAGCACAGGCACAGGGCTGTTCTGAATTACAGACGATCGGTCACATCGTGATTTCATGCCCCGTAATGCAGCGATAATGCCATCATCTGGCGTCTTAAGTGCAATGGATATTGCTTTGGCTACATGCGTTTGAAATTTTAACAGGTTATCATCAGCAAATCCTTTCGGGATATTGGAGTTAATAATCAGCTCTTTCTTCCCTTTTTGTACAAGTTCAATCTCCCGGTCACGGTTTGCCTTTTTTTCATCGTTATCTGCGAAGGGAGTGGAGTGAAACAGGCAGAAACCATACAGCTTTTCCATCATCGCTTCGGCAACCGCCAGGGTAACATAGCCGCCCATGGAATGACCCACGAGCAGGCATTTGTTGACTGAAAGGGCATCAAGCACAGTTTTGACAGATTCTGCCATGATTTCCATAGAATGTGCCGGTGCTACCGGTCCTGATTCTCCGTGTCCCGGCAAATCCATACGTATAACCCTGAAATGCTGTTTTAACCGGGCTGCAAAATCATCCCAGATATTCATTGATTCAAGGTATCCGTGCAGAAGAACCAGTGAAAATCCATCTCCTTCTGATAAAGCATGAAGTTTTGTTTGGAGAAATTCGATTCTTTGTACACAGTTGGTCTTTCGATGTATCATCATTTGGGACATCGATTTCCTTTAATAATGCACACGGATTTTCCGGGTTATCTCTTCCGAAAGATAGTAAAAAATAAAATATTTATTTAAATTGTTTCTAAATTACCGGATTATGTTAAAAGGCATTTTATATATCATACGTCCGGAAATATATTTGTATCGTACATTGGTTTCGTGTATTGAAACATTTTAAATTATTTCTTATGAGCAATATATTCGCTTCTTCTGTTGGGAAAAAGTTAATTATGTCACTGGCGGGACTGTTTCTGATCGTATTCCTGATCGTTCATCTGAGCATTAATCTGTCACTGATCTTTTCTGATTCCAGGGAATCCTTTAACAAATTTGCTCATTTCATGTCTTCCAACCTGATTATTAAATTTTTGGAGATAATACTGTTCGGAGGATTTATACTGCATATGCTGTATGCTTTTTACCTGCAGATTAAAAACTGGATAGCCAGGGGAAGAGGATATAAAGTCGCCAATTACTCGCAGACCTCATTTTTCTCTAAATTTATGATTCATACCGCAGTGGTTCTCCTTGTTTTTCTTATTATTCATTTATCGGATTTTTATTTTAAGGCGAAATTCTTCGGTGATGTTCCTTCGGTTTTTTACAATGGGAAGACTTATCATGATCTGGGAATACTGGTCATTGAAAAATTCAAAATGCCCGGATTCGTAATTTTTTATATTGTATGCTTTATATTTCTTGCCTTTCATTTGTTGCATGGATTCTGGTCGGCTTTTCAAACCCTTGGACTGGATCACAAAGTGTATACCCCTGTTATCAAAGCTATCGGCATTATCTATACCATACTGATCACAGCAGGCTTCATGCTGATACCGATTTACATTTATTATATTATGTAAAAAAGAATTTCATTTCAATATGACAACACTCAATGCGAGAATTCCGGAAGGTCCGTTAGCTGAAAAATGGACCCTTTTTAAGGCAACACAAAAACTTGTCAATCCGGCTAATAAGCGCAAGCTGGATGTTATTGTGGTTGGTACAGGACTGGCAGGGGCATCTGCGGCAGCCAGTTTGGGCGAACTGGGTTTTAACGTCAAGGTCTTTTGCTACCAGGATAGTCCACGCAGAGCCCACAGTATTGCTGCCCAGGGAGGTATAAATGCAGCAAAGAATTATCCCAATGACGGAGACAGCGTTTACAGGCTGTTTTATGATACAATTAAAGGAGGTGACTATCGTTCCCGGGAAGCCAATGTTTACCGGTTGGCTGAGGTCAGTGGTCCCATTATCGATCAATGCGTTGCGCAAGGTGTACCTTTTGCACGTGAATATGGCGGATTGTTGGATAATCGATCATTTGGAGGTGCCCAGGTTTCACGTACATTTTATGCGCGTGGCCAAACCGGGCAACAACTTTTACTGGGTGCATACGGAGCTTTAATGCGGCAGATTAATGCAGGAACCGTCACGCTTTTTGTAAGGACTGAAATGCTCAATCTGGTCATTATTGACGGGAAAGCCAGGGGAATCATTACACGAAACCTGATAACCGGTCATATTGAAAGGCATTTTGGGCATGCTGTTGTATTGGCAACAGGGGGATACGGGAGAGCTTTCTTTCTCTCAACAATGGGAATGGGATCAAACGGAAGTGCTGTCTGGCAGGCTTATAAAAAAGGAGCTTTTTTTGCCAATCCATCTTTTGTTCAGATCCACCCGACATGCATTCCTGTTCACGGAAATTATCAGTCGAAACTGACCTTGATGAGTGAAAGCCTGAGGAATGACGGCCGTATTTGGGTACCCAGGAAAAAGGAAGATGCGGAAGCCCTGCGAAAAAAAACCAAGAAGCCATCTGACATACAGGAAGAGGACAGAGATTATTATCTTGAAAGGAGGTATCCCGCCTTTGGTAATCTTGTACCCCGTGATGTAGCCTCGAGAGCTGCCAAGGAACGCTGTGATGCAGGTTATGGAGTGGGATCGGGACTTGCAGTTTACCTTGATTTTGCTGATTCCATCAAACGGCTTGGCAAAAGTGTAATTGAAGATCGTTATGGCAATTTGTTCCAGATGTATGAGAAGATAGTGGATGAAGACCCTTACCGGACACCTATGATGATCTATCCTGCCATCCATTATTGTATGGGAGGATTATGGGTTGATTATAATCTGATGACAACCATTCCGGGGCTTTTTGCCATAGGGGAGTGCAATTTCTCGGATCACGGAGCGAACCGTCTGGGTGCTTCAGCCCTGATGCAGGGTTTGGCTGATGGGTATTTTATCTTACCATACACTTTACAGCATTACCTTGCTGATGATATTCTCGTCCCCAGAATGCCGGTTTCACTGCCTGAATTTGAACAGGCGGAGTCAGATGTTCGCGAAAGAATTCATGAACTTTTTTCGGTTAAAGGAAAACAATCCGTGGATGTCATTCACCGGAAATTCGGATCAAGGCTGTGGGAACTGGTAGGCATGGGCCGGAATAAGGACAGGCTTGAAAAGGCTATAGATGAGTTTGTGATGCTGAAAGAGGAATTCTGGAATGATGTCCGTATACCGGGAAATTATGATGAGATCAATCCTGAACTGGAAAAAGCCGGGAGAGTTGCAGATTTTATCGAGATAGGAGAATTAATGGCCAGGGACGCTATACAGCGTGAAGAATCCTGTGGCGGTCATTTCAGGGAGGAACACCAAACGGAAGAAGGTGAAGCCAGACGAAACGATAATGATTTCATGTTCGTTGCGGCATGGGAATACAAAGGGCCGGATAAAGATCCTGAGTTGCATAAAGAATCGCTGGAATATGAGAGTATTAAAGTGCAGACAAGGAATTATAAAACGTGAAAAAGTTAAGCTCTTGGCTGAAACTTTCGGCAATCAATGGATTTGAAAGCAAGTTGTTAAACAGTCATATACTATATTTTATTGCAGTATGGATTTTACGTTAAAAATATGGCGGCAGGAAAATGCCAGGACAAAAGGTCAATTTCATACGTATCATGTTACCGGTATATCACCGGATTGTTCTTTTCTGGAGATGTTGGACATTCTGAATCAGCAGTTAATTGATAAAATTGAAAAACCGGTGTGTTTTGATCATGATTGCCGTGAGGGAATATGCGGCGCCTGCAGTTTGTACATTAACGGTCGTCCCCATGGTCCGGATGACGGCATTACCACATGTCAGTTACATATGCGGCGTTTCAGTGACAAGAGCACTATTGTCATTGAGCCATGGAGAGCCAGGCCATTTCCGGTGATAAAAGACCTTATTGTTGACAGGAGTGCTTTTGATAAAATAATTGCCGCAGGAGGATTTATATCGGTAAGTACAGGCGGAGTACCGGATGCCAATGCCATCCCTGTCCCAAAAGAAAATGCTGAAATAGCCATGGATGCAGCTGCCTGTATAGGATGCGGCGCCTGTGTCGCTGTTTGTAAAAACGCTTCCGCCATGTTGTTTGTAGCAGCAAAAGTTTCACAATTTGCTAAACTGCCGCAAGGCAGGATTGAGGCAAAAGAAAGGGTGAAGAAAATGATCGCTAAAATGGATGAACTCGGTTTTGGTTCATGCACTAACACTGGCGCCTGTGAAGCAGAGTGCCCGAAAAACATTTCCATTTCGCATATTGCCCGGCTTAACCGGGAATATCTGGCTGCCAAAATTCGATAGGCAGTAAATCTTTATTAACAAATATCCGATTATTTACAGGAACAAAAACCGTTCGTGATCAATTGACTTTTTTGCGTTTGAACAATAGCCTTTAATTTGTTTTCAAGGTATCGAACAGAATCATTTTCTCTGGTAATAAAAAGTCTGTTCAATTCATTACCCGGATTTATAGCATATTGTTCAATGAATCGTATTCCATCGAATAATAATAAATACTGATCATCCTGAATCTGGTATATGTCGTTGTTGAGCTGATAGGTGATGTTTGAAGAATCAGAAAACAAACTGATGCCAAAAGCGTTAAAGCATTCATCATATCCAACAAAATCAAGTAATGTAGGCATTATATCAATTTGTTGGGCAATTCGGTCACGTATTCCAGGATTAATCTTTCCCGGACAATAAAAAATAATCGGTACCTGGAATTGCCTGTTTAGT
>JAFGKY010000119.1 GCA_016928305.1 Bacteroidales bacterium
AAGCCCAGGTCAAGCCGGTGGTAATCTTTCATACGACTACTGTTTTTTTCTCCATAAATCAATGCATCGCTATAAATGGTCTCACCTTCCTCATTTGTATAATTCGTTGGAATATATTGTCTTCCGACAGCAGGTGTCCAGGGCAGACCGGACTGATAAACCCATGAAAGACTTAAGTTAAGCCTGTCACTTATTTTATATTGCGATAACACTGAAAACGTATGCAATCGGTCAAAATCAAAAAGATATTCCTTTCCGTCATTAATGCCGGGGTATTTCCGTGTTGTTCGGGAAATTGTATATGAAGCAAAGCCAGTCCATTTCCCGGTATTCTTTTTTATGAATAGTTCGCAACCCTTTGAAACTCCACTGCCGCTATGCTCAATTCTGGATTGCCAGTCATCAGTCCCTACCATGTTTGAATATCCTTCCTTGTAAGTGATAAGATCATTCATTCTTTTATAGTACATGCTAACCTCTGCTGAAAAAGAGTTTTCTTTAAAACCGGCACACCAACTGAAAGTAAGCTGATCGGAATTAGATGGATGAAAATCTCCATTCGCAGGCACCCAAACTTCATTTGCAAAAAAGTTGCCCGATGTAAATAACAGGTGTGAGTGCTGGTTAATCATCATATAGCTCAGGCTAAGATCGTGGTGCGGAATAAACGTAAACAATAAATTTACCCTGGGCTCCAGCATGAATTTATCGTATTGTTCATTAAGAATGCGATAATCAGCTATCCTTATTCCGGCTTTAATACTTATATATTTAAACAAATTGATGTTGTTTCCCATAAAAGCAGCCAGTTCGGTTGATTTTACAGACTGTTTAGAACCATCAGAACCCGACTCCTTATAAAGACCCGGCAAATAAATCATAAATGATGCCTGCAAGCCCGCTTCAAAGCTCCAATTTCTCAGCAAGGCATGCTTCAGGTTTGTGCGAAAGGAAAAATCCCGAACCGAAGAAAGGTATTTGCTTTGAAAGTCAGGGCTAAATGAACTGTCGGCGTAACTGAATTTCCTACTTTCCCTATACCTGTAGCGCGTATATGCAATGCTACTGTTTAGCAAAGCACCGGATGCCAATACTGATTTATAGTTAGCTGAAAGCAATAAATTCCCCCATGAATAATTAAAACGGTGCTCCCCCAGTTCTTCTTTCTTCTTTGGATCTGACCAGTAGTTCACGTAATCGTCCCCATGGTATATATTAAAGCTGAAACTATTATTCACGCCAGGCTTCCAGGAAAGCTTTCCATTAATATCATGAAAGCCATACGATATGATAAAGTCGTTATCATCCGCCATGATACTGACCAATGCCAGAAGAGGGTCAATCAGCGTTTTTCTCCCTGCCAATACAAAGCTTGTATTTTTGAACTTTAAAGGGCCTTCCACTAATAACGAAACATCGGTAAGGCCAATACCGACAGATCCTTTTAATCCTGATTTGTCTCCTTCTTTTTGTGCGATATCAACAATGGAGGAAAGTCTGTTCCCATAACGTGCCGGAAAACCACCTTTGTATACATTTATACTGTTGATAATTTCGGGATTAAAGACCGACATAAACCCTCCCAGATGATTTACGTGTATTACCGGAACATTGTCGAACAGGTAGGCATTCTGGCCAGGATCTCCGCCTCTTACCAACAACAGGCTGGATCCTTCTTTTTGCGAAGTAATCCCGGGAAGCAATTGCAGGCCTTTACTGACATCGGGTCTTGCACCAATTGATGGTATAAGGGATATTTCATTAGTTTTCAGACTTGAAATATTTGCGCCTGACTCGCGGGTTGATTTGATAACCACTCCTTTCAAAAATATCCCCGGAATCAAACCTATGTTATAAACACTGTCGTTTGCACTATCAATGAAAATCTTCACCGGGGTATAGCCGGTATAAGAAAAGTTCAGCGCCGATGGGACTTCTACCATTAAACTAAAATATCCATTATAGTCCGAGGTTATGCCATTCCCAGATGTCGAATCAATAATATAAGCCCCTATCAAAGCTTCACCCGTTTGTTTATCCTTTACAAACCCTGATACTCTTGTTTTATCCTGGGCACCCACATCGGCAGCAAAAATCAATTTTACTGCTAAAAACATAACGTATACCGGATAAATGCTGCGCATCACTTCGCCAAGATTGTGTCAGACCTGAAAACCGAATAGCCCGCAAAAATCCCATATCCGCCGCTGGCATTGGAATATGGAGAGGTAACTGATGTAGTGCTTAGCATATTATCGGGATATCTCCCCAATTCATACAGGTATAACATCTGCTTGTACCTGTAATAGTCAAAACTAACCGTTCGAAATTCTATAACCAGGGGAAAGAGTTGCATTCCATTCTGATCGCTAAACCCGGTGGTATAGTTCAACGTCATTTCATATTCACCATCAGGAACAAGTTCGCCCCTGAATAAGGCTAAAGGAATACCTTCATTAAGCAATACTGGATCTTTTATGTCAATCAATTCCACCGGGAATTGCCTGCCGTTATCTATGGCATAGATCACAATCTCATAATAACATTCACTATGCCGGGTATTGTTAAAAGTCAGTAATAAAGCGGGGTAAAAGTGCCCTTCTTCATCTTTGCCGGCCTTTTTAATATGTGAAACACTCAAAATTTTGGCGGGCCCGGGGATAGAATCATGAGCCGTAACCCTATCATAGCCGGGTATATCTACTTCAATCCGATAAGAATTCCCCGATTCAGCAACTGCATTTGAAATATAAACACCTTCGGAATGATAATTAAGCGTTTCAACAAACTGATGGTTTCTATACAGATTTACACTGGCATTATCAACTGTTTTGAGATTGCTGGTATCAAGTTTCCCGGTAAGTGATACCTGTACCCTTACAATACTGTCATCAACAAGGAAGGAATTTATAGCCGGAACCTCTCTGAAATCAGGAAATTCATCCTGCACAAAGTCCCTGCAAGAACCAACAATGACAATGAATAATATGAATAAAGTGTTTTTCAATAACGGAATTACAACATTACAGTCTTACAAAGATAAAAGAGCGAAGATTTTCGCCTTCGCTCTTTTCAGATGAATTGTTTTTAATACCCCCACCGTTTCATCACGGCCAGGTTTTCCTTTGCACAATCCAT
>JAFGKY010000120.1 GCA_016928305.1 Bacteroidales bacterium
AACTTTCAAACTTTCAAACTTTCAAACTTTCAAACCTGCCTGCTCTGCCGCTTCGGCAGGCAGGTTTTCAAACTTCTGCGAATTTGCGGTTTAATATCCCCGTCGATTATGCTGCATGACTTGCATGACCTGCATGACATCATAATTCTATGTATAAAGAACAAACGTCAAATTAATTTGGAGGCGTGCAGGTATTTTTCGGTCAGCCTGGAAACAGGGTACTCGAATATCTTCTTTTCTTTAATACAGGTATAGCCTTCTGCCAGTCCGGCTGAAATTTCGCCGATATGAATCTGATAGAATCGGGCATACAAGGTCTGATGGCTTAGCACATGTTTATATAAAGGTGTTACATAATTAACCTGATGTCGGATTCCTTGCAGCAACTGATTCCATTGTTTATATCCGGGAAGTTTATCGGGTTTAACGGCCCGACGGGTTTCAATGAGCGGAAATTCATATAAGGAATTCCATATGTCTTTCTGTTTTCTCTGATGAAGGAATACTTTTCCCCGCCATGTGATATGAAGATAGTGAAAGTATCTTTTTTTGGTTTTGATATTCAGGGCTTTAACAGGCAGTTCATTGATCTTATCGTGCATACGGGCATAACATATTGTGCTGACAGGACAATTATTGCAGTAAGGATTTCGGGGAAGACATATCAGTGCTCCCAGTTCCATCAACGCTTGATTGTGTAAACCCGGATTCTTATTGTTAAGAATGCACCTGGCCCGGGCATATACCTCATTCTTACCCCCTGATGAAGTCACCGGTGTGCTGACTCCGAACAGGCGTGCCAATACGCGTAATACATTACCATCAACCAGAGCCACAGGTAGGTCGAATGCAATGGAGGCTATCGCAGCAGCCGTATATTCGCCAATACCCGGTAACAATAACAATGCTTTATAATCGGCCGGAAAACATCCATTGTATTCCTGAACAATTTTTCTGGCTGTGGCATGCAAATTTCTTGCTCTTGTATAATACCCCAATCCCTGCCAGACTTTAAGCACTTCTTCAAGCGATGCCTCTGCCAGCAGGTTTACGTCAGGAAACCTTTCAAGAAAATTCCTGTAATATTTAACGCCTTGATTTACACGTGTTTGCTGTAAAATTATTTCAGATAGCCAGATTTTGTAAGCTGATTTGGTTTTTCTCCAGGGCAGGTTTCTTTTATTCTGAATGTACCATTTTTCGAGAATCTTCGTTATTGTTTTCACGCATTTTTTATTATTTTTTTAAAAAAGTATTCAAAATTAATTCATTACTATTTTATTTATCCGAGGAAATACTATATATTTGCAACTCAGAAAATACAATTACGTAAATTATTGATAATTAAAGATTTTAGACAATGACAAAAGCAGACATTGTAAACGAAATCTCGAAAAACACAGGGATTGAGAAAATTACTGTTCAGAAAACAGTTGAAGCTTTTATGGAAGCCGTAAAAGACTCTATGGTTGGTAACAAAAATGTATACCTCAGGGGCTTTGGCAGCTTTGTAGTTAAAAAAAGGGCGAAGAAAACCGCTCGGAATATTTCGAAGAATACAACCATCATTATTCCGGCACATAATATTCCTTCTTTTAAGCCTGCCAAATCATTCGTAAGTAAGGTTAAGGCTAACGTTAAATAAAATTATGGGTTTTAATACAGCAGAAGATGCCGAGCGGAAAGAAGCGTAAGAGACACAAGATGGCAACGCACAAGCGTAAAAAACGCCTGCGTAAGAACAGACACAAGAAGAAAAACCGATAGTTTTAGATATCTTTGTTACTAACATTGAATAAACCTAAAGTTACAATATGGCCTTAGGTTTATTCCTTTTTTTACAGGCATGCTTTTATGAAGCAATTTCATATGTTCATATACCCTAACCCGGAGGTAATGTGAGCAAAGAACTTATTATAGATGCAACTTCCGGTGACATAAATATTGCTCTCCTCGAAGATAAAAAATTAGTTGAGCTAACCAAAGAAAAGAGTAACCTCCGATTTTCAGTTGGTGATATCTACCTGGGGAAGGTAAAGAAATTGATGCCCGGGTTAAATGCCGCATTTGTCGATGTAGGTTTTGAAAAAGATGCCTTTTTGCACTATCTCGACCTGGGACCTCAGTTCAGATCCCTTCATAAATACCTTGATTTTTGTTTCAGCCGGAAAGGCAGACCCCCTTCTTTTCAAAGATTCAAACGGGAAAGAGATATTGATAAGGATGGTAAAATTGTTGATGTGGTCAATGCCGGTCAGATGGTTATGGTTCAGATTGCAAAAGAACCCATTTCCACGAAAGGACCGCGTCTTACATCCGAAATATCCATTGCCGGCCGGAACCTGGTGTTGATTCCCTTTAGTGAGAAGGTTTCGGTTTCGCAAAAGATCAGTTCAAGCGAAGAAAGAAATCGTTTACGTACCCTTGTAAATAGCATAAAACCAACTAATTACGGAATTATTGTGCGTACGGTCGCTGAAAAACGAAAAGTAAAAGATCTTGACATCGAACTTAAAGGCCTTGTCCGTAAATGGGAATCAGCATTTGAGGCTTGTAAGGGTGTCAAACCCCCGTTTTTGTTCATCAGTGAATTAAACCGTACGTCAACCATCCTGCGCGACATTATGAACGTGAGCTTTAACAGCATACACGTTAATAACGAAACCATACTCAGGGAACTCAAGGAATACATCTCAACCATTGCCCCGGAAAAAGAAAGAATTGTCAAATCGTATACAGGCAATATTCCGATTTTTGAACATTTTGGTATCGAAAAACAAATAAAATCTTCATTTGGCAAAACAGTTTCCTTTAAAGCCGGAGCCTACCTTATTATCGAGCATACCGAAGCCCTGCATGTAATTGACGTAAACAGTGGCAATCGTTCCAAGAATGTTTCCGACCAGGAAACCAATGCCTTTGAAACCAATTATGCGGCTGCTGAAGAAATTGCCCGGCAACTGAGATTGCGCGACATGGGTGGCATAATCGTGATTGACTTCATCGACATGAAGACCAGTGACCATAAACAACAGATCACTGAACGCATGAGGAAGGTCATGGAGAACGACCGGGCCAAACACAGCATCCTACCCCTCAGCAAATTCGGGATCATGCAGATCACACGTCAGCGTGTGAGACCGGAGATGAATATCAACACCACCGAAAAATGCCCGACATGCCTGGGTACCGGCGAAATATCGCCCAGCATTCTCTTTGTCGATAAAATTGAAAATCAGATCTCTTCAATCCTGCAAAAACATAAGCATAAAAACCTCACCCTGAAGGTCCATTCCTATGTGGCAGCTTTTGTTACGAAAGGCCTCTTTTCATTGAGATACCGATGGCGCCAGAAGTATAAATGCAATATCCGGGTAATGGCTATCTCCTCTTACGATTTTCTCGAATATCATATCTACGATAAGAACGGGGAGGAAATCCTTTCATAATTCCTTTCCGGATTGTTTACAATTTACTATGTGAACTTGTACCGGGGACTTACAATGATGCTCTATGTTAACTAATTGATCAATAATATAATGTGAATTTCGAACAAGGAACGCTGAGTTAAGAATTACGAAGGTAATATGCACTATGTCTTATCTTCAGTGTTCGGCGTTCGTAATTCCTTGTTCGATGTTCTTATTCGTCATTCCTATTTTTTTCCTGTTCACTAGGATGGTTACTTACAATGACGGTGCGCTCTCCCTGTTCGTCTTTGGAATACATTTTGACTTAATACAGCACCACATGAGACTGTCTTCAAATCCGAAATCAGAATTAGGATTTTGAGGACTTATATTAAAAACTGCAAACAAAAAACTATTTTTAGGTGTTTATTGTAGTCAAATAACCAATTCATGAAAAAATCATTTTTACTCATAGGTGTACTCATTAGTCTGATTAATGGCCTTCAGGGACAGATTATTAATCCGGTCAGGTGGTCTTACACAACCGAATCTCATGATGTCCAGACTTATACACTGGTATTTACCGCACATATCGACAAACCATGGCATATGTACGGGATGAACATAGCCGAAGGCGGACCCATACCGCTTGTTTTTACCTTTGAAGATAACCCGTCCGTTGAAATGACCGGTTCAGTTCGGCAGGTAACCAGGCCTGAAGTGATGGATGATCCGGTTTTTAATATGAAAGTGGAATTGCACAGCGGTAAAGCTGTTTTTAAGCAGAAGATCAGAAAACTCCAGGCGGAAGAGGATATCACTTTAAAAGGTGCAATTAATTACATGACATGCAACGATGCCCAATGCATCCTGAACGATGCGGACTTTTCTTTTTCCATACCTGCCACTCCGGAAACTACCCCGCAAACCCTACGCATACCGGTAAGCAAAGAGCCATCCGTGACCCAGCCGGCCACAGATACGTCTTTGGCAATTACCGATAGCATGTTGACTGCTGATACCCTTTCACCGGCTGAGCAATTACCGGCTTCACAGGAACCGGCAAAAAAAAGCAGGGGAATGCTGGGTACTTTCCTGATATCGCTGCTGGCCGGCTTGGGCGGATTACTCACCCCCTGTGTGTATCCGATGATCCCCATGACGGTTGCCTATTTTCTGCGCGGTAAAAAATCGAAGGGCAAAGCGATTGCAGAAGCACTGGTATTCGGAATTTCCATTGTTTTTATCTATACCCTGATCGGCATCCTGGTGTCTGTTTTTAAAAATCCCAATGCCGTAAATGCCTTTATCACTCATTGGATAACCAACCTGGTTTTTGCGCTGATCTTCATTACCCTGGCTGCCTCCTTTTTCGGTTTGTTCGAACTGGTATTGCCCGGCAACCTGGCGGAAAGGGCCGACCGGCAGGCTGATAAGGGAGGATTTCTGGGTGCCTTTTTCATGGCCCTTGCCATGGCTATACTCTCGTTTTCCTGTACCGGACCCATCGTGGCTTCCCTGCTGATCACCGCTGCCCAGGGTGATGTGCTGGAACCGGTTGTCGGAATGATGGGCTTCTCAATAGCGTTTGCCCTGCCTTTTACGCTCTTTGCCATCTTCCCTTCCTGGATGCAGAGCCTGCCGAAATCCGGGGGATGGCTTAATGCTGTCAAAGTGTTCTTTGCATTCATCATGCTGGCCTTTTCGCTTTATTTCCTGAGTAAAATTGACCAGATTTATCATTTGAATATACTCTCAAGAGAAATCTTCCTCGTCATCTGGATTGTTATATTTACCCTGTTGGGCTTTTATTTACTGGGGAAGATCAGGTTCGTACACGACAGCGATGTGCCTGCTGTGGGTGTTCCAAGGTTATTTTTTGTTATCGCCGTATTCTCGTTTGCCCTCTACCTGTTTACCGGCCTGCTGGGCAGTGACCTGAAAGGTATATCGGCTATGTTGCCCCCTGCAAAGACAAAGCCATTTTCTGAAGCCGGATTACCTGCCGGCATCCCTTCATCTGTTGATACAGGAGACAGATTGCTGAATGCAACGGATCTGTGCGGTATTCCAAAATACTCCGACAGGCTGGGACTGCCCCACGGACTAAAGGGCTATTTCGATTACGACGAGGCCCTGGCATGCGCATACGAAAAGAATAAGCCGTTGCTGATTGATTTTGTCGGTCATTCCTGTTCCAACTGTAAAAAGATGTACGAAAGGGTCTGGTCCCATCCTGCTGTCCTTGAAATACTGAAAAATGATTTCATCATCGTTGCACTTTATACCGATGATAAAACAAAATTGCCCGAACAGGATTGGATCGTTTCAACCTATGATGGCAAACAGAAGACCACCATGGGGAAGAAAAACCAGGATTTTCAGATTACACGTTTCAAGTCCAACGCCTTGCCGCTGTATGCCATTGTTGACGGTAACGGGAAAGAGCTGACCCTGTCACGGTATACTTACAGTCCTGATGTGCAAAGGTTCATCCGGTGGCTTGAAGAGGGCAGGGATGCGGTAAAAGGTAAACGGTAAACGATCCCTTTGTGTTAGTATATGTCGGACAGGAAGAAAGTAAGCAATCCATTGCCGTTTGCTTCAGCTGACGGACACGGTAAGAAAATCCTGACAGCGGTGTGTGCAGGCCATGAGCGCCGAAACCCTGTCAGTGGTTGGTTCTGGAAACGATTATCACCATCTGTCCATGCATTTCATCAACATCAAGGGACAATCAATATCATTCTGCATGCTGACTGATAAGTCTGGCGAGTCCCGGTCGCCCTTAAAATACATAAATATATACCACTCTGCACGTTTCGTTGTCCCCCGTTATCAATACTCCATTCAACATTATAGCGTCCCGGTTCACGCACAGTATTTTCAAGGGTACAGACCTTCCGGCCAAGCATATCGAAAATTTCCAGCAGAACAAGACTGCGTTCAGGTATCGAATAGGTGATTACGGATGAACGGCTGAATGGATTGGGATAGCTCCGGTGCCATATAGTCTTTTCTGCCTCTTCAACATTCTTTTCAACGTCTCCGGCTATTAACTGCGTGAATTGGATCCAGTTAATATTGAATCCGCCGCCAGTTATGCCGAGCCTGAGGATTTTATTCCTGCCTTTCTTAACAGGAATATCCGATAACGTAATGGTCTGCCATACCTGCCATCCGCCGGTATTTGGAATGCTCACCGTGCCCAGCGTTTCCCCGTCCAGCATAATAAGCAGCTGTCCGTATGAATAGATGCTGGCTACCCTTACATCGATGTCAGCTTTCATATCCGTGCCGGCAGTTACGGTATATTCCATCCATTCGCCGTCTGCCGTATAGCCTATGTTGTATCCACCGCCTGCATCGGTAGTAGATTCAATATCCACATCGTCAGAACGGAACTGTCCGCCTGCATTGCCGGCATCTGAGTCCCACCATGCGATCCAGGCAGCCCCCTTGTCATAATTCTCTGCCTCAATCTTTCCGGGTATGTTAACGGCAAGTCCGTAATAGGGTATCTGTTCATGAAAAGAAGTGTCGGGGTCGTAAACGAACCAGTCGAAATCAGCCGGATTTGTATTTGGCTGTCCGTTGCCGGTAGCAAACATACCTGCGTAAACACCTGTGAAACCTCCTATAACCTCAGTTGACAGGTCTTTTGTTGATCCACATCCTATTAGCTGCAAAGCTTCGCCTTCATGCTGATAGTAAAATAAATATTCAAAATCGGTAGCATGCACTTCGAGGCGAACCGGACCTTCAGGTATTTGCATATAGGTCGAATCATCGGTAAGGCCCTTCAGCACTTTTCTGAAGAACACACAGCGATTGCCTGAATGATAAGTTATTCCCGATTCATAATGATTCAGATCGTTGCCGCGAATAATCAATCCTGCTTCCTCATTTTCATGCACAGGAGTAAACTCCAATAGGGTGGCAAAAAGGCAGTTAAAAGACGTCTGGCGGCGCCCTATCCATGCCGGCGAATCTTGGTCCTTCAGTGATACGGCAGAACCGTTGAGCCTCAAAAAACCGGGCCGTTCGGTCAGCGACCAGTCAGCATCATAAGGATTACGCACAAAATTCCAGGGAAGCCGCAGTCCTGTGCTGTCAAAGTCATCACGTACAGGTTCCGGCGGCCATTCGTGCTGCATCAGATGTGGAACCGGCATGGACGATTGAATGCAGTTGTTATCGTTCACTACAGGCCATCCCTCATCATTCCATGAAACGGGGACAAGGAATGTCTCCCTTCCCAGGTGATGATAGTTACCTGCCCGGGGGCGTATGCCAAGGCATACCATCCACCATCCGGCAGGTGTTTCCACAAGGTCACCATGTCCGAGAGCCTGTATGGGTTCGCCGGGGTGATTCTTATGCGTAAGGATCGGGTTATAAGGATTGGCAGTAAACGGTCCCCACGGAGAACCACTTCTGGCAATGGTCTCCATGTGGTTGTATGAGGTTCCTCCTTCAGCGATCATCAGGTAATAGGTATCGTTTATTTTATACAGATGTGGTCCTTCGGGCCATATACCTCCGGTGCCTTCCCAGATGTTCTGTAAAGAGCCCTGAAGCTGTCCGGTTGCCAGGTCTATGGTCCGCTGAGCGATATAACCATTTTCTCCTCCGGCATGGCGTGTATAATATACTGTTCCGTTATCATCAAACAGCAGGGAGGCATCCATTATGCACTCGCCCAGCCACACAGGTTCAGACCATGGTCCTGACGGGTCAATAGCCGTGACATAAAAATTCCCGCCATAGTTTGTATTCATCGTAATCATGTAATAAATGCCGTTGTGATAACGAATGGTTGGAGCGAAAATACCTCCTGAAATCGCTGCCTTGTCAAGATTGAGTTGACTTTTCCGTGTCAGGCAGTGTCCGATCTGATGCCAGTTTATCAGATCCCTGCTGTGGAAAACAGGCACTCCCGGGAAATACTCGAAGGTTGATGTAACAAGATAATAATCTTCTCCAACCCGGCATATACCCGGATCAGGGTGGAAACCCGGGATGACAGGATTGTTATACATCTCCTGCGGACCATACTTACCGGTGATTTTTATGTCATCAAAAGAAATTTCCATGCCATGAATATCACCATATTCCGCTGCAAACTCCAGCCTTTCAACCTGCGACCAGTCGAAATCACCCCTGGGATTATACCATGTGTTGTTTTCATATGCACCTTGCTCGGTAAAATTATTCAGGGGTATCCTGATATGCTGCCAGGTTCCGTCCCATACAGCAACCGTATTATCAACGGTATACCGCATGCGCCAGGGATGATCATCGGGATCGTCGGTGTCACTATCCAGAAAGCGTATATCGAACTTAGCATTATGATTGTTGCAGCGTACCCATGCATCGAACATATAATCGTCGGCATGCAGAAGGCTTATATCATGTATGGGAGAAAAAAGAAAACCGACAAGTCCGTATAGGTCCGATTCTGTCCATGACATACAAAAATTTCCCTGTGCAGGGTCATCCTGGGAGTAATAATTTATGGTACCGTTTATAAGCCAGTTGCTTTTAAAAACATATCGACCGATATAGTCATCATAAACCGAAAAGCCTTTTTCGTCAGGGAGCAGCTCATACGTATGCTGAGCCGGGGCCTTCAATCCGAGAGCCTCAATTACAGGTATGTTTATATCGTAATCGAACAGCTCGCGGTTTTCGTTATCAAAGATACCGAAGCCGTCACCATACTCCCACATACACCATGGGATGCCGTTATCTTCAAGATAGGAACGCACTGTTTTGAGCCACCGCAGGCGGTCGGCAGGCGGACTTTTCGGCATGAAGACCCCGAACTCTCCGCACCACAGGGGAATATCCCTCTCCATCATAAATCGTACCGCCTTGTTTATCTGCGACTGAATCCATGCGTCATTACCCTGCTCCGGATACGCATTATAACGGTCTTCCACATAGGTTCCGGACAATTCTGAAGGCAAACCAGGCATTCTTTCGGCATCATAAGGGTAAGGGATACCTGAAAGATTCTCCATGGGTGGATCGCTCCAGTATGACCCCTGTGAGGTAAAAACCCAGGGATCATAAAAGTGAAAGGTGTAAAGCAAATTCATATCGTTATACTCCGGCATTAAGTCAAGGCTATTGTAACCGCCCCAGTCTGCAGGACTTATAATAATGGTATGGGTATTATCCACTGACCGGATGGCATCGATTACCTGTTGCTGCATCCCGTTCCATACCTCATCGGAAATGGTGTGGGGCTCGTTCAGTATTTCATAGTATATATGCCCGGAATGGTTTTTATAATGGTCTGCCATTTGTGTCCAGACTGCCAGCAACTCATCAATGATATCAGGGGTGATCTCGCTGGTGGGATCAAAGCTGTGGTTGTCAAGGATCAGGTATAAGCCCAGTTCTTCGGTAAGATCAACAACCTGGTCCATCAGATAAAAGAATAAGGGATCAAGGATGTAATCAGGAGCCGGGCCTGTCATGTCAAAGAATTCTATAGGCAGCCGTATGTGATCGATACCCAGCGCCATGATATCCTCAAGATCTTCCCGGGAATATTTTCTGAACATGATTTCGGATACACTGGAAACATACTGAAACCAACCGGTAAGGTTAATCCCGCGCTGAAAGGGAACCTGTGGCTCCTGAGAAACGGACAGGCTGACATTATCGATATATACATCAATGTCAGCATTCCCCATCTCAAAAATCAACCGGGCGTTTACATCCGTGGGATCCGACATAGTAAATGTCAGCGTATATGTCTGCTTGCTTTCTGTAAGCTGTATCTTTTCAAATGAATCGTAATATGTCCACGGATCACCGTTTTTCTGAATATGAACATCCATCTCGCGGAAACTCTCGGCATAAGCATCAAAAAATACCCTGTATGTCTGCCCGTTCTCTATCGTCAGACCCGTCTGCATGAGTTGTACATAATAATACACCGTGACGCCGTTGGTGATGGAAACGTGGAACTCCCCGTTCTCAACCGATCCGGATGCCGAAGCGTCATTATGAATCCACATTGTCCAGGGACTGGTGCCATCTGAAAAATCACCGTTTTCAAGCATTTCGCCGGGAATGACTCCTGTGGCCATCATCCTGGGGCTCTCAGACCGTAAAGACAGGGTGACAATAGTGAGTAAAGATGTTAGTGAAGAAGCAACAACTGCAAATTTGAAACCAGTCATGATGATATTGTTTTACATGGTCAGCGTGATACTTAAGCACGAAGAGGGAATTCTTTTTAAATCATATAGACAACATGAAAGTTACGGATTTTCAACAGAATGAATCAATGATTTCATGTTTTTTATGGATAAAAGAATAGTAACTGATACCGGATACCGAATACCGATTACCGGTCACTCTCTGGTAATCTCAGGTTTTTCGCTCTCCCGGGTACTTTTAAACAGGACCCTGGAAATAAAATTACTGATCATTCCGGTTCCGTACCCTGCCAGCATTACAAAGGAGGCAGCAACACTCAGAAGTCCGATGTACAGATTGCGGTGGATGCTTGATGCATGGATGAAAATAATGAAACCATAAATTCCGATGCTGATGACATAGGCCATAAAAACCGGAAGTGAAAACAGCACGGATAACAGGCCCAGTATATTGTAAAGAACAAAAAGCGAAGGTAACAGATGAACAAACTTCAGGGCATCCGTATGACGCAGGTAAAGATCAACACGGCCCCGCCCGAAGGAATTGGTTTGTTTATAGAACTTATAAAATGTTGATCTTCTTTTGTGGTAAACGCAGGCTTCGGGAATCAGGACGGTACGGTATCCGGCTTTGTCAAGGCGAATGCTCAGGTCAATATCCTCCGATACCTTCAGTCCGCTGAAACCTCCGACCTTATTAAAGGCCTCACGCCTGACTCCCATGTTAAAGCTTCGCGGCTGGTATTTCCCCATGTGCTTTTTACGACCCCGTATTCCACCGGTCGTGAAAGGTGATGTCATGGCATAGCTGATGGCTTTCTGTATGGGAGTGAACGATTCATGCATGGCATCAGGACCTCCGAAGACTTCTGCCGGGTTCTTTTGCAGGAACCTGTCGATGGTATCCAGATAAGCGGGTGGTGCTATACAATCCGAATCAAGAAAGATGACATATTCCCCGGAAGCTTTCTGTACGCCCCAGTTGCGTGACTCGCTGATCCCCAGTCCTTTTTCATAGAGGAATATTAATTTCAACTTGTTCATGTATCGGTCGGCAACTTTTCTAACCAGGGTGGCCGGACTGCCGTCGGCAAGGATCACCTCGAAATCCGTGAAGGTTTGCTTCACCATGCTGTCGAGAAGTTCGGTGACTTCATCGGGACGGTTGAAGGTGGGGATTATGAGGGAGAATTTCATTAACCAAGTGATTAGTGGTTAGTTGTTAGTGGCTAGGGATTTAGGTATTGAGTAATGAGATTAGGGATTTGTGAAAAGATTTTTTAATAATAACTATTCTTTTTCAAGAGAATGAATCAAGGCGTTAATCATCTTTCTAATTTCATCACCTTTTTGGGATAATATTTGATCTTGTTCTTTTGATAACAGATTTAACATAGTGACTATTCCAATTTGAGTACAAAGTTCATATAATGAACCCCGGGCAATTGCTAAAAAGTTAATATATTCTTTTTTAGACCTTCTGCCAAATCCTTCTGCAATATTAGAAGGAATTGAAATTGAAGAACGTCGAATTTGCCTCGTCAGACAATAATCTTCCTGTTTTGGGAAAGAATGAGTATTCATATAAATGTCTTTAACCAAATTCATGGATTTCTGCCAGACTAATAATTCTTTATAACTTTTCATGATTGGAATTTCAAGATTAACAATTCAACTAGCTTTTCCCAATCCCTATTCACCAACCACCAACCACTAACCACCAACCACTAACCACCAACCACTAACCACTAACCACTAACCACTAACCACTAGATTTCCCTTTCAATATAATAATCATTTCTGCCCGATGATGTCCTGGAAACCAGTTCACCCAGAAATCCCGTCAGGAAAAGCTGGGTGCCAAGGATCATGGCGGTAAGGGCTATGTAGAAATAGGGGCTTTGGGTTACGGGACGTGCAAGAAGATTCTGGCTTACGGCCATCAGCTTATTGATGCCTACGATGGCTGCCATGATGAGACCGAGGATGAACATCAGCGTACCCAGGGTGCCGAACAGGTGCATGGGTCTTTTTCCAAACCGTGAAATAAAGGAGATGGAAAGCAGGTCGAGGTATCCGTTGATGAAACGCTCAAATCCGAACTTGGTAGTGCCGTATTTCCGTTTTCTATGCTGTACTATTTTTTCACCGATCCTGCGGAATCCTGCCTTGCTTACAATAATAGGTATATAACGGTGCATTTCACCGTACACTTCAATGGCTTTGACAACATCATTCCGGTATGCTTTAAGACCGCAGTTAAAATCATGCAGTTTGATACCGCTGAACCTGCGGGCAGTCCAGTTGAACAATTTACTCGGTATGTTCTTGGTGAAGGTATTGTCATACCGTTTTTTCTTCCATCCGGAAACCAGATCATATTTTTCCCTGGTAATCATTTCATACAGGCCGGGTATTTCCTCGGGACTATCCTGCAGGTCTGCGTCCATGGTGATCACCACTTCCCCCCGGGCGGCATGGAAACCACAATGCAGAGCAGCCGATTTTCCGTAATTACGGCGGAATTTTATGCCCCTGATAGAAGGATTGCTTTTGACGAGGTGCTCGATGACATCCCAGGAACCATCGGAACTGCCGTCATCAACCATGATGACTTCATAGCTCAGCCCGTTTGCCTGCATGATCTTGTCAATCCAATTCCCCAGTTCAGATAAAGATTCCGCTTCGTTGAAAAGCGGTATGACAACAGAAATGTTGGTCGCTGACATATTAATTTTATACGGCCTGAGTTCCGCTATCGAATGGAGTTCCTTCTTTCTTGACAATAGCAGCTGTAATGAGCGAAAGAATTGATCCGATCAGTGCATAGAAAAACAGACTTACAATCACGGTAATGGGGGAGCCAATGAATTTTTTTGAACGTTCAACGGCTATTTCAATCTGATCTTCAGTGAGCCCTTTTTCCAGCAGTTTTTCCTCGGTTCTCACAATGGCCTGTTCCACCATACCGGGATCAATATACCGTATCAGGATAAACGAAAAGAAGGAAGCCAGTATGCCTGCAAACAAGGTGATTAATAATCCTGTCAGAAAAGCATTTCCGTATGAAATTGTACCTCCCAGCACCTTATTCCGGTATGCAAAAGATCCGAGAAGAATCCCGGCTAAAAGCAACAGGTAACTCAGATACCCGAGTGCCTGATTAAAGGTCTGATTTGCTACATATAAAATCAGGGAATAGATGATTAACACTATCCCTGTGATAGCGCCCCAGGTCATTGTATGCTGAAGCATTGATGATTTATTTTCCATTCGGATTAATTGTTGGTTTATTACACAAATATAGGGTTTTATCTCTATTCAGCGAGTTCTATTTTTTCTTTTGTTATGAAAAGAAAAGTAACTATTTTTGCATTCCCGGGTAAGTCTCATACGGTCAGCTCCTGCTGAATCCCCCCAGGTCCGGAAGGAAGCAAGGGTAGGCGGTTGTAGCGACGCGATGTGAGGAGCTTACCCGGGTTTTTTATCTGCTGATTGGTTGATTGATTGATTTGTTGATTGGGGTTAGGTGTTAGTTACTTCGTAAATCTTAAATCTTCAATCGTACATCGTACATTGTATATCATATATGATTCACTCAGCCATAAGGCTTTGCGGGCGACAGAAAACAGAAAGTGATGAGACGTATATTTTGCCCGTCACTCGGTGGAACCGAGCGACTGATTAAGGAACTAACCAACTAACCCCTAACCCCTAACCCCTAACCCCTATTCCTTCAGCATACTCTTATAATACTTGTACAGTTCCACCTGTGCACGGACCTTTTTCGATCCCTCTGCCTTCACATAGGAATTATCCTGAACCGCATTTATAATCCTGGCTTTTGCCGTGTCACGCATCTGGATCTCGATCAGATCGCGGATCTCTTTTTGGACATCTTTATCATAAATCGGACAGGATACTTCAATACGCCTGTCAAGGTTACGGTTCATCCAGTCGGCCGATGATATGTAATACAATTCATTGCCTCCGTTGCAGAAAATGATAATGCGGGAATGTTCAAGGTATTTGTCCACTATGCTGATAGCTTCTATATTTTCACTCAGCCCCGGAACTCCCGGGATCAGCGAACAGATTCCGCGAACAATCATCCTGATCTTGACTCCGGCCCGGTTTGCCTTATATAATTTATGAATGATTTCTTTGTCAACAAGGTTGTTGATCTTCAGAATAATATAGGCTTCTTTCCCTTTACGGGCATTCTTGATTTCATTTTCAATAAGGGAATAGATCTTTTTTCTTAAGAACAGCGGGGAATTGATCAGGTGGCGATAGGAATAATTCCGGTATGTGTTCTCAAAGAATTCAAAAACCTTTTTTACCTCACCTGTTATCTTCGGATCAGCGGTGAAGAGGAACAGATCGGAATAGACAGCTGCATTTCCTTCATGAAAATTACCGGTGCTCACACAACCATACCGGACCAGCTTTTTCTCCTCCCTGCGGGTGATGTTGAGCAGTTTTGCATGCACCTTCAAGCCCGGGATCCCAAAAAACACGTTGGCGCCCACTTCTTCGAGCTTACGCGACCAGTATATATTGGCTTCCTCATCGAAACGCGCCTGCAATTCAATAACAACATTGACTTTTTTACCGTTCCGGGCAGCATTAATCAGTGCATTGACCACCTTTGAGTTCGACGATACACGGTAGACCGTGAGACTTATATCGGTCACATTCGGATCAATGGACGCTTCCTGCAGCAGGCGAATGAATATGTTGAAATCATGATAGGGAACATGAAGCATGAAGTCTTTCCTGGCAATGGCATCCAGGATACTTAACTGCATCTTTACCAGCGGGTGTTTTAACGGGATTTCTTTGGGGTAAACCAGTTCGGGTCCGCCAATATTGGGAAATTGCATAAAATCCTTGAAATTATGATAACGTCCACCCGGGATCAATGCACTATCAGTATCCAGCCTTAATTTCATGATGATTGAATCGAGCAGGTCTTTGGCAATCGAGTTGTCAAAAACGAAACGCACCGGTTGTCCTTCTCTGCGGCCCATTACACTGCTGGATATCAGTTCAAGAAGGCTTTTTGAGATATCATTATCCAGGTCGAGTTCAGCATCACGGGTTAACTTAATGATCCAGGCTCCGGAAATGTCGAAGTGCAACAGGGCAAAAACATCATCGAGGGAATACCTGATAACATCCTCGAGCAGGATGATGAACTTGCGGTCATTTTCAGGCGGTAAAACAATAAACCGCGGAAGAACACCGGTGGGAATTTCAATCAGGGCATAATCGGTTTTTATCTCCGGCCTGTTGCCGGCCAGCTTGATGGCCAGGTAAATCGATTTGTCCTTCAGGTACGGGAACTCATTCACATTGCTGAGCAGGATGGGAGATATAACCGGCATTACATGATCATAGAAATATTTCTTAACGAACGATTCCTGGTTGGGGTTCAATTCCATTTCATTGATAATGAAGATTTTGTTCCTTTCCAGCTCGCCCAATATCTTCTGGTATGTGTATTCAAACTTATTCTGAAGCTGAAGGACCTTTTTCTGGATCTGGTTCATCAGCTTTTTCGGTCTTTCACCTTCAAATAATTTATCGCCTTCCTGAAGGTCGATCATACGCTTGATGGTGGCCACCCTCACCTTAAAGAATTCATCCAGGTTATTGGAAAAGATCCCCAGGAACCGGATGCGTTCTATTAACGGAACCGTCATATCCTGTGCTTCCTGAAGCACTCTTTCATTGAATGACAGCCATCCGATTTCCCGGTGTATTATCTTGGCCTGCTCTTTCATGGAACTTTCAGGTATGGGTTACTTTAATGATTTATATGGCTCCGTTTTCCTTGGCGGGAAAAATGCAACTGTGTTTTACCAGGGTTGACGGATCAATTTTTGACCAGCTGTCAGCCGAAAACTCAAGTTTTACCGTTCCGGTAGTCGGGAGGTCCGATAACGGTTCTTTCAGTAATTGATTGGCAAGATCGGTAAAATCAGGATTATGTCCGAAAACCATCAGTATATTTATGGAATCGTCAGTTGACATAATTTTTTCAAGGCTATAGCTGACCGATGCTTCATAAAATCCTTCGTCAATCTGAACAAGCCGGGTGGGTAGTTCAAATACACGGGCGAAGATCATGGCGGTATGTATAGCACGATTGGCGGGACTGGAAAGGATCAGTTCGGGCAGGTTGTTGTTGAGTTTTATATTCCTGGCCATTTCATAGGCAACCTTAATGCCTTTTACCTTCAACGGCCGGTCGACATCGGCTATATTGTCATAATCCCAGCTCGATTTGGCATGCCTGACAATGTATAGTATCTTATGTTTATTCTTCATTCGTTGGCTGTTATGTTTTACAAAAATAAACAATCTTGCCAATTGTCATAATGAGAAACAGAATGAGAATGAGAATGAATAAAAAACAGAGCTCGTTAAATACTCTTTTTCCTCATTAACATTTTCATTCTCATTTTCATTCTCGTTCTCGCTTTTTTGCGAGCACTGGGTGTAGTTTTAATAACTACACCCAAATATTAGCTTCTTGTATGGCATCACGCTATATATTGTTATTTCAGGTTACGCTGCAAAGGGAGTTATGGCTTTTGGTTACGCCGTGGTTGCAACGTTTTCTGCACATCATACATTACCCGGGGTTGACTCCCCAGGCTACCAACATTTCGCCCCGCTGGGGCTATATTTCCTCATTCTCATTTTCATTCTCGTTCTCGCTTTTTTGCGAGCACTGGGTACGGTTTTTATAACTACACCCAAATATTGAATATTCAAGGGTGGCTCTGAGGGGAGAGCAAGTAGAACTTTTTTTAAACCTTGTATACTGCAGCAGCCTCTTTCTTTGCTTCATCTATTGCCGTTGGCTTCAGCCAACGGTAAAAGTAACTATTTCTTCTCTATCATCCGTCCGTCAGCTGAAGCTGACGGCAATGGAAGTTTCAGCTCTGTTATCCTTCTCAGGCAGGCAGGTCTGCGGCATTAATGCCTTTACAACAAATGACTCGCCAGCTCCGCCAGGAAACTCCTTTCACCTTTTACCAGGTTCACATGGGCAAAGAGCTCCTGTCCCTTCATCTTGTCGGTGAGGTAACTCAATCCGTTTGACTTTTCATCAAGATAGGGTGAATCGATCTGTTCGATATCGCCGGTAAAGATCATCTTTGTGCCCTCTCCCGCGCGGGTGATGATCGTCTTTATTTCATGCGGGGTCAGGTTCTGTGCTTCATCCACAATAAAGAATATTCTTGAAAGGCTCCTCCCCCGGATATATGCCAGGGGCGTTATGATTAGCTTTTCATTCTTCAGCATTTCCTCTATTTTCATATACTCCTTGCTGGTTTGGGCGAACTTGTTTTTTATCACGTCAAGATTATCGAACAACGGCTGCATGTAAGGACCGATCTTTTCCTTTATGTCCCCCGGAAGAAATCCCATGTCGCGGTTTGACAGCGGTACGATGGGACGTGCCAGGAATATCTGGGTAAAGTCCTGCCGCTGATGGATGGCAGCTGCAAGGGCCAGCAGTGTCTTTCCTGTCCCGGCCTTCCCGGTGAGACTTACCAGCTGCACCTTTGAGCGCAGCAAAGCATCGAGGGCAAAAGTTTGTTCTGCATTCCTCGGATCGATGCCGTAAGTTTTCTGTTTCAACACCCGGTTGATCGTTTTCGCCTCAGGATCGTAATGTGCCAGCGCACTCGATGAGTTTCCCTTGAGAATGAAATACTGGTTGGCCACGGGTTCCTTTTTAAACTTAAAATCTTCCAGGAGCACTCCTTCGGGATTATCATACAATACCTTAATAAGCTTATCATCCAGGTTCTCGATGGTGCTGATGTTTTTATAGATCTCCCCGATATCCTGAACCTTATCGTTTTCATAGTCCTGGGCCATGATACCGATCGACTTGGCTTTCATGCGCAGGTTTATGTCCTTGCTGATGAAGGTCACATCATAATCGGTTTTGTTGCGGTACACGTGTTCTGCTATAGCCAGTATCCGGTGATCGGCTGTATTTTCCGGGAACGATGACTGCATGGTGACAGAGAACGGCTTGCCCGTTTCGATGCTGAGCTTTCCCAATCCTTTCCCGAGTGAAACCCCCCCGTTGAACAGCTTGTCTCCCGACAGTTTGTCTAGTTCACGGGTAAACTCACGGGCATGATAGTTGATGATATCATTGCCCCGTTTGAATTTGTCCAGTTCTTCCAGTACCGTTATCGGGATGATCACATCGTTTTCCTGGAAATTGTAAATGCATTGGTAATCGTGCAAGAGCACATTGGTGTCGAGGATGAACACCTTCCTGATTTTTTTCGCCATGTTCTTCGTTTTTATGAAACAGCTTTATGATATATTTGCAGGTTACAACGCATGTTTTGCTTGCTTAATTTTATTTCATTTTTCACTAAAAACCGGTAAGGTTTATGAATACTTATTAACACTCCCTGTATGAATGCCATAGAAGCTATATTAAACCGCAGGAGCATACGGAAATATGCCGGTAAAAAAGTGACCGATGAACAGGTGCATTTGTTGCTGAAAGCGGCCATGTACGCCCCCTCGGCAGTAAACAAGCAACCCTGGCATTTTATTGTCTTCCGCGATGCCGGAATCCGTAAGAAGATCGTTGAATTTCATCCCAATGCTGCCATGATCCCTGGCGCTGACCTTGTGATATTGGTCTGTTACGATGAGTACCTTCAGCATGATGCCGGTTATGGTCCGGTTGACTGCAGTGCGGCCACACAGAACATCCTGCTGGCAGCGCATGCGATCGGACTGGGTGCGGTATGGGTAGGCATCTATCCAAGGCAGAACCGTATTGAGGCCACCCACAGCCTGTTTTCTTTGCCTGCTAACATTCGGCCTTTTTCGATGATTTCGCTGGGTTATCCGGCAGAAGAGAAATCCTTTCCCGACAGGTTTAAAAAAGAAAGAATCCATCTTGAGAAATGGTAGCAGCTTTTCGAAAAACCACGCTTTTCAATTAAAACAAAGGCTCTCAATATTTGCAAAATACTGTTCCAAAGCTGAATAACTAATGAGATACAAATATGGTTCAGTTCAATTGCCGGGTGCGTCGGGATGTCCACGCCTGGTGCAGAAAATCAGGACGCACGGCTTATAATAGCGTAGGCCTTGTGTGACAAGTGCGGGCCTGATTTTTTCAGGCGTGGTGACTTTTTCTGCTACTCTTTTGTGTGGCAGACAAAAGAGTAGAAAAGAAGAATATAATTTTTTAGATACAAACACTTTAATGAGGAGTTACAAAATAGAATTTATTTTACCACCAAAACACCAAAATACCAAAGAATGTGAACTGTTACGAAAAAGAGGGCTGAAGCCCTTAACAATTGAAAGCAGAAAATGTCCAGGAATTACGCTTCTACCATAGCATACTTATATAAACAGCTTCCCATGTACCACCGTGTGGGCAAGGCTGCGTATAAGACCGGACTGGAGCATGCTTATATCCTGGATGAGTATTTTCAGCAGCCACACCGGAAATACAAAACCATCCATGTCGCCGGTACGAACGGGAAAGGATCCGTCTGCCATATGCTGGCGGCTATTTTTCAGCAGGCAGGTTACCATGTCGGACTGCACACTTCGCCCCACCTGCTGGATTTTCGCGAACGGATAAAGGTGAACGGTAAGCCTTGCAGCCACAAGTATGTAGTTGATTTTGTTAAGAAACATAAAAAGATCATCGAAGCCATAAAGCCTTCTTTTTTTGAAGTATCGGTATTTATGGCCTTTGATTATTTTGCCCGGCAGTCGGTTGATGTGGCTGTTATTGAAGTCGGACTCGGGGGCCGGCTTGACACGACCAACATCATCTCTCCGGTTTTGTCGGTTATTACTTCCATAGGACTGGACCATATGGATTTTTTGGGTGACACATTGCAAAAAGTTGCTGCCGAGAAAGCCGGGATCATAAAGGAAGGAGTTCCGGTGGTGATAGGGGAGACCCATCCCGAGACCGCCCCGGTTTTTAAGCGTATCGCGCAGGAAAAAAATGCCCCTGTTTTTTTTGCCGACCAGCATTATCAGATCGGATACAGCCTTTTCTCAACCGACGGATTTCAGGTGTTCAACGTGAAAAAGGAAGACAATATGTACATGCCCAACCTGAAGAATGAATTGCTGGGCATGTATCAGCGGAAAAACACCATCACCCTGTTGCAGGCAGTTGACGTGCTGCGCAAAAACGGATTTGCAATAGCCGATATTGACATTTATGCGGGATTGAAGAAGGTAGTGGAATACACCGGAATAATGGGACGATGGCAGATCGTCGGATATAATCCCAGGATTATCCTGGATGCAGCCCATAATGCTGATGGTTTGAAAGAAGTATTGCTGCAGATAAGGAATACATCCTGTGAAAATCTTCACCTGATAATAAGTTTTGTCGGCGATAAAGATACAGATGCCATATTAAGTTTGCTCCCGTCAGACGCACAATATTATTTCACCCGTTCGTCAGTACCACGTTCCATGAATGAAAATGAGCTGAAACAACGCGCCGGCAGGTATGATCTGAAGGGAGAATGCTATCTCTCCGTTGCAGATGCTCTGGAGGTTGCAAGGGCTGACGCCGGGCCAAACGATATGATCCTGATCACCGGCAGCATGTTCTTACTGGCTGATTATCTGGCGCTTCAAAAAAAGTAGTGATTCTGTTTGCACAAAGAAAAAGTCTACTTATATTTGCAAGCGCTAAAAAAAAAGCGTATTATGGGCGCTTAGCTCAGTTGGTTCAGAGCATCCCGACACAACATGTCGGGAGGGTCGACGGTTCGAAGGATAAAAAAATAAGGGCGCTT
>JAFGKY010000121.1 GCA_016928305.1 Bacteroidales bacterium
GGTATTATACCCTCCGACTTCGTCGGGATTGTTCGACTTACAAATTTCAGTTCGCTCACTCCTGAAATTTGAGTCTCACGAATAAAACTCTCCTGCAAACAATTCAACGATTCTGTCGGCTGTATGGCCGTCCCACAACTCGGGACTTTTTGGAACTGCTCCATGGGCCAGCGTTTTTCTGAATTCCTCACGGATACGATCCACATTGTTTCCTACCAGTATCGATGCACCACCATGCTCACGAAGGGTTACAGGTCTTTCGGTATTCCAGCGAAGTGTAAGACAGGGTGTTCCCAGCACACAACACTCTTCCTGCAATCCGCCGCTGTCGGTAAGCATAATTTTTGCATCCATGTTAAGGCGTAACATATCATGATAACCCAGTGGATGAAGCAATACCATATTGGAAGACGCTTCTGCCTTTTCCCACAGTCCGAATGCTTTTATCTGCTTGATGGCACGGGGGTGAATGGGCCAGATCAGGGGCATCTGGCCGGCAACTTCTTCGATCAGGAAATTAACCAGGGGCTCAAGCACCTCTTTTTGATCAACATTCGAGGGACGGTGCATGGTCATGAGAGCATACGGTGTGGTTACCGGACCCTGAGTACCGGGTTTTGTTTCATTCTTAATGCTATTAATCTGTATGATATCCTGAATATTCATTCTGGCAGCTCTCTCGCGATTGGCTTCCAACGTGTCGATCATAATGTTGCCTACAAAGCGAATCTTTTCTTCCGGGACACCTTCCCTGCGCAGATTCTCTCCGGATATTCTGTCAGGTGTCAGCAGCAGGTCTGAAAGCCTGTCGGTGACAAGTCGGTTTATCTCTTCGGGCATGGTCATATCACCCGAGCGGAGTCCTGCTTCTACATGACAACATTTGATATTTTCCTTCTTTGCCGTAACAGAGCAGGCAAGTGTAGCATTTACATCGCCCAATACCACTACCCAATCCGGTTTATGTTCGCGCAGTACTTTTTCAAAGGCAATCATGGTGAGTCCCACCTGTTCCGCATGGGAACCTGAACCAATCTCCAGGTTTATATCGGGTTGTGGTATATTCAGATCCTGAAAGAACGATTCGGATAGTCTCACATCATAGTGTTGTCCGGTGTGTACAAGAATATGCTCCAGGGATTTTGATTTATTTTTGCTATTGTATTTTTTTATGGATGCCACCAGAGGGGCAATCTTCATAAAGTTCGGGCGTGCGCCGACAACAGATATAATTTTCATGCTTATAAACTAAATTTTTATCTCTATACGAATAATTTCCGTATCGGGTTCAAAAATAAATAATTTAATGTGTTCCCGGAATGATTACATACAAATAATAGCCTGTTTATGGCTGTTTAAACGACCCGTATATCATACTAAACCGATACTTCGTCACAGGAAATTATAAGAATCAACCACGATCATAATCTATTGATCAAATAACAAAACCGGTCAACTGATCCGCATGGTGACGAATCAGGTACTGTTTTTCCGGATCAACCCACAATCATCACAAATTTCATAACTTATAACAACTATACCATGCTATCTCAACACAAAAAAACAACGTAACTTCTTTCTTTCCTACCGCTTGCCTAATGACCAACAACCTTTTGTTCTTTCTTCTGTCTTCCATCAATTTTTTAGTTCAAAAAGATTTCTATATTTGTCCGATCCGTAACTTAAAATGCATATCATATGTTTAAAGGTCATCCCAGGGGTTTAATTATTGCTTCTCTTGCCAATATGGGCGAGCGATTTGGGTTTTATACCATGTATGCCATATTTGTTTTATTCATTCAGGCCAAATACGGCTTCGATTCGGCAAAATCGGGCATAATCTGGAGTGGTTTCCTGTTCAGTGTATATTTCCTGCCACTGATTGGGGGAATAATAGCCGACCGGTTACTGGGTTATGGAAGGACGGTTACAATAGGTATTGTTATAATGTTCATAGGATACGTATTGCTGGCCATGCCATTGCGGGGTGACACAAGTATCTGGCTGGTAATTACGGCATTGTTCACCATTGCTTTTGGAACCGGATTATTTAAAGGCAACCTTCAGGCCCTTGTAGGAAATTTATACGATGATCCTGCCTTCAGTGCAAAACGCGATGAAGCTTTCACCATTTTTTATATGTGTATTAACATAGGGGCTATGTTTGCTCCTACAGCTGCCGAAGCGGTTAATAATTTTATTCTCGGTGGTGCCGGATATACATATGATGCCCGTATTCCGGCTTTGGCTCATAAACTATTAACAGATAAACTGGCAAATGCAGATGAGCTTTTAATTATTGCCCAATTACAGGATCCGTCCGTTACCCTGGATTCCTTAAGGGCTTTTGCAGATAATTATATAAACATATTAAGTAAATCCTATCATTATGGTTTTGGAGTGGCTTGCCTGAGCCTGATAATTTCTTCTATTATCTTCCTGGGATTTAAAAAATATTACAAACATGCTGATTTTACTGAAAAACAAAAGGCAGCCCATACACAAATGAAACATCAGGTTGTTGAGATGTCTGCTGATGAAGTCCGGAAAAGACTGATAGCCTTGTTGCTGGTATTTTTTGTGGTTATCTTTTTCTGGATGTCCTTCCATCAGAACGGGCTGACAATGACATATTTCGCCAGGGATTATACGCAACCTTCCGTGGGTAAAATAACAAATCTGTGGTTTGATTTATTCACCCTTCTTCCTATATTTCTGTCAGTAGTGGGTCTGGTATTTGTATTTCGAAAATCATCTCCGATCAAAACACGGTTAATCGGTTTTATTGTATTTGTTGGTTTTGCATTATTTGCTTTTTACCGATACAGCCAGTTCAAGGATGTAAATCCCTTTACTCCGCAGAAATTCCAGCATTTTAATCCGTTCTTTATTGTAGCACTTACTTTCATTATATTAGGCATATTCAGCTGGCTTCGTAATAAAGGTAAGGAACCTTCATCACCAAAGAAAATTGGTATCGGAATGACACTGACAGCTGTAGGATTTATCGTTCTTATCTTTGCATCCCTGGGACTACCTTCTCCAAAATCCCTTGGAGGAACTGTATCCAGCACGCTTGTTTCTCCTTACTGGCTTATTTCAACCTATTTGATATTGACGGTGGCAGAATTATTCCTGAGTCCGATTGGTATATCTTTTGTTTCAAAAGTATCGCCACCAAAATACAAAGGATTAATGCAGGGAGGCTGGCTGGCTGCCACATCGGCCGGAAATATTCTGGTAGGCGTTATGGGAGTTTTCTGGGATAAGGTTTCTTTACCTTTGTTCTGGGCTATTCTGGTGATTTGTTGCCTGTTATCAGCAACCTTTATTTTCATTATGCTAAAAAGGCTGGAGAGGGCAACTAATACTTAATAAGCATTCCAGCAATACAATACTTTACACATCAACGGCGAATATGTGTGCTCGAAAACTGAAGTGAGAACCAACGATTTAACAGCAACCTGTTATCAGGTTCATTTATTTCAGATTATCCTTTTTAACGATTTTAACCTGATAGGTATTTATCATCAAAATATACATTCCATCATCAAGTGAGGATATATCTATTGTGAGATCCGAAATCGGATCGATACAGTGAAGGGGTTTATTCAAAAGGACCTTACCCATTAAATCCATTATTGAAACGGTTATATCTCCCTTAAACCCGGGTGTATTTTTCAGGTATACCAAGCCTGATGTTGGATTCGGGTATACCTGCAGGTCGAATAATTGCTGATGATTTTGAATAGTATTTATATTATCTTTTACAAGAATCAGGACTGTATCGGTATTAACGATACCGGTGATTGTTTTTATTCTACAATGATAATAACCTTCATCCGAAAACCGTAAAGAATTAAACCGCAAAATATTATTGGTTTCTTTCAGTAAATCTACTCCATTTTTTTGCCATTGATAACCAATAATACCTCCATTGGAAGAAGTTTTTAAATGCCGATTTTCCCCGACATTGGCAATAAATCCTTCTGGTTGAGTGATAATATAAAATACATCGGTATAGTATTCATAGACCCCCATATCAATATAAAGATCAGTGATGCGAAGGTTCCCGTCCAGGTCTGTTGCCGGTAGATGTAATCCGGTAGTATCTTGTATACCCGTATTAATACAAGGTGAACCTTCACCCAGATGGAAATCGAAGCTGTGAGCATCAATAAACAATGCATCCTCATCAATATTGTCAATGAATAATCCATCGACATCTTCCGATGTAATTCCTTCAATGTTACTGTTATAAATATCAGCATGAAAATCAATTTCATTACTATCTGTATTCCTTGCAAATAATTGCTTTTTGGTTTCATTGTTATTATTGCGCAGTATGCAATTAACTAAAATCAATTTTTCCACTTCTACATAGAAAACATCACTCCCATATGAAGAAGAATTATTACAAATTGTATTATTAATCAAGTTTACCGATCGGGAAGGTCCTATCATAACCCCAGCTCCCTCATCAATTCCATTGTTATAACAAATAAGGTTGTTTACAGATGTAATGGAATCCTCTCCCACAATAGCAAGTCCTCCATAAGGAGAATTTCTTAAAATTATATTATTGCAAACATATATTTTCTTTGCTGATGCTACAGCTATTCCACCGTAATTATCCGTAACAACATTATTCATCACAATTGCTGTCTGAACACCAAAAGAAGCATAATCCTGAATACCCCACCCTTCATTGAAACAGACTGTATTGAACGTGATAGGGATCACGTTCTCATATCCATATACCCGAATGCCGTCACCTTTATTATTTCGAATTTTATTATAATGAATTCCCGGTCCTTTATCAGAATGAACATATATGGGAGTTCTATAATTATATTCAAAAATGTTATCTGTTATGTCAAGATAAGAGTAAGGGGCATTCATAATTAATCCGGATGCGTACTTTGCATAATTATATCTAAAGCTTGAATATTTGATGTTTACTTCGGATCCACCCGCTATGCTTATCATAGTCCTTTGATTCCAAATATCATCAATTGATTGAGTTAGGTTTTTAACAAACTCCAGTTTACAATAGTGCATCATCATGCTTTTTTCAACTCGAATTCCTTTCCAACCTCCAACCTCAGTTTCAAAATCAGAAAATCCTGTGGTATCGTATATTGAAAAGACAATAGAATCGCCCGGTACACCAACAGCAATGAGCGTATCGGACATGATTTCATAATTTCCCTGAAACTCAACATAAGTACCAGAACAAATTGTAAGCTTACCTTGCACTGTAACATTACCTGTAACTTTTACTGTATCGGCACACCAATGTATATCTCCGGTCAACTCACCGGATATTGCATTTGTTGTTTTAACTATAATAATAATAGTATCTGTCTCAAAGGCACCATGTTCATCTTCAATTCTCAGAAGTATCTTGGTTTGACCGATCCAATTATTGTCAGTGACAAGGTCAAAATGAATCCTTGAATTGTCTATAATAATATTATCAATAATTAGTTCCGAAGCCTCGGAAGTGATAGTACAATATACGTTATCATTGTCAGCTTCAATAAAGTCAATTGCACCTGTATAAGGTGTGTTAAGGAAAAGTATTATGGTGTCAGGAGCCAAAAGGACAGGTGGATTGTTAAACGGACTTCCCTGGAATTCATAGGCCCCCATATCAATACTGGCACCGAAAACGCGCGGATTCCCTTCCAGGTCATAAGATGGCAGTAATAGGCCGTATGTATTGACGGTACCGGAATTAATACAAGGAGAATTCGTATTTAAATGGAAATCATTGTTTACGGGATCTGTAAACGACGGATCTTCATCAATATTATTAATATAATCACCAAAGAGATCATCTTTAATAACACCTTCAAGATTACAATTATATATATCGCCATCAAAGCCAATATTATTTTGATTACTATCCCATGCCGCAAGCTGTTTGCCCGTTTCGGAAACATTATTCCGTAATATGCAGTTATACATTTTTGTACGGCTCAAAAACATGAATATTCCGCCCCCCAGGGTTGCTGAATTATCAGAGATTGTATTGTTCAGGAGTAGTCCAAAAGCATTCATCATTTTAACTCCTCCCCCGTTTTCAACCGTACTCGTATTATTAACAATAAGGTTATTAATGATTTTTGTGGTACAATTGGATATGGATATACCTCCAAATTCATTATTATTCAAAATAATATTATTCATTATTTCCTGTTGTGCACCTGTGCAATCAAAACCCGATAAGCAAATGCCACCCAAGTTATTATATATATGGTTATTACAGATCTTTGCATCTCCTGTCCACGCCTTAACATAAATTCCCCAGTCAGCATTATTGAATATTGTATTGCCGATAATCGGCGGTATCTTTTTTTCGGAATCAATATTAATAGCCGATCCTTTGTTATTCATTATTATATTATTTCGTATTCCCGGGCCCCAGAATCCTGAATTATTGAGCAAATAAATTATAACAGAATTGTTGTTTTCAAAAGTGTTGCTGTCGATATCAACATAACAGGGTACGGACGGAAAAATAAGACCCTGATCATATTTCACATAATTATGCTTGAAGACTGAATTTCTTATTTCGAAAGAATAGTCAGATGCAGTACTATCGGGAGATGTGAGATTATGGTAATCAGCTCTATTGAACAGGTTTTTTACATATTCAATTTTATTGTATTGCATTTTTAGATTTTCCTTTACCAGCAACCCTTTCCATCCTCCAACACCGTTTTCCAGATTAGAATTCCCTGTTGTATCATGTACGGAAAATACAATAGAGTCTTGCTTTGTACCCAATGCAATTAATTTGTCAGTGCTCAGTCCGAAATTTCCCATGAATTTAATATAAGTCCCCGGACTAATTGTAAGTCTTCCATTCATGACAACATCACCGGTGACTTTTACCGTATCGGCATCCCAAATGTGATAATCACCCGGATATATGCCGTTTACAACTTCAATATATTGGGCATATGAACTAATAGAAGAAAACAGGAGCAAAACTCCAGTTATAAGGGTTAATTAGGTTTTCATAGTCGTCAAATTAGGATTAAATGGTAATAGCAAAAAATATTTAATGTTATTAAAATTAGGCAAATTACTGCAGACCAGGCAACGATAATATGAACAATTTGACATACTGATAATTTTCAAGGATAAATGAACTAGAATTGGCTATGAATGGAAAATCCTTGAGCATAAAATCACAGATCATCAACCGTAAGTATTCATTTTAAAGCGTTTTCCCGACTTGTCGATTATTCATTATTCAGCTCGAGGAAAATATATTTATGATTCATGAAAAAAACTGATGTTTTAATCAAAAAAAATAACCCTGATGAAAAAGTTACGTAATACTATTAGCAAAAAAGAATGTTGCACATTTAATCTTTTGTCCTTAAAGGAATGTCATTAACAAAAGTTTTTTTTTGATTGAATATTTTCATATATTTTTGTAGTTCCGATTATAAAAAAACTGAACTTTTTTATTATTAAATACGTAAACACAGTTTTTCGAAACCATTAAAAAAAACATCAATGAAAAAATCTACATCAAAAATTCTTAAGGGACTGATAACATGCCTTTTGATGCTTTATTGGCAATTCTCATTCGGGCAGGTTATTTTTACCAGTGTCCCCGATTCCATTGCTGCTCTGAATGTTGCTTATAATTATGCGGTTGCGACAACCTATGCACCTGATGCTCCCACCTACTCATTGCAGACAGCTCCCGCGTGGATGAGTATCAATCCAACTTCAGGTCTTGTCACCGGAACTCCGACACTGATGTCCAGTGGAGGCAAGGTAATGATTAAGGCCCATAACAGCATGGGAGATTATTTTCAGACTTTCAACATTTATATTACCGATGAGGTGGTTTGCGATCCAAGCATCGTTGCATATTGGCCGATGGATTATAAGGTAGGCAATAAGCTGCCTGATTTTGCCGGCGGCCACGATGCCGATTGGAACGGACCCACTCAACCCGAACCTACGATCAGTTCGAATGCTGTTGCCGGTAATTCAATATTATTTGCACCGACGAATGCTGATGATGAGTTTTACGATGTTCTGGATCAGGAACCGTTCCAGTTTCATGCCGACGATGATTTCAGCGTTTCTTTCTGGTTTAAAAACACTGATCCGCTTTATTCCACCGGATATTTTGGAGAGGTATTGCTTGGACGAAATACGGATACTGATGTTGCCAGATGGTATATAAACTGGGATCCCACAACGGCAAGACTGCAATTCCATATGGAGGATATTTCTTCCGATGACACACTGCTTGTGCATCCGACAGTTCTTGACGATACCCTCTGGCATCATGTAGTGGCAACCTTCAATTCAGTCGCTGCAGCTGAACAAAAAAGCTATATGTGGCTATGGGTTGACAAAACATCGAAATATGTAGCTTTTGATTTTTATAAAGACGACTTTTATGGGAATGGCGAATTTAATATGGGATGGCTTTATAACTGGGGACGGGCCTATTCAGGTTATCTGGACGAGGTAGCATATTATAATAAGGAACTTACGCCAGCAGATGTGACTGAATTGTACAACAAAGGGATTGCCCATCAATCTGTTTGTTCTCCCGGGAATATTGCCCCGATTATTCTATCCTCTGCGGTTACAACAGGCACACAGGATATTGCCTACAGCTACCAGTTCCAATACAGGGAAATTGACGGTGACCCCATCACATTATCGGCACCTGTTTTACCTTCCTGGCTATCCTTTAATACATCCACAGGTTTATTGTCCGGTACACCAACCAATGATGATGTTGACACAAACAGGGTGATCCTGCGCGTGAGTGACGGGCAGGTTAATGTCGATCAGGAATTCGTTATTACGGTTGCCAATGTCAATGATCTGCCGGTTATTTCATCAACACCTGCAACTTCGGTAGATGAAGATGATCCATATACGTATACACTGACAGCATCCGATATTGATCCCGGTGCAACCTTAACATACAGTGCCCCTGTGCTTCCTGCATGGATGGACTTCAATACTTCAACGCATGTATTAAGCGGCACACCAACAAACGATCAGGTTGGCACGGCTGACAGCGCTAATTTTAATGTCACCCTGCGCGTAACCGATAACGTGGGCGGATATGTTGAACAACCCTTTGTCATTACAGTAAAACAAGTGAACGATGCCCCGGTCATCAACAGTCAAAATGCTGTATCAACCGATGAAGATGTCTCCATAACTGTCACACTTGCTGACCTGAATGTAGTTGACGTTGACAATACCTATCCGGATGATTTCACCCTGACGGTCAAGGACGGATCCAATTATACCCATTCGGGTAATGCCATTACTCCGGTTGAAAACTATAACGGAACGCTCACGGTACCGCTCGATCTAAGCGATGGAACAGCTACTGTTTCCTATAGCCTGTCGGTTACGGTGAATGCCATCAATGATGCTCCGGTATTCACCTCAACTCCGGTCGCTTCTGCCCAGACAGGTGTTGCTTACGAATACTGGATCGCTACTTCGGATGTGGAGGCTCAGCAACTGACGCTTACCTGTCCTACAATACCTGCTTGGTTGAACTTCACCTCCAGTCTGGGGAATGGCCTTCTTACCGGCACACCCAGTAATCCTGGTGTATATTCGGTAGTCCTCAGTGTTACCGATGGCCTTGCAGTGACCGAACAACCCTTTACCATTACCACCACCGGCAGCAGTGCTATTGATGATGCAGTGGTGGAATTTGTCAGAATATTCCCCAATCCGGCTTCGGATTATGTTGAGTTTCAGTTTGAGAATGTACTGAACAAAGCCAGTCTTGCGATTCTATCCATAGATGGCAGGCTGATAAAAGAAGTACACCTTGAAAATCTGAAATCATTCACCCTCGATATTTCCGATTTGAGAAACAGCGTATACTTCTACCGGATAATCGCTGATGATGGTGAACAGATGGGCAAATTGCTTATCAAACAATGATAACTATATCAAACCCCGCCAGACCCCGGCGGGGTTTTTTTAAGTTTAAGCCAGCAGGAATTATATCGTGATAAGTAAGTCTTTGGTCAACGCTATACGACTGCTTATCATAATCCTTGTTTGTTATTCTTTTAAATCATATATTTTTACGCCTTAAAATAAAATAATCGTACGAAAAGTCAAAAATAATGAAAATACTAATTGCAGGTAATTTAGGCTATATAGGCCCAAGCGTGACCAACCAGTTGAGAAATGCATATCCCGATGCAGAAATTATAGGTTTTGATATTGGCTATTTCACCCATTGTTTGTCGAATGCCTCTTACATCCCGGAAGTAAAGCTCGATGCTCAGGTCTACGGCGACATTCGCAAGTTCCCGGTCAAATTGCTTCAGGGTGTGGATGTAATTGTTGATCTGGCCGCTATATCAAACGATCCGATGAGCTTTAAGTATGAAGAGATCACGCTTGATATCAATTATCGTGCAGCGGTAAAGCTGGCAAAACTTGCCAAAGATAATGGTGTTAAATCTTTCGTCTATGCCTCATCCTGCAGCATATATGGGCTAGCTGATGATTCTGAACGTAAGGAAGGAGACAAACTGAATCCGCTTACAGCCTATGCCCGCTCAAAAATTATGGCTGAGGAAGAGCTGGAACCCTTGGCAGGAGATGAATTTACAATAACCTGCCACCGTTTTGCCACTGCGTGCGGATGGACGAACAGGCTCAGGCTCGACCTCGTTTTGAATGATTTTGTTGCCGGAGCCCTTGTAAACAAGGTAATATCCATCCTGAGTGACGGCACACCGTGGCGACCCATGATCAACACCAAAGATATGGCTCGCGCCATCGAATGGGGTGTATCCAGAAAACCGGAGGCAGGGGGCAAGTTCCTGGCTGTAAACACCGGCAGCAATCAATGGAATAACCGCATCCTGGCGTTGGCAGAAGCAATAGAATCTGTGATCCCGGGTGTGAAAATAACACTTAATCCCGATGCACCGCCTGACAAACGATCATACAGGGCCAATTTTGATCTCTTTAAAAAACTGGCACCTGATCACCAGCCTCAGGAAGATCTTATAAGCACGGTAAAAGAAATAAAAGACAACCTTATTGCCATGAACTTTAATGATCCCAACTTTCGTGAATCCATGTTTATCAGACTGAAAGTTTTGGATTACCTGCAAAAGAATGGCATGCTTAACGGTAATCTTGAATGGACCATTAAAAAATAATACCACAACATGATTTTTACTGAAACCAAGTTAAAAGGTGCATTTGTCATCGAAATAAAAAAAATCGGAGATGAACGGGGCTTTTTTGGCCGGTCATGGTGCAAGAATGAAATGGAAGAACACGGATTGAATGGATCCATTGTGCAGATCAATACTTCGCTTAGTAAATATAAAGGCACTCTCAGGGGTCTGCATTTTCAAATTGCCCCGTATCAGGAATGTAAAATGATACGCTGTACAAGAGGAGCAATCTTTGATATGATTGTCGACCTTCGCCCCGATTCACCAACTTTTTTGCAGTGGGTAGGTGAAGAGCTTACGATGGATAACCACAAAGCGCTTTATTCTCCCAAAGGATTTGCACAGGGTTTTATAACCCTCACCGATGATGCCGAGATTACCTATTTTACCACTGAATTTTACGCCCCTGGTAAAGATCGCGGCATACGGTATAACGATCCGCAAATAGGTATCCAATTACCCCTTGAACCTGTCGTAATCTCTGAAAAAGACCAGAACTGGCCCGATTTTTCACTTGACATACTTAAATAAAAATATATATGATACATGAAAATTGCCCTAACTGCGGCAGTACCAAAATTGAAGGGTTTTTTAAAATTAAGAATGCCCCTATCTTCAGTCTGGTTACCGTAAAATCACAGCAGGAAGCGTTAAATGTTCCCCGTAAGGACATTGAACTGGGTTTCTGTCATTCCTGCGGTTTTGTTTTCAACAGGCTGTTTGATACAAGTATTGATTTCTTCACTATGGGCTATGAGGATCAACAGGGATTCTCGACTACATTTATGAAATACCTGAAAAAAATCTCAGAAGATCTTATCCAGAAATATGATCTTAAAGGAAAGACACTCCTGGAGATCGGCTGCGGTAAGGGTGATTTTATTAACCTGCTTGTCGAACTTAACGAGGGCAAGGGAATTGGCATTGATCCTGCTTACGAGGAAGGCAGGCAGAATAATCCCAACCTTACTTTCTATAAGGAATTCTATAAAACAGATCATGGGAAGCTGCCCGCTGACTTTATCTGTTGCCGGCATACACTCGAGCATATCCATGGAACCCAGGCTTTTCTGCAATTGATCCGGGACTCACTTGGCAACCAAACCAATAAGATCATTTTCTTTGAGATACCACAGATCACAAGAATTCTTGAAGTACAGGCATTTTGGGATATCTATTATGAGCATTGCTCTTATTTTAGTGCTGGCTCCCTGGCACGTTTATTCCGGAGCACAGGATATGAGATACTCGATCTGCGCCTCGATTATAATGATCAATATCTTTTAATTGAAGCCAGACCAGCCCTTACAAAATCCACGCGGGGTTTTCCCATTGAAGAGAGTATCGAAGAACAGAAGAAAAGAGTAGACAATTTCAAAATAAAAATAAGGGAGCAACTTGAAGACTGGCGAAAGAATCTTACTGCCCTGAAGGCAAAAGGAAAAAAGACCGTGGTCTGGGGTGGCGGATCAAAGTCTGTGGGTTTCCTCACTAATTTTGCGGATCTCGATCTGATCGAATTTGTGGTGGATATCAATCCTCATATGGAGAACAATTATATCCCCGGAATTGGTAAAAAATATGTCCAGCCCGGGTTTCTGAAAGATTATAAACCCGAGGCTGTTATAATCATGAACGGAATATACAAGGATGAGATCACCAAAACCCTTCATGAAATGGATGTATTTCCCGAAATTTATGCTTTATAAAAAATAATACGATGAAAGTAGTACTTTTTTGCGGTGGACTGGGGATGAGGCTGAGAGAATATTCCGACCAGATTCCTAAACCCATGGTACCTATCGGTTACCGTCCGATAATCTGGAATATAATGAAGTATTACGCCCATTACGGACATAAGGATTTTATTCTTTGTCTGGGCCATAAAGCCGATATGATCAAAAACTATTTTGTAAATTACGATGAGACCATATCGAATGATTTTGTATATACCCGGGGAGGCAAGAACATTGAACTGCTGAACACCGATATCGATGACTGGAGGATTACTTTTGTGGATACAGGCATCAATTCCAACATCGGGATGAGGCTAATGGCTGTAAAAGATCATCTGAAAGGCGAAGAAATGTTTATGGCCAATTACAGCGATGGCCTTACGGATCTTATTTTACCGGATATGATCAGCTGGTTTAAGGAGCACAGGGACAAAACAGCCGCTTTTATGGCTTATCAGCCCACACAAAGTTTTCATGTTGTGCAACGCCAGGAAGATGGACTGGTAACCAGTATCAGCCATATCGGCTCATCGGGATTATATATTAACACAGGTTATTTCATACTTCGCCAGGATATTTTTGATTACATGGAAAAGGGTGATGAACTGGTGAACCAGCCATTCCAGCGGCTGATCAAAAAGAACCGGCTTGTATCCTGGGAACATAAGGGTTTCTGGGCCAGCATGGATACATACAAGGACAAGCAGAAACTGGATGAAGCCTATGCAACAGGCAATGCACCCTGGGAAGTATGGAGAGAAAACGGAGAACGTTGATTTAAAACTCTATTGCATATGCTTGGATTTTTGCTGAACAGTGACAAACCGCTCAATGTATTGTGTCTGGGAGCACATTGCGACGATATTGAGATAGGTGCCGGAGCAACCTTGTTGAAATTGTTCGAAACTTATAAAATCAATCATGTAAAATGGATTGTATTTGTTTCCAACGAGACACGCAGGCAGGAGGCAACTGTCAGTGCAGGAAAATTCCTGGAAAAGATCAGCAATCATGATATTGTTATTCATGCATACCGGGATGGTTTTCTTCCCTTTCTGGCCACTGAGGTAAAAGACTTATTTGAGGCGATCAAAAAAGAATTTCAACCCGATATCATTTTCACCCATTACCGCGATGACAGACACCAGGACCATCGCCTGGTAAGTGACCTTACATGGAACACCTGGAGAAATCATCTTATTCTCGAATACGAAATTCCCAAATACGACGGAGACCTGGGAATACCCAATTTCTTTGTTCCGCTCGAGGAAGAATATATCAACCGTAAAAATTCAATATTGATCGATGCATTTGCATCACAGCGTCAGAAACACTGGTTTGACGATGCCACCTTTAAAGCACTGCCTCGCTTAAGAGGGATGGAGTCTGCCACAACCTATGCCGAGGCATTCTATGCCAGAAAGATTGTTTTCTGATTATTTTTAAATGGTTTAGGCAATCAGTAGGTAATA
>JAFGKY010000122.1 GCA_016928305.1 Bacteroidales bacterium
CCCTTCTTAAACCCATGCTGGTGCATTGAGTAAAGACACCATTCCCTTTGTCAGTTAATGCATGAATATCTGCTCCTTTCTCAAGCATCTGTTTAGCTATATCTTCTGAGCAGCCGCATGCCAGGATAAGGGCAGTGGCACCGTCATTGGACTTAATATTAATATCTGCTCCCTGCCTGATTAAAAATCCTGCAACATCATTATTACAACCGTTTAGTGCATTCATCAGGTGGGTGTACCCTGTTCTGTTATCCTGGTGGTTGATATCGGCACCAGCGGAGATAAGCACCTTCATCATCACAGTGTCCTTAGCCAGACCCAGGGCAGTATAGCCCATCATATCATCCTTCTGATAGTTTACATCAGCACCTGCAGCAATCAGTTTTTTTACTGCATCAATATCATTTGCCCCGACTTTGGCAAGAAGTTCTGTTTCCTGGGCGTACAGGTTTGTTGTGGCAAAAAGCCCGATCAACACCAAGGATAAGATTGCAGATCTTTTAATAACATTGGTTTTCTTCATCATTTCCATTTTTTATAGTTTGTAATTACTTAATTATGAATAAATTAAATGTCATCAGGATTATTTGGTCAGAATCACTATTTCGGTCATCGTTGTCCCATCGTCCCATAAATTAGTTGTAGTTCCTTCTGTAACGATTTTACTTTTGATTTGAAAAGTGTCTTCAATTTTTAGAGATCCTTTAACAACTGTAAAGTCTTTTACTTCACCATTTTCACAATGAATATAAAAAGCGTCTGCATCGTTCGGGATCGTGCTGTAATCGGGTATTAATTCTTCTTTCTCAGGATCGGATGGAGGAAAAAGGGTATAATCCATTTTGGGATTAACGGAGGCAAAATAAATTGGCGGGTCTTTTACTATCGAACCTCTTACGCCTGCGCCGCCATACCTGAACCAGGAAATATTTTGACTTTGAAAACGTCCCCATTCTTCATCGCTTTCAAAATCATCGCGGGTATACGATCCCGGACAACGATGTGAAAATATTTTTCCACCCAGGAAATTTATAACGGCCTGTCCTTTTCCTGAAGGATTATAAGTGTTTGGCTTGCATGGATTTATTAGTTGAAGTTTCGATTTAGAACCTAGCTGATATTGTTCGTTGCCGTTATGCAAACTAATTGCAATCCTTGACTTTTCTCCTGTTTCAATTACATCTCCGGCACCAACTTTAATTGATCCTTTTTGTACCGGAACACCATTAATTTTCACATCACCTTTCAGATAAGTTACACTGGCATCGCATTCCTTATTGCGCTTTACCAGTGTCCACGATGTGGTAATTTTTGAAATATAGGAGCAATCCACATCGCCGTGTACCATTCGTCCCAATCCTCCCGAACATTTATTACAGTCATTACTGGTTTCATTCTCTTTTATATAAACACCTTCCAGAACATCCCGGTTATCGATTGTTTTTTCCCCTGATATTGCAATTGGGAAATCAACTGTCGTAGAATTTGAGAGCGTTTCTGGCGGAATAATGGTATCCCAGCACGGGAATGTTTCTTCCGTGTACGTTTCCATGTTCATATTCACTTTCATTTTCCCCGTTAGCATGAAAGTATACTTGTTCCCACGAAACATCAACTGTCCGCCTTCAATTACTGGTTTTTCCGGATTTACCCGGGTAGCATTCACCCCGGTTCGTTGTGTGCGCGAATCGCCCGGAGTGACGTTCTCTATAAAAACCAGCCGGTCGTCGTAACAGGCTTGCGAAGTTTTCTGTTCGTTTCCTTCGTTGTTTACCGTATTTACGTAGCTGATATTTTCGTCGATGCTGGTTAATCTAAATACTGAAAGCCCTGCTGTTGCACCTCCTGTAAAAGTGACGAAAAATGAGCCGTCGATAATTTGTCTTTCGTTTACGCTTAGGTTCCAGTCGTACCCGCCGTCGGTTCCTCCGCCACCGGCTGTTTTTATCATTTCAAGATGGTATTCAACGGGGCCGCTGTAGGTTACCATCTGCGCATCCAGGGTTGAGAAATTGCAGTAAATAAAAGACAGCGTAATAATTGCTACTAGATTTCTCATTGCTATTTTTTATGTAATCAGTTTATAAAATATTCGTACAACCTGTTTCAGGTTTATCATACCCTCTTTGCCTCTCAGCATTTATCGCTGAGAATAACAGTTCTTTTATTCCAGCCTGAACATAAATGAGTGTTCGTGTCTTATTCTATCCGGGTGGAGGTATTCTATCTGCATGCATTTTAATGTGTAAAAACCCGGGTCAAGCTCAGAAAATCTCTCTGACAATCCGTGTCCCTCTTCTGTCTCCTGGAACTCCATAATTTCCCTGTATGCAACTCTGTAATCCTGACTATAGATTTCCAGTACAACCTTATAGGGTTTTTTCGTAAAGATGCAATTCACAATGGCGCCGGGGTTTCCTTCCTCCACCCACATTTTTTCGATGTTAGTGGAAGTATCCCGGAACCAATCCTCATAACCTTGTGCCATGGCAGCTGCCAGTTTCCTTGCACTAAAAGGCCCTGTAAAAAGTTGTATTTTTATTTTCTTTCTGACAATCTGTAAAAGTTTTGTATTACTTGAATAAGCCTCAGTTGTTTCCGGGTCCGAGCAGTAAAACTTAATCTCATAGGTACCTGCTCCAAGATTAGACACATCAACAGTAACCATCGCATGATTCCATGATTTGATCCACAGGTTTGTTCGTGTATTTTCCGGATAACCCGGCAGATCTACTTGTAAATAGTTTGTCTCAGCATAGACATACTTACCCAGTCTCTGACTCCCGAACTCTCCGTAAATAGCAAAATTATCTCCCTGTCCTTTTACAATATGCTGGTTGGAGAGGGCTTCAATATTGATTCCGCACGGCACACGCAGTGTTTTGTGAAAATGATTGTTCTGTTCATTATTTTCTTCAATCCTGTTTTCCGGATCTGCCGCTACAACTGCGTTTAGTGTGGAGTGATCAATCGGCTCCGGCCAGGTATAATCCGTTAACAGGGTAACCCACTCGTTATCGGTTGTATTCAGTGACACAGGCACTGATACAGTCCTGTCAAGAGTATATTCGCTGTACGGATCAGACAGGTTGACTCTGAACTCAAGGTTCCCTTGATATGGCCTTCCGTTGTTTTTTACCCGTGCCCTGATACGTGTTCTCTCGGGCCAATAGGCAATATCCGTCATCTCAAATTCCGACTTAAGGAGAGGGTTTGTCTGATCTGATTCCGGTCTGGTGTCTTCAGGCGGATTGACAAGTTCCTGCTCCTCAATAGTATTTATCCTGTCATTTGTCTGGATTTCCCGTTCATATATATTTTCATTGGAATTATCAGGTAATACGGTGGGTAAATCATTTGAGTGAACAGTTGCCTCAGGTATTGTGGTAAGTTTATAATTACCAATCATAACTATATCAACACGGGTAATCCCATTGCTGAATACTGCCTTTAGTGCAAACTGTTTTTCATTGTCATAAAGCACCAATGCGGCACTGTTTTTAACTGACATCACTATACCATCGGGCCAGCCAAGACTTTGCATCTCTTTTTTGTAGTAGGAGGCGACCTCTTCAGGCTGATCTCCGGTTTCAAAAGCCAGGATGAAATTACCATCTGATGATGATTCTTTGATTATTTTGGATCCGGGATAAATGGGTATAACATGATCTGAAGCAACAATATCCCCCTGATGAACAGCATCTTTTATGGCAGCGGACTCGATTGGTTTATAATGATCTGCTGCTCCTGCAGAAAACAGCAGGATTGCCGGCAATAATATTAATAATGGTTTCATCGAAATTAATTCAAAAATCAAGGCATCATTTTCAGCATCACTATGACCTGGTATCCGTCACGCATTTCAAAGCTTTGTGCATCGGGGGTCGGTTTACTATATCTTTAAGCTCCATGGTTGTGAAATACATCTTTTCTTTGAACTGGCCTGAAATTTAAAGAACCGGATGCTGGCCGTAGCTAAAAGAATAATTTTTTTAACTGTTGTACTATTTTATATAGATCCTTATTGATTCATAGTTGCATTTTTTGCCTCTGCAGCACGTCTCTTAGCCTTAACACCCTGGTAGACAGCAAGCAGTCCGACAAAGAAAAAGAGTGCGGAGATGCCTGCCAGCATAAGATCGCCTGATTTTGTGCCCGGTTGCAGGACTGCCGATTCCGGCAGATCGGGGTCATAATAAACATCGACCTCTTTTCCGGCAGGATATTCTGCCTGGAGGCTTTTAGCCCTTTTAACATTGTTATCAAGAGACCCGTCTCCAACAGTGATTTTTGATGATGAGTACCTCTTGCCTTCAACCATATATGAGTAGGCAATATCAGGCTCGTAATGGGTGTTGCCGTCTCTCTGCCATACTTTAACCTCAGACCTGGTTATGGTACCAGGCACTGCAGGCCAGCTCTTGGATGCGGCTGCATATTGCAGCGGGGGCAGGGCAAAGAAAATGAATATTGCTCCGCCGATGATTGCAAAGATGATTCCCATGGTAACCGGATTAGCGTTACCGGGTCTTCTTGTTCGTGGTGAACCGATTCTGATCATTGGTTTGTTTTTTGAGATATAATGGTTATTTCGTGAGGATAACTATTTCAGTCATTTGAGTGCCGTCTTCCCACTGTGTTACTGTCGTTCCTTCGGGGACATCCATGCTTCTGATACCCATTTCGTCTTCAACACGGATGGTTCCCCTGAGGGCTGTCAGATCTCGTACAATGCCATCTTCAAAATCCAGATAGTAAGCTGTCTGATTATAAGACAGTGACTGGTAGCCTTCAATCAACTCTGCTTTTTCCGGGTCCTCCTGCTGAACCGTTGAGAACCCGGAAAGTGGGGAATCATGCTGAAACACACAGGGTACAAAATCAGGATCAGCAGACGCGTAGAAAAGGGGTAATGTATTATTTATCTGTCCTCTGACTCCACTAGCTATAGTACGCATGTTTGGTTCAAAATCCGGTCGAAACCCCTCTACAACCGAACGGATTTTTCCTTTGACCAGCTGCCCCTTGCTTGGAGGTTTCACTGTTGCCGGATTACATGGTTTGGATAAAACCAGCCTCGTTTTCGACCCCAATCTAAAAGTCTCATTACCCGGAAGATGAACCTCCATTCTTGATCCTATACTGCCTGTTTCAATGACATCTCCTGCGCCAACCTTTATAGAACCTTCTTCTGCAGGCACACCGTTGATTTTGACATCGCCCTTTAAATATGAAATGGTAGCGTTGCACTCCTCCGTTCTCCTTACCAGAGTCCACGATGTTGTGATCTTTGTAACGTTGGAGCAGTTCATATCGCCATGTACCATTCGTGCCAGACCTCCAAGGCACAAACTGCAGTCGTCGCCCGACTCATCTTCCTGAACAAGTGTTCCTTCCAGGACCTCGGGATTGTCAAATAGTTTTTCAGCATGCACCACAATGGGGAAATCGAATGCTGTGGTTGCGGATATGGATTTGGGTGGTATTACAGTGTCAAGACATGGCTGGGTTAATGATGAGTAGTTTTCTGAAGTCACATTGATATTCATTTTCCCCATTAAAGTCAGGGTATAATTGTTATCATAAAACAAAATCTGTCCGCCTTCAATCACCGGTTTGCCTGGGTCTGTTCGGGTGGAATTAACGCCAAATCTTTCGGTACGTGAGTCACCAGGGGTGGCATTATGTTTGAATACGAGACGATCATCGTAGCAAGCCTGAGATGTTTTCTGTTCGATACCCTCATTACTTACTGAATTGATATACAGAATGTCTTCCGTAATATCTGCCAGCTTTAACCCCGATATGCCATAAATTTCTCTGCCATCAAATGACTGTTTATTGCCAGCGTTACTGCTATGGTATAATCCCATTCGGGCATTGCCAGTGAATGTCACATAAAAATTGCCTTCAATAATCTGTCTTTCGTCAACACTGACGTTCCAGTTGTATCCTCCGTCGATTCCGCCACCATGTGCAGTTTTAGTTATCTCAAAATGATACTCCACCGGGCCGCTGTAAGTAACCATCTGCGCAAGAGCCGGCACTACAGGGAGGGCAAAAGCCAGAAGCGAGTAAAGAACAAATGCGTTTTTCATCACTGTTTTTTGTCATGTTTTTATTTAACCCGGGTGAAGGTCCAGGCAAATTCAGTTCCGGGTGAAAATATCAGAAATTCACTGTTGATAATGTAGCTGGTTGTTTCCTCCGGTTTGCCCTCCTCCTTCATTGTCATCTCTGTTTCCGTATAGGAATAGGTGTATTCTGTACTTGATTCATTAGTTTGACCATTTACGGTCGCTACTCCATGAAATGTTACAGTCATATCAGACCTAAAAGTCCAGGTTACAACAACCAGGCTTATATCGGTTGTCGTTCTGTTTTCCCAGCTGCCGATGAAAGGATTCTCGTCTTTTTTCTCGCAGGAGGTGAGTAGAAATACTAAGGTGATGGTTGTTAAAAATGTCAGTAGTGTTTTCATGATTGTTATGTATTATCGTCTGATTAATATTCAATATCGAAGCAGAAACAGATCTAATTATTTAATTGGATTTCCTTTTTAAAAGGATTAATTCACATTTGATTTTAAGTGATTGGTCAGGGCAGCCCCAGTCAGAGGGCAAACCAC
>JAFGKY010000123.1 GCA_016928305.1 Bacteroidales bacterium
GGGTATTATACCCTCCGACTTCGTCGGGATTGTTCGACTTACAAATTTCAGTTCGCTCACTCCTGAAATTTGAGTCTCACGAATAAAGGTCACCCGATGCATAACCTGCAGGAATTATAATAACCACAACCACCCCCCTTAGTGTCGCGAGATTGTAAAAATAAAAAATTATTGTGCAATTTATTGGTTTACAAATTACTCACGATTACTCAGGATAAACCTGCGGCAGTGGGGGATTTGCATTCCTCCAAACTTTTCATTTTTCACTTTTCGTTTTTCATTCTTCCATTCCTTTTTTTATCTCCATATCTGTATTATTTTTAACGTCTTAAAATTCTTTATAATTCTGTACGATGAAAGTTTTAAAATTTGGCGGTACTTCCATAGGAACGGCCGAGAACATTCTCAGGATCAAAAAAATTATTGAGAACCAAAAGGAACCGGTGATAATAGTCATTTCAGCGTTGCATGGAGTGACCGACCAGCTGATTGAACTGTGCACGCATGCTGCTGCCAAGGATAAAAATTTTTTCAGGCTTTATAACGAGATTGAAATAAAGCATCTGGAAGCCATTAAAGCACTTTTTGAAGAACCTATGCTTACGGAAGTGCAGTCGAGGATTAATTCCTACCTTAAAGAACTAAGCAATATAATCAACGGCGTATACCTACTGAATGACATCACGCCGAAAATACAGGATAAAGTATTGAGTTTCGGAGAGATCATGGCATCACACATCATCAGCAAAGTCATTGAAAATGGTGAAATGATCGATGCCAAAGGCCTAATCAGGACCAACTCAAATTTTGGCCACGCTACTGTTAATATGCCGTTGAGTTACCGTTTGATACGGTCGTTCTTCAAGAACTACAAAAAAACGGCTGTTATTCCCGGATTTATTGCAAGCAATGATAAAGGAGAAACCACCACGCTCGGACGCGGCGGATCGGATTATACGGCTTCTCTCATCACTGCCGCTCTTGACATACCAAGGATGGAGATATGGACCGACGTCGACGGCTTTATGACAGCCGATCCGAAAAAAGTCAAAAAGGCTTTTGCGATTGAATCACTTAGCTTTGCCGAAGCGATGGAATTATCGCATTTTGGCGCCGAGGTAATCTATACTCCGACCATCCATCCGGCCTATCAGAAAAATATTGAAATCGCAATCAGAAATACCTTTAATCCGGAAGCACCGGGAACCCTTATTTCCAAAGAATCAAAAGTTACCGGTGATACACTGATCAAAGGTATTTCCTCCATGGATGAGATCGACCTCATCACCCTTATGGGACCGGGTATGGTAGGTGTACAGGGTATCTCTTCGAGGCTTTTCAGCACACTGGCGGAGAATAACATCAATATCATTCTGATCACCCAGGCGTCTTCGGAATATACCATTACATTCGCCATCAATCCTGCCGATACCGATAAGGCCATAAAAGCGCTGGAACATCAATTTGAAAGCGAGATAAAACTCAGGAATGAACTCGTCATCAGGTTGGAACGCGAACTATCGATAATAGCTATCGTAGGTGAGCGGATGAAGAACACGCCCGGCATTTCAGCCAACCTCTTTGCATCCCTTGGAAGAAATGGTATTAGTGTTATTGCAACGGCACAGGGTTCCTCCGAACTGAATATTTCCATTGTCATAAAAAAAGATATCCTCATTAAAGCGCTGAATGTAATACACGAAGGATTCTTCCTTTCGCACTATAAAGAACTGCATCTTTTTATAGCCGGTATTGGTAACGTCGGAGGCAGTCTGCTGAATCAGGTCCGCAGTCAGCACGAAACGCTGCTGAAGGATCATCATCTGAAAATCAACGTTATTGGTATCAGCGATGTAAAGAAAATGCTCATGAATCCGAACGGATTTGACCTTAAAAGCTATCGTGACGAGCTTGAAAGAATGGGAGAAAAGTCAGATTTTGACCTCTTCGTGCAAAAAATGAAATACCTGAACCTGCGAAACAGCGTTTTTGTCGATTGCACCGCGGACGCTTCCATACCTCAGCGATACACCAGTATACTTGGTTCCTTTGTTTCCATCGTAACAGCAAATAAAATCGCATGCTCATCGGAATACAAATTGTACAAAGAGCTCAAGAAGACAGCCCGGGAAAAAAATGTTAAATTCATTTTTGAAACCAATGTGGGAGCCGGACTACCTATTATCAGCACCATAAACGATCTGATCCGGAGCGGTGACAAGATCATACGGCTGGAAGCCGTTCTATCCGGCACCCTGAACTTCATTTTCAATACCATCAGTGAAACCGTCCCGCTAAGCAAAGCTATTGAGATGGCAAAGGAAAAAGGATTTTCCGAACCTGATCCCCGAATCGACCTGAGTGGCATTGACGTGAAACGGAAACTGCTCATCCTGTCCCGTGAATCAGGTTATGAATTTGAAGACTCCGATATCACCGTCAAACCTTTTCTTCCGAAGGAATGCTTTGAAGGATCACTGGATAACTTCTGGACAACCGTTCAGAAATATGATGCAGTGTTTGAGGAACGACGCAGGCAACTTGTAACGGAAAACAAGAAAATGCGTTTTGTTGCCCGTCTCGACCATGGAAAAGCAACCATTGAACTTACAGAGGTTAATCATATGCATCCGGCATACCCGCTGGAAGGAAGCAATAATATCATTCTGATCACGACGGACAGGTATCACGAACAGCCCATGGTGATACGCGGATATGGCGCAGGAGCTGATGTCACAGCAGCAGGTGTCTTTGCAGATATCATTCGTGTGGCCAACGTGTAGCGACCTTCCTATGATCAACGCTGTAATATTTGACCTCGACGGTATCATCATTGAGTCGGAACCCCTCTGGAAGGAAGTCGAGAAAAAGGTATTTGCCGGGATCGGGTTGAATCTCACCACGGAAATGTGCCGGCGTACCATTGGACTGGATACATATGATACCATTAAATTCTGGTATGCTGAAAGACCCTGGACAGGTAAGGACTTCGATCAGTTGTACCACGAGATCATAGAATCCATGCGTGTGACCATGCTTGAAAAAGTTGAACTCAAGGAGGGATTTTCGGAAATACTGCAAATGATGAAGCAAAAATCATTGCCGGTCGCTGTGGCAACCTCTTCACCTGAGGTATTGATCCGTACAGCACTGAATAAATTCGGTATCCTCGGGGAATTTGACATAATTAACTCAAGTGAAAAGGAAGAATACGGGAAACCTCATCCGGGCGTATACCTGACGACCTCCCGTAAGCTGGGTGAAGATCCCCGGAACTGCCTGGCATTCGAAGACTCCTTTAACGGGGCCATTGCCGCCAAAGCTGCACGCATGAAAGTGGTCACTGTTCCGGATGCCGGAGATTTCAATGACAGACGTTTTGATTTTTCTGACTTAAAGCTATCTTCGCTACATGAATTTACGGAAGAAAAATTCGACCTGTTAAATAATCGCTAATCAATTTTTACTGCATTCCATGGCACAGCCTATACGATATTACTCGACCAATCTAAAAGCCCCCGGGGTTTCCTTTAAAGAAGCGTTACTGAAAGGACTGGCTCCCGATGGCGGATTGTACATGCCGGAAAGGATGCCGATCATTGATGAAACAGAGTTTAAAACTTTTTCGGGCAAAGCCTATCATGAAATCGCCTTGGCCATGTTAAAGAAATTCCTCGGCGATGAAATTCCTGACGATATCCTGCTGAACATGACCAGGGATGCTTATAATTTTGAGGTTCCGATAGAGCCGGTCTGTGAAAGAAAATACCTTATGCGGCTTGACCAGGGACCTACTGCTTCCTTTAAAGATTTTGCCGCACGCATGATGGGGCGCCTGATGCAATATTTCCTGCACCGTGAAAACCGAAACATGCTTATACTGACAGCCACTTCGGGTGATACCGGAAGTGCCATTGCCAATGCTTTTTATGAGCTTAAAAATATCCGGGTTGTTATTCTTTTCCCTGAAAAAGAGGTTACCGAACGGCAGCGAAAGCAGATGACAACACTCGGTAAGAACATTCAGATTATCGGTATTGAAGGTAAATTTGATAACTGTCAGGCATTGGTAAAACAAGCCTTTTCAGATTCCGGACTCCAGTTACTGAACCTGTCCTCTGCCAATTCCATCAATATCGGAAGACTGATCCCGCAATCCTTTTATTATGTATATGCTGCCTCAAGACTCCTAAAGGATAAACAGGAAAAGATCATCTTTTCAGTGCCATCAGGTAATTTCGGCAATCTGATGGGAGGGCTGACGGCACTTCATATGGGGTTACCGGTAAAGAAATTCATTGTTTCAACCAATGAAAATGATGAGGTACCGGTGTATTTCCGGACCGGGAAATACAAAACCATTGTGCCATCAAAAAACTGCATCTCAAGTGCTATGAACGTGGGACATCCGAGCAACATGGCCAGGGTCATCGCTCTTTATGGCGGAATCATGAACGAACAGGGCGTAATCGTGAAAGAACCTGATGCAGAGCGGATCAAACGCGACTTGTACGGGATAAGCATCAGCGATAAGGAAACAAAGGCCACCATTCAATCGGTTTACGAACGGCATGGCATACTGATCGAACCCCACGGTGCCGTAGGATGGGCCGGAATGCAAGAGTATTTTAAGGATGTACCCGCTGATGCCTCACCTTCTCAACCGGCAGTATGTCTTGAAACAGCCCATCCGGCCAAGTTCCCGGCTGAAATAAAAGACCTGCTGGATATTGATCCTGAACTCCCGAAAAGCTTGCAGGGATTGGATGAAAAGGAAGAATCATGGGATACCCTGAAGCCGGATTACAGCCTGCTGAAAAAATACCTGCTGGAAAAGTACGCTTAATTCAATTGGTATCATTCTCTCGCCATGGTCATCTGCAACCATTTATATAACAGATATTCGAAGACTTGAAGAATTTATTATTTCGCAAGGCCATTCAACATTCTTAAGCAAGGGTTATAGCAAATAGGATTTTTTTCCTTATTTTGCCCCCTTATTATGAATTCTAAGTTCACGATGAAAAAATTACACGCGGTATGTTCCGATCTTGAAGGTGTTTGGGTACCTGAAGTATGGATCAACGTTGCTAAGAAAACAGGGATTGAGGAACTGCGTTTTACGACACGCGATATCAAGGATTACGATGAATTGATGCGCCACCGGATAAGGATACTCAAAGAAAAAAGCTTAACGCTGCAGGACATCCAAAAGGTTATTAGCACAATTAAGCCGCTTGACGGAGCATTGGAAATGATCGAATGGCTCAAGCAACATACCCGGTTTATTGTGGTATCGGATACTTTTGTTGAATTTGCCGGTCCGCTTCTGGCACAGCTTAACTGGCCCCTGTTGTTCTGTCACTCCCTTGAAGTGGATGCTGAAGGAAATATCATCGGATATAACCTCCGGCAGAAAGATTCAAAGAGAAAAACCGTTGAGGCATTGAAAATCCTTAATTATCAGGTAATTGCTTTTGGTGATTCTTATAATGATGTCAGCATGCTGAAAGAAGCCGACGAAGCCATACTGTTCCGCCCACCGCAAAATGTAATTAACGACTTTCCCGAACTCACAGTTATGCATGAATACAGTGAGCTGAAAAAATACCTTACCGCACACTTCGGAATCTGATTTTGTAATAATCCTATATCCTGCATCACCCAATAGTAATAAATGGTATTCAATCCCACAGCAAGCTCTGGACTGATTTTTCTGCAGTAAGCCAGGGTGAATCTAATCAGGCTTCTCGTCCGCCGAAGCAGAACGCGAAGGTGGATTGAAAGTGAAAAATACCGGGTATCCGTTATCAATGCTTATGTGTAAAAGAACAATGTCTCCAGTTCATTGCGCAGGTTGACATAGTTTATAACCACGTCATCGGGAACTCTTAACAATATGGGAGAAAAATTCAGAATGCCTTTTATACCTGCCGAAACCAGTTTATCACATATCTCCTGCCCCGCTATATCGGGCACTGCAATAATCGCTGTTTTAACTCCGTATTTCTTTACAATCTCGGGAATCATATCGGAAGGGTAAGTTGGAATGGCAAATTTCTTTGAGTACTTTGAAGGATCAAGATCAAACCCGGCAATGATGTTAATTTTGTTCTCCCTGAATCCCTGGTAATTGATCAGGGCATTTCCAATGTTACCCATACCGATAAGGATAACCTTCCGCTCGCCGTTTTGTTTAAAAATACCGTTAATAGCATTAAGCAGATATTCAATATCATAACCTCCGCGTTTGCTGCCTTTGAGCTGGAACAATGAAAAATCTTTCCGCACTTGTTCTGCCGTAACGCCGGCTTCTTCACCAAGGTTATAGGAAAATACTTTCTCGAATCCCAGCCGCTGAAACTTTAACAGGCAGAACCGGTAATGCAAAAACCTCTTTAATATCTTATGGCTGATCGTATGCACCGGAATATTAAAATTGCAATGCAATCATGAAATGTGACTGTGACTATTTAAAAAAAGTAAAAATTAACAGAGAAAAGTGAATTGTTATAAAAAATCATTGGCAAAGCTAATAATTTGTTCTATATTTATTTGCTTTATTGTGAATAAAAAGTACAATAAATTATGAGATATGCCTTCCAATTAAAAATTGAGGACTGGCACTCACTCCTGCTGGATTTATCCGGGGAGAATACTGTTTATGTTCCGGTTAGATCGCATAAAGATATTGATTATAAGATATTTACAAAGGATATTTCACAGGTTGTTTATAATGTTGCAAAGCCCGTAACACCTTTAAAAAGTTTCCTGCTTCCGGTTAAAGAAAATGTTGTTATTGAGAAAAAAAATAACAATAAACAGGTTATTATTGGTATACCTGCCTGTGATCTGAAAGCTCTCGGGATACTTGATGAAATCTACCTTGATACAAATTTCCCTGATCCGTTTTATAAAGACAGAAGGGAAAGATCGGTGCTGATCGGAACCGATTGTTATGAAGTCTGTGAAGACTGTCATTGCACCACTTATGGTGTTGAACCTTATCCGGCTGACCATGCAGATGCTTCCATATCACTTATAGACAAGGACATTATTGTGGCAGTGCACACGGACAAAGGGGAAGAATTGCTGAAACAGGCGTCTGCAATTTATAATCCACAGGAGCCGCGGTCGGAAATCCTTACGATTATTGAAGGCAAAAGGAATGAATCCAAAAAGCGATTACGGGAAAACAACCCGACATTGCCCGATTATCAAACCACCGGAGAACTGATAAAAAAGTCTTCCGATGATATCTGGATGAAACATTCCAGAACCTGTGTTTCATGTGGCGCATGTGCTGTCATCTGTCCTACCTGCACCTGCTTCCTGTTGATTGATCGCCCTGATTTTGAAAAGGTCAGACAGGTGGACGCCTGTCAATATCCGGGATTTGAGCGAATTGCAGCCGGGGAAGATCCTTTGCATAAGAAATTCATCCGTTTCCGGAACCGGTATTTGTGCAAATATGTCTGGAAGCCCGAAAGTTTTAATTCTATTGCCTGTACAGGATGTGGAAGGTGTATCGAGAGCTGTATCGGTAACATCAGCAAAAATAAAATATTCATCGAAATGAATGCTACAACATAACCGTATGATGATGGCATCAGACAGCAACATATATAAGCCGATTAAGGCGAGTGTGGAAAGAGTTATTGATGAGTCGCCCATGATCAAGTCATTGGTGCTGATACCTGAGCATGATTTTTCTTTTAAAACCGGAGAATTCATTGAACTTACCATTAACGGTTTTGGGGAGGCTCCGTTCACTCCTTCCTCTTCTCCGCTGGAAAAGAAAAGACTGGAGGTGACGGTTATGAAGGCTGGTTATGTTACTGAAAAGATCCATGCTCTTATGCCGGGCGAAGTGGTTGGTATCAGGGGTCCCTTTGGACGTGGATACCCGGTAGAGAAATTTTATGGGAAAGAGGTTGTTATCCTGGGAGGCGGATGTGGTTTTGCACCCATAAGGTCATTACTCTACAACCTTATGGCAGAAAAGGAAAAGTTCAGGAAAGTTATATTGTGCTATGGATCAAAAACTCCTGAAGATTGTATCTATAAACCTTTTGTTAATGAGTTAAGAAAGGTGGAAGGTTTTGAAATATACCGTAGTGTTGATAAGGCTGATGAATCTTGGGATGAAAGGGAGGGTGTGGTGACGGTTTTACTCGATGATATCAGGGTGAATATCAGTAATTCGGTGGCCATCGTTTGCGGGCCACCGGTAATGATGAAATTTGGCACACTGAAATTGCTTGAGATGGGATATCCTGAAACAGATATCTACCTCTCCATGGAAAAGAACATGTCATGCGGACTGGGAAAGTGTGGACATTGTATGATGGGTAAATATTATGTTTGTAAAGACGGACCGGTGTTTACCTATGATGAGATAAAAGAGCAGCCGGGTATCTGGTTATAAATGTTATATATGGGCAAGAAACTTCTTATCGATCTTCTGTCGTTGCGTGAGATGAAACAAGTCCCCGCCGATATCGTGATGAAAGCAGGTCAACATAATCTTTCATTCAAAACAATCCGGGAGCTTGCCACCTTTCAGTTTACCTGCCGGCATTGTGAAAATGCTCCCTGTATAAAGGTTTGTCCGGCCGATGCCCTTGATAAGGATGAAAACGGACTGGTCAGCCGGGCAGTTAATCTTTGCGTTCGATGTAAATCATGCATCGTGGCATGTCCTTTTGGAACGATGATGGATGATTTGTTTGCTGTAAAAACATCGGGAAAGCGTTTTATAAGGCTTGAAGATGAAAAGGACATGGAAGAATTTGCCAGCTTGTTTCCCGGTGATGTTGTCACAGTTGTTGACAGGGAGGAGAATCCGGATGAGCACATTTATAAGCTTAACGACAGTATTCTTATAAAAGAATTTAATTGGCAGTGAGATGGTCAAAGACCTGTTATATTATCTGATTTTTCCCGGTTTTATTTTTATATCGGTCACGGGAGGACTGCTTTCCGGACTTGACCGTAAGATTACGGCCTGGCTGCAGTTTCGTAAAGGGCCTCCGTTGTTACAGCCCTTTTATGACTTTCTAAAACTGTTACTGGTTAAGGAAACCATAATACCGGCCAGGGGTTCTGTCCTCACCTTTTTGGCAGCTCCTGTATTTGCTTTAACCGGGGCCATAATCTCAGGCCTGTTGATCCTGTTACCAGGATTCAACTATAAACCAGGCTTTAGTGGTGATATTATCGTTGTCTTTTATATGCTGACCATTCCTTCACTTACTTATATCATCGGAGCCCTTGCTGCAGGTAATCCGCTTGCCTCAGTAGGCGCTTCGCGTGAAATGAAATTAATTATCAGTTATGAACTTACCTTCATGCTGATCATTGCTGCCGTGGTATTAAAGGCAGGAAATGCCATCAGGATATCGGATATCATCCAGGCACAGGTTGAGCAGGGAGCTTTTATCGGCAGTATCTCCGGTGTATTATTGTTCATTGCATCCGTCTTTTGCATGCAGGCAAAACTGGGCCTTGTACCCTTTGACATGGCAGAAGCAGAGACTGAAATCAATCACGGTGCTTTTATTGAATATTCAGGTTCAGCCTACGCCATGATAAAGCTTGCCAAGTATATGATGTTTTTTATCCTGCCGGCTTTTATCGGCATTATTTTGCTGGGAGGAATACGTGTGAACGGCATTCATTTGTTGTGGACCATCCTGAAAATATTGGGTATGATTGTGTTGATCACGCTAATTCGTAACACCAATCCGCGTGTAAGGATTGGTCAGGCCATGCGGTTTTTCTTTGTCTGGATGAACTTGCTGGTTATTATAGCTATTGTTTTGATATTGTTTGGATTATAAATATTCAGCAACTTGAGTTTTAAGAATTATTGCTTTAAGAAGTCTCTCTGGCTGTTCCACTTTGGCGGAGCATCATGCAATAATTGTGACATTGAGATACTGGATTGCCTGACGCCGAGATATGACCTGGAACGATTCGGGATGGTGCTTGTCGGCACCATCCGACATGCCGATGTATTGCTGGTAAACGGATCCATTAACCAACGGGATAAGTCACGTTTGCTTGAATTGTATAATCAGGCTCCTAAACCCATCCTTGTTGTTGCTATTGGAGCATGCGGATGTACAGGCGGCATTTTTGCTCAGGGAAATACATTTGCCGGACCAGTGGATAAAATCATTCCGGTTGATGCATATATTCCGGGTTGTCCTCCAAAACCCGAAGCCATAATTGCCGGTATCATGCATTTATTAAATAAAAAATAGGCAACAGTCGGGATAAAGCGATGAAATATTGCTCATGAAAAAGATAACTGAAATAGAAAAAATTAAACTGCAATTCGCCGAAGATATACAACAGGTTGATGTTAAGAATAACCTGAGAGTTACCCTCACTGTCAACAGGAATAAAATTGTTGAAATAGCGGACTACCTGTACAGGGTGATGCAGTGGAGGTTCATTATTGCTTCTGCCATGGATAGTAAAGAAGGATTTGAGATACTCTACCATTTCAGTAATGATTCATCAGGTATGATATTGAATGTGAGAGTTATCCTTGACAGGGAGCAGCCTGAAATTGAATCGCTCACATGCCTTTTTGAGAGCGCTAACTGGATTGAACGTGAAATGCATGAAATACTTGGGATCAACTTTCTGCACCATCCCAACCTCGAAAAACTTATTTCAGAGGGAAACTGGGCAGAAGGGGTGTATCCATACAGGAAGAAAATTTGAAAATTTGAAGATTTGAAGATTTGAAAATTTGAAAATTTGAAAGTTTGAGAGTTTGAAGATATAATTCGGGTGAAAATATACACGCACCCCAGCCCCTTCCGGGAGGGGAGCCTTTAAATCTTCAAACTTTCAGATCATAAGTAAAAAAACCAATGAGCAGAATCATTCCCATAGGACCATATCACCCGCTGCAGGAGGAACCTGAGCTTTTTAAACTATATTGCGAAGGCGAGATTGTTAAGGATATCAAATGGGAAACCGGATACAATCACAGGGGCATTGAAAAATTAAGTGAGTCAAAGACCTTCGACCAGGTGTTCTTCCTGGTGGAGCGCGTTTGCGGCATTTGTTCCACCTCTCATCCTTTTGCTTTTGCCAATTGCATGGAAGAGATAGCCGATGTGAAAATACCCGACAGGGCCAAATACATACGGTCTATCATCGGTGAACTGGAACGGATCCACAGTCATTTGTTATGGATGGGACTGGCAGGTCATTTTCTGGGCTATAACACTGTTTTCATGTGGGTATGGAAATACCGTGAACCGGTGCTGGACCTGTTTGAAATGATCACCGGCAACCGCAACAGTTATGCTATGTTTAAAATTGGCGGCGTGCGCAGGGATATTGAAAACCATAAGATTCCGAAAATAAAGGAAGTTCTTGACCTTATCAAGAAGAAACTCGATCTTCTCGTTGGAGCTGTAACGGATGATCCTGTAATTCATGCCCGTACCAAAGGTGTCGGCATCCTTACAAAAGAAGATATCATCAATTATGCAGCTGTGGGGCCAACGGCCAGGGCTTCCGGTGTGGCTATCGATGTACGTCTTGACAATCCTTATGCTGCTTACCCACTTGTCAACTGGAAGGTTATCACAGCCCAGGAAGGTGACGTGTTCGCAAAGGTTGAGGTCAGGTTACTGGAAATGTATGAATCGGTTTCCATCATTGAACAATGCCTCGAAGGATTAAAAAAAACAAAGGAAGGGGAAACAGAGACTGTTGTCAGAGAAGTGCCGGCCGGCATAGGAACAGGCCGTGCGGAAGCTCCGCGCGGTGAAGTATTCCACTTTGTAAAAACCGACGGATCGAATTATCCGGTAAGACACAAGATCAGGGCTCCAAGCTATGTGAACATAGCAACTTTCAGGAAGTCATGTGTGGGGCAGACTATTTCTGATGCAACGATATCACTGGCCGCGGTCGATCCCTGTTACTGCTGTACGGAAAGAATGGCCTGTGCGTATGATTATGTCACCGGGAGAAAGTTATATAACGGAGATGAATTGCTTGCCTTTTCTCAATCAAAGACTGATTTGATTCGGAAACAAATAAACGGGTATCTATGAAACCGGTAACCTGTCCTATTGATATTATTTTCCTGTTGCCTCTTATCACCGGCATATTACTTTTTGCCGTACCTGAAAGATTCCGGCTTGTTAAAGGCATTACAGCTATTGTCATATCTGCTGTTGTGCTGTTCTTTGCTGTTCAGTTGTATAAAATGCAAACTGTTACCGGACAGATCAACCTGTTTGAGCTCAGCTTCCTGAACCGGCTGGACACTACCGGCTGGTTATCGGCTTTCACTCCTTTCACCATGCTGAACATTGATAACATCGCCAGGTTAATCGTTTTGCTGATTTGTTTTTTCTCATTGCTGATTCTGGTCTATTCCATCCTGTACATAACCAAAGAAAGGGTGCTGAAAAACTACTATCCTTTTGTGTTACTTACCCTTGGCGTATCTGCTTTAACCGTACTGGCCGACAGCCTCTTGTTGTTTATCTTTTGCTGGGGTTTCCTCGGATTGACCCTGTACAAACTTATCAAAGGATATGATGAAGAAAGCTCTGCCGCCGCCAAAAAGACATTCATACTGATCGGTGCATCCGATGGGATCATGATACTTGGCATAGCCATCCTCTGGAAGATAACCGGACATTACAATATGTCGGAGATACATGTTGGCACTACGGATGCTATCCGTATTACTGCTTTTCTGGCTTTGCTCGTCGGTAGCTTTACCAAGGCCGGAGCATTTCCTTTTCATACCTGGATTCCTGATTATACAAAATCAGCACCTGCCTCTTCTTCTGCCTATCTTCCTGCATCGCTCGATAAATTGCTGGGCATCTATTTCATGTTTCGTATCTGCAGCGAGATCTTTGTGGTCAATCAGGGATTAAGGCTGACCATTCTTATTTTGGGAGTACTTACCATCATCATTGCCGTTATGATGGCACTGGTTCAGCACAACTACAAAAGATTGCTCGGATATCATGCGGTATCCCAGGTTGGATACATGATTATTGGACTGGGTCTGGGAACAATACTCGGCATAGTCGGTGGTTTATTTCATATGTTCAATCATGCCATGTATAAAGCTGGATTATTCCTGGTTGCAGGAAACGTTGAGAAGCAAACCGGAAAGGAGGAACTGGATGAACTTGGGGGTCTCTCAAGGGCCATGCCCATTACCTTTATGGCTGCGTTGATTTTTGCCTTATCCATTTCGGGTGTTCCTCCGTTTAACGGATTTGCTTCAAAATGGATGATATACCAGGGAATTATCGATTTCGGTAAACAACCGGGCCTGGCAAACAATCTGTGGATCCTCTGGCTGGCCCTGGCCGTTGTTGGCTCTGCCCTCACCCTGGCCAGCTTCATTAAATTCATCTCAGGGATCTTCCTGGGACGAAAAAAAACCGGAATGGAAGCAAAAGAAGTCAATCCCGTCATGTGGTTACCCATGATTCTGCTTGCCATTGTGTGCCTTATCGCCGGTATATTTGCAAGCCATCTGGTTATACCACAATTGTTTGAACCGGTATTGGGAACAATAAATTATACCGGTATCTGGGACTCATCAGCGATTGCTTTGTTAATCCTGCTTTCCATAATACTTGGTGTGCTGGTATACATGATTGGTAATCTTAACAAATTCAGGAAGGATGACAGTTTTATCGGAGGCGAAACAAACAGGGATCAAACAGGCTATGAGGTTACGGATTTTTATAAAACCATAGGAGAGGCCCCGGTATTCAAATACTTATATGACAAGGCAGAAAAGAAATGGTTCGACATATATGATTTGAGCAAAAGCGTTGTCCTGAAAGTCAGTCATCTCTTCAGTGCTGCTCATAACGGTATTTTGTCGAATCTTGCCTTCTGGGTGCTGGCCGGATTGATATTCATGTTTATATTCTTATTACTGTAAATTATAGAACATGGAATTAACTCTTTCGATATTGCTTATCTTTATGATCATTGGCGCTGTATATGCCCTTTTTGCCCAGGATCTGCTCTCTGCCCTTATATCTTGTGGTATTGTGGGTTACGGGCTGGTCATTTGTTTTCTGTTGTTGAAAGCACCCGACCTTGCAATTGTCCAGATTGTGGTTGAATCCATTACGCTGATCATTATGGTTGCCGTTATCCTTGACAGTACCCGACAGGACCTCCGTGAAAAGATATTGCACCGTGAAAAGGGGACCCACTTTATCAATGCAAAATATGTATTCAATGTGCTGACAGTAGTGATACTGGCTTTGTTTTTCCTGTTCTTCTTTAATCAGGCCATCGGCAAACTTGAGCCCTTTGGAACACATGTAACCCGGATGGCATCCGGATATATGGGTGAAGCTGCCCTTAAAACAGGAAGTGCGAATCTTGTGACGGGAGTATTATTTGACTTCAGGGGTTATGACACCCTGGGCGAAGCAACTATATTATTTACGGCTGTTGTAGGTGTATTAACCATCCTGCGTCTAAGGGGCAGGAAATAGTGAAATCTGATGAAACAATAGAATTAAAAAAATGAAATCAATTGTCCTATGAAAGGAATGTCGCCTATAGTGAAAAAAGTAAGCCAACTGATATCTGCCATCATATTCCTGTACGGCATATACATAATCATCCATGGTCATCTGACTCCGGGAGGCGGATTTGCCGGAGGAGCTATTCTTTCCGGGGCTTTTATATTTCTTGTACTTGCCTTCGGAACCGACATATTGAATCTGCGCCGAGAAGAGGAAGAAGCGTCGGTAATTGAAGGTCTGGCAATACTGATATTTATGCTTCTGGCCACCATTGGATTATTTATCGGTATAAAAGTGTTTTTTCACAATTTTTTGCCGAAAGGTCATATGGGTGAATTGATAAGTGCCGGTGTCATTCCTTTATGCAACATCGCGGTTGGTATTGAGGTTGGAGCTGCCCTTTTCACCATTTTTCTTGCTCTGGTAATTTATAAAGAGGAGATCTCAAAATGATCGTATTTATACTATGCTTTATTCTTTTTCTTGTCGGATTATTCGGGATCCTGACCAGCCGGAATATTATCAAGATAATTATTGGATTATCCATTATGGAATTCAGTGTTTACTTGTTCCTTGTGCTGATTGGATACATTTATAACGGGCAGGCCCCCATTATCACAAAGGATATGATTGACCTGCCTGTGGTGGATCCTCTTCCACAAGCCATGGTGCTCACTGCGATAGTCATCGGACTGGCCACCAAATCGATGCTTATGGCCATAGCCATAAGACTGTACAAAAAATTCGGGACATTTGATATCAGAAAAATCACCAGTTTAAAAGGATAATAAATGGATCATATTGTACCTTTTTTTATAGTACTTCCGCTGGCTGCAGCCTTTCTCATTTCTATCCTTGGAAGATTCATTAAAGGATTCAGCAAGGTAACAGCTAACCTCATATTTTTCTGTCTGTTACTCCTCAGCTTCTACTATATCTTTTCGGGCAATCATTCAACGCTTGTTTACAAGATTGGGGGATGGGAACCGGTAAATAATATTCCCATTGCCATCTATCTCATCCTTGATCCATTCAGTGGATTTATGCTGTGTATCATCAACACCATGGCATTTTTGTCAGCATTGTATGCTGTCAGTTATATTTCCCTCTACACCGGTGAGAATTATTTTTACACACTGCTTTGCATCATGGTTGCCGGCCTGAATGGTGTTGTGGTTACGGGTGATTTGTTCAACCTATACGTGTTCCTTGAGATTACGGTTATTGCTTCTTATGCCCTGGTGGCTTTTGGAACAGAAAAAGAAGAGTTGGAAGCATCTTTTAAATACCAGGTGCTGGGGGGAATAGCCACCACCTTGATTCTTTTCAGTATTGGTATGATTTACTGGTATACAAAGACCCTGAATATCCCGGATATTGCAGGAATACTGAATAAAAGTCATGACGGAAAGATTGTTCAGTTTTGTCAGCTTATGCTGATAGCAGGCTTTGGCCTTAAAGCCGCCATAATGCCTTTCCACGGATGGCTTCCCGACGCACATTCATCGGCCCCTTCACCCATTTCGGCCATGTTATCCGGAGTAGTTATTAAAGCTGCCGGGTTGTATGTGATTTTCAGGTTGTTCTTTAATATGTTCCAGCTGACGTATGAGATTGGTATTCTCATCACAGCTATTGGCACACTTTCTATGGTAGTAGGTGTCTTCCTTGCCATTGGTCAATGGGATCTGAAAAGATTGCTGGCTTACCACAGCATAAGCCAGATGGGATATGTCATCATCGGTGTTGGCATGGGCATGATGATTCTGGCAAACAACGGAAATAAAACCGTTGCCTCACTGGCTATCATGGGCGGATTATTCCATCTTATTAACCATGCCGTATTCAAAGGTCTGTTGTTTCTGAATGCGGGTGCTATCGAATACCGGCTGGGCACAAGAGATCTTGATAAGATGGGTGGATTGTATGAAAAAATGCCTGTGACATCAGCAACATCCCTGACAGCTTCGATGGCCATATCGGGCATTCCTCCCTTTAATGGTTTCTTTAGTAAACTGGTTATTATCATCGCAGCCATCCTCGCGAAATATTATGTTCTGGCAGCCCTGGCTGTAATTGTCAGCATCATTACATTGGCTTCGTTCATGAAGTTTCAGCGTTATGCATTCTTTAACAGGAAAAATAACAGAAAAAACGGTAATAATTTAAAGGACGTTCCCTTCCTGATGATGTTTTCCATGGTTGTCCTGGCAGTTCTTTGTCTCGCTTTAAGCCTTTTGCTGATACCGGGGATACGGGATACCATACTTCAGCCTGCAGTGGATGTATTGATGGGCAAAAATGAATATTACATTAACCTGCTAAATTTATAATATGAGACACATCATTTTATTCATCATATTATTGATTGTCTGGATTGTTCTTACATTTAAGCTGACCATTCCCAATCTTTTGGTAGGTATCTTTGCCGCATTGGTAACTACTGTCATATTCGGGAATCATTTCGTCAGGGACGTCCGTAAATTTTTCCAGCCACAGCGTTATTTATGGCTTCTTTTATTCCTTTTAATATTTATCTGGGAATGTCTTAAAGCCAATTTCGATGTAGCATACAGGGTTTTACACCCGGCCATGCCCATCAAACCGGGAATTGTGAAAGTCAAGCTGAGCCTGAAATCCGATATTGCAAAAACCATACTGGCGAATGCAATCACCATGACACCCGGCACAATATCCGTAGACCTGGTGGATGACATCCTTTATGTGCACTGGATCTACGTCAGCAGCTTTGACCCTGAAATATACAGCCATAAGGTTGCCGGTCGGTTTGAAAAATATATTAAACGTATCTTCGATTAAACATTGGCCTCATGAACCAGTTTCTGAACATAGCGCTATACGTACAAATTGCCCTTTGTTTTTTCTGCCTGTACAGGATTATAAAGGGTCCTACAATACCTGACAGAATGGTAGGGATTGACATATTCGGGATTCTGGTAGTGGGTATCTGTGTGATCATAGCCGTACTGACAGACAGGATGTTTATTATCGACATTGGTATTGCCTGGATCATATTGAGTTTCATAGGAACCTTAACACTTGCAAAATACCTTGGAGGGAAAAAGCTAAATGAATGACATTATCTTTAAAATATTGATATCCATAGGAGTGATTTTCAACCTTTTCGGTTGTATCGGCCTTATCAGGCTCCCGGATGTATATAATCGCCTGCAGTCAGCAACAAAATGTGTCACACTGGGCACATGCAGCATTCTATTGAGCCTGGTTTTCAAATATGGATTCTCGGAAATCGGTATGAAGGGCATTATTGCCATCCCATTATTGTTCTTTGCAGCAACTGTGGCGGCCCATGCCCTTGTTAAAGGAGCACACTCTTTTGGTGTAAAGTTGGGCGATCAGAGTGTGATTGACGAGTATGAAAAAGATAAGGAGAAGAAATCGAAGAAATAATAATAATGAAATACCCAAAAATAAGAGAGATTGGTGAAGCGCTGGTATCGCTGTTTTCACCTGCTTATACAACGGCATTTCCGGCAAAACCGCACATTCCGTTTGATAATTTCAGGGGTAAGCCGGTTGTTGATGACGCAAACTGTGTGGGGTGTGAGACCTGTGCCAATGTTTGTCCTTCAGGGGCAATTACCTTCAGGGATGATACAGAAAAAAAGATCCGCATTATTGAGAGAAATTATGGTTTGTGTATTTTTTGCGGTCAGTGCCAGGAGCATTGTATTACACAAAAGGGAGTCAAACTCAGCGATAAAATTTATGACATGGCTACTTTTAACAGGAACGACCTGGTTGAGAAACAGGAAAAGGAGCTTGTTATCTGTAAAGGTTGCGGGGCAGTGATAACCACCAGGGAGCACCTGCATTTCATTCATGATAAGCTTGGACCTGCAGCCTATTCATCGCTACTCAACCTGAACATGCTGAATGAAAAGCTAAAACTGGCTGATGAAAAAAGTATTTCTGTTGAGGTGACTGACGGATTGAAGCGAAAAGATATGTTTAATATCATTTGCCCGAACTGTTTGCGCAAAGTACTTATAAAATCCCTATGAAAAGTTGCAGAAAGCATTGAAACAGTTGATTGCCAGCAATACACTTAAACTGTTCGTTGGTATTGGCAATGTGTTGCGAAGTGATGATGGCGTTGGTGTTTATATTGCACAGCGAATCAAGGAAAGAGATAAAATTAAAGTACTGGTTGTTGAAGTTTCCATTGAAAACTATATCGGGGCCATTAACGCAATCCATCCGGATGAAATCATCCTGATCGATGCAGTTAATTTCAACAGGGATCCGGGATATTTTGCACTGCATTCCCCCGAAATATTATTGGACTATACAACCAATACACACAATATTTCACTGAAAAAACTTGTGGGCTTTTTTAAATCTAATGTCTGGATACTGGGTATTCAACCTGAATTTGTTTCCTTTGGTGAAGGCATTTCCCCCCGTGTCGGACATGCAGCAGATGAGATAATAGCATTGATCAATTCAGGTTCGTTTCATGGCCGTTGAACCATACAGGTGAAATTTTACTGAAAGGGTGAAATAATAAAATGCTTGCAACGATACAATAAACAAGCACCAGGTTTTTGTTACATTTTTCACTATTTTCTTTGAAAATGCTATAAGTTATCGTATATTATCCATGCCAAACAAAACAATAAGGAGAGATTTCCATGACTAAGAACCTTATTTCATTAAAAGTAAAGTGCCCTCATTGTAATAAATCATTGATGGATTATACACACTTTCTGAATGCCAAGCCAAGTATTAAACTTCATATTGAAGTCAAGGACATGCATGGCACAATCAATCTTTGTTCAAGCTATGGTTGCTACGAAAAAGTCAGCACAGTTGAACTCGTTGAAAATGAAATTGCCACATTATCCTGTCCACACTGTAAAAAAGAGTTGCCAAGTCCTTCAAAATGTGGAGATTGTGGTGCCCCGCTTGTCGGTTTTGACCTGGAGAAGGGAGGGAAAGTCCATGTATGTTCCCGCATTGGCTGCAAGAAGCATTACGTTACCTTTGAAGACATATACGATACGCTGACGCAGTTTTACAATGAATATGATTATGGAGCACATGATTCTGATTTCTGATCGGTAATCTGAATGCTTCGGGATGATCGACAACGAAAACGAAAAATTGCAGTTATCTCATAACCAACATCTTCTGAGAGGATAATGGGTAACCGGGTCATAAAACCCGGATGTTTCGATTCAATTATCCAACGATATCAGCTCTTATGGTTTGGATGTGTTTTTCAATTTCCCCTACCTTCAGCAGCAGTTCATTCACCGTTCTTTTACCTGCTGATGAATCCGGATTAAAATCTCCTTTGACTTTAACTTCAAATGTATTAAAAACAACCTGAAGGTCATTGAGTTGCAGCATAATTTCGGCGATAACCGGATCACTTTCATAATTCTGAAGCATTTCCCTGAGATTGACAAGCGAGTATTTTTGTTCGGCCAGTCTTTCAATAATCTCAAAATCACGAGTTGTCTTTGCAATGTCGATAGCAATATAAATGGCTTCTATCCATCCTCCCAGGATAATCTGTGCGGCCGCGCTGTACCGTTCATTTTCTTTGAGGTAAGAATTCGCAGACATATATACTTCATTGGCGATTTTGATCAATGAATCTTTATTGCTGATATTTCTGTCAAAACGCCTCGCGGTGTTTTCAAAATAGTCAGCCGGAATTCCCAATTCTTCTGCCAATTTCTGCATTGCATTAAAATACCGGCTGGCTGTTTCAATTTGTTCGAATACCCTTGTGTAGCTCAGATCAACAGCATAAACACCCAGGTTCAGGGCCTTTTTCGAGCTGGTGGTATAATCCGATATTTTATCAGACGAATTAAGCAATGTCTGATTAAATGCTGCTCCCGCAGCGTCAAACAGGGAAGACATTTCAACAGAAAGATACATGTTATAAAAAATCGGGAGTCCTTCACCTACAGTATCGTAACGGCCGATGTATGGTTTGGTTTCCCTGAGATCGATGCTGTCAATTTCGGATAAGCCTGTATCTTTTTTTGCTGCATTCTTACAACTGATGAACAGCAACGAACCAAGCACTGTCATAAAACCAATGAGATATATCTTTTTCATACCTGTCAATATTAAGAACGTAAAGAATTCTTTTTAAGGGCTTAAAGCTAACGATTATTTTATTTTTTTCCAACCGGAGGATGGAGATAGAAAAAGGTGACCGGTAACCAGTAAACGGTATCCGGTGGTTTAGCCTGTCTGGGATTCGGTATGAGAATGGGAATGAAAAGGAGAAAGAGGATAAAATAAAGAGAATCCAGGAACAGCATACTGAAAGGCGTAACATTAATCCCTGCTTCATAAATCCTGTAATCCTTTAATCCAAAGAATCCCAGTTCAGATATTACAGCTTTCCCGCTGTCTTCTTCATGAACTGAACCCTTTCAAATGCAGCGCAATTTTCTTCTTTTTTTGAAATAAGACCCCTGAAAGCTTTCAGGTCATTATACCCTTTGGAAGCCATCCATTTTTCCATATCTTTATGAAGCACTTCAAGGTATTCAATACCGTTTTTATACAGTACTGAACAAAGCTGAACGGCTGATCCACCGGCGAGGATATATTTAATCACTCCCGTATAATCATGAATTCCTGTTGCACCAACAAGCTCGCATTTGGCAATGTTCGACAACAGGGCTACCCAGCGCAGCGAAAGGGTAATTTCAACCGGTGAACTGTAAATATTTCCGGCGACAACCGTAAGCTTCTCAATATCGATATCAGGCCTGTAATACCGGTTGAACATCACCAGGCTGTTGATCTCAAGATTGCTTAATTTGAACAATTCGCGGTATATATTGGTGAAATAATAGCCGACCTTCGCGGCCAGGGGAAGATCGGTCTCTTTCCTTACTTCCCGAACAATGTCAAGATATGTTTCTTCAATTTTGTAACCCGTTAGTTTCAGGTTGGTGGGAGGAATAAAAATATTGAGCTCGATGCCGTCGGCTCCAGCACTTTTGATTTCACGGGCAAATTTAGGCCATTCGACAGGGCTGACACAGTTAATACTGGCAACGACCGGTATTTTCACTGCTATTTTTGCTTTTTCGATCAAACTGAGATATTCCTTAACACCCTGTTCTTTTGAGAAATTACTGACATATTCCAGTGCCTCGGGATACCAGAAATACATGTCGTCATGCTGCAGCAATACTTTCTTATCGACGATGATCTGTTCTTCGAACAGCGATTTAAGGACCACAGCACCAGCTCCATGATCAGCACATTTTTTAACAGAATCGACAGAGCTGGTCAAACCTGAGCTGGCAACGATAAATGGATTGTCGACTGGGAGTCCGAGGAATGTAGTTTTCAAGTTCATAGCTTTTTTTTTAGATTCAAGAATCATGATCAAAGATCTAAGATTAAAGATAAAAGATCAAAGAAACAAGAGCAATGGCCGTGAGTAAAATGCAAAGAACGGAGATTAATGTTTGTATTCAAGGATTTTATTTTTCAGGAACCCGGTTGCTTCCTCCAGGTTTCTTTTGGCTTCCGGGGTCATGTCCTGCATGAATTCCCACGCATACCCTTTAATATGAAGTAAGAATGCCGATGGTATGGCTGTATATACCTCCCTGCAGAGATTGAGGATAAAAGCCGGAGACACAGAATGCATGGTGAAATCTATTTTCGGAGAGGGCATCAATGGTGTAAATGCATAATCTTTGATGTCCTCTTTTGTCGCATCGGCAAATATTACAAGATTGAATTCCGAAATACGGGCTGCGTCCTCTATGTTGAGCTGATAATTAGCGTCTGTTTCAATACCCTTCAGCTTATTTTCACGTGCCCATCTTTCCATGGCCTCCGACAAGGCAATCCCCAATCCGTCATCCTGCCTTCCCGGGTTACCATACCCATATACCAATATCTTCAGTGCATTGCTCACATCCTTATTTCGTCTTTCTGTCGATCAGCTTGTTACCGGTATTGTACAAGGATATTTCCAGCGGCATCTGACCCAGTGCATGAGTTGCACAGCTCAGACAAGGGTCGTATGCCCTGATAGCTACTTCAACGGCATTCATCATCCCTTCGGTGATTTCCTTTTTCCCTGTCATAAGCTTCGTCGCCACCTGATTGACAGCCTCATTCATAGGTTGGTTATTGTTGGTTGTTGATACAATCAGGTTAGCCATAATAATCTGGTCATTCTCATCGATCTTATAATGGTGAAAAAGGGTTCCGCGAGGTGCTTCAACCAGGCCTACGCCTTCGTCCTGCTTTTTTCCTTTTTTGATCAATTCGCCTTCCATAAGATCAGGATCATTCAGCAGCATTCTTATTTTCTCAACGGAATGAAGAATTTCAATTAACCGGGCCCAGTGAAAATGCATAGGTCTGAGACTTGGTTTGCCATTGTTATAAGCCCTGAAGGTTTCAAATTCTTTCTGGGCCAGCGGAGTATCTATAAAATCCACGGTATTCATACGTGCAAGCGGGCCAACGGTGTACCATCCTGTTTTCTTTCCGATTTCTTTCAGGTATGGAAACTTCATATAGCTCCATGATCTTACCTCTTCATCAATATATTTATAGTATTCCTGGTAATCGACATCATGAAGGATCTTTTTCCCCTGCGAATCAACGGCTCTCAAAACACCGTGATAAAGATCCAGCGCTCCGTCTTTTCTGACCAGGCTCAGGAAACTTGATGGAAACTCTATGAATCCATCAATGATCTCTTTATTCTTATTATGATAATCCTTAAAAAATTCAATTGCGTCCAATGACCATTCAAGCATTCTGTTAATGTTCACGTATTCATCGCCATCCAGCAGGAAATCCCTTTCTTCTTCGCTCAGATGTTTATTTATCCCACCCGGGACAGCTCCGGTGCCATGAATTTTCTTCCCGGCAGTAGCCTGAATTACTTCCTGCCCGTATTTCCGCATCATCACAGCCTGTACGGCAAGATCCCTGTTTGCATCAGCAATGCCTATAATATTGCGTTTAAGCGGATCTGAATCGATCCCAAACAATAAATCGGGTGAAGCAAGATGAAAAAAATGAAGGGTGTGGGACTGCAGTATCTGTCCGTAATGCATAAGCCGGCGCATCTTTTCGCCGGTGGGTGTCAGGTCGTCACCATCTCCAGCACCGACAATTGCGTCCATGGCCTTTGCTGCTGCCAGGTGATGACTCACAGGGCAAATTCCACACAAACGTTGGACCAACACGGGCATTTCCCAATAAGGTCGGCCTTTCACAAACCTCTCAAATCCTCTGAATTCAACAATATGCAATCGGGTTTGCTCGATATTCCCGTCATTGTCGAGATGAATCGTCACTTTACCGTGTCCTTCAACGCGTGTTACCGGTTCAATCGTTATTTTCTGTCCCATATTATGCTTCTTTTCAATTAATCAAATTTTACAACTTCATACGGCAGCTTCATTTCATCGCCGTTGATCAATGCCACCAGGGCATCCCAAATCAAATCAGCCCTCGGCGGGCATCCCGGAAGGAAGTAATCGATCTTCACAATTTCGTGACAGGGAATAACCTTATCAAGAATCATGGGGAGTTCCGGGTCATTGGGAACGATCCGTTCATCGTTGGCAACAACGGTAAGACCATCGAGATAGGCTTCTTCAATACACTCACGTATGGGGATGCCGTTGCGCATGGCAGGCAATCCTCCCATTATAGCACATTCTCCCAATGAAATAAGAATTTTACAGTGTTCCCTGAAATCCTTCAGCACATGTACATTTTCACTGTTGCAACAACCTCCTTCAATCAGACCGATGTCACATTTCTTGGTGAACTTCTTAATATCGTCAATGGGTGACTTATTGAATTCAACCAGATCGAACAGTTCCAGAATCCTGTCGTCAATATCAAGAATAGACATATGGCATCCAAAACATCCGGCTAATGATGTTGTCGCTATTATAGGTTTACTCATGATTAGAATGAATTAAGTTTTTGATACCTGCATGTTTTCAATATCGCTGCCAATTGGCGTCTTATCGTATTTACGGTCGCCAATGGGAATGATAAACCCTTTTTCTTTTACCAGGATGGATCCGACAGGACAAACATCCATGGCTTTTTGTGCCAGCTCGTCGGTCAGCTGTTTACCCAATTTGGAATCAACAACAACCTCTACGTTGCTGCTTCTTCTCCGGTAGGCAAAAATACTTTTGCCCTTTTCATCCTTAATAGCCCGGATGCAGCGTTTACAAAGGATACACCGATTCTGGTCTTTTATGATTTTAGGATGGGAGGCGTCAATTTTGCGAAGTGGAAATTGAAACGGGAATCGGGGCACCAGCATCTGGAAACGATAGGCTAATGCCTGCAATTCACAGTTACCGCTTTTTTCACAGGCAGGACAAAAGTGATTGCCCTCCACAAACAGTAACTCAACAATGGCTTTCCGTAGTTCTTTTATATCCTTAATATCATTTTCAATATTCATACCCTCTGCCACAGGTGTTGTGCATGCCGTCATCAGTTTCCCGTTCACCCGCACCGTGCATATTCTGCATCCTCCTTTTGGTTTTACCCCGGGATAGTTGCAGAGTGTGGGAATATAGATTCCGTTTTCTTTCGCAGCTTCAACAATGTACTGCCCCTTGGTGGCCATACATTCAGTGCCGTCTATGGTAAATCGAACAAATTGACTCATAATTCATTGTATTAAACATTAGGTACTCTGCCAGTGGCCTTTGCTGATTCTTTAATGACAGCATTCAGGTCAAACCCGCTGTCAAAGCTTTTATTTTTCTGTATCTTTTCTTCGTATAAATTCGGTAAGTTTTTCAGGCTAGAAAGAATTGGATTTGCAGCGGTCTGCCCGAGCCCGCAACGGCTTGCTCTCAGAATCTTACCCCATTCTTTAAGATCTTCAATATCCTGCTGAATACCACGAGCATTCAATATTTTGTTCAATTTGTTACGCATCAGCGTTGGCACAATACGGCAGGTGGAGCAGCTTCCGCAGGACTCCTCAATAAAGAAATCCATAAAATTCAACACAATATCGTTCAGGATGTCCCTCTCATTACCAATGATGATCAACGATCCACCCGTGGCCAGATCTTCATAGCCCAGGATGCGGTTGAATTCATTGGGAGCGATCAGTGCACCGGAAGGTCCGCCAACCTGAACTGCCTGTACATTTTCTTTATCGGCACCAACCATATCGAGTATATCATCCACTGAAAATCCCCATACTACTTCATAAACACCGGGAAATTTGCAGTCACCCGATATGCTTAATAATTTGGTGCCGGTCGATTCGTGCGTACCAAATGATTTGTACCACTCTCCGCCGTTGAGTATTACTTTTACAACCGAGCATAATGTTTCAACATTGTTGACTACGGTAGGCATGTCATGGTATCCTTTTTCAACAGGGAACGGAGGTCTGTCGCGTGGTTCCCCGCGCTTCCCTTCAGCGGATTCAATAAGTGCCGACTCTTCGCCACAAACATAAGCGCCCGCACCAAATTGTATGCGTATATCGAAATTAAAGCCTTTTTTACCCAATATGTTTTTCCCGAGGTAATTAGCTTCCCTGGCTTTCTGCAGAACCTCCTCAAGATACTGCTCAAGGTATTTATATTCATACCGTATATACACAATACCTTCATTTGCGCCAACAGCATATCCGGCTATGACCATCCCTTCGAATAACAGGCGAGGCCTTTCGGTAAGGATTACCCTGTCTTTGAATGTCCCGGGCTCGCCCTCATCAGCATTACAGAATATGTATTTCTTCTCGCCTGCAGCATTCCTGCAAAATTCCCATTTCAACCCTGTAGGGAAACCGGCTCCCCCTCTGCCCCGCATATTCGATTTCTTCACTTCATCAATGACTTCTTCGGGCTTCATTTTAATGATCTTCTCAATAGCCTGCCCTGCCTTGAAATTCCGTTCCAAAACCGGACCTATCTTTCGAATGTTATTGGAAACCACAGAACGGATAAGGTCAGAACGGTTTTCTCCATCTCCGTAATCCTGCACATTCATTTCACCAACATCCTTCCCCTCCTTGATATCGCGTACAATTTCTTTTACACGGAATGGCGTTAACCTCGTGAAAATATGATTGTTGATAATAGCCGCAGGTTCCTGGTCATTCATTCCTATGCAGGATGTTTCAAACAAACCTGCAAGACCGTCAGGAGTGACTTCCCCAAATTTAATACCGAGTTCCCTTGTGAAGGTCTCAGCTACCTCGGCCCTCCCCATCATATTGGCAACAGCACTGTTATTTAAATATATGGAATATTTACCGGTTGGTTTCTGTGAAAAGAAGTGGTAAAATGAAACGGTCTGCTCAACATCAACTTCCGACATTCCATACTCTTCAGCGATTTGTGAAATAGCCTCCCTGGAAATATAACCATCTTCCTGCTGGATATCAATAAGAACATCCATCAACCTGAATTTATCATTTCCGTATTTTTCAATTATCTTCTTAACCGCAGCTTTCATGTTGTATATGCTTTAATCTTAATGGTTTATCATAGCTTACTTGTCAATTTCCATTTGTGAATTGATTCACAACTAAAGTATAATAGAAAATTTATATAAACAAGGACTTTTAAAAATTTAGCTTGAATTTATGTTATGATCATCTTTATATTATTTTACAATCTGTTGATTATATGAATTATATTCGTCATTTTTGAAAATTCAACAGTAGTTTTCCCCGGGGTAAAAAAAGATTGTGAAAAAAATAACAATCCACCTTGTGAGCTGAAAAACTTGCAAAATGAATACATTTTACTTTGAGTGAGATAAGTCTCCTGCCGTAACAATGACCTGAGCCGGACATACCGTGCTCCGGTGAATCCCGATGAATCGGGAGTAAGCGATGCAAGCTGCAGGAATGCAGTATGTTGTAGTATTATTTCCGGATAGTGTTTAAATAGTCTTTTAAACCGGTAAAATTATCTTTTATTGACTGATCCTGCACTGGAAGTACTTATGTTTTTAATACGCGGTTCTCCCATATAGGTGATATTGCCAGCGCTACTGCATTTGAAACTGGCTTCTTCGGTGATAAATACGCGCGCACTCCCGGCACTTGAAACATTGACATCTCCTGACTTTGCTTCCAGATCAAAGGCATTCAGATCGCCTGCACTGCTCAGATCGGCTTTGAGATAGTTTGTTTTACCGGAAAGTTTTGCATCACCGGCACTGCTGATATCAATTTCCAGTTTATCGACTTCAACATCAAGGTTAAGATCACCGGCACTGCTCATTTCTATATCCAGTTCATCAGTCACCAGTGTATTGTCACCATCAACATCTCCGGCACTGGTAATATCAATTGAGTTAAGTTTTTTATAAGTAATATATACTTTCTTTTCTCTGGCACTCCGGATATTCTTGTCGCTATATACCTTCAATCTATTGTCCACCACCTCCGTTTTTATCCATTCCTGCAAATTTTCATCGGCTTCAACGACAACCGACTCATTATCTCCCTGTGTAATAATAGCATCAATCCCGGTTGCTACCTTTAATTCCGTAAAACGGGAAACATCGCGGGTTTCTTTCACTACCTTTCCATTTCCGGTAACAGTATCTATGTTATCAAAATAGCAACTTCCTGTGACCAAAATAAGAAAGGCGACTGGAAAACAGAATTGTAAAGCTTTCATGATGTTTTTTTTAATATGACGATAATAAAATTGTATTGCTGCATCAGGATGTATCAGAAGTTAAATATAATTGTTTTCTTAAGGTCGGGATGAAGACTTTTTGCTACCGGGCAGTTAAGGCATGCCACTTTAATAATCTCTTTCTGGTTTTCGGTGTAATTATTTTCAGGGAAAAAAAGTTCCAAAATCACTTCGGCAACACGGCGGGGATCACCTGCCATGATCTTTGTAATGTCAATCGTGGTACCGTCGATGGAAAACCCATGTTCCTGGGCTTCCATGCCTGCAATGGTAATCATACAACTCCCCAGTGCAGTTGCCAGCAAGTCGGTCGGAGAAAATGCTTCACCGCGTCCTTTGTTGTCAACCGGTGCATCCGTTACCAGTTCATTGCCTGAGTTTACATGGACTGCTTTTGTTCTGAGTTCGCCCAGGTATTCGGTATATATAGTGGGCATAATCGGGTAATAATTACTCATGCAATTTAGAAAGGAAAATTTACTAATACAAGGTAAAATTAATCATTACACACACTATTATTCAGAACTCCATGTATTTCTTGTGTTACAATATTATGGATAATCCGGGAACCGGCACACCTATTTTTCAGGATCATTGATTGTTTCACCGCTTCTTCCGGCTCTTGTCATTAAAAGCAACTCTCAGAGCAGCCCGTCAAAATGATCACAAGGACCTCAATAGCATAAAAGGAGACCATGATTTATGGATTGTATTTATAACCTATGATGCAGTTATCCCATAGTGCAGGAACAACAAAAAGGCCTTGTTCATCAATAAATTCAAAATCGGCACAATGTATCTTTTGTTCCCGTGTATTCAATAATTCAGTTAATTCAACAAATATATCGCCTTCATGTACCTGATAAATATTCCCTTCAAAATGAGAAACCAGGTAATCATTACCGTATTTTTTAATGCCGTCAATAATGCCGGGAGGAAAGCGGGCAATAATTTCAATTTTCTTATCAGTCAGGGCAATTGACTTTAAACAGCTATCGCCGGTAACACCCACAATAAGTTTGTCATTATCGACAATAATACCGTTGATGCCTTCAATTTCAGAACTCTCCAGCCATTTTTCGGTAACATGATTACTGATTTTATAAATGGTTGCTTTATCACTGACGGTAACATAAATATTTCCTATGGAATCCAATGCTATATCATTCAAGAATCCCGGTCCGCTGATCCTGTAGCGGGTTTCCACCTTTTCTGATTCAAGGTCAAACTGAACCACGCCGAATCTTTCAACAATGTATAACCTCCCATCGTGAATACAAATACCCGTAGGACAGGTAAGGTTGCCCACAAACATCTTTTCAGTCACCTTTCCTTTAAGGTTTGCTTTTGAAACGCAATCGCTGTTATAGTTTTCTCCGTTCTTTGGATTGTGGTTATAATTTGACACGTACAGGCAGTTATTCTGCCTGTCGTAAACAACAGATTCCGGTCCCTGAAATTCCGTGTCATTTTTCCAGATCATTTTCAGCTGCGCAAATACCGGGCACGTGAATACCCCGGTACACAAGGTAAGTGTAATGAAAAGATTTTTCACACCATGTATATTTTAATTTTCGTTAAACAGACATTACGTCCTCCGTATTACAAGACACGATTACCGCTTCAAGTTACAAAATAATTACTAATGTAAATTAAGAGTTAGTGTTTTTGCCACAAACCTGCCTGCTTCGCCTTCGCATAGCTTCAGCGGAGCAAAGCCGTCAGGCAGGGACACCAAGTTACGAAGGTATCACCAAGAAGTTGCTTTGTGTATCTTTGTGCTTTAGTGCCTTTGTGGCAATGATTTACCTTTTTCGATCCTTCATTCGCCATCACTATTGAAATAATGAATATCTTCATCTTTCTTTTTAAATCTTAATCATTGTTATTATGAACAATACCATGAAATTTCTATTTTATATGCTGATCATAGCGCTGACAAAATTCACGTGCAATGCGCAGCTTAATGACACCGTTCTACTGCCCGACCCTGTTAAACAGGAAGGAAAAGCCCTTATGCAGGCGCTCAATGAGCGGCACTCATCACGTGAATATGTGGATAAAGAACTTACACTTCAGCAAATGGCTGACATGTTGTGGGCAGCCTATGGCATTAACCGGAAGGATGGAAGACGTACGGTTCCTTCAGCCCGCAATAAGCAGGAGATAGATGTATATGTTACAACGGCCGAAGGTGTTTTCCTGTATGATGCTCTAGAGAACAGCCTTGTACGCATCTCGGGTGATGATATCCGGGGCAGAACCGGTGGTCAGCCCTGGGTTAAGACTGCTGCTGTGAATATTATATATGTTTGTGATAAAACCAGGGCTGCTTCGCAGGATGAAAGAGGAGTGCTGGTAAATGCTGCCTTCACAGCCGGTGCCTGTGCCCAGAATGTATATTTATATTGTGCCTCAGAAGGCATTGGCAGCGTAGTCCGCGGATCATTCAACGGTGATGAGCTGAGGGGCCTGCTGAAGCTAAACGATAACCAGGTCATTGTAATGGCGCAGACGGTTGGGTATACAAAATAGCTCATATGCTATTTCGATTCCTGTTTCTCTAACCCAACAATCGCATCCCTTCTTATCCTCCCCCTTAGGTGGAAGCCCTCTAAATTACCTAAAGGGGGGACTTTTATCGTCCAATCATTTATTTCATATAAAGCCATAACATATTCTCCTATCCTTCGAAAACTATTCACCTGTTTTTCTATGCACAAAACCCACATCTCTTTCTGTTCTCCCCCTTGGGGGAGTTAGAGGGGGCTTCCCTACTCGTATCGAAGAGTTTCAACCGGATTCCTACTTGCTGCCCTCCAGCTTTGCCAACAAACCGTGAGACACGCAACAAATATGGCGACCAGGCCTGCAACAGCAAATATCCACCAGCCGAGGCTGATCCGGTATGCAAAGCTTTCGAGCCATGTTGACATTGCATAATAGCCAACCGGGCATGCAATAATAAAAGACAGAACAACCAGAAAAGCAAATTCCTTAATCAACATATACATTATGCTTAAACTCGATGCTCCGTTAACTTTTCTGATCCCGATCTCTTTGGTGCGTTGTAAAATAATAACCGATGAGATGGCAAACAATCCCATGCATGAAACGATTATGGCCAGCAGAGAAAAGAAATTGGTCAGACGCGATTGAATGATTTCCTTTTTATAAGCCTCGAAAAAAATGTTCTTATTGTACTTATAGTCAAGTGGATAGTCTTTAACTATCCTTTCCCATGTTTCTGAAATGTGCTGAAGGGCCTTCTGACCGTTTTTTTCATCGGTTTTTACAAGGAGGTTCCAGAACCAGATATTTTTCTGAAAGAAAACATAGGGTTTGATCTCATGATGCAGGGTGTTTACATTGAAATCTTTCACAACACCTACGATCTGCCCGCCAAAAATCACATTTTCGCCCCATAAGAATTTGAGCTTAAAAGGTTTTCCGACAGCCTCTTCGGGCGTCCATCCAAGTCCCTTCACTGCAGTTTCATTGAGAACATAATCCTCCCTTCTGTTAATGTATGAGCTCAAATGATGCCCATTAACAACAGCCTCGCCTTGGCTATCATCTTCCCTGATCCGGTATTCTTTCAATGGAGGAAAATCATGTCCGGCTATTATGGGGACATCCAGAAATTTGAAGAAGTTATCATCAGCCACATAAACCCACAGAATTTTATCCTTATTCTCCGGATTGATTCCGCTGGTTTCAAAGCCCATTGCATCCATGGTCAGATCGAACGGGTCTTCAAAGGAAGCAGTCACTTCTTTAATAGAAGGGCTCCGCAATAATTCTGATTTCAGGACACTGTAATGTGACATGATATCCTGGTTGAAAAGTTTTATAACCAATACACTGTCGAGTTTTGCCCCGCTTTGTCTTTCTTGTATATACCTACCTTGTATATTTATTACTAATGCACTAATAATCAGTACTATAGTTAGAATAAACTGAAAGACTACCAGTGATTTTCTGAATCCTGCAGGAGGTTTCCTTTTAGCAGCAACTGATTGTGTAACGACAGACTTGGTTGAAGGATAAAATCGCATAAAGAACAGGAGAACAGGAACACTTCCGATGATTATTGTTCCGGCAAACAGGATAGCCATCCAATGCAGTGTTTCAGGAAAAAAAGACATAAGGTTTGGATGCAGCATGTTACCGGTTACGGATGAAAGAACCGGTAATGAAATGCGGATAAGGAGATAGGCCAGGCTGAACGCAATTGTTGTGATAATTAATGATTCAATAAAATACATAACCATTAATCCGGTGTTTGTGCAACCGTGGATCTTATACATATGCAAATTCCGTAATCGCCCATAAATGCCTGCAATATTAAGGTTTAAGTAATTTATCCAGGAGACAGTCAATATTATCAAACCGGTAATACTCAAAATGAGTATCACGGTCATATTACTGTTATCTTCCATTTCCCTGTCTTTATTTGATTTCAGGTGAATATCGGTGATGCGCTGCAAGTGCGGTACAATAATGTTGCTGTTGCTTTTATCGTCGGTATGCCTATCTAAAAAAGCATCGAATTTCTTTAAAAAATCGGATGGTTGTGCATGTTTATGCAATAAAAGGTAGACATATTTCCAGCTTTCGCTGTTTTGTGATTTATCGGAAATCAGCAAATCAGTGTGAAAGTGCGATGTTACCGGAATATCTTTAAATACACCGGTAATAGTATAATTCAGCTTCGTCCATTTTTCTCCGTCGTGCCAGCCGGTATTAGTAATTGTCTGGCCGACAGGATCGGTTTCTCCAAAGTATTTCCTGGCCAGTGATTCGGAAATCACTGCTGTGTAGGGTTCTTGAAGGACTTTGTTTCGGTCACCTTTCAGAGGGCTGATGCTGAAAACGGAAAAGAAGGCTGAATCGGTATAATAGGCATTCTCAAGGACAAATTTCTTTTCGTTTGCCATTAACGTCATTCTCCTCCCGGGAAACAGCATCACCATTTTCTCAACTTCGGGAAATTCCTCCGGCACATATTTTATCCATGAAGTTGCACAACGTGCAAAATGAGCTTTATAGCCATTTTCATTTTCGACCTCCATGGTGAACCGGTAGATACGGTTTGCCCTGGTGTGGAACCTGTCAAAACTGAATTCGTATTTTACAAAGAGAATAATCAGTATGCTACAGGCGATGCTGATTGAAAGGCCTATGATGTTGATGGCGCCATAAAGTTTGTTTCTGAGAATGTTCCGGATGGCTATATTCAGGTATTTCTTCAGCATAATTGCATATAAATGTAAAAAAACAATATGAGCCGGACAACATAAAAAATCTTAAAAGTTATGGAAGCCAACAGTCGATAGTGACGAGATTTTAGATCAAAGAACAAAGATCAAAGACCGTTTACCGCCTGCCTGCCATGCCTTCGGCAGGTAAACCGTCAGGCAGGGGAGTTAGAGGGGGCTTACTCATACCTCAGTGAATTCACCGGATTCCTGACCGCTACCTGAATAGCCTGGTAGCTGATAGTGACAAAAATTATGAAGATTATCAGTGCCCAGGCAATGACAAATTCCATGGGCTGGAGCGGATACTTGTATGCACCCGGCAGGTATTTGTACAGAACACAGGCTCCGACAGATCCGAGTAATATGGCAACAAGCAACAAGGGCAAAAATTCCTTGGCCAGCATCATATATACCTGAGAGGACCTGGATCCTAAAACTTTACGTATACCCATTTCTTTGGTGCGCCTTTTGGCAGTATAGGAAATCAGGCCGAACAATCCCATGGCCGAAATGAGAATAGCCAATACCGTAAAGAAACGGAATGTTTTGTTTACGCCATCCCATATGACATAGGCGTTGTTCGTATACAACTGGTCTTCAAGAACCCAGAATTCAAAAGCATCTCGGGGAAAATACTCTTCCACTATTTCATTTATTTTTTCACGGGTGGCCGGTAAATTGTCTGAACGGATACGGATGCTGTAGTTATTCTCACCATGCACTTTACCTGAATGCAAAACAAACAGATAAGGTTCAATCCTGTTATGCATGTCGCTGTAA
>JAFGKY010000124.1 GCA_016928305.1 Bacteroidales bacterium
CATGGTAGATTTTCAGCAACTTTCTACCCCAACCCTAAAGGGTGAAGTTGCTGAAAATCAGGCTCCCTTTAGGGTCAGGGGTAAACCAGATTTTCAGCTATTCTTGAATCTTTGACTTTTCGGAGTAGACTCAATCTTGGATCTTTGATCTTTAATCTTAACAATCTTCTATCTTTGTACCTGTCCCTGGTATCAACAGACATGAACATCGAATTAATCCGCGAGTACTGCCTCTCCAAACCCAGAGTAACCGAGAGTTTCCCTTTCAATGACACCGCCCTGGTATTCAAAGTATACGGTAAAATGTTTGCTCTGCTTGATCTGTCTGAAGATTCCAGGGGAATAACCCTGAAATGCGATCCGGAACTGGCGTTAGAGCTTCGTGAACAATATCCTGAGGTAACTCCTGCATATCACTTCAACAAAAGGCATTGGAATACCATTATTATCGATAACCCGGTTGCCCGGAACCTTATATGCAAATGGATAGACGATTCGTATCAACTGGTGGTCGATGGATTAACCAGAAAACAACGTACAAAGCAGGAAGAAGAGGGACAGGAACAATACTGACCATAACGGATGTGAATACATAAACTGGCAGCAATCGATACCGGATAGACAACAAGACAATCTGTATAGTTGTATATTTGCAATTCGTATATTAAACAACTTAACCATAAACCATATATCCATGAAAAAGATCTTCCGTTACTTCTTACAGGGGCTGCTGCTGGCTGCCCCTGCCGGTATTACCATTTATGTTATCTACTGGGTGTTTGACTTCATAGACGGACCAATCCGCAACTTCGTTGACCGTCTCTTCAATATACAGATACCGGGCATCGGCCTGGTGGTTACCTTTACCTTTATAGCCCTCCTGGGCTGGGTGGGTCAGTCATTACTGTTCCAGCCCATCGGAAGGCTGGTTGACAGGATATTTGAAAAAGCACCTGTTGTCAAGATGATCTATTCCGCACTCACGGATTTCTTTAAAGCCTTTGTCGGTGAAAAGAAAAAATTCACACGGCCGGTTCTGGTAAAGGTGAACCTTGTTTCAGAACTCGAAAAAGTAGGATTCATAACGGCTGATGATCTGTCAGACCTGGGAATAAAAGATAAAGTGGCGGTACTGTTTCCTCATTCATACAACTGGTCGGGTGAGATGTTCATTGTTCCCAAGGAGCATATCACCCCACTGAACATCCCACCCGGAGAAGTAATGAAATTCGCGCTGACCGGAGGAGTGACCAGAATGTAGCGAAACAGTCTTTTGTCTTTATTACGGTCGCATTAGTTTTTTCCTAAAACTTCCTGAATTGACTCCTCAATTTCTTTAATATTAAATGGCTTCCTGAAATATCCTAAAATAAGTTGTTCCTTCAAAGCTGATTCAATCTCACAGCTGATATCATAACCGGTAAGAATAAAAAAAACAATATCCGGGAATTGTCTCTTTGCTTCTTTAATGAATTCGATACCATTCATACCGGGCATTTTCATATCGCTTATTACAACGGATATGGCAGATTCATTTTTAAGGATTTCCAGACCTGCATTACCTGATTCTGCCGTTTTTACGGTAAATTTCTTTTCAAAATTATAGGAAAAAAGCTGAAGGTTCAATGGTTCATCATCTACATATAACAAGGTTGTGTCATTGCTCATAATAAACTGGTTTTATTGCGGACTATTAAAGATACAAAATTGTAGTAATATCGGGTCAGTTTCTGTCAGAATATAAAATAGTCATTGTAGACTTGTCATTCCATAGATATCGATGGGCTGTCCGGTCGGCAAAATATGGTTTGAGCAATCCTGCCACGATGTCTGGTAAGTTACTTAAAACAACCCATCCACTGAAAAGTAACGTTCACCGGTGTCGTAATTAAATGTCAGTATTTTCGATCCTGCCCGCATATCCGGAAGTTTTTTTGCCACTGCTGCCAGTGCCGCCCCCGAAGATATACCGATAAAAATGCCCTCTTCTTTTGCAGCCCGCTGTGCATAGGAAAAGGCTTCTTCTTTTGATACCTGTATTGTTCCGTCCAATATTCCTGTATGCAGATTTTTTGGTATAAAGCCGGCACCAATTCCCTGTATGGGATGGGGTCCCGGCTGGCCGCCACTGATAACGGATGAAAGTTCCGGTTCAACGGCAAAAACCTTAAGATCCGGAAATACCGGTTTAAGTGCTTCTGCAATTCCTGTTATATGGCCACCTGTTCCTACGCCGGTTATCAGGTAGTCAATTCCACCGGGAAAATCCCTGAGGATTTCCTGTGCCGTTGTTTGCTTATGAATTTCAATATTTGCTTCATTATCGAACTGCATGGGCATCCAGGCTTTCGGATTCGATGCGACTATTTCATTGGCTTTTTCAATGGCGCCTTTCATGCCTTTCTCACGTGATGTCAGCACAAATTCAGCACCATAAGCAGCCATTATCTTCCTGCGTTCCAGGGACATCGATTCGGGCATCACCAGGATAAGTTTGTATTTTTTTACTGCAGCCACCATGGCAAGCCCGATACCGGTATTGCCCGAGGTCGGTTCTACAATTACCGAATCGGGCTTCAGCACCCCTTTCTTTTCAGCATCTTCAATCATCGACAGGGCAATACGGTCTTTGATACTGCCGCCGGGATTGGTGCGTTCAAGTTTTAACCAGACCTCGTGAGTTGAAGGGAAAAGTCGGTTAATACGCACATGGGGAGTATTTCCAATCGTCTCTAAAATGGTTGATGCTTTCATTTTAAATGACAAAGTTGATGGGTTCTTTAAAATCTTTGCTGTCCCTGATAATCACCTTGCTTTCATGGTATACGACAGAGTTGGGGGGAACACTCCTGGTTAGCCATACGTTTCCTCCCACTATAGTGTCATGGCCGACAATGGTATCTCCACCCAGGATTGTACTGCCGGAATAAACAATAACATTATCCTCGAGGGTGGGATGCCTCTTCTTACCCTTCATACTTTTAGCCACACTTAAAGCACCCAGGGTCACGCCCTGGTAAATTTTAACGTTGTTGCCGATAATGGTAGTTTCTCCGATGACAACACCGGTGCCGTGATCAATAAAGAAATGATTACCGATGAGGGCTCCGGGATGAATATCAATACCTGTCTTGCTGTGTGCGAACTCGGAGATCATACGGGGCAGATATGGGATCTTCAGCTTAAAAAGTTCGTGGGAAAGACGGTAAACCGCAATGGCATAAAATCCCGGGTAATACAAAATAACACTTTCTACAGACCGGGCAGCAGGATCAAAATCAACGAACAGTTTTGCATCCTGCACCAGATTCTCATAGATTGCAGGAACGGAAGTAAAAAAATCCCGGGTAAGGTTGTTGGCAGAGTCTTCAAGAACCGGTTCCAGCGGAGTGAGAATATCCCTGAGATCAATCTGCAATTGGGCAATATTGAGTTCAATCAGGGGCAAGGTACATTTCTTGTCAATCTTAAACGGAAACAGGAAATAGATCATGTTGTCGATGAACCGGTGGGCTTTGGTCATCGAAGGAACCTCCTTGCGGAAATTGTTGTATTGCTGAAGCAGGTATTCCGGAAATTTTTCGATGGTGATCATAGACATCTATACGTTAATGACAAAATTAATAATTTTCGGATAAATTACTCTTTTATTCTTTATCTGGTCTTACATTTTTCTCCATGAGATGTTCAAGTTTCGTAAAAGAAGTAAGCAAACCGCGAATAACAGCGGAACTCAGACCCTGGTGCTCCATTTCATTCAGACCCGAAATGGTAATGCCCTGCGGTGTTGTAACCTTATCGATTTCCCTTTCAGGATGGTTATTGGTCTCCAGAATCAACCGGGCTGCCCCCTTAACCGTCTGGGCTGTGATAAGCTGCGACATTTCAGAATTGAACCCGATTTCTATGCCTCCCTGTGACATAGCCCGCATAAACCTTAAGGCAAAAGCTATACCACATGCTCCGACGACTGTTGCAGCCTCCATCATTTCTTCCTCAATTTCCAGTGTGGTTCCCATCTTATTGAACATCGACAGTATTTGTTCCAAATGATCGGAATGCGTGTTTTTTGAGGCAATACAGGTCATGGATTCACAGATTGCCAGCGCCATGTTGGGCATTATCCTGAAAACCGGGACTTTGCCTAGGGCGGATTCAATCTCTTTCAGAGTAATCCCTGTAATAGTAGATAATATGATATGATGAGGCTGTATATAATCCCTGATTTCTTTTACCAGGCTTTCAAATTGCTGCGGTTTAATTGACATAACAATTATCCGCGACTGCCGGACAGCCTCAGCATTGTTATCGGTCACCATAAAGCCTTTATCTCTGAGGTAATTGATACGATGTCCCCGTTTATCTGTCAGCAGCATATCAGCCATTGCATATTGCTTTGAATTCAACAATCCACTGGCCAGTGAAGTACCCAGGTTGCCTGCACCCAGTATGGCTATTTTATGATCCATAGTTTTTTTAGTTTTGGTAATGTTCAACGATCGACTTTTGTCAGAGGGTAAAAGTAATACGTGGAGGACAAATGAGCAAAATATTTTGGATATATTACAATTGCCGTAATTCTGATAAAGGAAACCGGATCGTGTAATGCAGTGGCTTTGGCATGAAACCTGTTACGCGACACCAGCAATGTGGTTTTAACGCATCCTGAAGTCCCGGTTATTCCGATAACACTTTCTCAGGTTTTGCCATGCTGCTATTTTGCAATAGGTGGAACACCTTTAAAAACTGATCTGTAATTGCACCGATCCAATGTTGTTCCTAAAGGCAATACCTTCTTCATGACATAGGGTATAAGATCCCTGTAATGTTACATTCCGATTGATATAATAATTTACTCCCATTGTATAATTGGTTGTTACTGTATCATTCTCATCGGCATTCCTGTCGTATACATCATAACGGCCGGCGATTTGCAGCTTATCCGGGATCACATAACCGGCAATCTGTCCATAGTATCCGGCTTTCCTGATCGTTCCGTCCGTTCCGGTGATGTATTCACATTTCATGTTCAAAAATCTCCATGTATAGTTAATTTCCGCACCCGCTCTTTGTCTCAGGCCAAGCTGCGTTGGAACGGTTTGATTGTCCAGTGTTGCGGAATCGGGTGTCCATCCATAATAAAATGAGCCGCCAAGGTCTAATCCTTGTAAAGGATGTAATATGATCCGTCCGACGATATCCTTGGCTTCATTCAAATCGGCTTTGTTGATCCCCGATCCGTTGAAAACACCAATCCGGTAATTAAACAATTTGCGGTCTTGCAAGGCAATGAAACTGCCATAGACAGATATGCCGATATCGCGACCGTTATTATTACCCAGCACATCGCCGTTACGTAATGACAGAGCTTCAACAGCCTGTGACCTGTCAGTCAGTTCAAGTTTTGCGTTGGATGTTGTATTGTTTAATGAAAACGGTATAGTTTGTTGTCCGATGGTAAAGTTCAGCCAGTCATTTATGTTAAGATCAGCATAAATATCCATGATTTTGGGTGAACCGGCAAAGTCAGTCTGTAAACGAAAATCCCAATAAGGTGTAATCGAAGCTTTCAGGTCGACGTATATACGACGTATATCAAATCCGTCTGTTTTTCCTTCCTCTTCCAGAAACTGATAACGAAAATGTCCGTATCCGCCAAGCCGGATTTTTTTCCCTGCATTCACAGCGAAGGATTTCAGTTTTGATTGATTTGCCTGATCGGCTATGGCTGCTTCTGCACGCATTGAATCAGCCTGTTCCAGCGTTATTATATGGTTCCGTATTAGCAGGTTGAGCAGGTCATCTGTGGTTTGTGCCCTCAGTAAAATACCTGCAGTCAGAAAAAGAATAAAGCAAAGAAAAGCTTTCATACAGGTTACACATCGGATAAGATACCGGATTCCAAATTTAACATTTTTATTTGCGTTACCCCATATTATTCAACAGACCATTATTTGGTTTCATCTATTGCCGTTGGCTTCAGCCAACGGAAAAAATAATTCTTTCTGATCTTATGTCTTTCCGTCAGCTTCAGCTGACGGCAATAGCGGCAATAATCTGCTATACAGGAAGGGTATGGTGACCTTTTCGGCTACTTAATATATAGTTTATAATATAATAACTGAGTCCATTCTGAAAAGTGTTTTTTTAGCCACTAAGGCACTAAAACACCAAGTTTCACGAAGATAAATGGCTAATTATTAACTCTTTGTGAATCCTGGTGCCTTGGTGTCCCTGCCTGGCGGCAGACAGGTTTGTGGGATCCAAATTTTTATGACTTTTCGTAGCAGACCCAAATATGGAATATAAAACCCGTTCCAGCCAATAGCCACCGGAACGGGTATATTCATTATGTAAATTAATTCTTTATCCGCGGATGGTTTTAATACCGGGCAGTTCCTTTCCTTCCATGTATTCGAGCATGGCGCCGCCGCCGGTTGAAACATAACTGACTTTGTCGGCCAGCTTGTTTTTGTTGATGGCGGCTACAGAATCACCGCCACCGATGAGACTGAACGCGCCTTTGGCCGTGGCACCTGCAATAGCCTGTGCAATGGCTGAAGTGCCCTTTGCAAATTTGTCCATTTCAAATACTCCCATCGGACCATTCCACAAAATGGTCTTTGAATTTTCAATAACCTCGCTGAAGATTTTAATTGTCTCTTCACCAATATCCAGACCCATCCATCCGTCAGGTGTCTGATCGATCTTTGAGATTCCCGTATTGGCATTGGCATCAAAAGCATCGGCATTAATGGCGTCAACAGGCAGGTAGACATTTACACCTTTTTCCTTTGCCTTTTTCAGAATATCAAGGGCCAGGTCGAGCTTATCATCCTCACAAAGCGATTTTCCTATCTTTCCGCCCTGTGCTTTAATGAAAGTATAAGTCATACCCCCACCTATGATAAGGTTCTGAACACGGTTAAGCAGGTTTTCAATGATCAATATCTTATCGGACACCTTGGCTCCGCCCATGATGGCCGTGAAAGGCTTCTCGGCAGCCTGCAACACCTTATCCATAGCCTTCAGCTCACTTTCAATGAGATAACCGAACATGCTGTTCCCGGGGAAGTGTGCAGCAATGAGGGCAGTTGAAGCATGGGCTCTGTGGGCTGTACCGAAAGCATCGTTCACATAACAATCGGCATACCCTGCAAGCTGTTTCACAAAGTTTTTCTGGCTTTCCTTCACCTTTATCTTTGCTTCCTTCTTTTGTTCTTCCGAAGCATCTTCTGCAAGGGAATAAGCCTTGCCTTCCTCTTCTTCATAAAAACGAAGGTTTTCAAGCAACATAACCTCACCGGGTTTTAATTCAGTTGCCATCTTTTTTGCTGTCTCACCCATGCAGTCGCCTGCAAATTTTACCGGTTTGCCAAGTACTTTTTCGACCGCCGGAACGATATGTTTCAATGAAAACTTATCCTGTACCTTTCCATCGGGTCTTCCCAGGTGTGACATCAGTATGGCAGAACCACCATCATTCAAAATTTTCTTAATGGTTGGTAAAGCACCCCGGATACGTGTATCATCGGTGACCTCAAATGTCTGTTTATTGAGCGGCACGTTGAAATCCACACGTACGATGGCCCGTTTCCCTTTAAAGCTGTATGTATCGATTGTTTGCATATTAATTGAATTTTGTTTAATGAGCTAACAAAGATAAAAAAGTTATTTTATTTACCTTTGGCCACCACCAATATGAAAAATAATTGGAAGAATAGTAACCACTAAAGCACCAAAGTACTAAAAAAGTAAAAAACAATGGTATTATCAAATGTAATCGGATGACCTGGTGTTTGATTGTTAAATTTGTATTTTCATGGTGAGATCAGGCAGTGATGTTTAGTGTGTTTTCTGTGGACGGTGGACTGTTGACCGTGGACCGGTATGATTTGATGACCGCAGAAATGAACCCTTCAGCAAGGGAACAGACCAAACAGCATTTTGTACCTTTTAGTGTTCTCGTGGTTTATTTTACTTGTTTCCGCATTTTTTGTAATTGAATTTCATGGTTTATGTTTTTTAATGAAATTATCGGCCAGGCAGCCCTGAAAAAAAGGCTTGTGCAATCGGTGAAAGATGGCAGGGTTAGTCATTCCCAACTGTTCTTCGGTCCCGAAGGAGCCGGAGCTCTTCCGCTGGCCATTGCCTATGCACAATACATATCCTGTACCGGCGAAAAAAATGATGATTCCTGCGGTCAATGCCCGGGTTGCCTTAAATATTCAAAACTCATACACCCTGATCTGCATTTCATCTTTCCGGTAAACAATGTTCCTTCAAAAAAAGAAGATCCGTCATGCGATGATTTCCTGGCGGAATGGAGGAGTTTCGTACTGCAAAACCCTTATGCCAGTCTGAATGACTGGTATTCATTTATTGAGCTTGAAAACAAGCAGGGTCTCATTAAGGAAAAGGAAAGCCTTGCCATAACAAAAAAGCTGTCTTTTAAATCCTTCGAGTCGGACTTTAAGATTGCCATTATCTGGATGTCTGAAAAAATGAATGAGACGGCTTCCAATAAATTGCTGAAGCTTCTTGAAGAACCTCCTGATAAGACTATTTTTCTGCTGATTGCAGAGAATCCGGAAACATTATTGCCTACTGTCCGGTCACGCTGTTTTCCCGTCAAAGTTCCGCGCATCGCTGACGAAGACCTGAAGGATGCCTTGAAATCACGCCATCAGCTTGATGAAGCTCAATCCAACACAATTACAAGGCTGGCCATGGGCAATTATACAAAAGCGCTTGAGCTGATCCACGAGGACGAGGATAACGGTTCCCGGCTGGAGGTTTTCCGGGAATTCATGCTGGCCGGTTATAGCGAAGATATTGAGTCGGGTCTGAAAGTGATCGACACATTGAATTCTATGACGCGTGAAAAGCAAAAGGCATTCCTGGAATATGGCCTGAAAATGATCCGTGAAAATGCCGTAAAACACTTTAATGATAACCGTCTGAATTTTTTGAATCCGGCCGAAGAAAAGTTCTCTATCAAATTCTCAACATATATCAAAAACAGCAACCTGGCTCAGCTCACCGATGAATTCAATAAAGCCTGCCGCGATATCGAGCGAAACGCCAACAGCAAGATCGTGTTACTTGATCTGATGTTGAAAACGGGCGGGTTGTTAAGGCAATAACAGATGTTTTCCCTGTTACAAAGCCGTAAACGTCGCCCCCAGTTCGGCTGTAAATCCCTTATCGATTATGGTGAAAGCGGAATAATCCAATACCACGTTGGCTCCGCTTTTGATCAATACCGGCCCCTGTGGATGTGATGGATTAGGATCTACCGCCTGACCGGCATATATATTCCTTCCGGTATAGTTGTGACTGCCTGTTAAGGTAACATTCTGAATATAGGTATCGGCCGTAAAGGTCGTATTTATGGCACCGTAACCGGTGTAATTAATGTTATTTGCATTGTTAACGCACGTTCCCGGATTTGGAATTACACTTGTATTCACCCCCAATGTATACCCCGGCCTGAGGTTAATGAAGCTCAATACATTATTCAGCTTCACATTGGACCCGTTTTCAATGCATATATAGCCGCCGTTTTCGACCTCAATACGGCCCGATCCGTAAACATCCAGCGTAGACCCTGATTTTACCTGCATCGTGCAACCCGACTTCACGGTGAAAATTGCACCATCATTTATGGTTAGCTTGCTCCCCGAATTCAGTATAAAGGAACTCAGGTTTTGCTGGTTGATATAAGAAGAAGACTGCATAGTAAAATTCGAATTGTTCAGACAATTGAAATAAGTGGGCCCTGCAAATACACCCGTTACAGTATTCCTTATATGTTGATTTGGTGTGTTATTCTGATCAAATGTTATGGTTTTTCCCGTATTCAGAATTACATTTTCATGCAGAACAATATCCCCGGTCCAGCGTACATTTTTTGTGACATTATAATAATCCCAGCGAACATCAACTTTCATCGTTCCGTTTTGCTGACTCGTCATATCGATCCGTAAACCGCTCAGGTGGATTTTACGGTTATCGATGTCGGAAGTTTTACTTATAACTCCTTCTGTATTTTTAGTAATATGATACGTTACAACATTAAACGGAGCCGGATTGGTTGAAATGCTCATAGATTTTGTTCCTGTGAAAGGATCATTATTATCACCATTATTAGCCAGCTTGTTCGTTTGCACTCCGTTTAAAAGCTTAATTACAAATTCCTGCCGGTCATATTTCCAGTTTATTGTATTGCCGGATATTGAATTAAAGTAATGATTTTCAAGATCATTATAACCGGAGAACGGATTTTCCTGTGTGTATTCCTGAATTTTAACAGAACCACCTGCCACACAAGCAGAAGTACTATTTGATTTTAATATTATGTCCCAATTGCCGTCTGCACAAATCTGTACCAGATGATCCGTAAATTTTGGCAACATGTTGCTATACGAACCTTCACGTATATCTTTCCCTACCTGGTAATAAGCATATATTCCCGGAACTCCGTCATCTTTGCACGACTTTGCCCAGAATAACGGATAGTCTACTTTCCCGTTTGTATGAATCCGGTGGTTTTCAAGCCAGATGTATTGATTTAATGCACCAGCGTCAACATAAGGAAGTTTAATCCTCACGGCATCGCCATAGGTGATAAAATCACGCAGATAAAAGGTTTTTGTACCAGGACTTTTTACAATATCCGATGAAACACCATTAACGGCAATCGGTATGCCGTTGTTTGATAGGGAAATCCAGTTCAGCCGCCACCTGTCAAATCCGCATGTGGAAATCAGGCTGCTGCCTGAGCCTCCCATGAAGGACCAACCACTGTTTGCTTCAAGTGTTGTAAGACTACCATAAGTCAATGGACCACCACCGCCCATATGTATTGAATTGTTTTGTCCGAAAAGATTATGTCCCATTTCATGAATGTCGGCTGTCGGGTATTCAGGTTGAAATAAATCATCATTCCCCAATGCACCCTGCACGGTGCCAAGTTCATTTTTACAGGAATCGCCGTTTAAAAATTTCAAATATTTTCTCATCTGGACAAAACTCCCTCCACCTCCGGATACACCTCCTGTGGTATCAGTACTATTTCTAAAATAAATCTGTATAAAATCAATAATTTTATTAGAAATATTTTGAGGTTTATTAAAAAATCTTTTTGTGCGGCTTGCATCTATACAATCATAATCTGATAAATTATTATGATTATTAATAGTGTTCAAACCACCGTTTTCATTAATGAGTTTAACAGCAGCATCAAGCACATCAGTATAACCAAAATGAGCATTCGGATTATTTGGAGTAATTCTCGATTGTGTTATATTAACAACCACATGATCTCCAATTACGATAAATTTATTAAACGATGCTTCCGCATATCTTTTGGTATAGGTTCCCTGAAATCCCGATCCCAGGTCGGAGTCCATGAAACCGGAAAGATAAGAAGGAGGATTGATGTTAATGGTATTGGGCGGGCCCGGAACCCAATTTGGTGTCAGGGCAGGATCAGGGTAAGGATTACACTCTTCATCACATTGATCATATATAATATTAATAAAAAAGTTCAAAACCCTGAAAGTATCAACCGGGTATAAATAATCCCCGTAATATGTTTTATATATGGTCTGACCATAATTAAAAACATAAAAAAATAGATAAATTATAAGAAGCAAAGGCCTTTTCATATCTTGCAGAATTTTGAGATCCATCTTTCACGGTTGCCATATTTTAACTGGATCAGATAAAATCCTTTCTCCAGATCCGAAACATCGATAGAAGTAATATGATTACTGGAAGCACTAAAAATAAGCTGCCCTGCCAGAGAATAAATTTCAGCCGTCTCGATGTTTTTAAATTCTGTTTCAACAATAAGTTTATCCTTTACCGGAACGGGATGAATCTTAATTGAAACGTTACTTTTATTATTTATTATGCCATCCTCATATTTACCTCCGAAATTGAAATAATCAAGCATCCATCCTTCATTATTGATATCCACTGAATCTGAACTGAATGTAAACCTAAGTGTCAATGTATCACCCCTTAAATCTTCATTGGGATAAAATTCAATAATCACGAATGTCATACCGGGTTGTGTGCCCGTAAATCCAGGCTGGTTTCCAAGCGAGCTTATGGTATCAGACAAAGTATACAAATTACTAAGTTCATAAATATGATTCATAATGATCGTATCAAAAATGATGTTCTGCCAGGTTAAACCATTATCATATGAAGTTTCGATAATACCTCCGTCTTTGTTTTTCTCAAAATCATAAATATGATTGAAATCCACTAAATACGTGTATCCTTCTTCTCCCATTAACAGCTTGAACTGAAAAGAAGCTTTTATATTGCGTTTATAATATTGTGCAGTATCACTGATCAAGGCGTGTGTGCCAAAACCGGCATTGGGCGGAAGGAATAATATTTCCTTTTTTGGTTCTGCTATAAACCACAGATTATTGGTGTCAATTTTTACGAACTGATATTCATCAGGATAATCAAAATTCAAACTGGCTCCAACACGACCTAAACTCAACCAATCCTGTGCATTCCCCGCAACTGTATATGCAAGCAATGTAAAAAATAATAGCTTTTTCATGGTAACGAGATTTATTTGGTTGATAAAACATACTGATCCGTAAGAATCATTCTTTTGGTATCAATCACCTGTCCGTTGGCTATCAGCGTATACATATACATGCCGGCCTTCAGCTCATTGCCGTTTATGGTGACATTTCCGTACTCTGTACCGGAAACCGGAATACTTTTGAGTTGCAAACCGCTCATGTCGTATATGAAAATGGCTGCACTGCCTATATCATCAGGCAGGTAATATTCAATCCGGGTGCTTTCGGTGAACGGATTCGGAAAGTTCTGGTAAAGCAACGGTACGTCTTCACTGGCCGGATTCTCCTGACTTCCGGATCCGGCAGTGCTTTTCAGCTTATCGGATGAACTGCCCGGCTGCAGGCTTTTAATGATCGCCTGCTGTTCTTTTATGGCTTCCACCAGCACGGGGATAATTTTAATATAATCAATACCATAAATATCGGCAGAATCGTCATAATAAACTGCTTCGGGTATGACTTTATTTACATCCTGTGCAATAAATCCGAGCCTGTCTGCTTTTTGATCCTTTTTCTTTTTTTCCAGTAATGCCTCTGATAGTGTTGAATCATCAGCTACGTTTTCCAGCTTGAGGTTGTACCGGATACCTTTCAGCTTTAATATCTGATCCAGCGCATTGTCAATGTTCCTTATATTTTCTTTATACCGTTCATCCGATAAGTTGTATAAACTGTACGTCCACATCTGCATAAAAGCATTTGAAGAAGTTCCAATGCTGCCGGCATTGCTGGTGACAGGATGCAGGCATTTGCTTCCATAGGGTCCGTTGTGATCGAATATAACCTGGTAACTGGTCCCTTCATAGCCAGGCGCTCCCTTAATAATGACATTGCCCCTGACATCAAGCGCCTGGGTTGCACTTTCGGTGCTTCCGATTTTTACATAACCGGAAGAGTTCAGTTTGATTTGTGCATTTATTGCCAGATCAAAACTTAATAAAAGAAAAATTGCAATAATTACATGCTTTTTCATAACAGTTGGTTTGATGGTTTATATATAAAGAACAGCTAAGTTTTGAGCGAGTGCCGAAAAAAATGCGTGCCACGTGAAGTAAGTTTACAATGAAAAGCTGCCAAGCTTATTTTTTTCTTGATTCTTTTGTTTACTTTTCTCATCAAGGAGAAAAGTAAAAGCCCGTCCGGCTTGAGGACAAAAGATAATTGTAAAACAATATTTATCAATAATTTAAGAGAACCTTATTAAATTAATAACCGATACCAAATGAAATTATATTATATCTGATAACAATAAATTTCTCTTCCCTCTAAAATCCTTCACATCAGTTCTCCAAAGCGAAGGATCATGAATATCAAATCATCTTGCCAAAAACAAATGAAATGTATGAAATATTAAAACCTGTGTCAATACCCCCCCCAATTTAGAATGGTTCTAAATAAAACATACCACAAAGATAGTAAGGTGCAAAGATTCACAAAGGGTTTAAAATCTATTATTTATATTGGTGATATCTTAGTAGCTTGGTGCCTTGGTGGCAAAATAGTATTTAGAAGTATGGTCTCATGTTTCATAATATGAAATTCATTTTTGTTATCATATTTAACATCATCTCATTTCATAAAAATAACTAACTTTGTGCTTTACCTGCCCGGCTGCATTGCCTGAAAGCGCTTTTAATCAGAAGGTTTTTAAAGACAGGATACCGGCAGGATTTGATTTTTTTGCATCGTCATTATGATTTCAATCGAAGGATATAACGGCAGGGGCTGCCGCAAAATGATAAAAGATTCATCGGATGCATCCGCATGCGTGGACACCGGATGCAACAAGCTCGACACGGCAGACTATTTCAGTGATATACCGGAAAAATACCAGAACGTTGATATTGTTGAAGTCCGGTTTAAGAACACCCGCAAGGGTTTTTACAACAACATCAACAACCTGAAGCTGAAAAGGGGCGACATCGTTGCCGTGGAAGCCAATCCCGGTCATGATATCGGCATCGTTTCGCTGACAGGAATTCTTGTCATACGACAGCTATTGCGCAATAACCTGTCACCCGAAAACAACGAATTCAAGAAAATATACCGGAAGGCCAAGCCTGTGGATATCGACAAATGGATGGAAGCCATGGCGCTGGAACACAGTACCATGCTGAGATCGCGGAAGATAGCCGAAGAGCTCAAGCTCGAAATGAAGATAGGCGATGTGGAATACCAGGGTGATGCCACCAAGGCCATCTTTTATTATATCGCCGACGACAGGGTTGACTTTCGTGAACTCATTAAGGTGCTGGCCGAACGGTTCAAGGTACGGATTGAAATGAAGCAGATCGGCGCCCGTCAGGAAGCAGGGCGTATAGGAGGCATAGGTTCGTGCGGACGGGAACTATGCTGTTCCACATGGATTATCAACTTTGTATCGGTCACCACAAACGCTGCCCGCTATCAGGAAGTATCCCTCAACCCGCAAAAGCTTGCCGGACAATGTGGTAAACTCAAATGTTGCCTCAATTATGAACTGGCTTCTTACATTGATGCACAAAAAGACTTCCCCGATCCGGACATCATACTTCAGACCGAACAGGGCCCTGCCTATCATCAGAAAACCGATGTATTCAAAAGGCTGATGTGGTATTCCATGCAAAAGGAGATGCCATCGGATATAGCCTGCCTTTCGGTAGACCAGGTGAAAGAAATTATAGCCCTGAACCAGCGGGGAGAAAAAGTCAAAAAGCTTGAAAGCATCGTCAACATTTCCATCGCCCCCATTCTCGATTATCAGCACGCCGTTGACGAGGAAAGTCTTTCACGCTTTGAAGATAAACCGACACCTGAAGAACAGAAATACAAAAAAAGAAACCACCGAAAACACCGGTAATATGAAATATTTTCTTTTGTCCGGATGCATCGCTGTCCTTATCCTTTCATACGCATGCAATAATAATAAAGAGAAAGTATATCATAAGTTTGTTGATATCAGGGGTAACGGTTGGCATGCCGAGGATGTAATTCATTTTGATGTCTCCATTACGGACACCGTCCGTTCGCATAATGTCTACCTGCTTATCCGTAACAATGCAAACTACAAATACAGCAATCTGTACGTATTTATCACAACCACCTCGCCTATGGGTTTTTCGGTTCGTGATACCTTCGAGCTGATCCTGGCTGACAAAAGGGGAAAATGGATCGGAAAGGGAGCTGCGGACATTTTTACCAGTCGTCATCCGTTTAAATTGAATGTCCGTTTCCCTTATCGTGGCATATATTCATTCGATATTCAACAGGCTTTATGGGACACCGAACTGAAAAACATTTCAGATATCGGATTACAGGTTGACAGGCTTCCCTGAAAATGATATCCCCTGAATCATCAATCCTTAGCACCTGGTCCGTGAAAAGAAAACGCGAGCGATTTGCTGAAATGAAGAGCTTCCCGAATGTGGTACAACCCTCATTTGAAGAGGCTTTCCGGACCATCCACCCGCTCAGGGGAAACTGGAACCGTGATTTCTTCAGAAACGAAAATCCCCTGGTACTCGAACTTGGATGCGGTAAAGGAGAATATACCGTTGGACTGGCCAGGATTCTTCCGGCTGTGAATTTCATCGGTATTGATATTAAAGGAGCCCGTATCTGGAAAGGAGCCAAGACCGCCGTGTATGAGAATATCCCTAATGCAGGCTTCCTCCGTACCCGTATTGAATTCACCGGATCTTTTTTTGCTCCCAATGAGGTGAGCGAGATATGGCTGACCTTCCCCGATCCGCAACCCGAAAAAAAAAGAAAACGCCTTACAGCTCCGAAATTCCTCAATCTCTACCGGAGTTTCCTTCGGGATAACGGGATTGTGCACCTGAAAACGGATAACACGTTATTATACAGCTATACACTTGATATTTTACGGCACAACAACATTGAAATCATTCGTAATACGGATAATCTGTATGCCGCATCTTCTGCAGATCCCATCCTGTCAATCCGGACTTATTACGAGAACCAGTATATTGAACAGAATCTTTCCATACATTATATTTGTTTCCGATTACCTCATGACAAAAACATTGAAGAAATTCCGGATGCCTGATCACATGGATTTCTTTGATCAGGTATATGAAGTAACAAAACGGATACCCCCGGGTCGTGTTACCACATATGGTGCGATTGCCTCCTGCCTGGGGTCACCACAGGCTGCAAGGACCGTGGGTTGGGCAATGAATGTCTCTCACCTGCAGCCTGGTTTTGTGCCGGCACACCGTGTGGTAAACCGGATCGGACTTTTGACCGGAAAGCATCATTTCCGGCATCCCGGTCTGATGCAAGAATTACTTGAAAGTGAAGGCATTATAGTAATTGACGACCGGGTAAGGGATTTCGCCGGCCTTTTCTGGGATCCTTGTAAAGAATTAATCTAAATAAACATAATAATTACCCAATTAAGGCCTATCTTTATCGTTCTTACCATGCGCGTATTGATTCTATGTATATTAGTGAAAATCAACCGTAACCTGATGAACGAAATTATAAAACGAAATACCGAACAAAAACCAACACGGAAAGTTGATATGATTAACACTCGGAAATAACATTGAAATAACTATTCATATGGATAAATCCTACAAAAAAGAGCTGATAAATAGGGTCAATTCAGCAATCGAGACGGTCAGGCCATACCTTAAAGCTGATGGCGGTGATGTGGAACTTGTTGATATTACCGATAATATGATTGTAAAGGTACGTCTTAAAGGGGCTTGTGACGGATGCCCCTTCAGCATGATGACACTGAAGGCAGGTATTGAGCAGGCAATCCGTAAAAATGTTCCTGAAATAAAAGAACTTCAGGCCGTGGAATAAACCTGTATTCTGTTTTTTTCTTATCCCGATAATAAATATTTTTACGTTGCTAAAATAAATCGACATCCTTGGTGTTTATTATTTTGGCATGCATATAGGATGGTTTGATAACTCCCCTCCCGGGAGAGGCCAGGGGTGGGTAAAATGAACAATGAATAATACTGCCAACGCTGTATGAAAAGTCTTAAAACAACGATTTTTGTTGCTCTACTCATCGTGCTGGTGACTTTTGCCGGTTGCAGCACACAAAAGAATACACCTGTCACGCGGTTCTACCACAACCTGACTTCAAAATACAATGTTCTTTTCAACGGCACCGAAAGTTACAACAAGGGAATAAAAAAAATGGAAGAAACCTTCGAAGATGATTATTCCGAGGTTTTACCGGTTTTTATTTATAGTGATCCGAAGGTTGCACAGGCTATTGGCTCGGATATGGACAGAACCATTAAAAAAACTTCCAAACTTATTTCGCTGCACTCAATAACTGTAAAACCGAAAGTGAAAAGCACCAAGAACCTGAGTGCTAAAGAAAGAGAATTCTTTAATAAAAAGGAATTTAACAGTTTTGTTGATAATGCTTACCTGCTGATGGGCAAAGCCCATTTTCATAAACATGAATTTGGTCTGGCCACAGAGACTTTCCGTTTGATTCTCAATGATTTCAAAAACGAGCCCGTGGTTGATGAAACCCAGCTGTGGCTTGCCAGAACTTATAATGAAACCGGACAATACAAAAGTGCTGAAGAGATTCTGAACCTGCTTGCACATAAAGATGCATTCCCGGTGAAGTTGCTGGCACCCTTGTATGCCACATACGCTGATTATCACCTGAAACAAAACGATTTCAATCCGGCCATAAAATACCTTGAAAAAACACTTGCTCTCAAAATCAAAAAAAACAATAAAATCCGCTATACGTTTATTCTTGCACAGCTGTATCAAAAATCAGGGGATCTCAAAAAAGCAACCGACCTTTACGGACAGGTGATCAGGATGAATCCTCCCTATACCATGGCTTTTAATGCACGTATTAACCGTGCTCTGACATATCAGGAAGGCTTCGGCTCCGCCGGTGAAATTGAGCAGGAACTTCTTAAAATGCTTAAAGATGATAAAAATCTCGATTATCGCGATCAGATTTATTATGCCCTGGGTGACCTTGCAGCCAAAGAGGGCAACCGGCAAAAAGCCATCGAACAGTATAAGAAGTCCATTCAGTACAGCACCCAGAATACCGACCAGAAAGCCCGCTCTTATCTGACCCTGGCGGATCTTTTTTATTACTTACCCGATTATATAAACGCCAAGGTATATTATGACAGCGCTGTTGCCCTGCTTGAACCCACTTATAAAAATTATGATTTAATCAACTCAAAATCGGCAAATCTTACACGCCTGGTTAACGAAGTCATTACATTCACACTGGAAGACAGTGTCCAACGGCTTGCAACCCTGAGCGAGCAGGATTTACTTGCTTTTATCGATCAGATCATTGAGAACGTCAGAAAAGAGGAAGATCTTAACCGACAGAAGGAGCAGGAGCGATTACTCAACGAACAGTTCGGACGGGGCATGGTTGATCAGGGCATTTTGTCCCAGGTCGATCAGACAACATCAGCCAGGTGGTATTTTTACAACGACGCTGCAAAAAACCTGGGTTATAAAGAGTTTAAACTGAAATGGGGAAACCGTAAACTGGAAGACCATTGGCAACGGCAAAATAAAGCCATGGCTGTTTTTACCTCCGGCACTGAAAATGGTGAAACAGAACCTGGTGAGGTAGTACAGGACAAACAACTCAGCAATAAAACACGTGAATATTATCTTCAGCACGTACCCCGTAACGACTCCATGATGCAGGCATCGCATAAACGGGCAGAAAATGCACTGTATAACATGGGAATTATATACAAAAACGAACTGAAAGACTATGACAAGGCAAAAGAATCCTTTAAAGAGCTTTTGAAAAGATATCCCTTATCCGAGCACAGGCTATCGGCATATTATAATCTGTATATCATGGCCAGGGAAGAAAGCGATCAGGCACTGATGTACAGCTACCAGCAAAAGATCGTCGCAGAATTCCCCGAAAGTGCCTATGCTAAAATTCTAAACAACCCTAATTACCTGAAAGAGATTGAGTCAGAGGAAAAGAAGATAATTCGTCAGTATGAAGAAACCTATGATCTTTTTAAAATGGGTAACTACCCTGCAGTGATCACACGTGCATCAGATGCCATGGAAAGTTATCCCGAGGATCCCCTGATCCCCCAGTTTGATTACCTCCGCGTATTAGCGTTGGGCAAGACATCGGATACAAAAGCCTTCCGCAGCAAGCTGAATGATATTGTTGAAAAATATCCCGGAACTGAAGTCTCCGATGCATCTCAAAACATCCTGGCCTACATGAATAAAGAACATCCTGAATTGCTGGAAGAAGAAGAAAAAATTATAGCGGAGAAGCTGTATGAGTACATTGAAAATACACGACATAACGTTGCTTTTGTTACCAGCAAAAAATCCAATAATAATCAGCTGACATTCAACATTATTAATTTCAACCTGGACAATTTCGATGCTGAAAACCTCAGGATTGAAACCGTTGAAATCAATGCCATGCAGAGTTTATTACTGATTAAGTCTTTCCGGAGCAAAACAGAATCCGTTGATTATCTGAATCTTATCCGGTCAGATGAAAAAGTACTCAGGGATTATGATGATCCATCCGTTCAAATCATGACCATCTCTGATGAGAACCTCAGGATTCTCCTTGAGGATAAGTCAACCGACAGGTATTTAAAATTCTACCTCGAACATTATTAATGCTATTCCATTTCATATGAAAAAAATCAGAATATTATGGGTGGATGATGAAATGGATCTCCTGAAGCCTCATATCATGTTTTTGCAGGAGAAGGGATACGAAATGGAAACAGCAACAAATGGTCAGGATGCTATCGAAGTGGTAAGGAATCATTATGTCGACCTTGTTTTCCTTGATGAGAATATGCCCGGCCTGAGCGGGATAGAGACTCTGGCAAAGATTAAAGGGCTGAATGCAAATATTCCGGTAATCATGATTACCAAAAGCGAGGAAGAGAATATTATGGAAGCCGCCCTGGGGGCAAAAATTGCCGACTACCTGATCAAACCTGTTAATCCAAACCAGATCCTGCTGTCCATAAAAAAAAATCTTGACACTAAAAAACTCATCACACGTGAAACTACTTTTGCCTATCAGTCTGAGTTTTCTTCTATTGGGCTGAAAATCAACAGTGCCTCAACCTTCTCGGAATGGGAAGAAATTTACAAAAAGCTGGTATTCTGGGAATTGGAACTTGAAAGGTCTCAGGACCAGCGTATGACAGAAGTATTCAGGATGCAGAAATCAGAAGCCGGGCTGGGTTTTGGAAAGTATATCAGGAACAAATATGCCAGCTGGTTTAAAGACAATGCCACGGATAAACCTTTGCTTTCCCCTAATGTCTTCAGAGAAAAAATCTTCCCGCTGGTTGAGCAGGGAAGAAAAGTTTTTGTCATCCTTATCGATAACCTCCGGCTTGACCAGTGGAGGGTAATAACACCGGTTATAAACGAATACCTGGTTGCCCGTGAAGATAGTTTGTTTTGCAGCATACTGCCTACAGCCACACAATATGCCCGAAATGCCATGTTTGCCGGACTTATGCCAAAAGAGATACAGTCATTGAATCCACAACTTTGGCTCAATGATGACGAAGAAGGGGCAAAAAACATGAACGAGGAGGAATTGTTACAGAAACACCTCAACCGGCTCGGTAAGAAATACAAATTGTATTATGAAAAAATCATTCATTCCAAAAGAGGGAAAAAACTAACCGAGAACTTCAACAACCTCCTGAATTATGATCTGATTGTAGTGGTCTATAATTTCATTGACCTGCTATCCCACGCCAACACCGAAATGAATATGATACGTGAACTGGCAGGTGATGATTCAGCTTATCGGTCGCTGGTGCTTTCATGGTTTCAGCATTCGCAATTGCTTGATTTTATCCGGCAGATATCCGAAAAAGATATCACGGTGATTTTTACAACCGACCACGGATCCATCCGGGTCAACAATCCCATAAAAGTCCTTGGAGATAAGAAAACCTCCACAAACCTCCGTTACAAGACGGGTAAAAATTTAAACTACGATCCAAAAGAAGTATTTGAGATAGCTGATCCTCATGTTGCTCATCTACCCAAAACGGATGTAAGTTCAAGGTATATTTTCTCGTTAGCCCATGATTTTTTCGTTTATCCAAACAATTACAACTATTACGTTAACTATTATAAAAATACTTACCAGCATGGTGGAATCTCCATGGAGGAGATGCTGATACCCCTGGCTATTATGACACCACGGTAACCTGAAGAATCGGTTTTATGGAAATCATTGAAATTTCTTCCCTGCATCAATTAACCCGGGCTTCCAAACATTTTCTTGAGATTACAAAAGGCCGGCACAAATTTGCTTTTACCGGTTCTATGGGAACCGGAAAAACAACCTTAATAAATGCAATATGCCGGCAACTCGGGGTCATCAGTCCGGTTACGAGTCCCAGTTTTACACTAATCAATGAATACCTGACCCCATCCGGTGATGTGATCTATCATTTTGATTTTTACCGCATTAAGACTATTGAAGAAGCATTCGATCTGGGTTATGAGGAATATTTCTACAGCAATGCCTGGTGTTTTATTGAATGGTCTGAAAAGGCAGCTGCAATACTTCCTGACGATTTTGTCCGGGTGAATATTGAGGTTCTGGATAATAACGCACGGAATATTACGATTGAACTGTAGTTCGTGATTGTTGTCGATCTCAGGTTGTGAGGGTTATGATTGTTATGGTGGTTTTGGTGGTTGTAAGTTGTGCGTTATGGATTATCAGTTGATAGTACGGATTATAGTTAATACCCATTCAGTCATTTTTTTATTTTTTGTTAAAACGCTGGTTGATATTTGCCTTTAAATCTATACATCAATCAATAAAATGCTGAATTTCCAGCCAATAATTACAATCATAACAACCATAACTATCACAACCTACCTCGCCGGATTCACCACTTTCACAATGACATTATCATTAAACCATCCCTTAAGTGCTTTAGAAATTTATTTGACTATATTCACCATATGTATTAACTTAGGTTCCCCAAAATGTCTCTTAAATATAGTTTGGAATGGTAGAACAGAAATCTGATCCGTCAAGTAATCCCTTAATGTACGGTGGGATCCTGCCACAGGAGGAAATGCTCTCCGTTGGTAAAAAACATAAAAAGCTGGTGATTGGAATACCCAAAGAAAATCAGCAGATAGAGCAGCGTATGCCACTTACTCCGGAGGCTGTTGAGGTATTGGTAACCGATGGACACGAAGTATATATTGAAACAAAAGCCGGTGAAGGTGCCCGTTATACCGACACCGATTACAGCGAATTCGGGGGAATCATTACCGAAGCAAAGAAGAAAATTTTTTCCACGGATATTCTGTTAAAAGTATCGCCCCTTGAAAATGATGAAATTGAAATGCTTACCGGGAATCAGGTTGTTATTTCTTCGATTCATCAGAATATTCTGAGCGAACAATACATCAGGGGCATGATGCAAAAAAAGATCACTGCCATTGCATTTGATCGGATAAAAGACGAATACGACTGCTATCCGTTTGTTCATTCCATGAGTGCTATTTCGGGAATTTCTGCCATTATCATGGCCGGTGAATACCTGAGCAATCACAGTGGTGGCAAAGGTGTAATGCTCGGAGGAATCTCGGGAATAACGCCCACAGAAGTTGTTATTATCGGAGCAGGTACAACTGCTGAATTTGCTGCCAGGGCTGCACTGGGATTTGGTGCCTTTGTCAAAGTGTTCGATAATTCACCCCATAACCTGGAACAGTTGCAGCAGAACCTGGGTCATCGTTTGCATACATCCATATTCCATCCCAAAGTATTGCGGAGAGCATTAAAATCAGCCGATGTGCTGATAGGTACCATACAATTGCATGATAAAGGTCCGCGCTATTTTGTTACGGAAGATATGGTCCGCGAGATGAAAAAAGGTTCGGTGATCATTGATCTGAGTATTGATCAGGGAGGATGCATCGAAACCTCGGAATACCGCACTTTGCTCGACCCCGTATATACACGGCATGATGTAATTCATTTCTGTGTGCCCAATATGCCCTCAAGAGTGGCCCGCACAGCATCCATTGCCCTCAGCAACATTTTATCACCCATTCTGGTTTCCATAGCTGCCTCAGGAGGTTTTAATCCCTTTCTGAAAGCCAATATAGGTGTAAGGTCAGGCGTATATATGTATAACGGTATTCTCACGAACGAATACATTGGTAACAGGTTTGGCCTGCCATCCCAGGATATTGATTTGCTTATGGCTGCGTTTTAAGTTGTTTTGTATTTTCAAGTGTTAAAAATTAAAATGCCTACATAATACCAGAATCTCCCGCAATGATATATGATACCATGATTGAACTGCAGAGCCGGCTGATGAAAATCAACGCTGGTTCAGTTATCGATGTAGCTTGCGGTAAAGGTGAATTTCTGAGATTCGCCCTCCGGTCATTCAACAGCTACCGGATGGCTGTGGGTATTGACGCTGATGTTGAATTGCTTTTACAGGCACGCCGGGATTTGTATGAATACCCTGTATCCTTTGTCATTGGCTCAGCACTCTCCATGCCGTTCCTTAAAGAATCTTTTTCAACGGTAATGCTTTCCAATTCTCTCCATCATATTGAAGATCATAACCGGTTATTCTCGGAAATGCTAAGGATATGCCGGCCCGATGGCATTATCCTGATCAATGAGATGATTTACGATAATTTATCGGAATATCAGGAATCACACAAACTCTATCATCATTTTTTAGCCGAGCTCGAAAATCTGCTTGGACATTATCACCGGGAGACCTTTACGGAAAAAGAACTGCAATACCTGGTAAAGGAATATAACCTGAATGTTGTTGATTATTTCGTCCATGAAGACAGTTCAAAAGATTTCCTGAATCCCGAGGAGATCAATCGCATGACGGGAAAGATGAATCAAAGGGTTTCGTTATTAAAGAATAACGACTCGTATTACCTGTATCTCAACAAAGCCCGCGACATTGAGAAAAGGATCCGTAAGACAGGCGTTCACAGACCTAAACATGCTGCTTTCATCATCAAACCCAGCCACATTTAATCCGTATTGTCAAAAATGCTATCATTATCTGTACCATGAAAAGATTAATCTCACTGGTATCTTTTTTCCTGATCATCCTGCAAACAGGTGCTCAGATCACCGCTGTAACAGAGGACGGGAATGCAGTAATACTGTTCAGTAACGGTACCTGGCGTTACCTGAATGATTCGGTAAGGATATCCTACAGCAATCCTATTGATTTATCAACACCCGTAAATTCCAGCAACGTCTTAAAAGGTAAGGAAATAGATTATGCGATCTGGTATGATGCCAAAAAATGGAGAATCCTTCCGGATACTGTTTACAGCAATGCCGAATATGCACTCGAATACAATGATGGTGAGCTGATCGCCATGGTTATAACGGAAAGGATCCAGATCTCGTTGCCTAAGATAAAGGAAACTGCCATCGAGAATTTTAAAAAAAACCATACGGAATTTAAAATCACCGAAGAACAAAGAATATACGTTAATGACACGGAAGGATTGCTATTGAAAATAGATGCCCTTGTGGATGGAATCCCGTTTTCATACCTTAACGCTTATTTTTCAACACACCAGGGCACCTTTCAACTGATCACCTACACCGGCTATAATCTGTTTGATCGTTACTACAACGATATGTTAGCCTTTATCAGTGGTTTTACACCCGGAAAAAAGTAGAATCATTTTTGTTCGGATTGTTTATTTCCTATATTTAAACCCGTTTTAAAACGACTTTTTAATGAATCTTAACCAATAACTATATGAGTACAAAGACTGGCAAGCTTTCTTTTGGTGAAAAAATGGGCTATGGATTCGGTGACCTGGCCTCCTGTCTTTTCTGGACAACCATCATGACACAATTGCTTTTCTTTTATACGGATGTGTTCGGCTTAACCACAAAAGCAGCAGGTCTGATGTTTTTAATATCCAGGTTGCTGGATGCTGTATTTGATGTAATAATCGGAATGGCTGCAGATCGAACCAAAAGCCGATGGGGAAAGTTCAGACCTTATATTTTATTCGGAGCAGTCCCCCTGGCTGTAATGGCGATTCTGACGTTTTCCACGCCTCATTTCGGATCTGCCGGAAAGCTCGTTTATGCATATGCAACCTTTATGTCATTCATGTTTTTGTATTCCACTGTTAACATTCCCTACACAGCGTTACTCGGTGTTATCAGTGGAGATTCGATTGAAAGAACAAGTGCTTCAGCATTTAAATTTACCGGTGCGTATTTAAGCGGATTGATTGTTTCGGCAACCATCCTTCCCCTGGCAGCTTATTTCGGGAAAAACGATATTGCAAAAGGCTGGCAGACGGTCATGATAATTTATGGCATTGCAGCCGTAGTTTTCTTTATGATAACATTTCTGTCAACGCGTGAACGTATCCAGCCAATTGCAAAAGAAAAAACATCCATTAAGAACGACCTGAAGGATTTATCAAAGAACATACCCTGGATGTTGCTGTTCATTGTCACCATTCTTTTCATATTGTTTGTATGTATCCGACTGAACGTAACTACGCATTATTTTAAATATTATGTAGGAGAACAGGTGGTACCATGGCTTACCAAATTCCGTAACTTTTTTAACGGCAACATTATCAATCCTGTTTACAACCTTTTTGGCAGATCGCAGATTGAGCTTGTCGATGTTACGCATAAATATGGATTTGAAGTGCTGGCTTCAATTTTCAATACGCTGGGGCAGGGTTTATCATTGGTCGGGGTGCTCCTTGTTCCCTGGTTTACCAAGATTGTCGGAAGAAAAAGTGCCGTGGTTATACTTTTTTTGGCGGCTTTGTTTTTCACCGGTTCATTTTATTTCTTCAAACCCGAAAATGTAACATTGATTCTGGTCTTTCAGATCTTTGGATCCATAACCGGGGGTCCTATTTCCGCGTTGCTTTGGGTTCTCTACGCTGATACAGCGGATTATTCCGAGTGGAAGACGGGCCGAAGGGCTACCGGACTGGTATTTTCAGCTTCTATAATGTCAAATAAGATTGGATGGGCTGTCGGAAGCATGATTGCTGCATTTATTTTGGCCAAAACCGGTTTTGTGGCAAATGTTATTCAGAATGCACAAGTCCTGACCGGACTGAAAGCAATGATGAGCATTATCCCGGTTGCCATTGGTGCAATTGCACTTCTTATTATTGCATTCTTCTATAAGTTGGACGAAAATTTAATGGCAAAAGTCAAAAAAGATTTGGAAGAACGAAGAAATCAAACCGGAAGCTAATTTTGGAGGATTTCTAGTATGCAATTTGGTTACTTCAACGACAAGGAAAAAGAATACGTGATCACCGATCCCGATACGCCGGAACCCTGGAGCAACTACCTGGGTTCCACTGTTTACGGGGCTATTATTACCAATAATGCGGGCGGTTATAGTTTTTATAAATCAGCCGCACTGGGACGTTTTATGCGTTTCCGTACGAACACCGTTGAATTTGACCAGCCGGGACGATATATCTATATTCGTGATGACGATTCCAACGATTTCTGGTCGGCATCCTGGCAACCTGTTGGCAAACCGCTGGAATCCTTTAAAACCCTTTGCCGGCATGGTACGGCCTATACCATTATCGAGTCGGAATATACGGGCATAAAATCCGTAACGAAATATTTTGTCCCTCTTGGAAAAGATTACGAATGCTGGCATTGCATGCTTACCAATACGGGTGAAACTGTCCGGCGGTTACGACTTTTCACATTTGTTGAATACTCCAGCAATTGGCACCTGTGGATGGATCTGATCAACCTGCAATATACACAGTATATTCTTACCATGCAGGTACATAACGGTATCATCGACCACGGCACAAACGTATACCTGCCTCCGCAACCCGATAATTTTGAAGAAGGGGGTCAGGCCAGGCACACTTTTCTGGGTGTTTCCGGCGTGGATATCACCGGATTCGAAACTGACCGTAAGAAGTTTATAGGCAGCCACCGGTCGTATGCCAATCCGTTAGCTGTGGAAAAAGGACAATGCAGTAATTCGCTTGCATCGGGCGATAACGGATGCGGAACCCTGCAATTTGACATCATCCTGAATCCCGGTGAATCAAAAGAATTTGTTGTTGTAATGGGTATTGGCAAGGCAAAACAGGAAGGGAGAGAAGCTGTCGAAACCTGCAGGAACCTCACCCTCGTGAAGGAAGAATTCATCCGGCTGAGACAATACTGGCACGGCCGTTTGCAGGGACTGACCGTAGTCACACCCGATCCGGAATTCAACAGCATGATCAACATGTGGAATCCGTACAACTGCCTAATGACCTACGCCTGGTCGAGAGCAGCAAGCCTGGTTTATGCCGGAGAGCGTGACGGCCTGGGTTACCGTGATTCGGTGCAGGACCTGCTGGGAGTCATGCATATTATACCCGATGAGGCAAAAAAGCGCCTTGAATTGATGATTACCGGACAAACATCAGCCGGAGGAGCCATGCCCGTGGTAAGGCCTTTTTCTCACAAACCCGGAAAAGAAATCCCTCCGAAAGAAGAAGAATACCGTTCCGACGACTGCATGTGGCTTTTTAATGCCATTCCCGCTTATGTCAACGAAACCGGAGATACTGCATTCTATTCCCTGGTGCTTCCTTATGCTGATCGTGGTGAAGATACCGTTCTGGGTCATATGCGCAAGGCCATCGAATTTTCCCTGGAACGTTCCGGCGCTCACGGACTGCCCTGTGGTCTTGCAGCTGACTGGAACGACTGCCTGGTATTGGGGCATAAGGGCGAGTCGGTTTTTGTTGCCTTTCAACTCCGGTATGCCCTGAAAACCTATATGGATATAACGCGGCAGTTGAACCTTAATGGGGAACCGGAATGGGCAGCAGAAGCATTGAAGAAGCTTGATGATAATATTGAAAAACATGCCTGGGACGGTGAATGGTACCTTCGTGCCTATCGTCACGACGGGCTTAAATACGGATCTAAAACGGACGAAGAAGGATCGTTATGGTTAAATCCGCAAACATGGGCTGTTTTAAGCAACCATGCTGATAAAACCATTGCTGAAATAATTATGGGCCATGTGAACAAAAGACTGGCCACTGAATACGGTCTTGTAATTATAGATCCTCCATACAGGAAGGCCGATCTCAATGTCATAAAAGCTCCCCTTTTCAATGCCGGCATGAAGGAAAACGGGTCTATCTTCTGCCACATCCAGGGATGGGCCGTAATGGCCGAGACCATGATCGGCCATGGAAACCGTGCATACGAATACTATCATGCATTTCTTCCGGCAGCCTATAACGAAACCGCTGAGATCCGTGAAATTGAACCTTACGTATACAGTCAAACCACACACGGAAAAACCAGCCCCCGTTATGGTGCATCACGGCTACCCTGGCTGACAGGTGCTGCAACCTGGGCCTATTATTCAGCCTGCCACTCAATACTCGGACTCAAACCTGCTCATGATGGTATGGTTATTGATCCCTGCATTCCCGCCCGGTGGGAGAGCTATACCATGAACCGGAGATTCCGGGGAAAAGAACTGCATATTAAAGTGGAAAATCCGGAACACGTGGAACAGGGAGTAAAAAAAATTATGCTTAACCATAAAGTTATTCCCGGCAATTTCATTTTCGTTAAGGAATTGCTTGGCGTGAATGAGATCAATGTTATCATGGGAAAATAATCTTAAATTATAACCTGTATGAAAATTATTGGAGATACTTTACCCAATCTTCCCTGGGAAGACAGGCCTGCCGGCAGCTATGAAATTATCTGGCGTTACAGCCGGAATCCGGTGATTGACTGGAATCCTACACCCTCCACAGCCAGGGTATTCAACAGTGCTGTATTACCTTATAACGGCGAATTCGTGGGAGTCTTCCGGGCTGATCATAAGAACGGCAGGGCCAATATTCATTTTGGACGTAGTAAAGACGGAAAAAGTTTTCAGATCGACGATGATGTAATCCCATGGCAGGATGAGAACGGCGAAGCCTGTCCGGTTAGCTATGCATACGATCCCCGTTTTGTAAAAATCGACGACTGGTATTATGTGGTCTGGTGCGACGATATGCATGGAGCTTCTATCGGACTCGGTAAGACACGTAATTTCAAAACCTGGATCCGCCTGCCCAATCCACTGATGCCTTTCAACCGTAATGGTGTTCTTTTTCCCCGAAAAATCAATGGTACTTACAGGCTTCTCAGCCGCCCGAGTGATAGCGGACACACACCTTTTGGCGATATATTCATCAGCGAAAGCCCTGACCTCATCTACTGGGGCAAACACAAGCACATAATGGGAAAAGGCGGGAAAGGATGGTGGCAGGGCACAAAAATCGGAGCAGGGCCAACACCCATTGAAACTACCGAAGGGTGGCTGCTGTTTTACCATGGTGTATCCTATACCTGTAACGGATTTGTTTACAGTTACGGAGCCGTGTTGCTTGACATCGATGAACCCAGCAGGGTTTTATACCGATGTGGTGATTACCTGCTGACACCTGAAAAAGAGTATGAAACAACCGGCTTTGTACCCAATGTGGTCTTCCCATGCCAGAATCTTTACGATGCTCCAACAGGTCGTATTGCCATCTATTATGGGGCAGCAGATACTTATACAGCATTAGCCTTTTGTAACGCAGAGGAAGTTGTTGACTACATCAAAAAACATCACGAAGAGATTTGAACCGTGATTTTTTATGATTTATGTGATTATTTTATGGTTTAGGAAAAATTTCTTCAGGTTGGAACTATTGCAGTTTTTTTGGTGATTTGTCATCGGATCGTTTACAGAAAGATAATAGTTATCGATTTATCAAGATGACCGTTATGATAAAAGAACAATACAAATATTCAGAACTTACGGCCAGGGTTATAGCCTGTGCCATGGAGGTTCATAAAATTCTCGGAAACGGATTTCAGGAGGTTATTTACCAAAGAGCTTTTGCCTATGAAATGGATTCACAGGGATTGAACTATGCAAGAGAATTTGAGATGCCGATATTTTACAAAGAAAAGAAATTGGGTACTCGCCGTGTTGATTTCCTTGTGGAAAACAAAATAAGTGTAGAGTTAAAAGCTTGTGTGCATTTGGAGCCTGTTCACCTGGCACAGGCTATTAATTATTTGGAGGCTTATAACCTAGAAATAGGATTACTAATCAATTTTGGAAATTCTAGTTTACAGTTCCATAGATTACAAAACAAGAAATTCAAACCTTCCCTCTGATTATCGCGATATCAGTCAGCACATTCACAATACCAATCACATTAATCACATTAATCACATTAATCACATTAATCACATTAATCATACTAATCATAGTTAAAAGTCCGGACACGGTATCATCTTTGGTCTGCGCTTGATAGGCTTCATCCTGAAGGAATAAGAAAGGGATATCTCATGCGATCCGCCTGTCCGGGTAATCAGTTTCGACATGGTGAAGTCATAGCTGTAGCCAACATTCAGATGCTTCAGCTTAAGACCGGCCAGGATGGTAAATGCATCCCGGTTAAATACTTCTTTATACAAAGGTATTCCCCTGTACCAGAAACCAAGGACAAAAGGATGGTGGCATCCATACAGGCCCAGGTCAAGCTGGCGGAATTGTTTTTGCTGCCGGTATAAAAAGGCCAGTTGCAGTGTTGTAGGTTTTGGTCTCAGCAGTGTTTCATGGAGGATGAATTTGGTGCCGCCAAAGACCGAATATTTTATGGGAATATGACCTGTATTGCCATCTTCACCATCGTGATAGTAAAATGATTGATTGGGTTTCAGCAAATGATCAACACAGGCTCCCACCCAGATCCGGTCGGTATATGATAAAGCTGAAACAGAAAAATCGATATCTCCGATATGGTTCTCCGGGACCAGTTCAGCTGAAGTGGGTGCATTTCCACTGGCCGATATCTGATCATTCCATAATAAATCCTCGAAATTGATGGCCCTCTCGGTATACAGAAAATGCATTCCCGGCCTTATATGCCATTTATTGAAGACTTTTATATCAAAAGAGTACTGCAATCCGATGTTCAGTGAACGGAGCCTGCCGCTTCCGGCTTGATCCTGCATGACCAGTACACCCAGGCCACTCCTGAATTTTTCAATGTATTTATCAAAGCTCACCGAATAGGTATGATAACCGTGAGCAATCTCGGGCCACTGAATGCGGTAATTAAAAGCAATCCTGCAGTTATCGGTTAGTCCCGCAAATGAAGGGGCCAGGTAGAGGTAATTGGAATAAAATTGAGAAAACTGAGGATCCTGGCCAAAAAGATTTTTCAGCGTTAAAATAAAAATCCATCCTATGCAAAGTCTTTTCATCTGTTTTCCTCCCCTTAGTGCATCAGGGTCACATCACCCGATTCGATAAAGCCAAGGCCGTTGGAATATATTCCCTCAACTTTCCAGACATATACATCCTGCTTGGCCATCTTGCCGTCAACATAGCCATCCCAGCCTGTATCCTTGTCGAAGCTTTCAAAGATAAGCTCTCCCCAGCGGTTGAAAATCATCAGGTGATATTTTGCAACATTGTCGATGACCCCCGGTATGAATATCCTGTTTTCAGCAAGTTCAGATTCAGGCCGGAAAGCATTCGGAAAAATGATTTTACCGCTGGGCTTCACAAGTACAGCTTCCTCAAGCACATACAAGTCATAGCATCCATTCTCTGTCCATACATTCAGGGTTACATCGTAATTTCCCTCTTCGGTATAGAGATGTTTGGGATTGAATTCGGTTGATTTTGTCCCGTCACCAAAATCCCATACATAGGTATGACCGTTGTCCGACAGGTTAAAGAAATGCACAGTCTGATCATTGACAAAAACAAACCTGGGGGCTGTTTCGAAAAACGCATTCGGTAGAATCCATACATCATTGGTTGTACTGTACGAATCTACTCCACCATCACCCCAGGCTGTAAGCTTTATTTTGTATTTTCCTGCTTCGTAATAAGTATACTCTGGATTGGGTTTGTTGGAAACAGCCCCGTCACCAAACTCCCATAGGAATGAATTGGAATAAGAAGAAGTATTTTCAAACTGTATGGTAAGTGGCATGCAACCGGGTTGTACAGGCTTGAACTCCGCTACCGGCGGATGGGGCAGTATTTCAATCATGGTGATGGTACTATCGGTACAATGTTCTCCTTTAACCACCAGTTTGAGTGTATATTCATCCGGCCGGGGATAGGAATGTGTCCCCGGATCTCTTTTAAAAGAAATGGTTTTGTCACCAAAATACCATGTATGGTCCCAATGAGTACCGGGAGTAGTATTCGTGAGCATTACTGTACGTTCAGGATACATCTGACTCAGGGGTGAAACCTCGAACGCAGCAACCGGTGAAGGATGAACGGTAATAAAAGCAGTGACTGTATCCAGACACTCAAAAAAAGATGTGGTGATAAGCGTTACCGCGTATGTTGTGTCTTTTTCCGACAGGTTAACAAAAGTATGCAGGGTATTAAAATTGCCTTCCTCGGAATATCCATCCCCAAAGTCCCAGTTATACCTGAAGCCACCGGGTGTTGCCGACAACAGGATCTCAGCCGGGTGACAGGCTTTTTCGGGATACGTGCTGATGACAGTGACAGGATTCGGATAAACGGTAATATATTCATTTGTTTTATGCTCACAGCCATTGAGGCTTATTGCTGTTAACACAACATGATAATGTTCAACCGATGAAGACACATTTTTGAAAAGATGTTCAGGATCACTGTTATGGGAAGTATCTCCGTCTCCAAAATCCCAGTGATATGCAACAGCGCCTTCTGATGCATTGGTAAAATGAATGGTTACAGGGCTGCATTGAGGTGTGGCATCTGAAGTAAAAACAGCCCTGGGGATATCATTGAAGAGGATAATGGAATCAGAACCCCTGCAATTGTTATCATCAATGACCGTAAATTTCAGGTCATAGAATCCTTTGATAACTGAATTAAACACAGGAGTAGTACTGGTGGTGGAATTCAATGGCTGGGTCTGACCCGACCATTGATACGAGGAATAGATTCCCGAGCCACCGGCAACCATTACGCTTAAATGATGATCTTCTCCGGCACACACCACTGTATCTGCGCTTACGATCCGTGCATAGGGATTGGGATGCACCACAACGGTTATGCTGTCGTTTGCCTGATTGGCGTTGATATCGGTGACGTTGACATACAATTTGTATACCCCCGGCATATCGGCATTGAATACCGGATTGGCAATGTCGGTAGCGGATAAATACTGTACAGCACCAAACCATGAAATAGCATAAGAAGGCGTTCCGCCGGCAGGTATTGCCGCAATCTGCAGGTCTTCATTCACACAGTTTTCTGCCTGTGTAACATTCATATCAATCACAATAACATTTTCCTTCACCAGTATGGTTTTGGTTTCAACCGGCCCGGGACATCCTATGCTGTTTATTTCCTGCACACGGATGGAATAGGTCCCAAGATTAGGGAACTCAAGAATAACAAAATTCAGGTTTGACAATGTAAGATTGACTCCGGGCGGTATATTCCAGTTGTAGGAAGAACCGGGCTGATAATTGACCGAATAGATAACATTGGTTTGCCCGATACCAACCTGAGAAGCACCAATAATTGGATTCGGACCCGGTGTGGGGAGGATAATTCCCTTCACTTCCAGGCGGCTGCTTTCGCAACCGTTATTTTCATTATAGCTGGCTACATAATAGTTTTGTGTAGCAAATAAAAGCGGGCTGTTAAAAACATTATGCTGATGCAAAAGATTTCCGCCGGTAATGCTGTCGTACCAGCGACTGGTGGTGGCATCCGTTCCGGGAACAGATACAAATACAAGAGAATCGGGACCACAATTTGAAACATCATTGGCTACGGGAAAACCCGGAACCGGATAAATAATAGCCTGCACAAGTACCCGCTGACTTTCACAACCCGTTGTGTCGTTATACCCTGAAATCCAGTATGAGCGTGTTGCAGAAAGAAAAGGTGTCGTGAAATTGGCAGAGGTATCTATGATTGTTCCGTTAGCCGGTGCATCATACCAGTGCAACACATTGCTGCCTGCACCTAATGCCGCTGTAAGCGTCAGCGTACCTGCCCCGCAACGTGATTCATCGTTGGTGAAGGGCTGTGATGGCACAGGATGTATAATAATATTAACCGGTACACGCGATCCCTCGCATCCCGTCACAGGATTGTAACTGGAAACCCAAAAAGTGGTGTTTGAGCCTATAAATCCTGTGGTATAGACGGTATCGGTTTCCAGTAAAGTACCACCGGTGGAGGCATCGTACCATCGGTTCGTTATACCATCATTGCCGGTCCGGGAGTGCAGGGTAAATATTCCTCCGTCACAGTTCTTCATATCGTTAACAACCGGGGTACCGGGTATTGGATTAATAACAGCAGTAACCCTTCGGCGTGTGCTTTCACAACCTGTAGTATCGTTATAGGAGGCCACCCAGTAAGTATTGGTTGTTGATAATGCGGGTGTGGTATAGTTGACGCCTGTGTATAAAAGACTGTCGGTAGAAGCGTTTTTGTACCAGTGATTACGATTACCATTTGTTCCAATGGTGGAACTGAGCATAACCTGTCCGGGACCGCAGCGACTTTCTTCAGCCACTCCGGGTACACCGGGAGTGGGTTTATACAGTATAAAAACGGTATCAGCGCTTGGAGGACATGATCCGCTGATTATCCTCCACTCAAAGGAATACCATCCTTCATCACCCGTATTAATATGAGCAAGGGTGCCCGCATAATGTGGACCCGGAACAAAGGTGACAGGTCCTGGTCCGCTCAATTTCCTCCATGTACCGGTTCCTATGCCCGGATCATTACCGTTAAGTACAGCAGAAGTGCCGCATACGGAATCAGGCAGACCTGCATCAGCAGGAGGCACCGGTACTCCAAAATCGATCGTAAGTGTATCGCTGGTACGGCAGCTTTGGTTGACGATGGTCCATGCAACTTCGTATAGACCTTCATTGCCCGCTAGTATTTGAAGCGTGGCATTCGGATTATGAACATCCGGAGAAAAAACAGGGTTAGTCCCGGATGGATTCGTAACAACCGACCAGGTACCTGTGCCAACAGTAGCTGTATTTGCACCAAGAGGTGCCGTTATAGAACTGCACAAGGCCTGATCAAATCCGGCGAAGGCAGGAGCAGGAGCTTCATCACGTGTTATGATCACCTCATCGTTACTTCCAGTACAAATTCCGAATTGACTGGAAACAGTCCATCGGAACCTGTTGGAGCCAAAACCCAGATTCGATACCTGAGATACCGGTGATGATATATCATTAATAATACCACTCCCCGTTATTCTTGACCATATACCACTTCCTCCATTTGTAACAGGTAATGCAGCCAGGTTAACGGAGGTTGAATCACACACACCACGATCGGGTCCTGCATTTGCCGGTTCAGGTGTGCGATCACGGAGAATCATTACAGTATCGGAGGTGGTGTTGCAGGCACCATACTGACTAGCGACCGTCCAGACAAGGTTGTTTTCACCTCCTGCTATGCCGGTGATCTGACTGTTGTACAGGTGTACATCCATGATGGAACAACTACCGGAAACCATCGTCCAGGTGCCTCTTCCATTGTTGGTGGGATTATTTCCCTGTAAGGTTGTTGAAGAGTCGTCACAAAACGACTGATCAGGTCCCGCAGCAGCAGGCCCTGGCTGAAGATCACGGATTATGATAACCTCATCCATGGAATAGCACGGTCCGTTCGCCAGTATCCATCGGAACAGGTTGGGCCCCGGATCCAGATCATGAACCAGGGTAGTCGGATTAGCCGGATCATCGATAACAGCACCTCCGGTAGTTGTCCACTGGCCCGTTCCCACAGTAGGTATATTTCCTTCCAAATGGTAAGTATCGGAACATATCGTTGTGTCTTCGCCTGCCGAAGGTGCCGGAGCCGGAGTATCAAATATCCGGAAGGATATTTCACTTGGTGCACTGGCACAGGCACCAATACTTTCGGTGACATAATAGGAATACTGCCCGCCTACCGTGTTATCAAGATATGTCGGAGCTCCGGTAGGATCAAAGGAATTACCGGTGTGAATATAATTCGTTAACAAAGAATCACTGTACCAGTTAACAGTGCCCCCCGATGTCGAAAGCGTCAGGTTAATAGGACTTCCTGCACAGAATTCCAGGGTAGGATTGGTTATCTGCGGAGGTGTTGTTATTATTTCAATCAGCGCTGTCGTGGTTATTGGCTCATAATCACCATTGATAAGATCGGTAGGAGGAATTGCATCGAAAGGATTCCGGTCGTAAGGATTACATATATTCCAGTTACGCATGGTGATCTCAAAAATGTCCCCTGCAATACCACCGGCAGGCGCACTAATAGGCCAGGAGATTTCTGTCGGACCATCAGCCGGGATCGGGATTTCAACAATGGGACCTGCAACCGGCGGAAGGGAATTGCCTGCCGCATCAGTCATTTGGTATGTATTTCCCAGCGGATCTTGTACGGTTACATAAGGGATTCTGTCTCCACCAATCGACGTGGTTCCGTATATAAACTGCACCCAGCGCGTGATCCGGTTTGGCTTATCGGGTTCAACGCCAATGTTGCAGTTAAAATTTGAATTATCCCTGAACCGGACATCCACAATATCCTCGCCTTCGCAAAACTGTGCAACTACAGGATCGGTAATGATTACTGCTCCGTTTTCATTATCCCTGGCCCAGGCACTGAATGTCTGTTCCTGACGGCTGCTGCTCACACAAGTAGTTCCGTCGTATACAACAAAGGCTTCGGCGGTATAGGAACAATTATCAGCTGGCGGATACAGATGAACAGCTGAGGCGGTAAAAATGGTGTCGCCCTGCGAAACAGCCGGTACAAGAGTGGTTGCACCGGTACCATCATTCCAGACATAGAGAATTTCAACACGAGAAGGATCAACAGGAAGGATGAACTTGTATCGTACATCCATGGTAAGATTAACGGGGGCACAAACACTGCTGGGGACCTGTCCGCTATAGTTGTCTGAGATTAACGCACACTGGCTGTATATCCCCGGCTGAAACGAGATTAATGATAACGTGGTTGCAGTCAGTAGTTTTGTGAAAGTGCCCCTCATTTTTTTCCTATCTTTTTTCCATGAACAGTTCGTTTTTTTTGACGAACATCAGAAATAAATTCTTTATTCTCTGATCACGAACGGGATTTAATAATTAACAGGGGGTCTAATTTTCAGGCATTTACAGAACTATAATGAACATTTTTCACGTGATTTTACGGAAAAAGGGATAAAATGTTTCATTGATTTGATGAAGGTCCGGCAGATTAAAAAATGATAGGATGGATTCCTACCGGTAAACCGGTACTGAGAAGTTGGAGGCGGGTGATGTCTATTCCATAAGCTGATAAGGATATACAATAAAAAATCCGGATCTTGCGATCCGGACTTTTGAGTTATTTAACCATAATTTTTTCGGTGTAGGTTTTCTCTTCGTCGAAACTGATTTTCAGGAGATACAATCCTTTGCCCAATTCATTGAGATCAATCTGTGTGGTAGTTATACCCGTCTTGTATTCTTCTTCAAGAATAACTGAACCCACAATGGTAAGTAACTTTACAGATTTAATATCCTGATTAGCAGTAATGTTAATGCGATTGTTAATTACAGGATTTGGGTACACACTTACCTTAAGATCCTGCACCTCAGTATTAAAAGCAACGAATTCTTCATCTGAGATCTGACTATCCAACAACCTGGCAATGCCGGTATTGAATCCCAGAGAAATCAACATCAACAACATTGCCAATACAGGTAAGATTTTTTTCATGCGTCCTGGCAATTCAATCATTATCATGTTCAAAAACCAGCACAAAGATAATAATATAGCAATGAATGACAAAGGTTTTTGTAAAAATCAGCTTTATTACAGCATACCTAATTCGAGTAAGGCTTCTTCCGACATCATCGACTGATTCCAGGGGGGATCAAATACCAGTTTAACAGTGGTTTCGTTTATTCCTTCAATGGCATTGATTTTGTTTTTAATTTCCATCAGCAGTTTGTCGGCAACCGGGCAATTGGGAGCTGTGAGGGTCATGGTAACAATGGCATTTTTCCGGTCATCGATATCGATATTATATATGAGACCAAGGTCATAAATGTTAACGGGTATTTCAGGATCATAAGTGTTTTTAAGTGCTTTTACGATCGCTGCTTCAAGCTGTAATATGGTATCACCTATGTCTGCCATTTGGTTTTATCCGATGGTCTCCCGTCCGTATTTGGTTTGATATGCCAGTGCATACAATCTCATCTTTTTGATCATGGCCAGTAATCCGTTCGATCGTGTAGGCGATAGGTTTTGCCGCAAACCAATACGATCAATAAAATACAGATCCGAATTGATTATCTCCCCGGGTTTACGGTTTGAAAGCACTCGAATAAGCAGGGAAATAATGCCCTTGGTGATTATAGCATCGCTGTCAGCCGTGAATACTACATGCCCGTTATCGTATTCAGCGTTAAGCCATACTTTCGACTGACAACCATTGATCAGGTTACCGTTCACCTTTTGTTTGGGATCGATAACCGGCAAGTTGTGACTTAATTCAATGATATAATTGTACTTGTCCATCCAGTCATCGAAAATCTCAAATTCATTGATAATTTCTTCCTGTATGTCTGTAATTGTTTTATGATTCATACAATATATTATAAACAATTGCCAGAAAAGAAGGTTCGAAATTAACTCAAATTGCGGATAACACAAAATCAAAGTTTACAGACCTGCCTGCTTCGCTTTCGCGTAGCTTCAGCGGAGCAAAGCCGTCAGGCAGGTTGACAGATTAACAAGTTAACAGATTGACAGATTTGCCGTGGACTGTGGACCGTCGACTGTGGACTAAAACAAGATATCAACCGCTAAACATCGATTTAACCTTCTTAATACCTTCAACCATATAGTCAATCTCTTCAGAAGTATTATACAGAGCAAAGGAAGCGCGGATGTTCCCTTCGATACCATAATGTTGCATCACGGTTTGGGCACAATGTGTTCCGGTACGGACGGCAATGCCCATTTTATCGAGTACCATTCCGGCATCATACGGATGAACATCCCATATGTTGAAAGAGACGATTGATGTTTTCTCTGGTGCCCTGCCATACAGAGTAATATAGCCTAACTCATCCAGTCGCCCGACAGCATATTTTAACAAATCGTGTTCATGCCGGATAATATTTTCCTGACCGGCTGAAAGAATAAATTCGACAGCCCTGCCCAGTCCAATTGCCCCCACATAGTTCATGGTTCCTGCTTCAAATTTGTATGGCAACTGATTATAGGTTGTTTTTTCAAATGTCACCACATCCACCATTTCACCTCCTCCCTGGAAGGGAGGCATATCACTGAGCCATTTTTCTTTCCCGTACAATATTCCGATGCCGGTAGGGCCGTACATTTTATGCCCTGAAAAGACAAAAAAATCACAATCCATCTCCTGAACATCAATGGGAATATGCGGAACCGACTGAGCACCGTCAATAATCACTGGAATATTATATTTATGTGCCAATGAAACGATGGACTTAACGGGATTAATGGTTGCAAGGGTATTGGAAGCATGAATAACAGCAACCAAACGGGTTTTTTTATTGATCATTTTTTCCATTTCATCCAGTTGCAGAATACCATCATCATTGAAAGGAATGACCTTCAGTTTTGTATTCTTTCGCTCACATAACATTTGCCAGGGAACTATATTCGCATGATGTTCCATTTCGGTGATGATGATTTCGTCACCCTCATGAATATACCGCTCCCCGAAAGAAAAAGCTAAACCGTTTATGGATGCTGTTGTACCGCTGGTAAAGATGATTTCATGTGAATGTTTTGCATGGATGAATTGTTGAACGATCTGCCGGGCTTTTTCATATGCATCCGTTGCCTGATCACTGAGATAATGAACCCCTCTGTGAATGCTGCTGTTCCCATGCCGGTGAATAGCATTTATACATTCAATGACCGGTAAAGGCTTCTGGGTTGTTGCACCATTATCTAAATAGACCAGAGGTTTGCCGTAAATCTTATCCCGGAGGATCGGAAAATGATTCCTGATTTTATATACATCGAAGCTCATCCATCGTATTTGTTATCCACAGCGTATATCACAGTTATTACAGCGCGCAAGCTCTCCACGCAGTCTTTTATCTACCATTTCAATAATGCGATCACGCAGCAGGCCGACTTGAATTTTACCTATGATCTCATCGGCAAAGGCGTACATCATTAATTGCCGGGCCTCCTTTTCACTGATACCGCGCGAACGGAGATAAAACATAGCCTCACTGTCGAGTCTTCCAACGGTGGCACCATGGCTGCATTTGACATCATCGGCATAGATCTCAAGATGCGGTTTGGTGTTCATCCGGGCACCGGGTGACAGCAACAAGTTATTGTTTTTCTGATAGGCCTGTGTCTTCTGTGCATCCTTGCTTACGTATATCTTTCCATTAAAGGCCCCGGTGGCATTTTCATCGAGGATGCCCTTAAAAAGTTGAGTACTGGTGCAGTGCGGCATAGCATGGTTTACAAGCGTATAATTTGCCACATGCTGTTTATCATCGGCCAAAAATAATCCGTAAAGATTACTTTCACAACCGGTGCCATTAAGCCTGACGAAGAAATTATTTCGTATCAGACCACCATGCAGCGATATGGTATTGGATGTAACCATACTTCCTTCTTCCTGTTGAATAAAGGTATGGGTAATCTGTGACGAAAAGCTGTTTTCATTCTGCATTCTTGAAAAATCAATACGGGCATTCTTCCCTGCATGAATTTCTGTCAGTGAATTGGTGATATAACTGTGAGCACAAAGTGTATGGTCACAGACCACCACACTACAGGATGAATTGTCGCCGACAACAATAAGGTTACGACGAGTTATCCTGAGGTTTCGGAAAGAGAAACTAAGGTTTATGATTTGCAGGGGCTTTTCAAGTGATAATCCGTTGGGTACATAGATAAACACACCATCGTGTGCAAACAGAGTATTCAGCGCAACCAGCCCGTCTGATGAAGTGTCGGCAAATTTCCCATAATACCGGCTGAAAATATCAGGATATTTATTCGAAGCCTCATTAAGACCACAAACAAGGATACCCTCCGGAAGTCCCGGAAGCTTGTTATCAACATAATAAAATCCATTGAGTACCAGGACCACATAAGTATCAAGTTCGGGGATTTCACATTTGAAAATTTCCCTGAGATTTACTTTAAAAGGATCATCTATGAATTCGACATCATAATTACCCTTCAGGTAATCTTCAATATGGGTATACAAGTAAGCTTCATTTTTGGTTGTAGGAACTCCCAATCGTGTGAAATCTTCAAGTGCTTTTGGCCGGTAACTGTTGATAACCTCTCCAGCATTCTTTTCGAGAGTATCATTATTATCCCTGTAAAGTTTCAGCAAAGCTGCAGAAATATCATTTGTATGGATCGATGCGTTCATAAATCATAATTGATAGTTAGTTACTCGTTCCCATCGCTGATCCAGTCATAGCCTTTTTCTTCAAGTTCAATGGCCAGCTCTTTCCCGCCCGATTTCATAATTTTCCCCTTATACAGAACATGTACATAATCAGGGATTATATGGTCCAGCAACCGTTGATAATGCGTTATTACGATAGTGGCATTGTTTTTTGTTCTCAGTTTGTTGACCCCGTTAGCAACAATTTTCAGTGCATCGATATCCAAACCCGAGTCGGTTTCATCCAGGATAGCCAGTTTTGGACTAAGCATGGCCATCTGGAAGATCTCATTTCTCTTTTTCTCACCCCCCGAGAATCCCTCGTTTACCGAACGATTGGTGAGATTGGTATGCAATCCGACCAGCTCCTGCTTTTCACGCATCAATTTAAGAAAATCGGATGCTGAAATAGGATCCAGTCCATTAAATTTCCGTTGTTCATTGACAGCTGTCTTCATAAAATTAACCAACGATACTCCTGGAATTTCAACCGGGTATTGAAATCCAAGAAACAGTCCCTTTCTTGCTCTTTCTTCAGCTGCCATATCAAGCAGGTTTTCTCCAAGGTATGTAACATGACCCTTTGTTATTTCAAAAATATCCCTACCTGCCAATGCTGAGGCCAGCGTACTTTTGCCAGACCCATTAGGACCCATGATGGCATGAACTTCGCCTGCCTTTACAGTAAGGTTTATGCCCTTGATGATTTCTTTTCCCTCAATGGCAATATGTAAATCTTTAATATTCAGCATGATACTATAATTATTCATCCAAATACAATCTGTCTGAAAGTTTACAGGGGTATGGTTTCACATGTTTACCCATATTGGAAACCGATTCATAACCAATCTGTAAACCCGTCAACCTGCAAATTCTACAATCTTCAAACTTTCAAACTTTCAAACTTTCAAACCTTCAAACCTTCAAACCTTCAAACTTTCAAACCTTCAAACTTTCAAACTTTCAAACTTTCAAACTTTCAAACTTTCAAACCTTCAAACCTTCAAACCTTCAAACTTTCAAACTTTCAAACCTTCAAACTTTCAAACTTTCCTCATCCCACACTCCCCTCCAAGGTAATCTGCAGCAGTTTTTGTGCTTCCACAGCAAATTCCATGGGAAGCTTGTTCAATACTTCCCGTGCATACCCGTTTACGATCAGTCCCACAGCCGCTTCGGTATCCAGGCCCCGTTGTTTGCAATAAAAAATCTGATCTTCACTGATCTTTGATGTGGTGGCTTCATGTTCAATAATTGCCGAGTCATTTTCGACCTCAATATAGGGAAATGTATGGGCGCCGCATTTGTTACCCAGCAACAGCGAGTCACACTGTGTAAAATTACGTACCCCGCCTGCATTTTTTATCACTTTAACCAATCCCCGGTAGCTGTTCTGACTGTGTCCTGCAGAAATTCCTTTTGAAATTATAGTGCTTGTTGAATTCTTACCAATATGGATCATCTTGGTACCTGTATCGGCTTGCTGAAAATTATTGGTAACAGCAACTGAATAGAATTCTCCTGTGGAGTTATTCCCTTTTAAGATGCAACTTGGGTATTTCCAGGTGATGGCAGAACCGGTTTCCACCTGTGTCCAGGATATTTTTGCGTTGTCACCCTTGCAAATACCTCTTTTTGTGACAAAGTTATAAATGCCCCCGTTGCCGTTCTTATCTCCCGGATACCAGTTCTGTACTGTTGAATATTTCACTTCTGCATTTTCAAGAACAATTATTTCCACCACAGCTGCATGAAGTTGGTGCTCATCACGTTTAGGCGCTGTACAACCTTCAAGATAACTCACATAGCTATCATCTTCGGCAACAATCAGAGTCCTCTCAAACTGGCCCGTATTGGCAGCATTGATCCTGAAATAAGTGGAAAGCTCCATAGGACAACGAACACCTTTGGGAATATAACAGAACGAACCGTCACTGAACACTGCTGAATTAAGTGATGCGAAATAGTTGTCGGTATAAGGTACAACCGTTCCCAGGTATTTCTTAATCAGATCGGGATGCTCACGGATAGCCTCACTCATGGAACAAAAAATAATACCCAGATCCGCCAGGGTTTCTTTGAAGGTGGTTTTAACGGAGATACTGTCCATGACAACATCTACTGCCACACCTGCTAAACTTTTCTGTTCTTCAAGCGATATGCCAAGTTTTTCAAACGTACGCAAAAGTTCAGGATCCACTTCATCGAGACTGGCCGGACCAACTTTTTGTATCGGTGCTGCATAATAGCTTATATCCTGATAATTGATTGCAGGTATTACAAGGTTAGCCCATTGTGGCATTTTCATGGTTGTCCAGTGCCGGTATGCCTTAAGTCTGAAATCCAGCAGGAATTCAGGTTCATGCTTTTTTACCGAAATCAGACGGACAACATCCTCATTCAATCCGATGGGAATGATCTCCGTTTCAATATCGGTTACAAAACCATATTTATATTCGGTGCCTGTAACTTCGTGCAATATGTGGTTCTGCGATTTCTCCATGAATCGATAACATCTATTTTCAAAGCTGACTAAATTCAGCAAATACAGCCTATGATATTTAGAATGATTCTAAATAAGGACAAAGATACTAAATGAAACTGAATTTATGTTGATCTTTGTCAGGTTATATCCGCTCAATACAACAATGTCATGCCGCAGGTTGTTCAACCAGATGATGAAATTTCATCGTTGGGTGAATTCGGACTGATCCATCACCTGACAAAAGAGGTAAAAATACGAAATGCAAGCACTACGACCGGGATTGGCGATGATGCCGCCGTACTCGATTATGGGAATAAGAGAATTGTGGTAACAACCGACATGCTGGCAGAAGGCATACATTTTAATCTTGAATATACACCACTGAAACACCTTGGCTATAAAGCAGCCGTGATTAATTTTTCTGATGTATATGCCATGAATGCCATTCCAAGACAATTGCTGATCTCCATAGCCCTTTCTGTCAAGTTTAAAATCAGCATGATTGAATCGTTGTATGAAGGATTGTTGCTTGCCTGTAAAAAATACGGAGTTGATTTGGTAGGCGGTGATACTTCTTCCTCAGTAACCGGAATGACAATATCGGTAACCGTTCTGGGCGAAACAGAATCTGGAAAAACCGTATACCGTAAAGGTGCCTGCCCGAACGATCTTATCTGTGTATCCGGTGATCTGGGCGCAGCGTATATGGGTTTACAGGTGTTGGAACGCGAACGTAAGGTTTTTCATGACCACCCGGAACTTCAGCCGGATTTGTCGGACTACCATTATATCCTCGAACGGCAGTTAAAACCCGAAGCCCGATCGGACATCATCCGTATTTTTGATGAGGCCGGTATACAGCCAACTTCCATGATTGACATTTCTGATGGATTGTCCTCAGAGATGTTGCATATTTGTAAGGAATCCCATACTGGATGCAAGCTGTTTGCCGATAAAATACCCATTCATCGGGCGACAGTCGCAGCCGCTGAGGAGTTTAAAATTGAACCGCTCATTGCTGCTTTAAATGGGGGGGAAGATTATGAATTGCTGTTCACAATACCACTGCATGATTTCGAAAAAATCGTCAACAAAACAGGAATATCAATCATTGGTCATATAACCAAAACCGGAGAGAAAGCTCTGCTGATCACACCAAATGGCAACGCTATAGAGCTGACCGCACAGGGATGGAATGCGACACACGGTAAATCGTATCGGAGGAGTGGTTGAAAAACTTAGCTATATATTCTATTGGGAACAGATTCTCTTATTCAACGGTCTCTGGAAGGTGATGTTGTCATCCAACTTCAGGTTTGATGGTCATCCTCTTTTGAAACATACTTCATATTTTAAAACAGAATAATCTATATATTTGTTAATCTTCACAAAAATACAAGATGAAAAAATTCTATTGCTTTGCAACCGTTATTTATTTTGTTTCCTTCATTTTTACGGGTATTTCACAGGATTATCATGTCCGTATCGGATTTATCGGAAACAGTATCACCATTGGTTCCGGCTTAACCAATCCCGCAACGGAATGTTATCCGGCCCAACTGAATGAATTGCTCAAAGTAGTATATGGTGACACGTGCATAGTAGGCAATTTTGCTGTTTCAGGCAGAACCATGCTCAAATATGGAGATTACCCCATCTGGAATGAACCTCAATTCAGGAACTGCTGGAATTTTGCTCCTGAAATTCTTTTCATTCTTTTGGGGACAAACGACACCAAACCTTATAATTGGGATCTTTATGGTAACCAGTTTTATGACGATTATGCATCCATGATTGACACATTCAAAGTAAGAAATCCATCAACAAAATTTATTGTCTGTTATCCTCCTCCCGCCTATGAGGTTGTTTGGGATATTCGTGATTCTATTATCGTAAACGGAATTATACCAGCTGTTGACTCAATAGTGGAATATTCCGGTGCAACATTAATTGATTTTTATCATTCGCTGATGGACAGCATATCGCTTTTCCCTGATTTCATACATCCGGGTGTAAAGGGAGCCGGAGTTATGGCCCGAATCATCATGGACACGCTGATCGCAACCAATATTATACATAAGGTTGACACTGGACTTACATTTGTCAGCAGTCTTAAGACTGATAAAAAACCTATGGCGACTGGAGATTCTGCCACATTAAGCTGGACGACTGTCAATGCCGATTCGGTTTTCCTTAACGGACAATCTGTACCGGTTAACGGAAGTTATAAGGTATCTCCATCTGAAACAATGATATACACACTGTTGGCTAAAGGCAAAAAAAGCGTTGATTCAATGAAGCTGGAACAGGAAGTATATGAGCCGTATATCGCACGTTTAACCATTTCGCCCCGGAGTACCACTATAGATGAAGGTGATACAGTCATTCTGAAAGTAAACCTTATCGATCAGGAAAATAAGATCATTTATGATGATGATATCGATATAGACTGGTCTGTTATTGAAGGAACAGGGATACTGATTAACGAAGAAGGAAATTCAATATCTTTCATAGCCGGAAGTGCAGGCAGGGCTGTAGTTTTGGCTATGGTGGATACATTATCGGTAAAATCCACCATAACCATAAAATCCCAGACGGGGATGGGTCGTGTTTCCCATAATCCGGTACCAACCCTATTCCCTAATCCCGTAAAGGACGGCGTCAACATTCAACTTGAATCCTCGGGCCCGTCTTACGTACAAATGCAGATTTTTGATCTGAATGGAACGTTGGTGCAGGAAGAACACCATTGGATTGCAGCCACGGGTATGCAATCCATAGCAATTGATACAAAAAAAATGAATCCAGGAACCTATGTTTACAAGATAGGGTATGCCGGTGAATTTTATACCGGTAAAATTACCATACAGCAACTGTTTTAAATATTATTGTCAGACAGGGAAGGGCTGTAATGCTTGTTGATCTTTTGGATATGCTCTGCTGAAATAGTTTCGGTGTTAAGCTGAAGTTTTTCCTTCAATGATATACTGACTTATAGAAATTGATCATTACGTTTGAGAGCTCTACTTATGGCTAACAACCAAAAGCCAGTTACTCTTTTAATACCGGCATCTTTTTTTTTATCCAGTGCTTCCTGCTGATGCAAAAGTACTATCTTTGCCACTGATATTGGCATTTTATAACCCCAGCGGAAAAAAGAAGTATGAAAAAATATGATCCTCTTCATCCTTATGGCGAGAAACAGGAACAATTTGACCGGCGTTATCTGGAAATGGCCCTTATATGGGCTCGTAACTCCTATTGCAAGCGCCGGCAGGTTGGATCTCTCATTGTAAAGGAAAAAATGATCATTTCCGATGGTTACAACGGAACCCCTTCGGGTTTTGAAAACGTATGCGAAGATAAAAACAACAAAACCAAGCCGTATGTCCTGCACGCAGAGGCTAATGCCATTACGAAAGTAGCCAAGTCAAACAACAGCAGTGATGGAGCAACCCTGTATATCACTTCGGGCCCCTGTATGGAATGTGCCAAACTCATCATTCAGTCAGGGATCAGGCGTGTTGTTTATTGCGACAATTATCGTCTTGCAGATGGCGTTAATCTGTTAAAAAAAGCCAACATTGAGGTAGTATTCATCGAACTTGAAAAATAACATGGATTATAATAATAAAGGCGTTAAAGTCTATTTACCCCTTGTAATTGCCATAACCATTGTTGCCGGTATTCTTATCGGACGGTTTTATAATGGCCTTCAGGCAGAAAACCGGTTTATTATAATCCCCAAAGCCAACAAGCTTGAAAATGTGCTCAACTACATTGAAGATGAATATGTGGATGATGTATCTAAAGACCAGATTGTTGAAAGTACCATACCAAAAATACTTGAAGAGCTTGACCCTCATTCTCAATATATCCCGGCCAAAGATCTGCAGGTGGTAAACGAATCCCTGGAAGGCAATTTTAGTGGAATAGGTATACAATTCAATATGCTTGATGATACCCTGGTAGTTATTCAGGTAATAGCCAATGGTCCGTCCGAGAAGGTAGGTATTCTCCCCGGTGATCGTATTATCAGGGTAGACGGGGAAATGGTCGCCGGGCAAAAAATGCCCAGTGATTCTATCGTTTCCAGGTTGCGTGGGCCAAAAGGTACAGAAGTCACCGTGGGAATATTAAGACGCTGCGTCAACGATTTATTGGTTTTCGATATTATTCGGGACAACATCCCTCTTTATAGTGTAGACATTGGATATATCATCAAAAAGGACATTGGGTATATTCATCTCAATAAGTTTTCACGTCCCACCATCGAGGAATTTGTCGCCACCATGAATGACCTGCGATCCAAAGGCATGAAAAAGCTTATCCTTGACCTGCGTGAAAACGGGGGAGGTTATATGGATGCAGCAGTTTATATGGCCGACCAGTTTCTGGCAGGCGAAGAACTTATCGTTTATACACAGGGAAAGGCAAGAAATCGTGAGGAATTTCGTTCGACAAAAGGCGGACTGGCAACGGATATAGAGCTGGTAATTTTAATTGACGAGGGTTCTGCTTCGGCCAGTGAGATTCTGGCAGGTGCTATACAGGATAACGACAGGGGTACTATCGTTGGACGAAGATCATTTGGTAAAGGGCTGGTGCAGGAACAAAAAACCTTTTCTGACGGGTCCGCCCTGCGGCTTACCATTGCCCGGTATTACACACCCACGGGAAGAAGTATTCAGAAACCCTATTCCTTTGGCCTTGATGATTACTATAATGATTTGAATACAAGGTATTTGAATGGAGAAATGGAATCACGCGACAGCATCAAATTTGCGGATTCACTCAAATACACCACACCGAAAGGTAAAATTGTTTACGGAGGAGGAGGGATTATGCCAGATGTCTTTGTGCCTATTGATACAACCGGTATTTCTGACTACTACATTGAAATTCGAAATAAAGGTTTGTTGTATAAATTTGCTCTTGATTATTCCGATGCTAAACGTACCGAACTTTCGTGCCTTGAAACCCCGCAGGAATTTATTAAGCACCTGAATCAGGTTAACATTTTACAAAAGTTTACCGCATTTGCTGCCAAAAACGGAGTTAAAAAAAATCCAAATGCTATTAAAGTTTCTGAAAAATTAATAACCACTCAACTCATCGCTTATATTGCCCGTAATTTCCTCGATAACAACGGATTCTATCCCATCATTCAGGACATTGACAATACATTATTAAAAGCAGTTGATATCCTGGATTAATCAAAAGGCATAGTGCTTGTAATGTAGCCTGTTGTTCGGGTCAATCATCCAGCAATCCACGGATAATCCCCCGTTCAGAACTTCTTATAAAAGCTAATATATTATCCCGTTCCTGAGATGCACTAAAGTGAGTTTCTATATAATTAACAGCATCGGAATGATTCATCCCTTTCTGATATATGGTTCGATATATCTCGTTCAGCTCCTGCATTTTCTCCTGTGTGAAATTTCTTCTTCTCAATCCGACAATATTCAATCCAGCATAAGCCAATGGATCTCTGCCAGCGAGTATATAAGGGGGAACGTCTTTACTGACCTTGCTTCCGCCTTGAATGAATGCATGAGCACCGATGCGAACAAACTGGTGTACCATGCATCCGCCACCGAGTGTAGCCCAATCTTCAACTTCAACCTCTCCTGCCAGCCCCACATAACCCACAAGGATACAATGGTTGCCAATAATACAGTCGTGGGCAACATGTACATAGGACATCACGAGGCAGTTTGATCCGATAATGGTTTTTCCTTTCGATTTGGTTCCGCGATTTATGGTAACGCATTCTCTTATTGTTGTGTTATCGCCAATCTCAACGGTTGTTATCTCACCTGAAAATTTTAAATCCTGTGGAATGGCTGAAATAACAGCACCAGGGAAAATCCTGCAATTCTTTCCGATCCTTGCCCCGTCCATGATAGTAACATTTGGACCAATCCAGCTATCATCGCCAATTTTCACATCCGCGAATATAGTTGTAAAGGATTCTATCTTAACGTTTTTTCCTATGATTGCATCCGGGTGCACGGAAGTCAAGGAATTAGTCATAGTATTTGAATTATTGAATTTCAATTCTTCTTCATATTTGGTTTTGGAGCCATTTGAGCCATAAATTCTGCCTCAATTACGACCTGATCACCGACAAATCCCTGACCATAACACAAAGCAATACCTCTTCGGATAGGTTCTTTTAATACCATTCTGATATTTAATGTATCTCCCGGGACCACTTTGCGTTTAAACCTCACTGAATCAATGCGCATAAAATACAAAACATAATTTTCCGGATCGGGGACAAAACTCAGCAATAAAATTCCTCCAACCTGAGCCAGGGCTTCAATCTGCAGGACACCTGGCATTACCGGCTGATCAGGGTAATGACCAACAAAAAACGATTCGTTCATGGTTACGTTTTTCACTCCCGTCACCACCCACTCATCCAGGTAGGTTATTTTATCCACGAGTAAAAACGGATGCCGGTGAGGTAACCTGCGCATTATTTCGTTAACATCAAAAAGAGGATCCTTATTGGGATCATAAAAAGGCACCGCCGGTTTGTTTTGCTCGACTTTGATAAGTTTTCGCAACATCTTTGCCATTTCGGTATTGGCATAATGCCCCGGTCGTGTGGCAATTATCTTCCCTTTTAAACGTGCTCCCGACAGTGCCAGGTCACCGATAACATCCAACAGCTTATGGCGGGCCGGTTCGTTATCAAAAAACAGATCTACATTATTGAGAATACCTTCCGGACGGACTTTAATTTTAGGTTTATTGAAGAGATCCGCCAGATGATCAAGTTCTTCCTGTGTAACAGGCCTGTCAATAATAACAATCGCATTATCATAATCTCCGCCTTTGATGAGATCGTGCTTTAGCAGATACTCCAGTTCGTGCAGGAAAACAAAGGTCCGGCAGGGCGCAAATTCCTTTTCAAATCTATCCGCCTCGTTATAGGTCGCATATTGATAACCTAATACTTTTGAATTGTAATCAATATGTACATCCACAGAAAACACATCATCGGGATAAGCTACCAATTCAATTCCCTTCTTTTCATCCCGGAACACCATTTTTTCACGTATTCGGTAATAATATCGTTCAGCATCCTGCTCCGTTATGCCTGTATTTAAAATCGCATCTACGAACATACTTGAACTGCCATCGAGGATAGGTACCTCCGGGCCATTGAGTTCTATAAGGGCATTATCAATTCCCATTCCCGAAAGGGCTGCCAATAAATGCTCGATGGTTGAAACCGATATTCCTTTTTCAACAAGTGTTGTACCCCTTTCAGTAGTTTTTACATTGTCAGCAATAGCACGAATTGTCGGCTGTCCTTCCACATCAGTCCGTATGAATTGATATCCTGTGTTTTCGGATACCGGTTTAATAGCAATCTCAACTTCTGCCCCGGTATGTAATCCCCTGCCCTTTAATTTTATAGGACCCGCAACGGTTCTTTGTTTATCCGACATTATGGCATAATTTATTCAATCAAAAATGGCGAAATTTAGGAAAAAAATACATCCGGACAAGGATTTTTGTCTTTACTCTTTAGCATGATCCTTGATATATCTTTCAAATTCACCTATTTTCTTATACATCTCCGGAAGTTTTTTATAAAGTATCATGGCTTTTTTTTGTGTGAGGGCGTCAGTAGCCGGTGATCCCAGGCAAACCTGGTTTTCATTAATATTGTGTGAAACTCCTGATTGTGCTCCAATGATAACATTGTCGCCAATTTTGATATGACCTACAATTCCAACCTGTGCGGCAATCACACAGTTTTTACCAACTTTAGTCGATCCGGCAATTCCAGCCTGAGAAATGATTACGGTATTATGGCCAATTTCAACATTATGAGCAATTTGCACAAGATTGTCAATTTTTGTACCTTTTCCGATAAGGGTCGATCCCATCGTAGCTCTGTCAATACTCACATTAGATCCGATTTCAACATCATCTTCTATTATGACATTGCCTAATTGAGGGATTTTTTTAAATTCACGGTTTTCAGCATGAACAAACCCAAAACCATCGCTTCCGATAACGGTGCTGGCATGAATGATACAATTAGAGCCCAATATACAGTTCTGATATATTTTTACGCCTGAATAAAGTACTGTGTTGCTGTTAATCTTCACTCCGTCGCCAATACACACATGAGGATAGATCTTTACGTTGTCACCGATCGATACATTTTCACCTATGTAAGCAAAGGCTCCGATATAACAATCTGAACCTACTATGGCTGTGGAATGAATGAAACTGGGTTGCTCAATTCCCGATTTACGGGGAAGAGAGCGTACATATAGTTCAAGCAGTGAGGCAAATGCTTTATAAGCATCTTCGACTCTGATGATTGTTGGATTTATATTACCGTTTATTGAAAGGTTTTTATTTATCAATACCACAGAAGCCTTTGTCGAATAAAGATATTTTTCATATTTGGGATTTGCCAGAAATGCAAGTGTGCCTGCCCTTCCTTCTTCAATCTTGGATACATCCGATACAACAATATCAGGATTCCCAACCAGTTCTCCCTGTAAAAAGTCAGCAATGGCCTTAGCTGTATAATTCATGGTAATTGTCTGGTAATTAAATTAATAAAAGAACCACGGTTGATCGGTAGCCGCATATCCGCAGGTTATATATTCAGGGCTTACAAACGACACAAAACTAATAATTAAACCTCACATTCTTTTGGGTAACATAAAAAATATTTTACGGAAGGCTTTGTAAGCAATGATACATTAAACAGGTCGGAAGCCTCGGCGAGGTCTTTTATGAGACCATTATTATATAAGATCCTGATTTTTTCATCCGACCCACTGTAGGCATGGTTTGAAATTGTACCCTGATAAACCAGTGAATCTGCAAGATAGGCGTCAAAGTTGAAATAATCCTGAACCTTTTTTCGGATATTTTTAACGAGAACATCATCCATAGGAGTATCCTGAATTATTACCTTGGGAAGGTTCCGTTTGAGCAGGCAGTCCGAAAGGTATGCCAATAGTCTGTCGGGATGGTGAGTCCAGGCCTTGGCTGAAACAAACAGATCATCATCATCCAGGCTGGTGAATTTCTCAATAATCCATTCTTTTTTTTCTTCCAGATCTTTCCGTGTAATCTTATTCCTGAGAAAGAAATCAAGGGTCTCTGTAGCTCCCAGTTTATGTCCTTCTTCAGTAATGCGCTTGGCTCGCTGCAACGTTTTTACCAAAACATTTTCCGCAGCAATAACGGTTTTGTGAAAATATACCTGCCAATACATGAGTCTGCGGGCTATTAAAAATTTCTCTATGGAATAAATGCCTTTCGACTCAACGACCAGTTGATCATCTACTACGTTTAACATTTTAATGATCCGTTCCGTACCAATGGTTCCTTCTGCTACTCCAGTATAAAAGCTATCGCGTATCAGGTAATCCATCCTGTCCATGTCAAGCTGACCTGATACCAGCTGGTGTAAGAATTTCTTGGAATATTGATTCCGGAAAATCTGTAAAGCAAGATCGAGTTTCCCCTTGAACTCCTCATTTAGTCTGTACATTAGCAGGCAAGATATGTCTTCATGCGTCAAACCCGGTATTATGCTTTGTTCCAGTGCATGTGAAAAAGGGCCGTGCCCTATGTCATGCAACAAAATGGCAGTTGATGCAGCTTCGGCTTCTTCATTGCTAATGAACAGCCCTTTCTGACGAATGTTGTCTATGGCCTGATGCATAAGATGCATGGCTCCAAGAGCATGTTGAAAACGTGTGTGTGTTGCGCCCGGATATACAAGACTTGTCAGCCCGAGTTGTTTTATCCTTCTCAATCGTTGTATGAACGGATGTTCCAACAAATCAAAGATAAAATCGGAAGGAATTTTAATAAATCCGTGAACCGGATCGTTGATTATTTTGTGTTTGTTACGTTTCAATCATAAAATGCATTGAATGCATCAAAGTTGACAATAATTTGAGAAAAAACCAATTGTGCCCGCAAGCCTCCTGAGAAAAATACCGCATTTTTTATTATTGTATACCGGAATTTTTATTTACCTTTGCTGGGAATTTTCAGAAATCGTTATAGGGGACAGCAGTCCCCTATTTTGTTACCTTATAACGGCACGATGATAACAGCCGAAGAAATATGCATACTCATTGAAAAAGATCTGCTGGAGAAAGGGTTTTTTCTGGTTGATGTACAGGTTAAATCTTCCGGTAAGATTTTTGTATATGCAGATAGCTTCAACGGGATAACCCTTGACGAATGTGCAGCGGTCAGCCGGTTGATTGAAGGAAAACTCGACCGGAATACCTGGAATTTTGAACTGGTGGTTTCATCACCCGGCCTTGAAAACCCGCTCAAGCTACCGGTACAGTATCAGAAAAACAAGGGCAGAACATTGCGTGTAATTCAAACCGATGGCCTAACCCAAGAAGGAAGGATAATAGAAGCGGATGCTGAAAAAGTGATATTAGAAATACCAACAAAGAAAAAACAAATAGGTGAAAAAGGAGCAAAACAGCTTCAATCGGTTGAAATATTTTATCCATCGATTAAAAAAGCTAAATTATTAATCCGATAAATAATCAGGAGTCAAAGAATGGAAACGTTGAATTTAATTGAAACATTTTCTGAGTTTAAGGAACTTAAAAGCATTGACCGTGCCACTATGATGAGTGTTCTTGAAGATGTCTTCAGGGGCATGTTGGTTAAAATGTATGGTACAGCCGATAATTTTGACGTTATCATCAATATTGATAAAGGTGACTTTGAAATATGGCGTAACCGTACTGTGGTTGAAGATGATCAGATTACAGATCCGAATACGCAAATTACTCTTTCGGAGGCTAAAAAAATTGATGAAGATTACGAAGTGGGAGAAGAAGTGACCGATGAGGTTAAACTGGCAAGTTTTGGGCGCAGGGCAATTCTTGCCCTGAGACAAAACCTCACTGCAAGAATCCTTGATCTTGAAAAGAACAATATTTTTCAGAAATATCGTGATCGCATCGGAGAAATCGTTACCGGCGAAGTCTATCAGGTTTGGAAACGTGAAATACTGGTATTGGACGAAGATGGTAATGAACTTATTCTGCCGAAGACGGAGCAGATACCTACTGACTATTTCCGTAAGGGAGACACATTAAGGGCCGTTGTAATAAAGGTCGAGATGCGAAATAATACACCCCTGATCATCATTTCGAGAACCTCACCGGTATTTCTCGAACGGTTGTTTGAACTTGAAGTGCCGGAAATTTTTGATGGCTTGATTACCATAAAAAAGATAGTCAGGATACCCGGAGAACGCGCCAAGGTTGCAGTAGAATCTTACGATGACCGGATTGATCCGGTTGGAGCTTGCGTGGGCATGAAAGGATCTAGGATACATGGTATCGTGCGCGAACTTAAAAATGAGAACATCGATGTAATCAATTTTACCAATAACATTCAGCTCTTTATTACCAGAGCACTGAGCCCGGCCAAGATTTCAAGCATCCGCATTGACGAAACCAATAAAAAAGCTGAGGTGTACCTGAAGCCTAATGAAGTTTCACTGGCTATCGGTAAAGGCGGATTGAATATTAAACTGGCCAGTCAGCTTACGGGGTATGAAATTGATGTTTATCGCGAAACGGATCTGGAGGATGATGAGGATGTAAATCTCGAAGAATTTGCCGATGAAATTGATGGCTGGATCATCGATGAGCTCAAAGCAATTGGCTGTGACACAGCAAAAAGTGTGCTGAATCTTTCGGTTGATGACCTTGTTAAACGAACTGACCTGGAAGAAGAAACCGTAAAAGAAATAATTAAAATTTTAAAGGCAGAATTTGAATAATCTTTTTGAATGATTATATTTTCATGGATTTTCTAACTTTGTCGTTTTAAAACAACTATTTACCGCGGATGTCTGATATTAAAGTTACGCGATTAAGCAAAATAGCCAGGGAACTAAATGTTGGAATCTCTACCATTGTAGAATTCCTGCATAAGAAAGGGATTAAAATTGATTCGAATCCGAATACAAAAATTACTCCCGAGCAGCATGATATATTGCTAAAGGAATATTCTTCAGATCTGAACGTTAAGAAAGAGTCCGAAAAACTGAATTTAAAACACCTCCGTGAGAAACACGAAACCATTTCTTTAAATGACATCCGTGATCACGGGGAAAAGGAAACCATTGAGTACGACGAAGAAGTTTTGATTAAAGATACCCGTTCAGCTGATTTCATACTTGAAACCGAAACCGAAAAATTGCCTGAAAAAGATACTGCTGTTAAGCTCAATATATTGGGAAAAATCGATGTTGATAAAATCAGTCCTTCGAAAAAATCCAAAGTTGATAAATCGGTTCCTAAGACCAAAAAATCAGAAGATAAAGAGAAAAAGCTCAAGGAATCGGAAAAAGAGAAACCGTCAATCCTTCAGGAACCTGCTGCAACCAATGAACCGATAGTCAGCCCGGAAGAAACTGAAATGGAGGAAATCCTGGAAGATGAAGATGATTTCATAAAACCTGAAATTAAAGAACTTGAGGTAAAAGTCGTTGGTAAAATTGACCTTGATTCCATGAATCAACGTACACGGCCACCGAAAAAATCAAAGCAGCAGAAAGAAGAAGAACGCAAAGCAAAAATTGCCGCCCGTCAGAAAGAAACTTCAAAAACAAAGGCAGCCAAAATTCCGGATTCATATCGGGATAATGAAGTTGTTGAAGAATCTGAAGTAGAAGAAGAAATAATCGGAGAAGGCACTGAAAAGGTAACCGTAGTACCTGTTGTTGGCAAAATTGATCTGCGGGGTTCCGGTCAGCGGAGAGGAGAGGAAGATGTGGATTCCGGAAGAAAGAAAAAGCGTCAGCGAATCAAGAAAGACACCCATAGGATTTCCGTTGAAACCGGATCCAATAAAGAAATACTCGAAGAAGACAAATTCGGCAAAAAGAAGAAAAAGAGAAAAGGATTTCATACCGAAATAAGTGACGAGGATGTTGACCGTCAGATTAAGGATACTTTTGCCCGTATGTTTGCTAAAGGCAAATCGAAAGGATCAAAATACCGTAAGGAAAAACGTGAAATAGCCAGTCAACGGCTTCAACAGGAGGAAGAACAGAAAGAAAAAGACAAAAATATCATTAAGGTTACCGAATTTGTCAGTGTCAATGAATTGGCCAATTTGATGCATGTGCCTGTAAATGAAGTTATTTCGACCTGTATGACTCTCGGTGTGATGGTTTCGATCAATCAACGCCTTGACGCTGAAACATTGGTGTTAGTTGCTGAAGAATTTAACCATAAGGTTGAATTTGTTACCGTTGAACTTCAGGAATCCATACGTGAAGAAGAAGATAGCGAAAAAGATCTTGCCCCCCGGCCGCCTATCGTCACAGTAATGGGTCACGTTGATCATGGGAAAACCAAACTTCTTGATTACATCCGAAATACTAATGTGATTGCAGGCGAGGCTGGTGGAATCACACAACATATTGGTGCTTATGGCGTGGAGCTGGAAGGCGGGCGTCAGATAACTTTCCTGGACACTCCCGGCCATGAGGCATTCACAGCAATGCGTGCCAGAGGAGCACAAATAACAGATGTTGCGATCATCGTTGTAGCCGCCGATGACGGTGTAATGCCCCAAACCCTTGAGGCCATCAACCATGCCCAGGCTGCCGGTGTTCCTATGGTATTCGCCATCAATAAAATTGATAAGCCAACGGCGAATCCTGAGAAAATCAAGGAAGCTCTCGCCAATATGAACATCCTTGTTGAAGATTGGGGTGGAAAATATCAATCGCAGGAGATCTCTGCAAAAACCGGTCTTAATATTTCTACTTTACTGGATAAAGTATTGCTTGAAGCTGAACTGTTGGAATTAAAAGCTAATCCACAAAAAAACGCATCCGGTACAGTCATTGAATCATCTCTCGATAAAGGACGCGGTTATATCGTTACATTGATTGTCCAATCCGGTACTTTACGGGTTGGTGATATTATGCTGGCCGGATACCATTCCGGTCGCGTTAAAGCCATGTATAACGAACGAGGAAAAAGAATCAATGAAGCAGGACCTTCTGATCCTGTTCTGGTTCTAGGATTGACCGGAGCCCCGCAGGCAGGCGATAAATTCAATATAATGAACAATGAAAAGGAAGCTAAAGAAATTGCCAATAAACGCGAACAATTGCAGCGTGAACAAGGCCTGCGGACCCAAAAGCATATTACACTGGATGAAATTGGACGAAGGATAGCAATCGGAAATTTCAAGGAACTGAACGTCATTGTTAAAGGGGATGTCGACGGATCTGTTGAGGCCTTGTCGGATTCACTGATCAAGCTTTCAACTGAAGAAATTCAGGTGAACGTAATACATAAAGCGGTCGGTCAAATCTCTGAAGGTGATGTTTTGCTTGCAGCAGCTTCCAACGCCATTGTGATAGGTTTCCAGGTTCGTCCATCCATGCAGGCACGCAAACTGGCTGAAAAAGAAGAAATCGACATCCGGATTTACTCTATTATTTATGATGCTATCAACGAGCTTAAATCGGCTATGGAAGGAATGTTATCTCCTGAAATCAAGGAAGAAGTGACAGCAACTCTTGAGATACTCGAAACTTTTAAAATTACGAAAGTTGGAACCATTGCCGGCTGCATGGTCAAAGAAGGAAAAATCAAAAGGAATTCCAGGGTCAGGATTATCCGTGAAGGGATTGTGGTATATTCTGGTGAACTGGCATCGCTCAAACGGTTCAAAGATGATGTAAAAGAGGTTGTCATTGGCCAGGACTGCGGATTGAATATTGAAAATTATAACGATATCAAAGTGGGCGATATCATCGAAGCTTACGAAACCTTCGAAATCAAGAAAAAACTCTGAACTGCCCCGTTTTTATCTGATCGGCAGTTATAACATTACCTTCATCAATAGGAATGGTTGATCTTGAAAAACATTCAGCCATGATCAAAACCGAAGCCCTCAGGCTTGGCTTTGACAGTTGCGGTATTGCCCCTGCCGGCCATCTTGAGGAAGAAGCTGTGTGGCTGTCCGGCTGGCTCAGGGAAGGTTACCATGGCACCATGAAATTTATGGAGAATCATGTTGAAAAACGCCTGGACGTAACCAGGCTGGTTCCGGGTACGGTTTCGGTAATCGTTGTTTTACTGAACTACTTTACCGACAAAAGACAGCTTGATATTCAGGCTCCCGTTATATCGAAATATGCATACGGCAAAGACTATCACTCCATCATACGGAAAAAACTCACTCTGCTTCTGCATTATATCAATACGGCCATAGGGAAAACAAGTGGTCGTGGTTTTACCGATTCCGCCCCGGTTATGGATAAAGCCTGGGCCGTCAGAGCAGGAACAGGATGGATCGGTAAGAATTCAAACCTTGTTTCTCCGAACAAGGGATCTTTTTTATTTATAGGAACCCTGCTGGTTGATCGCCTGTTGCATTACGATAAACCCATTCGCAATCTATGTGGAGATTGTCAAAAATGCATCACCGCCTGCCCTACACAAGCAATTGTTAAGCCTTATGTTGTCGATGGAAGCCGTTGCATCTCGTATCTTACCATTGAAAACAAAGGTGAAATCCCGACTGCTTTCAGGAGAAAATTCAGGAACCGTGTTTTCGGCTGCGACATCTGCCAGGAAGTATGCCCCTGGAACCGGAAAGCCACACACCATACTGAAGAAAAACTTATGCCCCTGAAAGGATTGCTGGAAATGCAAAAGGAAGAATGGTACCGGCTTTCAGAAGAAAAATTCAATGCCCTCTTTTCGGGTTCACCGGTGAAACGAACAGGGTACAATGGATTAATGCGTAATCTCAGGTTTTTAAAAGAAGCCCCCTCTGACTCCCCCCAAGGGGGAGTAATTAATTGACTTAAGTTGCTACTTATAAAGATTATAATATATATAGATTTAAGATTGAAGATTAAGTCTACTCCGAAAAGTCATTAAAATTTAGA
>JAFGKY010000125.1 GCA_016928305.1 Bacteroidales bacterium
TTCAAACCTTCAAACCTTCAAACCTTCAAACCTTCAAACCTTCAAACCTTCAAACATTAATGGAATGGTATATTTACATACTGGTAATCCTGGCCGGTCTGATTGCCGGATTTATTAATACCCTGGCCGGCAGCGGATCGCTAATCACTTTGCCCATGTTAATGTTTCTGGGATTGCCTCCCAATGTGGCCAATGGTACGAACCGCATTTCCATTTTGCTGCAAAGCCTGGTCGGATCAGCAGGTTTTATAAAATACCGGCAACTCGAAATTAAAACGGGCTTATGGCTTGCCGTGCCCACTATTATCGGGTCGGTTGCCGGGGCAATGCTTGCTCTCGAACTGAATGATCAGATAATGAAAAGGGCAATTGGTATTTTACTGGTGTTTATGTTTTTTCTGGTACTTGTTAAACCTGAAATTTGGCTGAAGGGCAAGCAAGGTGGCAACGCTCATAAGATCAATATATTAACCGTTATTGTATTTTTTGCTATTGGCTTGTACGGTGGGTTTATTCAGGCCGGGGTTGGTTTCTTTCTGTTGGGAGGTCTCGTAATGAATGCTGGCTTTGACCTGATTAAAGCCAATGCCCTGAAAAACCTGTTGGTTTTTCTTTACACCCCTTTTGCATTGGGAGTTTTTATTGTCAATCAACAGGTTGATTATAAAGCAGGATTTATTTTGGCCATTGGAAGCATGATGGGTGCATGGATAGCTACCAGGGTGGCCATTAAACGTGGAACGGTGTTTGTCCGGTATATTTTACTGGCTGCAATTCTGGGATCTGCGGTTAAGCTGATTTTCTTTTAGCCTGTATATTTCTGCAACCGCATATGAGCTTACTGAAGAGAAACAATTCTATTCAAGCTTGAAATGATAGGTTATGGTACCCGTTTGCGTCTGAAAAGCCTGGGCATCAGTCTGGGTGACGAATCTTGATTCGAGGGCTGCCTTTTTAGCGGCAGCATATAATGCAAGATCGACAATTGTTGTGCCTTTAACTCCAGGTGTAGCGCTGATCACCTTCCCCTCACGGTTGACCGTCACTTCCACTACCACTTTCCCTTCTTTCTGAACCTTGAATTCAGGTTTTGGTAGTGCCAGATACCTCCTGTTCTCAAGTCCGCCGCCTACCTGTATGCCAAGTCCCGTTCCGGAACCGGTTCCCGATCCTTCTCCGTAATTATTGGCTCCGGGCGTTCCATCAACACTGCCCTGGTTTCCGTTGCCTTTATACATACCCTGAGATGTGCCGTCTTCCTGTGTTGACTTTCCTTTGGCAGAATAAAGCGCTTTTTTATTTACCTGGGGTGTTTTATCAACCGGTTTTTCCGTTGCTTTAATTTTCGTCTCTGAAGGTTTTACAACAGGCTTTTTTTCCTCACTCTTTTTTTCGGTTTTCTTTTTAACAGCCGGAGCTTCTTCAAAGTCCTGTGTAAGAATGTCTTCTTCGGTTTCGTTGTCGTTGAGTTGTTGCGTCGCTGCAGCGGTCTGAACTTCCGGAATCTCATTCATACCGGGTTCACGTTCACCTCCGGCAAATTCCGTATTGCCAAAATCGATTAATATACCGCCACCCGATGTAACAGGTTTAGGGGTTGACAGGTAAAAGAGCAACAGTATCAGCAGAATGATATTGTGAAAAATAATCGTCCCTATAATACCGAATCGTTTTTCCGTCATGACTTTATTTTTCAGGACTTGTGGCCAGGATCACCTTATAGTTATTGCGCCTGGCAATGTTCATTATCGTAACAATGTGTTCTATGGGCACAGAACGATCAGCGTGGATCGAGACAACAGGATCTTTCCTGCCGGCTACCTTCATTCTCAGAACAGATTCAAGCTGCTGCACATTAACCCATTTTCTGTCGACATAAAACTGAATATCTTTGGTAATGGATACAGTGGTCATGGGTTTTGCCGGTACCTGGTTATTGCTTTTGGGAAGAAGCAGGTTTAAGGCATTCGGATTTATAAGTGTTGAAGTGAGTAAAAAGAAAAGCAAGAGCAGGAAGATTATATCTGTCATCCCGGCGACACTGTAACTTACTTCAACCCTGTTGCGTGATCGTAAGGCCATCTCACTTGCTTATTTAACAGTTAATTTTTCTTTACGGGTTCATGCAGCAAATCCATAAACTCCATTGTGTATCCTTCCAGCTTGTTAACAAGCTCTTCTATACGTCCGACCAGATAATTGTATGCAAAGTAGGTGGGAATACCTACCATTAATCCCGCCACAGTTGTAATAAGGGCAATATAAATACCCTTTGACAGTATTCCGACATCCAGGCTGCTGCCTGCACTGGACATGTCCATAAACGTTTTTACCATGCCTAACACCGTGCCAAAGAAACCCAGCATGGGGGAGATAGCTGCACATGAACCAAGCATTGACAAACCTTTTTCAAGCTTATAGATCTCGATCTGTCCGATGTTCTGAATAGCGGAGTTTATATCATTAAGTGGCCGACCAAGCCGATTGATCCCTTTTTCGATCATACGGGCAACCGGATTATTGGTGGATTGACACAGAGTAGCGGCGGATTCAATTTTACCGTCATGTATATAATCCTTGATCCGGTTCATGAAATTCACATCAATCTTAGATGCATTTCTGATCGCTACAAAACGTTCAATGAAGATATAAACAGCAACAATTGAAAGAAAGGCAATGGGTATCATTACCCAGCCACCTTTGACAGCCAGATCAAAATATGAAAGGGGTTCGGTATTTTCAGCCGTTGAAACGAGTGTGTCTGCTGCCTGAACCAAATCTTTCTGTATGAATAATAAAACCATAGAATGAGCTTTTGATTGCTAAATTATTAAAACGAGAAGAATCAAAAATTATTTTTATCAGCTAATTATTAACTAAAATCTTTCACCGGTTGCTTTCTTCTTTTATTTCTGTCTGGTTTTCTTCTTTTTTCCCGCTGATGGCTCTCCAGTAATGTCTCCATAATTCTCCCAGCGTATTGAATTCTTCTTTATAGGTAAAACCAAGACCCTGGGTATAGGGTGAATTTTCAATCAGGAGTTCATTGTTTATATGGTTGTATGTTTTCACCCTGAGGCGACCGTTCTTGGTCAGTTTATAGTCGATGTCAAATTCACCGACTATATTATTGCTAGCATTCGCAGCAGCATTGGTGGATACGTCGACACTCCCGTTTATGGTAAGCCTGTCATTGAATAACTGCGTTCCCAGCATTACCTCGACTTCTTCCCCTTTCTCACGGGTATCCGAGCGGTAATTAATACCTATATCAATATCGTTGCTTATTTGTGACAGCCAGTTGCTGAGCTGGTTCGACAGTAATTCGCTTACGGTGGTACCTGCGGCGTTGGAGTATGGCGTAGAGGTGAATGATCCTCCGGCGGAACCTGCGCTACCCGGATTATAGTAAAAACTGTTCAGCATGAGCAGTGAAATAACTTGCTTGTCAATTTCTTCACTGGTATTGATTTTGTTTTTGACACGCAGCTGAATCTCTTCTTCTGCCTGGGGCAGATCAACATTAAAACGTATTGTCGGCGTCATTAGCTTGCCTGTCATAAGGAGCTGACAGTCAACAGGGATTTTGTTCTTGTATACCATTTCATCACTCCCGAAGAGGTCACTGAGTGATGCTTTGGTCCTGTATTTTGCCAGAAGATCGATTGATGCGTCAAAAGGATCGCCGTTCCAACGTATCCATCCTCCCGGATTGATGGTAAATTTCTTGTTGATCACATTCTGAAGGGTAAACAGATAATCTCCTTTATCAATGGTAAAATCGCCAAACATGATAAAGTTTCCGGATGTACTGATTTTCATATTCAGGTTGCCCGAACCGCTACCCTTAAGAATATCACCAACCTTGGGATCAAATATTATCTGAACTTCGGCGTCTGGTGTCACTTCCAGATCAAAGTTCATGCGAATACCGGAGAGATCAACTTTGTATTTGTTTTCAATGATGTCCTCATCTGTGTCCACATCTTCATGAACTAACGTAACGAAATTGTATTCAGACAGTTCTCCTTCCTTATTGAGTGGAATATTGAAAACAGTGTTCTTTTCTGTCCTGGCAGAAATTTCCATGTCGACATCGGAAGGAGACCCTTTTATATTCACGAGACCGGTGGCAAATGCAGTACCGTAAAAGAGCTTGTTATCGGTGCTGCGGGTATTTAAAAACAACAGCTCTTTTGCCTGTATTGACAAATCAAACTTCAGATCCCTGAAATACCGGTTCCGGAGGCTGCCCGTTACAACAGCCTTGTTTCCATAAGCATCAAAAACATGCATGTTACTGAAAAAAACATTGTTGTTTATAATTTTAACTCGTTCAGAAAAATTATACCTTGACTGAAGATATTTAACTGTAAATACGGCTTTTTGTAAATTCACTTCACCATTCAGTACAGGTTTGTCAATGGTACCATCAAGCATCAGTTCGCCGGTAGCCATCCCACGGATATCTTCAACCAGCCTGCTCAGGTATGGATTAAACGGATTCAGCCTCAGTTTATTCAGTTTTATCGTAAAATCAAGCTCCCTGCTGTTTAAAAAATAATTGCCCTGAATATTAACGGTCTTAAGTTTATCGCGCAAAGCATAAGCCTGTATTTCCAATGACCTCTTTTTATTATTCCAGGTAGATAGGATATCGGCAGTGCCCAGCTTTTCCTTGTTGATGATCAGACTGTCAATTTTTAAATTACTGACAACTAAGGGATTACTAAATAAACTTGAAAAAGAAGCATTCCCGTTTAGCATGCCTTCAATCTCAAATCCTTTGGCATTTGTAATGATATTGAGATTCCCGAGGTTAAAATTTTTGAAATCCAGATTGATCTGGTCAGCAGGATCAGAAGATATCTTGCCCTTTAACGTAAAGAGTTCTCTGTTATGACTTATTGAGAAACCGTCAACAATTACATTATTGCTGTCGATATATGCCTTACACTGATTGATCTTCCATATGGTATCATAGGTAACTACAGTGGTTGGCAGAATGTTAACAGCTATATGAGGATGGGAAGACCCGGGTTGTTTGGAAAATAACAGGTTCGCCTTAATACTGCCCTTGTACGCAATTTCTTCCCAATTGTTCCAGCGTGCCAGAAAATCTACAGAATCTTTATTGGCATTGGATGTTACCGTAAAGTTATCCAGTTCTATCTGGTCGTTTATCACCATATTCAGTCCCCCCGATTCAACATCAATTCTGTTGGTATCACCTTTGACCAGTAAGTGGTAATCATTCCAGGCCAGGTTTTTAATCTTCACAAGGGGAGAACTGCAGAACATAAACAACGTTTTTGTCCTGGAATCAAAACTGGCATTCAGGGTTGTTGATTCATTGATAAAATAATCGGGCAGAAAGAAATCAAAAATAGGTTCTGTATTTTTAAAAAGTACGGACAGGTCAAAACTGTGGTCGAATCGGTATACATCAAGATTAATGGTGTCTGTTAAAGCAGGCAGGTATGAGCCAAGCAGTTTTGTAAAGAACAGGCGGGTCTTGCTGAGATCATAATTGCCCGTCAAATCGGCTTCAACGAAGTCTGAACGCAGATGCAGGGACTGATGTCCGGATTGGCTGCTGGATTTTATACTGAAGTCGTATACCTGGAGCTGCATGTCTTTCTTTTCGAATAGCGAATTGAGAAGCCGGATTTCTCCGTTTAAATCCACAAAATTATTGCCCGTGGCATCAGCTTCAATATAAAAGGAAACATTAAAATCTGGATCGGACTTGTTTATATTCAGTGCATATAGATTAGCCCGGGTAAGGTTGGCTGAAAAATTATACGAGGCTTTTTCTTTTGTGAAGTCTACCATGCCGTGAAAATCGAGGTTGATATTCGGATCATTAACATAGAGTGATCCGTTATAGGTTTTATTAAAGATTGTTCCGGACAATTGTATGTTTTTGTATTGGTAATTCTTGAGGGTGAAGGAATTTATTTCCCCTTTTATATCGGCTTTCAGATCGCGGATGGAGGAATATCCCCTGGCGGTGACAGACATGGTTAAATGTCCGATGGTTTTCTGCATATCCAGCAAGGATCCCAGGTCAAAATCGAATGCATTTATTTTCCCGTTAAAACTAAAATAATTGGATGTGTCAGGTCTGAATAGCAAATCAGACGACAGCATTCCCAGGTCGGTCTTAAAGGTTCCGAAAGCGACGAAGTCATTTAAGAATCCTGTAAATTTACCCTTGTAGGAGATGATGCCCAGTTTGTTCAGCTGGTCGGGTAACTGGAGTTTCCGGTTGTGTGGCAGATGAAAGGATGCAATGTCTTCACCCACAGTCCGGAATTCCTTAAAGTCGGCAATAATAAAGGCTTCTTTTGTATCGGGCAGTCCGTTAATATTCAATCCTCCCTTGATAACTGAAACATTACCAAATTCTATGGCAATATCTTTAATTTTCATGTTACCGACCGGACCTTTTGATCGACCGGAAAACAAAACAACCTGGTCGGTTCCCTGAAAAACCGGTGCAAAATATCCCAGATCGGAAAGGTTTATTGCAGAATGTTTCAGTTCAACAAGAAGGTTAACATTATCATAAACCCCCCCCTCTTTAAAATCCTGCCAATTGTTGAATAACAACTGGACACCTTTACCCTGTAAGGAAGAAACAGGGGTTTTTATATCCAGATCAAGAAATTTTAAAAAATGCTTGCTTAACCTGAAATTTGCCTGCAGGTCATTCAGTCGGAAGCCACTTACCTCGGTAAACGATAATGATTTAATGGTGAACATTGTTGAATCTTTACCCGGGATAAAACCACGAAGTGTTGCATCCACGTCATACAACTGCATGTCGGTGAAATTGATTCCTGCTGGTTTTTCTTTAAACGGATAAAGCTCAAGGCTGAAACGGCTATCCTTTAACTTGATATTGTTTAATGCAATCTTCCATCCGGTTTTAAAGGTATCTTCTTTTTTACTCTGTAACCTGTCGAGTATAAAACGGATATTCAACAGGGAGGTGGAGTCAGACGACAGTCTTACATATGCCTCATTCAGGTTGACAGCGTTAATCTTTATTCCCTTTTTTATCGGATTGATTTTACGGATTCCCAGGGTAACACTATTTGCATAAAGCAGTGTATCCCCGTGCAAGTCTTCAAGGTATATGTTCCGTAACCTGAGGCGGTAGGGGAAGGCAAGATCGACATGCTCAACGGTGAAATCGGTGTTCAGGTTTTCTGAAACAACCGTCATGATGTAATCGGTAATCCTGTTTTGGATACCTTTATGCTGTATTAATACATATCCGCTTGCAAGAATGACAAGGAGGAGAAACAAAAAAACCGTCCCTATTTTCAGTAACTTTTTGATAACTTTGCAGGCTTTGTAGGAATCAACGATAAAAAAGCAAATTTAGCTTTTTATCGTGAATAATAACAAAACGAAATGAGTGTTACCATTTTGGGAATTGAATCATCATGTGATGATACGGCAGCAGCAGTAATAGAGGATGGATCTTTGCTTTCCAATGTTGTTGCCGGTCAGCACATACACAAACAATACGGCGGTGTGGTGCCTGAGCTGGCTTCGAGGGCACACCAGCAGAACATTATTCCGGTAGTGGATGTTGCTTTGTCGCATGCCGGAAAGAAACCGAACGAACTTAACGCAATAGCATTTACACGGGGACCCGGACTGATCGGTGCACTGCTCGTTGGTTCTTCTTTTGCAAAAGGATTGTCGCTTGCACTGAATGTTCCCATCATCGATGTTAATCATTTGCATGCCCATATCCTTTCATTATTTCTGCACCGTAAAAAAGAACATAAACCGGTTCCGGAATTCCCGTTCCTGTGCCTGCTGATTTCAGGCGGACATACTCAACTGGTGATTGTGAAGGATTATCTGGAGATGGAAATAATAGGCCGGACGATTGATGATGCTGCAGGGGAAGCCTTTGACAAGTGCGCAAAGATAATGGATCTTCCATATCCCGGAGGACCCTTGATAGATGCATTTGCCCGTGAAGGCAATCCGCATGCCTTTACTTTCGGAAAACCGGTTATCAAAGGTCTCGATTTCAGTTTCAGCGGACTGAAGACTTCTTTTTTATACTTTCTCAGGGATCAATTGCTGTTGGATGTGAATTTTCTGGAAAACAACCTGAAAGATCTGTGTGCATCCCTTCAGCATTCTATAATTGAGATTCTCTTGTCAAAGCTTTTACGGGCCACAGATGAAACCGGTATTAAGGAAATTGCACTGGCCGGTGGCGTTTCAGCTAATTCTGGCCTGCGTGAAGCATTGTTAAAACTGGGACAAAAACAAGGATGGAAAGTATTTTTTCCGGAAGTGCAATATGCTACCGATAATGCGGCTATGATAGCTCTTACCGGTTATCATAAATTCCTTCATGGGGAAACGGCCTGTTATGCTGTAACACCTGTTGCCCGATTTGAACAGTTATAAAACTTGCAGGTCTTTCAATGTTTTGAGCAACTAAGCCGGGCACCGGATTATACGGTTGTCATATGACAAAATCTGGTTTTATGTTAGGAAAGTTTTGATAACTTCAACCCTTTTGTTAATTAATTATTTAAAATAATTTTGTTATTATTGTTATAAATTTAAGGTTAAGAGTAACTTTTAATTATACCAGGCGTATAGTTAATTCTGGCTCTTAATAACAGGACATCGCCAACGTATGGATAATCTGCTGATAGAAAGCACTAAGAAAACACCGGAGGTTTCTTTCAATAAAGATGGAAGAATGCGCATTAGCGGAAGGTCCATACCCGAAGATGCAACAAAATTTTATGATGACCTGTTTGAATGGGTTTATTATTATTGCCAGAATCCTGCAGAATCGACCGTTGTTGATATTGCACTGGAATATTTTAACAGCGGTTCCTCCAAAGCCCTTCTTCACATCCTCAGAGCTTTAGTTGATATATCCAAGCACGGGCACAAAATAACCATTAACTGGTATTACGAGGAAGGCGATGATGATATCATGGAAAGGGGTGAGTACTATGAATCCATCCTGGAGGTAACATTTAATTTTATCGAAACAGATTGAATGATTGTTGATTTGATGATTAACACGTTAGATTTGAAGATTTGACAGTTTGAAGATTGAATCTACTCCGAAAAGTATCATGGTAGATTTTCAGCTATTCGTGAATCTTTGACTTTTCGGAGTAGACTCAAGATTTGAGAGTTTATGGATCTAATATGTTAATCAGTCAACTGTCGACAGTCCACGATATTTCTGTTTACCTGTAAACTTGTTAATCTGAAAATTCTTTAATCTGCTATCCATTTAGAATAATTTTCATCTCCTGCAATTTCACCATAGGTTATCCTGAAGAATTCCTGCTGTATCTGCCGCGTTATCGTTCCGGGTTTCCCATTCCTTACCGGTATATCTCCCAGCTGGATCACAGGCATGATCTCGCTGCCCGTACCCGAAATGAAAAATTCATCGAAATACTTGCAATCCTTCACACGCACCGGCGTTTCTTTAACCGTTATTCCGGCTTTGTTACAGATCTTCACTATGATCCTTTTTGTTATACCGGGTAAGATATGGTTTGAATCGGGATGGGTATATACTTCACCGTTTTTAACACCAAAAATGTTGGAATGTGTAGATTCAGTGAAATACCCGTCGCGAACAAAAAAACATTCTCTTGCCCCGTTCTCTATAGCCTCCTGATACATCAACACGTTCGGCAGAAGCATGATGGATTTGATATCACACCGTTGCCAGCGAATATCTTCACGCAGGATGACCCGGATACCTTTTTTCAGTTCATTGATGAAAGGTGGTAAGGGATAGGCATTCATGTAAAATGTAGGGCAGGCAGATTCATCCGGAAACTGATGCATACGCCGGTTCACCCCCCGTGTGATCTGCATATATACGCCGGTATATCCTTCTTCCATATGATTCAGATGAATCAGTTCATTGGCCAGGCTTTCGATCTGATCAATACCTGTGAAATTAATCCGGATCGATGAAAGGCTTCGTCTTAATCTTTCCATATGATCACTTAAGCAGAAGGCCTTGCCGTTATAATATTTGATTACTTCATAAATACCGTCGGCAAAATAAAAACCCCGGTCATCCGGAGAAATACATGCTTTTTCTTTGGGAATGAATGCATCATTCAAATAGACAATGGTACTCATAATGAATATATCAGATTGTTGCCAGTTCGTGCAATGCTTGTGATGTCTGTTACAATATTATACATTATTATCAATAATCACACTTTTAGGTAAACATGGTTTTTCGATTTTTTTATATCGTAAACATACCTTAATTTTATGTATATTATAATAAGGTCATGAGATTCAAATTTGGTTTAATCCTAACAATGATCGCTATGCAAAACAACAATGCTTCCAATCCCTTTGATCGTGACACGATTGCCACCCAACAGGGTGATCTGGTCATGACATTCATTGGGCATGCGAGCCTGATGTTCGAATTCAACAACTGCATCCTGCATATTGATCCGGTTGCTGGTGAAGGTGATTACACACAGCTGCCAAAAGCCGATATTGTGCTGATCACGCATGATCACTATGATCATTTTGACAGGGAGGCGCTGCAAAAAATCCTGCAACCGCAAACCAAAGTCTTCCTCACGCAAAAATGCTCCTGGACGTCAAAAACGGGTAGCCCTGTTATTATGAAAAACGGTGACGTTCAGGAAACGGATGGTATACGGATTGAGGCTGTTCCCGCATATAATATAAAACACATGCGATCACCCAACAATCCTTTTCACCCCAAAGGGGAAGGGAACGGTTATATCGTTACCATCGGTGGAAAACGTGTTTATATTGCCGGGGACACCGAAAATACACCTGAAATGAAGGCTTTGAAGAATATCGATGTGGCCTTTCTGCCGATGAACCTGCCGTATACCATGACGCCGGAGATGGTGGCTGATGCCGCAAAAGCTTTTAAACCGGCTATTTTATACCCCTATCATTACGGGTCAACCGATACGGGTATCCTTCTTCAACTGTTGAGTAATACGCCCGAGATAGAAATAAGGATCAGGGATCTGCAATAACCAAATATGGTATAACCCCGACGATTAGCTGTCCTGATTTGTTTTCAGCACTGCAATGAAAAAAATGCAGGTTAACATTCGATCATTCAATTTGCAACATTTTGTGGTACAATTTCAATAAAATTATTTATCTTTATTGCCTTTAAATGAAAAGCTGACTTTTCTCATATGATTATTCATCAAAAAAAGCCGATAATTACTTATTATTAACTAATCAACATTCACTATGAAAAAACAATTACTGTTAATTTTGTGTGCATTTCTATTAGCCCCTGCTGTCAAAAGCCAGGAATTGATAAAAGGAGGCAATATGGAGGACCCGAGTGCCTGGAATGTATATTGGAATACCTTCAATGCAGTCGATACAGGTATCTATGAATTCAATTACACGGCTGATGTTCCTGCAGCCGGGGAAGGCGGGTGTTACCGTGTTACAGCAGCCGGTCAGGCAGCTAACATGCTGTGGCAGCCGGTTAAGCTTATACCTGGTCATAGATATTTATTAACCGGTGCTTATAAATATCTTGCAGATACTGCAGTCAATGTATGGGTAGAATTATTCATTACCCGTATCAAACCTTACGGTAGGGATACCATCGCTAGCGGTGAAATAGTTACAGCTTTGGGTTACGGTATGAACACCTGGCAGGCACCTAATAACGTAAACTTTGAAGGCACTTTCCAGGATAATTTTACACTGGCAAATATTCAATCAAAAGTGATCCAGATTCCTGATACCACAACGCAATCTGAATGGTATGTTGCTTTTAAGGCCGGATGCTGGAATGGTGCAGGTGATACAGATCCTGTGTACGATGTGGCGATTGATGAATTAAGTTTGGTTGACCTTAGTCAGGGTGAGCTGGTAAAAGGTGGCAACATGGAAGATCCCACCCCATGGAA
>JAFGKY010000126.1 GCA_016928305.1 Bacteroidales bacterium
GATATTATTGAAATAAGAAAAATTAAATACAGATATTTCATAGCACAAAGTTTTAAATTTTTTAAGCCAGCCTTAAGTTGTTGGCTGGCTGTATTAAGTCCTGATAATAGCCTCAGTAAATATTAAGCTTTATACCAGCCTGCACCCTGATACCGTTTTCAAGCGACAAATAAGTATAATCCGGCTTCCATTGATATGTTCGTTGAACTTCGTTCAGCAGGTTATTGGCCGAGGCGAAAAGTACAAGTTTACGGGTGATAAAGATATCAATGTTGGCATCGAGGTACGAAACCTTATCATAATAAACATCATACTGTTCTGTTTGGCCGTTACTGGTTAAAAAGTCGGCAGTATAATTATAGGAAATGCGGGCGCTGAAACGTTTGCTGTCATAAGCCAGCGAAGCATTAAGAATGTCTTCGGCAGTTCCGGAAAGCTTGTATTCACTGTCCTTGTTATCAACCCAGTTGTGTGTATAGTTGGCATAAATACTAAAATTGCTCAACATTCCCGGAAGAAAATCTAGCCTTTTCTGAAATGCTGCTTCCACCCCAAAAAGGTTTGCATTCCCTCCGTTGCCTGGGGTAAAACTTTCAAATTCTTTACCTTCAGCTTTATTATACCTGGTGATGTAGTCGGTTTTCTGATCTGCTGTGATATCGGTGCGGGCATTTATCTCTTCGGGTGTTATCAGATACGGTGTAACTTCCTCCCAGGGCAAAACCTCAATTATCCGCACTTCATAATCACGGATATTTTTCACAAAAATACCTGCTGAAAGCAGACCTGTCGATCCAAGGTAATATTCGCCCAGCAGGTCGAAATTGTGGGCCTCGGTTGGTTTAATATCAGGATTTCCGAAAAATATCTCCATGTCTTTGATATCACATTTGGTGTAGGGGACAATATCACGATAGTTCGGTCGGCTGATGGTTTTAGTGTAAGCCATGCGAAATACACTTTTCGAGGTCGGCATATATTTCAGGTGAACACCTGGCAACAGAGTAAAATAATTCTGACTGGCACTTACCTCGTCAAAGGTTTCAGCACGTTCAAAATACTCAAAACCATGGTAATCTATTCTGGTTTGTTCAACACGTAACCCGGCGAGCAGGCTCATTTTATCGCCTAATTTCTGTGTGGACATAACATAACCACTGTAAATATCTTCAGAAGCTGTATAGCCATCAGCAATTTCAGAATTGTACAGCGTAACTATTTTCCATGTGTCGGTAGGGCCGTCAAAGCTTGTATTCTGCTGTCCAACCCAATTGGCTGTAACCGACTGACCAACATTATAATTGGAATTGCTAAATGCAGAACTTACGTATTGCATGTTTTGGGCAAAATCGTTCCACATCCATTTCCAGTTGTAAACACCGGGAGATTCAGGATCGTTATCAAGCGGTTTCCATTTGACACGACCTAGAGTTTTACGGCTTTTATCCATGGTTTTGGCTTTAACTCCAAATTTCAGTTTATTTTCATACTTTCCCTGAATTATTGGAAGCTCAAAATCAGCCTGGTACAGGAACTGATTTACATTTGAACGTCTTTCACGACCCTTGAAACCATCCAGTTCCCACGTATCCACCCGGTTCTCATCGATATCTTCTGAAGTCCTCCCGGCAATTTCTTCCACAACATTATCAATTCCGAACCCTCTGTCGAGACCAAGATACCGTGGATTGGTAAAATTCATCACTACCGTTTTTTCATTGTAACTCTGCAGTTCGAAATCGCGCGAATTTGGTTCGTCTTCTACAGTTGAGATGTATGCGAATTTCCAGCTGGCTTTTAAAAGGCCCAGGTTATGTTCGCCTTCAAATCCATAGTTAAATATTTTTTTATGCACTAAATCCCCGCCTTTTTCATTTGCTCCGGCATAAACATGACGTTCCAGTTCAGGGTGGAATGTTGGATATTCGGGATCGTAATCTACAAACATAGTACCCGAATTATCGTCAATTCCATCATTGTTTTCATCTAAAACAATATATGGTTTGCCTGTCAAATCATTAACACCGTCGCCGTCAGCATCAATATCTCCGTCTATTTCATCCTGGAAATCTTCTATATCATCAAAAACCTGTTCAAAACTTTTAATGTCATTGTATTCATCTGTCATTAACCAGTTTCCCTTATAGCCTCCTCCAATATCGTCGATACGAAGCGAGTAGGTTTGACGCCAGTCCTTGTAATCATTGAAGATGCCTGTGAACGCAACAGAATGGTTTTCATTGAACTTAAAATCAATCCCAAGGGTGTAACTCTGGCGAAGGCGTTCCATTAGTGTTTGTTCTATATTAAGATATTTAGGAACAAAATATTCGGTGTTGCCAACCATTGTTGGCTCCCACGATGAGTTGTGCTTATTTGAGCCCAGCTTCTGGTCGTAAACAGATGCAGAGCCGATAATTCCCAATCTGTCATTAAAATACCTGTCCCCGTAAATTATACTCCCATTTATCTGCGGATCGCTGGTTAAAAAGTTGTAACCGCCTCCACCGGAAACAGAAAAGCGTTTTGAATAGGGTGCCTTTCGGGTCACGAGATTTACCGCACCACCAATTGCATCACCATCCATGTCTGGTGTAATTGCCTTACTCACTTCAATGACCTGGACCATGTCTGCCGGTATCGCATCAACACCTACCGAACGGTTATCACCAGTCCCGGATATTGCAGTGCCGTTAATTGAAATAGTGCTTTTTGAAGGATCGGTACCTCGAATACTGATTAATTTGGCTTCACCCTGATCGTACTGAACATGAATGCCAGGAATACGCTTCAAGGCATCACCAATATTGGGATCGGGAAAGCTTCCCACCTGATCTGACGAAATAACATTCATTATGCTCGGCGCAGTTAACTGCTGGTTAAGGGCTTTAAGAACGCCACCGGCATTTCCCATAATCACAACATCGCCTATAATTTCATTATCCGATAGCTGAATGTCAACCGTCTGTGTTGTGGCTTCTTCAACTGTGACACTCTTCTCTATTGGTTTAAAACCAACATATGAAACGGTTACAATGTATTCGCCAGGGTTTAATCCTATCAGTCGGTAAGCACCGTTATTATCGGCTACTGTACCTTTGTTCAGCGAAGTAATAAACACAGTCGCACCAGGAAGCGGCAGGTTTTCAGAATCAACTACTCTGCCGGTAATAGCGCCTTTGCTATCCTCGGTTGTATCCACTCCTGCAAAGATATTTGCACCTGTTAATAAGTGCGTTAGAATAATAATTAAAAAGAATTTTTTCATGAGAGTCCAATTTTGTTTTTGCATGGGCAAACCTATTTTGAATATATCACAGGACAATTACCAAATCGTTACATTAAAATTTCTCAAGGATTGAATAACGGCATCGCAAATATTGCTACTGTCACTGTACCCTGACAGTATATGCATCCGGAACCAGGAGCAGCAAGGCTTTGCGCTTCATTTGCCGATGATTGCAGATAGATATTGTAAATAAGGGAAAATTCAGCAACTTTGTATGCAATGTTTTTTCTACGTTTCCATAGACTGCCAAGCCTGCTTTTCCTGCTTCTGGCATTATTTGCACTCTCCTGCCGCAGGGTCCCCGACCCGCCGTCGCCCGACGATACCTCCCTCTTCGCCGCATGTGTCATCCCCGGCAGCTCCGCAACCATAGACATCATTACCTTCAACGTTCAGGGATTTCCCATGTTAGGATACACCAGCGTGACAGCATTGTCGGCACTGGTCAAGGCCATCGATCCCGACATAGTGGCACTCCAGGAGGTAGCCTCAGAGGCCGACTTCAACCGGCTGGTGAAACTGATGCCCGGATGGACCGGCGCCTTCTACCCCATCAACAACGACGACTGGAAC
>JAFGKY010000127.1 GCA_016928305.1 Bacteroidales bacterium
TCCGAAAATTGCCTTTGAATAGAAATCATCGCTGTTCAAATGCCCGATTATTTTACCGCTGGCCAGCCGGATACCCTTATTTATGGCTTCATATAGATTTTCATCAGGTTCTGATACAAATATAACATGTTGATATTTTTTCAGTAGTTCAAGAGTACCATCTGTGGAACCGCCATCTATTATTATGTGTTCAAAATTTTGATAGTTTTGGGCAAGAACACTTTCTATGGCAGTACGAATGAATTCTACCCGGTTCAGGCAGGGTGTGATTATTGATATTTTGGGACTAAGAAGAGTCATTCATTAATGATTTTTTATTTGAGCTACGATTTTGCCATTAAAATATCTTCATAAAGTTTGAGATAATTTTTTGCATGCATATCAAGCGTAAATTCCTGTTCTACTTTTTCTCTTGCACGTCTGGAGAGAGCCTTCCATCGTTGATCATCCCGCAGTGTCCAGACTATACCATTAGCCAGATCCTCTGAATCGAAACATTTCGCCCTGTAACCATTTCTTTGGTGTTCTACACTATCTTTAAGCCCAGAAGAATCAAAAGAAACCACTGGCGTTCCGCATGCCATTGATTCTATTGCTACCTTTCCCAATCCTTCCTGTATGGAGGGGACTACAGTTACATCCGCAGCTGAATAAAGTAAAGCCAGGCTTATATCATCATAAAATCTTCCTAAATAATGGGCCCTTAAACCGGCATCAGGTGCATCAGCCGGCCTTGTCGACCCAAAAACCACCAGTTCGTGGTTATTTCCAAATCCATTTAGTTTAAGTTTATTTAATGCCTGAATTAAAAAATTAAATCCTTTATAGGATGTTTTTACAGCATTTATGCCACCAAAAAGAATAATTTTTTTATCCTGTCTAAGATTAAAAATTTCTCTTGCCAAATTTTTGGGTAATGGCTTGAAGGTTTCTTCATTTACCGCATTGTGTATAACTTCAATCCGTTTGTTTCGAAACAGACTGCTTTTTCGCGCGCAATCTGCAAGCCAATGGCTGATGCAGATAATTGTCATATCCAGTTGCTCCCAGGCCCCTAATTTTCTTTTCCACACCCATCTGGAAAGATCATTTTCTTTTTTTGAGCCTAGTTGAGGACATTTTCCACAGGCTTTAAAATATCTTTCACATCCCTCAGTAATGTGACATCCACCGGTAAAGCCCCACATATCTCGAAGAGTCCAGACGATTGGTTTTCGAAATTTTAAATATGTGCCAGGATTTAAAAAACCTCCACATACCCAGTGAAGATGTACAATATCAGGATCAATTAGCCTGACTTCACGGCCGATAAGGTTAGGAGCCCAGGATGGCGAAAATATAAGTTGCCTCCTGTTCTTATAACCCTTTAGAGGTATGCTATCTATGGCTGGAGACAGTAATGCGATTCCTTTTTGAAGCTTTGAAGTTTGAGTAAGAACGGTGTCGTCATCGCTTGTTTTTTTTGAAACGAGCATGTTCGAAGAAACCCCTGTTTTTAAAAGGGCTTTATGCAGCCAGTATGCCCCTCTTGATGCGCCTCCTTCAATATCATAGGTATTTAAATGAAGTATTTTCATTTCGTAATTTGTATTAATATGGTTTTGAAGGTTATAAGGCGTATTTTCTAACACGCAAAGGATATATCCTTTAACTAAACAACCTTTAGCAAATCTGTTTTCGTGATACTCATAATTTTAGGTAATAACGTTAAGATTAAGCTAGTCAGCTTATTGATATTAAATGAATATCACAATCAAAGAAAAAGTTATGTTTAAAAGCACAGCATTTAAATAAAATTAGAGAATCTTAACAAAATAAATCCAGCAAATGTTGTATATATTTTCTTGTTATTAATGGTTTAATAATGAATTGAAGATCTTGACAATCTGGTCATTGAGTTTTTCAACGTCAAAATCTTGTTCTATTTTTATTCTACCCTTGTATGAAAATTCATTGCGCAATTTTTGATTGTCATAAAGTATGGAAATTTTTTCTGCCAATGCATCGCTGTCACGTTCCGGTATAAGAAAGCCATTTTTACCATTCTCAATCAGCTCCGGAATCCCTGCGTGTTTTGTTGAAATAACTGGTAATCCCACCGCTAGAGCTTCCATAAGTACTACTGGTAATCCCTCTTCTTCTCCGTTCGCAGCTGTGATGCTTGGAGCTATCATTATATGTGCACCCTCAAGTATTTTTAGAATTTGCTCTTGTGTCTGCCAACCTGTAAAATGTATATTTGCCTCAATTCCCAGTTTTCTAGCTAGTTGTTCCAGGTTTATGCGTAATTCTCCATCACCAATAATCATATAGCTCAGCTTATAGCCAAGTTTGATCAATTTTGCTATTGCTCGTATTCCATATTCAAAACCTTTCTTTTCTACTAAACGACCAATAGACACGATATTAAGTGGTTCATTTTGCTTCAAAGATCTTTGCCTCAATATAAATCTAGAACAATCGACACCCATGTGGTGAATAATTATTTTGTTTGCAGGGCAACCAAGATTAATTAGTTTAGATTTTGCATAATTAGTAATCGGCATGAAAATATCGCCTTCCTCAAACATTTCTCGATAAATATTTTTGCCGAAGGTTTGTATATAGGTTGTCAGATCCATAGCATGAAATACAACCACAAGTTTGCCAGAGATAAGCCCCTGTTGCCTTAAATTAAGAGCAATTTTGCCACAGGGCCCGAAATGGCAAAAAATAATATCAAAAACATTTCTCTGTTGTTCTAGCCAAAATGAGTATTCGTATAATTTTGATAAATTTAATACGTTTAGTCCATATCTAAATACGTTAACGGCATTTAGCATTTGAGTAGGATGCCTTGGAAAGTGCTTGATGAATTTTGCAGCTGAAACTGCAATACGTTTTATTCTAGATTTTTCCTTAGTACAATAGAAAGTACGATCAGCCAAGTTGTATTGCTTTATCGCGATGTGATCCTCACCCTGTCTTATAATCTCCGTAGGAAAAATGAATACTTCATGTCCTCGATCAAGCAAACCAGTAACTTGATTAAGCACAAAAGTTTCAGAGGTGCTTGGAAAACTCCATACAAATAAAGCTATTCGCATCTTTCTATATTTACATTACTATTTTTTTATAATTCAACCAGCAATAATACTCTTCCTCTAGTTTCTTGCCGGCATCGAATGCTTGTTTTCTTATATTTGCTATCTTAGGGAAAACGATCTTATCGATTTCGGATAACCGTGAAAGAAAAGAATCCAGTTTTTCTAAGAAAATATGTGGCTCGAGCGTTTCAATATTCTGTATCCAATCATTCAAACCTAAACTATTGAACAATTCGAGAGTCTTGAATTCATATGCAATTGGAAATACCGGGGTACCAGCTATTAACGATAATATTGCCATGTGCATGCGTGTTGCTATTACTATATCATAGAGGGTTAATATTCCTATCAATTCACTTGGAGTATGGAAATCGTGATTTATGACAATCCGTTTTCGGATATTATCCGGCAAGTCACTGCATATATCTAATGCTATATTGGAATCGACAGCCCAGTATTCTGGTATCCCCTGGCATGTTGAAATGAAGGTAATATTAGCATTGTGTTTTTTAATTAAATATTCTATTGCATGCCTTATGGTTGCTTTGTAAATGTTCATTCCATCAGTATAATTTATCCTATTAAAAAAAGGCCAATCTCTAACAGAAATAGCAACGTTTTGGATATGCAATTTTTGAGATTTTTTTAAAACAAGGCTTTTTGGGATCTCCTTTTTACCCAAAGCAAACGCTGCATCGGGAAAAATATAAACTTTTGTCATATCGATATTTAACTCTTTGATGTGTTCAAACGAAGACTTATCACGTAAAAAAATAACAATCGCTTTATCGAATATCATTTTTAGCGCAATACGGTGTCCTTTGTTACGAAAAGGTCCTAAAGATTGGGTATAAAAAGCTAAAGGTTTTTTCATCAAAAGACTAATCCAATAATCAAATATCCTTGGTATTAATGAATAATTTTCAACCAAATAGGTTCCACCCGTACTTACAATTAGATCAGAAGAATCGTACAAATCGATGTCATATAATTCTTGCTTGGTTGCGATAATTTTTGTGATAAAATGTAGGTGATTACACCAGCACCAGACGGCAAAATTGAATAGCGACAATTTCAGCCATTGCAAATACTTTTTACATTTAATGGAAGGTAATGAACTAATAATACTTTGATAAATCTGCTTTCTGAACTTCAGACCAGGATAGAATTTATGTGCAACATCAGGCTGATTATCATAGACAACAAATTGAGTATCAGCTCCAAAAGTCATTCTAAGAACATCAATGAGCGCGTGTAGTATAGCTGCATCCCCACCGTTAAGCGCGACTGTGTTAGTGATAAGTACTTTCATTCAAAATGTGCCACCATGAAATCGTTCAGAATATTTTTTATAACCATTAGGTAATTCATTCACATTAACACCAAGCCACCAGAACTTGTCGAGCTTCAACCTGCTGCAATCATTACATAATATTGGCAATGATTTGCCGTTTTCATAGAAAGATCTGCGAATTGTCCTAATTTTATCACAATTGAATACTCCAACAATCGTTTCTTTAGTGAGATCACCAATAACAAACCTAGCATCAAAATCTTCATGGCAGAGATTGACTTTGCCATCCCAGTTTATTGACATCATATACCAGATCCATTTGCATGGATATTTTCTGCCTTTTATTTCGTTTTTTGTAAAATATGCCCAATTCTTGCTGGGATGTACTGCGACATTCGGTGTAAATGCCCTCCAGTAATCTCGAAAATTTTCTGTTTCCTCGGGTGGCATATCATTTGTTTTAACCATAGTTATGCGGATTTTAGTGTCGGCCTGTGTTTTTTCCTTCATTTCAAATGCATTCTCAACATTTTGACGTGTTTTTTTGTAATCAAGGCCAGTTATATCCTTGTACGTGTGATCGTTAAATGCATTCAAACTAATAGATAATACATCTAAGCCAACTTCAAACAGTTTTTGAATATTGTCCTTGTCAAGTAAACTGCCATTAGTATGTAATTGAACACGACAATTAAGTTTGGATTTTTCAGTTGCAATTCTTTTTGCTATTGATTTGTCAAATAAGGGTTCACCCATGCCTCCGTGAGTAATAAATTCCACAGATCCGATTGTCTTGGCATCATTAATTATTTTTCTGAAAAGCTCCATGTTCATCACACCAAGACTTCGTGTCATTATATTATGTGGACAAAATATACACTTTCCGTTGCACATGTTTGTTGTTTCGATAGCTAAGTGTGTAGGGACCAAAATATCATATGGCTTCATGAGCGAGTGGATTTTTCTTTTTAAGAGAAGTTTCTGTCTTGATTCAAATATTTTCCTGCTCAATATTTTTCGGATTTTAAAAAAGTTCATTTTCTACAAATTCTATAATTTTCCAGTATCATTTCCTTTTTTTTGTTATTAAGGCTCTAAGAAAAAAAACAATATATTTCAGAAAGTCCTTTTGTCTTTCATTTGTGTAGAAGTTATATGGAAAACAATTTCTACAAGCTGTTTTTATTAATTGTTTTCGGCGTAATTTAGTCTTAAAAGAAAAGAATATTTTGCTTGGACTGCAGTTAAGACACGAACCAATACGTCCCCCAATAGGGCAAATCATAATATTACCTTGGTGGTCTAAAACAAGTCCAGATATCTTATATTGGCATGACTGAGTTCGAGGTTTATTATCTTCCAACATGGCTCTGAGTTGCTCATATCTAAATGTCATATAATCGCTGAATGAATGAGGGATGTTGTGTTGCTTGAGATAAGAAACCAATAGTTTTTTTTCTTTTGGATTTTCTGTAAAGAGAAGCAGCTGACCTTCTGGCGAGTTCTTGACATTCAAAAAATGTTCTCGGAATTCTACAACTGTAAGGTTAGGGCTGGTCATATTAAAAGTCTGTCTCTGGAATTCAACAATCTCATTGATATTACAGATATTACAAGCAGTCAAAACACAATTAGTTACTAAAGAAAAATCAGGCATTTTCTTCAGTTCTTTAATCTCTTCAATTGATTTGGAAACCTTTTTAAATGCGTCTATACCACGAGCAAAATCGTGATACTTGCCAACCCCATCGATAGAAAAGCCAAGGCTAAAATGAATACCATTTTGGTGACACAATTCATAGAGACGCTTCGCTTTAGTAACGACGAGTTTGGTGTTTAAACCATTAGATGTCAGCCCTATCTGTTTTAGTGAGGGCATTTTGCTGATAATCACACTTACCAGTTCTACAAGGTCCTCACGCAATGTTGCTTCGCCCCCTTGGATATTGATATTCTGAATCTTTTTAAATAGCGGATCTGAAAATATCGTACTTATCTGTTCGATAGACAATTCTTTCTCTTGCTTTAATTTATCATTGCCTTTCCATATGTTGCAGGCCTTGCATCTTGAATTGCATCGGAATGTAGTATAGAAAACAAGAAACTTTGGATAGATGTTGAGATTCAGTAGAGACGCAATATTATATTCAAGGCATTTAACTACATTGAGGGAAACGTGAATTAGAGACTTAACAGTCTTTTTTAAAGTCTTTTTCATCTAATATTAAATTAGCACATTCAGCCAGAAAAATATTTACGCAACCTTGAATAAGTAACGTTTTATAATATAGTGGAAGTCCATTAAAGGTGAAAAACTAAAAGCAAAAATACAGTTGAATATCATATAGGCTGTTAACATTAACAAACACGATAAAATCAAATTGTGACTGTTTGGAAAAATTAATTCCGATAAGATTGCTGCAAAAACTGCTGATAATAATGGTCGAAAAGTTGATTTAAATATATTGAATGTTCCAATATTTGTGCCGCGTTGTGAATACCATAAAACTGGTATTGTTAGCATAAGCACAGAAATTGTATGGGCAGAGGCTACCCCTAATGCTCCATTAAAATATGCGCCTAAAAAGTAAAGAGATACAGAAATCCATATAGTTGAAAGCCGCCATCGAAACATTTTGTTTGTTCGACCCGAACTTACAAATAACCATCCCGTTGTATTAGTAATGGGTTGGTAAATTGCGCTAATACACAGTATTTTAAAAAAACCGGCAGAGGGTAACCATTTATCTCCGAGAATCAAAATAATAATTTCTTTGGAATGAGCAAATAGAAATATTGTGATTGGCATGGAAAAGAATGCAATAAAGTAAATTGCCCTTAAATAGAACTGTTTGTATGCTATATGATTATTCTGCAATTTACTTAAAACCGGAATGGCCACCGCAGCAATTGGAATAGAAAGTTGATTAATTGGAAATAAAAGAAGCTGATATGCTTTGGAGTATAATCCCAGAACAAAATCACCAGAAATTCTACCAATTATAACCTTGTCAAGATTACGAAATAAATAATTAAGAAAATTGTGACCAACTAAATAGCCGCCAAAGTTCATCATGTTTCGAATGCCGCTTACATTTTTCGGGCGTCCCGGAACCCATGGGCAAAAAAAGATCGTCATGGAAGTGCCAACAAAAGCATTAGTGATAGCACCACCGACTAATGACCAGTACCTAAAGCCAAAAAGAGCAAGAATAACCGTTACTCCGAGAGTGATAATTTGGGAGGCTATTTGAATAATCGCCAGGGCACCAAATTTCAAGTGGCGTCTTAATAATGCCTGGTGCTGAATCATGAACCCGCTTATAAAAAATGATATAGATAGTACTGCTGTGACAGTTTTCAATTCGGGTTGTTTATAAAATCCAGCTATCAGTGGCGAAGCTCCCAGGATACATAACCCCAGAAAACAGCTCAAAAGGACATTGATCCAAAAAAGGGTGCTAATCTGATCGTGGTTAATTTCATCCTTTTGAACAGTGGCCATGGAAAGGCCCGCGTCTTTGAACATGTCGGCGAAAGCAATAACAACGATCACCATGGCAATGAGGCCAAAATCGTCAGGAGTCAATAAGCGGGCTAGAATAACTGTACTTGCCGTACTCAGAATTAATTTGCACGCCTGGGAAGAAATAGTTATAACTCCGCCACGTACCGATTTCTGAGTCAAATTCTGGCTTAGTTCAGCCGAGTTAAAAATTGCATTTCTGCTAATTCTTTTCATATAATATGGACTGTTAAGAGAATATTATTTGTCAATATATGATAAATAGGAATAGAGCCTTGATATCCCTGACAACAAGGAAGTAGAACAAATCACGATATTGTCTGAGTTCGCCCAGATCAATTACCTGCCAGCCCTTTTTCGGTCTGATATGGATATGAGGTTTTTCAGTATTAAACGTTGATTCTGTCATTACTTGTTATCTGTTATCGGCGAAATGATTCACACCTCTAAATTCATACAAAATCATTCAGAAATAGATGTGCCGGACAAATTCTAATGCCTTCATTAGTCATAAAATCATCATCTGATTCAAGTATTACCTGCGTTGCATCAACATCCGGAAATCGTTTTTTTAGATATTTGAGGCCATTGCTAATGTGACCTCCCTTTATTTTACATTCAATGAAATGGAAAGGGCGTGACTCTTCCAACAAGACAAAATCTACCTCTCTCTTGTCAACATCCCGGAAATAACGCAGCTCCACTTCCCTACCTTCGGAATCCTGGTAAAAACAGCACAGCTTCATGCGATGGCAAGCTACCAGGTTTTCAAATCTTGCCCCAGCATCCTTTACCACAGTCCAGTCCCAATGGTAATGTTTTGCCTCCTTTTTTACTGCTCTTATTTTCGGTGCACCAAAAGGATAAATTCAAAAATAATATAAAGATTTTCGAGCATGGCAGTCCATCTGCTAACGGACTGATGGGAGACCTGAAGGTCTTCACGGAGGCTGTTCAATGAGAGAGGCGATCCAACAAGATCAGGCAAACGCAGAACCAGTTGTTCGATCATAAGGCTCTATGTGTCGCTGCAGGTATTCGGATTTTTTAAATTCCATCGTAAATAACTCGCGTGTATTTTACGATACCGTTAAATAAAATAGCATAAAAAGTCAAGAGAATTGCTAATATGTTCTATGAAGATTGTACCTTTATCAACAGGTTATAAACTCATAAAAAATGTCAGTTACCAACTGGAGAGGCAATGCCGGCTTACAGCTCCGCCCTTTCGGTTACATATAAAAAAACCCATAACCTATTAATATAATAAATAATTTAGATTGAGGAAGAACCTCTCTCTATTTCCCGTTTGCTTCCCAGATCAGGACGAGGGGCCTTTTCTTCATCTGGGGCAGCATTTCATTGTACTCATCTCTTGTAAGGACCAGAGAACGGATTTTTCGCTTGATATATCGTTCGGTTTTTCTGCTCAAATCGTTTAAGTGATACTGGTCGATATTACCAACCAGAAGAAGGTCTATAATTCCCGTATCCTTGCCTTCAGCATAATCACCGGTCAGATATGCACACTCCATGTCACCCAGCCTGGAAACAATTCCATCTATTACCTTATCAATTCCCATAACTTTACTGACCATGGATTTGAGTTCAGGGAAGAGCGGGTGATCGGTATTTGCCATATATAAGACCTGGCGGCCGTTTTTCTGGGTTTTCAGCAGGCTTGTTTTTCTCAATTGATTGAGTTCTTCACGAACTGAGTTTGTTGATACGTTAAATTCCTTTGCCAGTTCTCTGAGGTATGATTTTGCAGAAGGATTAAAAAAAAGGCGGATCAAGAGTTTAATCCTTGTTTTTGATGCTATTAGACCTGCAAATAGATTGGTCATTACCTGTCCTTTTATGAGTAGTTATTCTACTCATAACATATAATAGTTTTTTGTCAACATATTTTTTATCCGCAGAATAAGAGCTGATTCGGGAGAGTTTGCAGAAGACAGGATTTATCCGCCACCTTAAGGGGTCAAGACTGCCCTTGACTCTTTCTCCCTGATATGATACCTAAAGATCATATCTCGACCACTAAGAATCCAATACACCGGAGCATGGTATCATGTCATGAATCGCGGCAGGTGGAGAGAAGTGATGGATAAGAACAAATTTTCTGGGAGGATTTAAGATGAAAAAATTAATGATTATTTTAATAATCGGAATGTTTGTACTGTCTGCTGGAACCGGTTCGCCAGTTAAAGCTGCTGATGATACTTACGGTGCAGCCGGAGCCTCGAAGCTCTAAGACGAATCACTTACACTTGAAAAAATGCTTGTTTTTGCGATACAGGACGAGTACCTGGCCAGGGGAGAATATGAGAAGGTTATTGAGAAGTTTGGCAGCCAGAGGCCATTTTCAAACATCATCAAGGCAGAAGAAAGACATATTTCGTGGCTGACGCCCCTGTTTGAAAAGTATAACATAATATTACCGCCGGACCGCGGACTGGAATTAGCCAGGGTTCCGGAAACTTTTCCGGAAGCGCTGCAAATTGGTGTAGAGGCCGAGATAGCAAATATTGCAATGTATGAGCGATTTCTGAAAAAAGATCTGCCAGCCGACATCCGGGATGTCTTCAGTTGTCTTCTTGGCGGATCAGAGAATCACCTTGCCGCATTCAAAAGAGGCGGGAGGTCGAGATAACTGAATTCCCTGCAATAAATTTTACCTTTATCAATTCCCGGTTTCCTGATATAATTTTTTTTAAATCTTCTTATTAAAAGATCAGCATGTATTTTAGGTCTTATTTTATCCCTCATATCATCATTATGTTGGTTTATTAAATCTAAAACCTTATTAATATCAGACTTTTTACTCACCAATTTATAAAAACATTCATCGATTCAGGGACTTTTAGCAGTTAAGGCTATCCTGTCAATGCGGTATTCAATTTAATATTGAATAATATGCTCTTAGAAAATACATTAATACATAAAGAGAAGTTCCGGTTTTTTTTCCATCTTTGAAATAACTGAGGATGAGGAAATCATATGAAAACTACTCCATTTGTTTTTGTTGTTATACTTTTTGCCGTTATTCTCGTAGAAATCACAGGTTCACCAGCCTATTCATTACCGGACCTTATCATAACCGATATCTCACCTTCCATCACCTGTGTGGCAGACGGCAGCTTCAGCGGCTCCATTACGGTTGAAGTGAATAACCAGGGAGATCAAAACAGTACAAACAGTTTTACCATCCAGGTGACTGACGGTACGTGGACAGGCAACACCACTTACAACGGCACTATTGGCATCGGGAGTTCCGTTATTGTTGACATCGATACTGCCTCTTGGGTACCCACCTGTAATAACTGCAATCCTTACAACTTCAATGCCACCGTTGATTTAAACAATGATGTGACAGAAGACAATGAGGACAACAACACCTATGGCCCGGTATCCTATACTTCGCCTATCCCGGAACTGGTGGTCAACAGCGTGGTCCCTTCGCTTAACTGTGTCAGTGACGGCAATCTCCAGGGCACGGTGACGGTTAATGTTGAAAACACCGGCTGCACTTATGCCAGCAATGCAGTGGTGCGGCTGATCTCCGACTGCGGCATTGTTTTTTCGGACCAAACCGTTAACCTTGCTGCCGGCGCCAGCGCCAATGTCACATTCAATTATACACCCAATTGCACGTCATGCACGTGCATTTTTATTGCCTTAATTGACCCGGACAGTCTCCTATGCGAGTGCAGCGGCGCCAACAACGCCATGGCATCTGCTCCTTATACCATTAATGTCCCGGACATTACGGTGCCCTCGGATACGCTGGCCATAACCTGTACCGGCGCTGGACAGATCCGGGTAACCGGGACCGCCGCCCTGGCCAACAATGGCTGCGGACTACACTTTAATGCCTCGGTCCCCATGCGGTTCACCCTCTACGACAACACCGGCTGCACCGGTAACATCCTGGACCAGTGGACCGAAACCTTTGCCGGTGTCAACATTCCTTCCGGAGGCGGCACCCAAATATTTAACATCACCCCGCGAACCACCGACAGCGACCTTTGTGCCAATTCAACCAGCTGCCAGGTGTCTGTCCGGGTGGAAGCCGATTACTCCAATACCATCTGCGAATGCAGCGGTGCCAACAACACCCTCTGTGCCGATAAAACCGTTAATATCCCGGACCTGGAAGTCCAGTCCGACACCCTGGGTGTCACCTGCCTGGCAGACGGCCAGGTCACTGTATCGGGAACCGTTACCGTGGCAAACGCCGGGTGTGGTTCCAACCTTAATCAGAACATCCCGGTCCGGTTCACCCTGTTTGATAATACCGGCTGTTCCGGCAGCCAGGTGGCACAGTGGGCCGAAACCTTTGCCGGTGTCAACATTCCTTCCGGAGGCGGCACCCAGGTATTTACAATAACACCGCAAAACATGACCGCCGATCTTTGTGCCAATTCCATGGGCTGTCAAGTCTCCATCCGCACGGAAGCAGATTATAATAATACCATTTGCGAAAGCGACGGCGCGGACAATATATTCTGCAGCGGCAAAACCGTGAATATCCCAAACCTGGTTGTGAACAGTATTGAAAGGTATGTCTCATGCGTCAGTGACGGAAATTTCACCGGCATAACCGTTAATGTCTCAAATAACGGGTGCGCGAACGCCAGCAGCGTGGTGGTAAGGTTGACATCCGATTGCGGACTTGTTTTCGCCGATCAGACTGCTAACCTGGCCCCTGGAGAAAGCAGGGGCGTTTTCTTTCCGTTCACCGCCGGCATCTCTAATTGTACCTGTGATTTTACGGCTGTTATTGACCCGGGCAATACCATTTGTGAATGTGACGGCACCGATAATACAGTCATTTCTCTTTCA
>JAFGKY010000128.1 GCA_016928305.1 Bacteroidales bacterium
CAAAGCCTGGCCTGGCAAAATTTCAATGCAGTGTTTAGTAATTCATGATTCCGTGAGGCCATCACACCTACCCGGAGTCCTGTGGCACTGTATCGCTTGGAAACAGAATCGATGAGAATCAGGTTGTTGTCAATGCCTTCGAGCAACATGGCCGACTTCACGGCGTTACCGTCGTAACAAAGTTCACGGTATACTTCGTCGCAGATAAAGAAAAGATTGTGCTTGACTACCAGGTCTCTTATTTGCTCGAGTTCGTGCCACGAATACAGGTATCCTGTGGGATTATTGGGGTTGCAAATAATAATGGCCCGGGTATGCGGGGTGATTTTTTTCTCGAATTCACTGATGGGAGGGAGGGCAAAGCCGTTTTCGATGGAGGCATTCACCGGTATGACTTTAACATCGGCGGCAGTGGCAAAACTGAAATAATTGGCGTAAAAGGGCTCGGGTACAATTATCTCATCACCTGCATTTAAGCATGTAAGCAAAGATAAGGTAATGGCTTCTGATCCACCTGTTGTAATAAGAATATCCTGGTAGGTCAGCTCTACACCTATTTTATGATAGAATTCCGCAAATTTACGCCGAAGCGATTCGTTACCGGCACTGTGGCCGTATTCAATAACCTTTGTATTAATATTACGGATGGCTTCAAGTGCATTGGGTGAAGTCATCAGATCGGGCTGTCCAATATTCAACCGGTATACCTTGCAGCCCCGCATGCTGGCTTCTTCAGCCAGGGGTACCAGTTTACGAATAGGCGAATTGGGCATCAACTGTCCTCTTCTGGAAATTTCGGGCATGGATATTTCAGTATAAAAAGTGTGATGAAATGGTTCTGGAAAGGAATGAATGCCTGTACGGGCTTTGCCTGCACAGGTTTATACCTGGTGAAATACTATTACAGCGCCGCAGGCGCATCCGTCACAGGCTTTTTGTCAGATTCTACTTTTCCTTTTATTATGAGTACAATAGGTGCCTCGCTGGCATTGGTGTAAACCGTGATAGATTTAGCAAAACTGCCAATCAGACGGGTATTGTAGGTAACTTTGATCTTTCCTGTTTCACCTTTTTTGATAGGCTCTTTGGGCCATTCAGGGACGGTACAGCCACACGAAGAACGTACATTTGAAAGAACAACCGGTGATTTACCGGTGCTTTTAAAGACAAACTCATAACTTCCATCTCCTTTGTAAGGGATAGCGCCGAAATCATGCTCTGTTTTTTCAAATTCAATGGCCGCACCTTCGTGCTTGTTGGAAGAAGGGTTCTGCGAACAACTAAAGGCTGAGAATAAGGCAGCCAGACTGAAAACGGCAATTAACTTTTTCATTGTACATTTTTATACAAACCATTGACAAAAATAATAGTTTTTAGTGATTGTGGTACAAATTTCATTATAAAAACCTTAAGCGTGGGTTTCACCTGTTGATGATATTGAACAGCACTGCCGGTTAATCGCCGAAAAATTCTATTTTTGCATGATTTAATAATGCTGTAACAGTAAAATATCTGAAAATGGAAATTCCCAGCAAATACAATCCGGGGTTGGTTGAAGACAAGTGGTATAAATATTGGATGGACAAGGACTTTTTTAAATCGGTCCCTGACAACCGGGTTCCTTACACCATAGTCATACCCCCTCCAAATGTTACCGGTGTTTTGCACATGGGACATATGCTTAACAATACCATTCAGGATATTTTGGTCAGGCGTGCCCGTATGCAGGGTAAAAACGCATGCTGGGTGCCGGGTACCGACCATGCCTCCATTGCTACCGAGGCCAGGGTGGTTGCCAAATTAAAAAGCGAAGGTATTGACAAGAAAACGCTTAGTCGTGAGCAATTTCTTGAGCATGCATGGGAATGGCGGCATAAGCATGGTGATATTATACTGGAACAGTTGAAAAAGCTGGGGGCTTCGTGTGACTGGGACCGTACCAAATTTACCATGGATGATGAAATGTCGGAAAGTGTCATTCGCGTTTTTGTGGATTTATTCAACAAGGGATTGATTTACAGGGGAGTCCGCATGGTGAACTGGGATCCGCAGGCAAAAACTGCCGTTTCGGATGAGGAAGTCATTTACCGTGAAGTCAAATCGAAACTTTACCATGTGAAATACCCCATTCAGGGCGAGGATGGGTTTGTTACCATAGCCACAACACGGCCTGAGACCATTCTGGGGGATACAGCTGTATGCGTTAATCCCGGGGATCCGCGTTACAGGCACCTGACCTGTAAAAAGGTTATCGTTCCGCTGGTTAACCGGGTTGTTCCCATCATAGAGGACAGTTACGTTGACATGGAATTTGGTACCGGGTGCCTGAAAATAACGCCGGCGCATGATATTAACGACTATGAAATTGGCATCAGGCATAATCTCGAAAGTATCGATATTTTTACCGAGGATGGTACATTAAGTGATAAGGCCCTTCTTTTTGTCGGCATCGACCGGTTTAAGGCCCGTGATTTGGCAGTCAAAAAGCTGGAGGAGGATGGGTTGCTGGCAAAAGTCGAAGATTACGTGAACAAGATCGGTTATTCTGAGCGTACAGATGCGGTTATTGAGCCCCGGCTATCCATGCAGTGGTTTCTACGGATGAAGGATCTGGCCCAACCGGCTCTCGAACATGTGATGAATGATGATATTGTGTTATATCCCTCAAAATTTAAAAATTCCTACCGCAACTGGATGGAGAACGTAAGGGATTGGTGTATTTCGCGGCAGTTATGGTGGGGGCAGCGAATTCCGGCCTATTACATTGGTAATAGCAACGAATATGTGGTGGCCGAAAACATTGAAAAAGCCGTTGAACTTGCCCGGGAAAAAAGCCGTAACAATAAACTCCAGGTCGGCGATCTCAGGCAGGACGAAGATGTGCTCGACACCTGGTTTTCATCGTGGCTATGGCCCATTTCTGTATTCGATGGAATCAGAAATCCCGGTAATACGGATATCAATTACTACTATCCCACCGATGACCTGATTACCGCGCCTGAAATACTCTTTTTCTGGGTGGCACGGATGATTATGGCAGGTTATGAATACCGGAACGAAAAACCCTTCAAAAACGTTTATCTAACCGGAATAGTAAGGGATACCAAACGCCGTAAGATGTCGAAATCGCTCGGAAATTCTCCTGATCCGCTGCGCCTTATCGAGAAGTACAGCGCCGATGGTGTTCGCGTAGGTATGTTGCTTTGCTCACCTGCCGGAAACGACCTGCTGTTTGACGAAAGTCTGTCCGAACAAGGTCGTAACTTCACGAACAAAATGTGGAACGCTTTCCGGTTGGTGAAGTCATGGCAGATTGATGGCGATGCCAAACCTGCCATGGCCGCTGAAATGGCAATTATTTGGTTTTACGAGCGACTAAAGCAGGGCGTTTACGAAATCGAGGAAGCTTTCAAACAATACCGCATTTCGGAAGCGCTGATGATAGCCTACAAGTTATTCTGGGATGAATTTTCCTCGTGGTATCTCGAAATGATCAAGCCTGAATACCAAAAGCCGCTCGATCATCGGACTTACCAGGCAACCATCGAAATGTTCGAAGTATTGCTCAGGGTGCTGCATCCTTTTGTACCTTTCATTTCCGAAGAAATATGGCACTATCTCAAGGAAAGGCCCCAGGGCTATACGCTCATGTACGAAAAATCTCCTTCGGTTAAGCCTGTTGACAAGGAAAAGCTTAAACTTTTCGAACATGTTAAAGAAGTGGTGACTTTTATCAGGAATACAAGGGTGGAAAACCAAATACCCATGAAGCAGCCACTTAAGCTTTGCGTTAAACCTATCAGTTATTCGAACGATTTTGAGGCCGTGATTATCAAACTCGGTAACCTTGAATCTATTCAGGTGATCGCGGAAAAGGTCGAAGGGGCAGTAAGTTTTATCACGGCTGATGCTGAGTATTATATCCCGTTGGGAGACAAACATAATCACGAAGAAGAACTGGCCAAACTTAAAGAAGAACTTAGTTACACAAAGGGTTTTCTTGAATCGGTGATGAAGAAGCTGAATAATGAAAAATTTGTGAATCATGCTCCGGCCAAGGTGATTGAGCTTGAAAACCGTAAAAGGGCCGATGCCGAAACCAGGATCAGATCGCTTGAGGAACGTATTGCTTCGATGAAGAGGTAATTTTCAGAAACAGAAATTATTATTGTCTGCCGTATCATAAGCAGGCATATCTTGGTAACATGAAAACGACTCAGGCACAGCCTGAGCCTAACTTAGGGCTCTATAATATTGTTAATTGATAATTGTTAATTATTCATTGATTTAAATCACGGCGCCAGCCTGAATACCTCCCATGTTCCCCCGTTTCTGACGTACTCAAACCTGTCGTGGAGCCTGTTTTCCCTGCCCTGCCAGAATTCAACAAGGTCGGGGGTGAGTTTATAACCGCCCCAGTATTCGGGTCTTTCAAGGGCCCTGGTTTTAAAAAGCCTGATATAATCCTGTTGCAAGTTCTCGAGGTATTCCCTGTTGGGTAAACGACGGCTTTGGGGAGATGCCCATGCGCCTATTTTGCTCCCATCGGGTCGGCTTTTGAA
>JAFGKY010000129.1 GCA_016928305.1 Bacteroidales bacterium
AATCCTTCACGGGAGTGATTAACTTTTGAAATATGATCAGAAATTCAATCACTGAAACATCAGAAAATAAAGGGTCAGAAGCACCTCTCCGGTATGTATTTATTATCAATCCGATATCAGGCAAAAAGAATAAGAAGCGGATCGAGGATTCGATTAAAAGCACATTTACCACAGCAGAAGCAGCGATTGAATACACGCAGGAGAAGGGGCATGCCGGTATTATAGCCCGCAGCTATGTCCGCATGGGAACACCTTATTGCATAGCAGTAGGCGGAGATGGCACGGTGAATGAAGTAGCATCAGCCCTTATTCATTCTGATTCTGTATTGGGTATCATCCCGGCCGGATCAGGCAACGGCCTTGCCAACTACCTGAGAATACCCCATGGTACCAAAAAAGCACTAAAAGTTATTCAACAACATTCCATCCGAACCATTGATGCAGGAATGCTCAACGAACAATGTTTTTTCAGCAATTGTGGAATCGGATTCGATGCACGGGTAGGTCATACCTTTGCCCAACGCAAGAAACGCGGTTTTTCGGGTTATGTCCGTTCGGTTTTACACCATCTTATCTCATACAAGCCCAAAAAATACAGGCTTAAAATAGACGGACAGAAACACAAGACCAGGGCTTTTATGATCACCATTGCCAACTCAGGTCAATACGGTAACAATATATATATATCGCCTGCCTCTAAGATCGATGACGGCCTACTGGATGTTTGCATTGTAAAACCGTTTCCTAAAGCAGTCACCTTGCCTCTGGGAATTAGGTTTCTAGGCAATAAAATCGATCGCAGTCCATATCTTGAAGTCATTCATGGTAAAGCCATCACGCTCAGGGGCAAAAAAAAGAAGCAATACATTCATTACGACGGAGAACCCATCCTCGTTAAAGGTAAAATAAAAATCTGCATCAAACCCGGGGCATTGAGGGTTATTGCACCTGGCAACCTACAAAATGCAAAAGCAGATTTACGATTGAAGATTGACGATTTAAGATATAAGAAGTAAAATGCATAAATCAAAAATCGCCAGTCTGCAGGCTGGCAGCATAAGCCTTTTTATTGCAATAACGTAATGTATCGTGATCCTTTGCACAAGATTTTTACATCGCTATCAATAATAAAACCTGGTTTCAAGAATAAATTTCCCATGACACTAAGTAAAATATACATGAGAAATGTCATATTATTGATAAGGTATAATAAATCTATCAAGGTAAGATTTTCATAGGTTTAGTTTTAGGTTTCCAGTGGGTTAGGGGGCAATATACCGGCCCCCATTTTTTTTGTGAGGCCCGGTTTTCAAGAGCCTTTGGCGATTTGAAAACCGAAAGACGAACTATCCCGGTGGCGAAGCGTACCGGGATTGGTTTATTTCCCGGATTTTTGCGATTAAGACCGGCTTTCATGAATCTGCAGATTTCCCTTGAACGGTGAACTCGTTAAAGTTTGAACGTTTGAGGTTTGAAGGTTTGAAGATTTTCCGTGGACTGTTGACCGTAGACCCTTTACAGATTGTCTGTGAGATGTGAACCGCGAACTATTTTCAGAATTGCAAATTAAAGGATTTAAAGATTTTATATTGATTGTCGAACGTGTAGTATTTATAGCCCCATTAGGGGCTGAATGTTGGTAGCCCCGGGCTTCAGCCCGGGGTACAAATGAATGAACGGAAACCGCTGCAAGCATAAGGAACACAAAGACAAAACAATCCATGCAGCGTAACCGCCAGGTACGTTTAACCATGAACATTTACAAATTGTCTGCGAACCGTGAATTATTCTACAACCATTTCAGTGAAATCCGATATCGGATGTAACGGCAATGTTGCTTTTATGCCTTGCCCTGTCGAATATAAAAAACTCATATCGAAGGGTATCCTGCAGCGGAATGATAGCATATTGAATACGGATTTCAATTTCTCCTTTTATGGTCTTGTTCTGCCCCACACGATCAAGTCTTTCATCGTGACTGATGATATATTTAAGCGGGTCGGTTTCGACAGAATCATAAAGTCCATTGGTTAATTTTTCAAAAGGTATCAGGTAAACATTGTAACGGGTTGACTCACCTTCCTCGGTGGTATCTGTGTCTGACACATAGGATCCGATATCTGCATCGCCATCAATAAAATCGAATTTCAGTGTGCCTAATTTTCCCTTATTACCAAGAGAATCAATATAGTCTATGAGCACAAAGCTTTTAAAAGTAATTTCGGGAATGGGGCTTATCTTTTCAGGTGGTTCACAAGATATTATTATAATACCCGAAATCAGCAGTGATATGAAAATATTGCGTAACATCAGAGGAATTTCTTTATAAATCTTCCGCAAATTATGATCCAAAATTATTTCTTTCGGATGAATATTTGAATGGGAACACCCTTAAAATTGAAATTCGCCCGGATTTTATTTTCCAGATAACGTTTATAAGGTTCCCTGACATATTGAGGAAGGTTACAGTAAAAGGCAAAAGAAGGTGCATGTGTAGGCAATTGTGTTACATACTTGATCTTAACAAATTTTCCTTTGATAGCAGGGGGAGGATAATCATCAATAACTTTCAGCATCACTTCATTGAGGTGTGAAGTGGCAATCCGCTGTATTCTGTTGTTGTATACCTGCATGGCAATTTCAAGTACTTTGTGAACACGTTGTTTGTTAATGGCAGAAATAAAAACAACCGGAACATCGGAAAACGGAGCCGTCTTTTCCCTGATGATTTCTTCCATATGCCTGCTGGTATGGGTATTTTTCTCCACCAGATCCCATTTATTGACCAATATCACCACTCCTTTATTATTTCTCCGGATCAGGGAAAAAATATTGATATCCTGAGACTCTATGCCCTGTTGTGCATCAATCATAAGCAAACAGACGTCAGCATTTTCGATGGCTCTGATAGAACGCATTACAGAATAAAACTCAATATTTGCCGTAACCTTGCCTTTCTTTCGGATACCGGCAGTATCCACCAGATAAAAGTCATGACCAAATTTGTTGTATCGCGTATAAATTGAGTCACGTGTGGTTCCGGCCACCGGAGTCACAATATGCCTTTCTTCACCTAACAATGTATTTACCAGTGTTGATTTCCCAACGTTGGGACGCCCAATTACAGCAATGCGAGGAAGATCAGGTAATGCTTCAGACGCTTTCTTTTCAAACGATTTTACCAGGTCATCCAGCAGGTCGCCTGTTCCGCTGCCATTAATTGAAGATATCCTGTATGGATTGCCCAGTCCAAAGGAATAGAAGACATCCACTTCAAATGTCCTGGCAGGCTCATCTACCTTGTTAGCCACAACAAAGGCTTTTTTCCCGCGCCGTCGCAATATATCAGCAATGGTTTGATCCATATCGGTAATGCCACTGTTTACATCCACCATGAAAAGGATGGCATCGGATTCTTCAATAGCCAGCAATACCTGTTTGCGGATCTCTTCTTCAAAAACATCGTCAGTACCTTCAATGTAACCACCGGTATCAATGACCGAGAATTCCACACCGTTCCAGATGGATTTCCCGTAATGCCTGTCACGGGTTACCCCGGATGTTTCATCCACTATGGCTGAACGGCTTTCTGTAAGACGGTTAAAAAAAGTTGATTTACCGACATTGGGACGGCCAACAATGGCGACAATATTGCTCATATTTCCGGTTTCATCTGTTGCACAAATTTATTGCATTATCGCTAACATTCATAATCAATGACTGCCCGGCTTTGCCTGATGTTTTTAACATACTCGGCTACCGCCACATGAGCCGGATGTTTCCGATATGTTTCCAGGTCAGTCCACGATGCAAATTCACTTTCAAGGATTACCTCGAAATTATCCTGCGGTGCCGAAATGGAATTGAAATGCACTTCCAGGTTCCGTATTTCCCGTATTTGTTCTTTCAGGGCAAGCAGTTTTGACTTCAGCTCGGCCATAGCTTCCAGTTTGCCCCTTGGAGTTCCGGTTTCACGGATTGTCCACATGACGATATGCCGTATCATTTGTTGATTTATTGATTTATTGATTTACTGATTTGCCTCGCCCTCTGCAGCCTTTGGCAAAAGAGGGTTGATTTGCTTTGCCCTCCGAAGCCTTAGCGAAGGAGGGTTGATTTATTTATTCAAAGAATCCACAGTCCACCGTCGACTGTCCACGGTCCACAGTCCATGGTCCATATTCTATGGCCGACAGCCATACATCCCCAAACCCAATGCACACACTGCTTGTCACTTGTCACTTGTCACTCGTCACTCCTTCAGTACCCGAATCCTTTCAGTTTCTTCTCACTATCCCTCCAGTCCTCCGCCACCTTCACATGCAGTTCAAGGAATACTTTTTTCCCCAGAAATTTCTCAATGTCGATCCTGGCCTGGGTCCCTGTCTTTTTAAGGGCTTCCCCCTTATGGCCGATGATGATGCCTTTCTGCGATTCGCGCAATACGTATATGATGGCCCTTATCTTATCAAGCTCAAGTCCCTCTTTGAACGATTCGATCTCAACCTGGCAGGAATAGGGTATTTCTTCCCTGTAATTGCGGAGTATTTTTTCGCGGATGATCTCACTGACAAAGAACCGTTCCGGCCTGTCAGTGAGGATTTCTTTCGGGAAGTATTCCGGTCCTTCAGGTATCAGCCGCAGGATCTCACTGAACAGTTCTTTCACGTTGAAAGTATGAAGGGCAGAAATTGGAATGACAGATTCAGCCTTCACGATCTCCCGCCACCCGGCTAAAAGCTTTTCCACTTCGGGCTGTGAAACCAGGTCGATTTTGTTAACGGCCAGCAGTACCGGGACCTTGCAATTCCTTATCTTCTTTACATAGGGAAGTTGCGAGTCGGGTGTTTCCTTGACATCGGTGAGGTAAAGGATCAGGTCGGCATCGGTGAATGCCGTCCGTACCGTCTTCATCATGTTTTCCTGCAGACGGTAGGCAGGTTTTATGATGCCGGGAGTATCGGAGAACACCACCTGATAATCATCGCCCGATACAATACCCAAAATGCGGTGCCGCGTAGTCTGGGCTTTGGGCGTAATAATGGACAGCTTCTCGCCCACCAGCTCGTTCATAAGGGTCGACTTGCCCACGTTGGGATTCCCGATGATATTTACGAAACCTGATTTATGGGGCATTGTGTTTCGCTCTGCTGAAGAATATTATAAAAACCTGGCCGCAAAGGTATTCATTGTTTCGGGATAATAAAATATCTGTTTAACAGCCATAAATCATATTATTTGCAATTGGATACATCATAAAGATACATGCTTAATATTTAATTGTGTTATATACCTTATTATCGTTTATGATGAAGGCAAGCCCCTTTATTGAAATTCTATGCATTACAGCATTATTCACTTCTGTTAATTGTTTTTAATGGTGTTCATGAGTCGCTTCGCTTTTTCACAGCCTGCCCTTCCTTCCCGTTTTGCTGGCCACCTAACTTCCAGTATAATAACACGATTCCTGTTTAAATATACTATCATAGGAAAAATCATCTATTCAGGTACGAAATATTATGATGAACCAAACAAGTTAATGGATAAATGAAAGCAAAAGCTTACCATATCTCACATTCTTCAATCGGTTTTTAATGCAGTAGCCTGGTGAACGACAGGGATACTAACTTCCAGTTACCCTCTTGCTTCACATATACTTCAGTAACCTCAAAAGGATTGGTTACCTCATTTCCGCCAACTTCCGCCAAAAGAGTGATTCTGTTTAGAAGGATGGCCGTGTTATCAATTATATTTACCGATACTTCGTGGATATCCGCTTTCTTGTACCAAATCCCTCCGCTTTTTATCACATTGAGTTCCGGCTCTTTTCCCCAGGCTCCTCCCATATGGACAAACATGGCTTTTTCGTGGAAAAGAACGGTAAGGGTATCAGCATTTTTATCGGCCATCCATTGCCATTTCTCTTTCGAAAGATCAATGATTTCCTGTTCGGTCGCTGAATTTTGTGCAAAGGAACTATTTATACAGAGACTGATAAAGAATAGTCCCAGAATTGATGTTTTCATGTTGGTTACAATATATTGGTAAAAATTAAGAAAACTCCTTATCCTTTAGGTGGGGCTTCCACGCCCATATCGTATTATTCATATGACGTTTCCAAAAGCTAACTGCCAGGCTCAACCATCCTTCGGCATCGGTTCCTGTGACAAGTCCAAAACCGTGCCCTGCACTTTCATACCTGCGGTATTCTACTTCTTCTATGTTGGGGTCGTACCGAATTTTCTAATTGACATATAGTTAATTAGATCTTAAAATTAGCTCTTTTCGTAGCTTAAAATATTGTTTTCAGGTCAAAAAATGGCATTTTAAGGAAATCTCTTTCTGTAAAGCTTTTTCATGTCCGAAGTCTGTTAGCATTATTAGAATTTGAACCAAATAAGACCACATTAGGGCCAATAAGCTGGGGAAACAATAACACTAGAGTGGATAATAGTGGGGGTTCATTTGTGCTATCCGTACCATGCATGGCACCATTTCTTCGGCAGCCGGTAAAGCCGAAGAATTATTTCAATAAATAATTTGTACTACGTCCGCCAGTTTCATCTTTGCGTAAAATGTTTTTGCTTATTAAATCATTTATGTCTCTTATTGCAGTATCTTTTGAGCATTTTGCAATCTTTGCCCATTTTGAAGATGTCAGCTTTCCTTCAAATCCATCCAGAATTTTATTCAACAACTTATTTTGTCTTTCGTTCATTGCTGTTTTGGTATGCCTGTTCCAGAAATCAGCTTTAAATAAAACCCGGCTCAAAATGGTATCGGTCGATTTTAACGCATTTTTCAGGCAACTTAAAAACCATTTCATCCATTCGGTTATATCAAGATTTCCTTTTTGTGTTTTTTCAAGTATTTCATAGTATTGTTTTCTCTCTATTCTGATTTGGGCTGACATACTATAAAAACGCTGTGAACTTCTGTCTGATTGTGCCAATAACATGTCAGTCAGGGCTCTGGCAATACGACCATTCCCATCGTTAAACGGGTGTATCGTTATAAACCATAAATGAGCAATAGCGGCTTTAAGCACTGAATCGACTTCCTCATTTGTATTAAACCAGGTTAAAAACCGGCTCATTTCAGTCTCTATCAAGGATGAATCGGGTGCCTGGAAATGAACTTTTTTCCTGCCCATGGTCCCTGATACAACCTGCATAGGGCCCTTGGAATCCGTTCTCCAATCTGCAACGGTTATTTTGTACATTCCGCTTCTGCCTGTCGGGAAGAGTGCTGCATGCCAGTCAAAAAGCCTGTCTGCGGTTAACGGTTTGAAACAATGCTGGGTTGCGTCAATCATCATTTCAACCATTCCGTCCACATTTCTGTTCGACTCAACTGAACCTGCAATTTTCATTCCCAATTTCCTGGCAATCGAAGAACGGACCTGTTTAAGATTCAAAATTTCACCTTCAATTTCTGTTGATTTTATAACGTCAAGGGCTAATGTTTCCAGCGTGGCCTCATCTCTTAAATCAAATCCCAATGATTCCATTCTTCCCAATAGTCGTCCCTGCATATTTCTCACTTCACTTAATAAGGTTATGAGCTCATCAAGTTTCCAGGTAAAATCCGGCCAACGATCGTACTGGTGTATAAATGCCTTCATTCGCTGCATATTTTGCAACGAAAATACAACTTATTCGTCACATTTCAAAATTTATCGTTGCATTTTTTGCGTCGATTATACCTGTTAATCGTTGCACGTTCGGTTCTTTATGCTTGCAGGAAAGATACGGGTGTATGATACATAGGTGAGCCATGTGCAGTTTAAGCGCCTGCCATAAAAAGCATAATGAAAAAAACAGAAGACCTGGATGTATTCTCCGATCCGCCGTCCCCTATACCTCTACCCCCAGCGCTTTCTTGATCACAAATCCAATCCCAAAAGTCAGCGCCGCAATACCCAGGCTGATAACTGCCATTTCGGTAAACCTGCGCCTGAAATTGAAACCTTTGGCAACAGCAATATAGTAGTTAAAAACGAAAATGATGAGGATGGCAATGCCCAGTGTCAACGCAAGGCATACCATGTAATTTGAAAAGATCAGGTAGGGCATGATCAGCAGCGCAACCGTCAGCAGGTATGCCATGCCCGTATATATGGCGGATTTCCCCGCGTTCTTGCCGGTATCATCTGCCTTTTTCGACAGGTAATCCGATGCTGCCATGGAAAAGGATGCCGCAATACCCGTGATCAGACCCGCCATGGCAATGAGCCTTGTATGCTGCAGGACAAGGGAGAATCCGGCCAGTGCACCGGTCAGTTCCACGAGGGCATCATTCAATCCCAGCACAATGGAACCAGCATATTTGAGACTCTCCTCATCAATCATTGCAATGAGCTGTTGCTCATGGGCATCTTCTTCTTCCATGATCCGTCTGGCTTCCGGCAATGCCTCCAGATACCTGCCATATAATTTCTGTGCATGGTCTTCTTCGCGTTCCATCAATTTTATGCCGAACGTAATGCCAAAAATCCTCGAAATAAAAAAATACCATTTTACTTTAATCCTGTCATGAGGAATTTCAATACCGGTATATTTTTCCCAGGTCTTATAATGCTCCATTTCCTCATTTGCAATACGATCGAGGATGGCTGCGTTGTTTTTGTCCTTTATCGTTTTTGCCAGACGGGAATAAATATGATACCCGGTTATCTCATTGCGCTGAAAAACCTTAAGCACACTGATCTGTTCAGGAGAAATGGATGGACTCATGTTTAACTTTATTTTTTTATCAATTTTTAAGTAAAGGTAAAAATAAAATAAAGCCACGAATGCTGGTATAAAATCTATGGATGCATGAATGGTATCCTCAACCAATAGATTTATTAAGGAATATTGATTCCATGCTGAATAGTGTTTTTTTAGCCACTAAAGCACTAAAACACAAAGTTTCACGAAGATAAATAATTTATTATTAACTCTTTGTGAATCTTGGAGACTTGGTGTTCCTGCCTGACAGCCTTGCTCCGCTGAAGCTACGCGAAAGCGAAGCAGGCAGGTTTGTGCTATCCAAATTTTTACGAATTATAGCAGCAGAATCCATATTTCCTGGCTCTCTGATCTTAGATCTTAGATCTTTGATGCTTTGTTCCTGATTCGTAAAGCTGATTTATGGTGTTATACGTGAAGTTCCGTATGAGTCCTTATTTAATCCGGTATCTCACCCCGGCATACAGGTTCCTTCCGAATACCGGCCCCCAGACCAGCGAGCTGTCGAAGTAAGGACTGAAAGGCTGGTCATTGGCCAATATCGGATCTTTCTGTTTGTAATTCAGCAGGTTCTCGACTCCGGCATACACTTCAAACTTATCCCGCCATGTTTTGCTGATATGCATATTCACCACCAGGAAACCCGGCGACCTTTCCGGTAACCGGTATTGTTCGGGATTGCTTGCGGTATAAGGTATCCTTTTCGGGCCCTGTCCGTTCAGCGTAGCATCAAATTTCCAGTTATTTTAGATTTTGTGTGCCAGCTTCATGTATTGAAATTCTTTTATTGCTTTTTGTATTTTTTACAAAATAATGATAAGAATTTTGTCTTTCAGATTTTATCGCGACCGGATGACAGAATTATTATGAAATAAGGTGTCAGGAATGTTCAAGCTTAGTAATAATGCTCAGGAATTTTGCAGAAGTTATAAAAAATGGTATTTTTGCATAAATTTATATATATATATATATATATATATATTTATATAT
>JAFGKY010000130.1 GCA_016928305.1 Bacteroidales bacterium
CACGACCTGCATGACTTTCACGACCTGCACGACCTGCACGACTTGCACGACCTGCACGACCTGCACGACCTGCACGACCTGCACAACTGAATCACTCCTCTAAAGCTTACCGGGTGACGCTGAGGGGGAAAAGGGACTACCTTCACTTTTACTCATCTCTGTTATTATCAGCGTTTTTTTAAGGGATGTCAGTTTTTCATTTGTAATAAATAGTCTTTGTTCTTTGATCTTTGATCTTTGATCTTTTGTCTTTTTTTATATCTTTGAGCCCTCAAAAATCAGTTTTCATATTAAAAATTAGTTGTTATTTTGCGGTATCCGATGATCTGTTTATTACCAGGTGTTGATGACAAACAAACATAAACGAAAATACATTCTGCCATTCGGAGGAATTTCATTTTATGAACAGCTTGCGGATTGCATCAGCCAGATCGATGAAATAAAGAGGGATAACAATATTCTTCAGCTTACCTTCTTTATCCGATCGGGCAACAACACCGATTATTCCGAAAAAAAGCGGGCCATCCTCGAATCACTCCATGAACATCTAGGTGAGGATATACCTTCGGCCAGCATTGTCGGACAAATACCAGACAACAAAGAACTCAGCGTTGAATTGGTATACTTGTCAAAAGATATTGATGATTTAAGGATACAACACAAGATTATTGACCATGTTACCTATACCCTGGTAGAATCGGACGCTGAAAAGGCCATCTTTGCCGGAGGTATTGCCTCGGATGAATTTTTGTTCAGCCGGCGATCGGATCAGGCTGAAGCTGCTTTCAACATAATGGATAAGATCCTTAAGGAAGAATCCATGAGCTTTGCCAATATTATAAGGCAATGGAATTATGTTGAGGATATTGATGGTTTTAACGGTGAAACAGAAAATAAAATCCAGAATTACCAGGCACTCAATGATGTACGTTCAAAGTATTACGCCACGGCACAATTTGTGCATGGATACCCTGCAGCGACTGGCATAGGCATGAATTCGGGAGGTGTTGTTCTTGAATTCTATGCCAACAAACCCTTTATCAGCGAAGAAATAATCCCGATAAAAAACCCTCAGCAAAAGGATGCATATACTTACTCCGAGAATGTTCTTGTTGGCAATCACCTGAATATTCAGCCGAAAAAAACATCTCCCAAGTTTGAAAGGGCAAAATACATTTCGGCTGCAAATGATAAAATTATTTTTGTCTCCGGGACGGCTGCTATTAAAGGTGAAGTTACAGTTGGGATCGGTGATGTCGAAACCCAAACCAGAACAACGGTTGAAAATATCCGGAACCTGATTTCCCACGAAAACCTGGTTACCAACCAGATCCTCAACAATTACAGTTCACTGTCGTTTTCATCCATACGGGTTTATGTGAAATATCAGAGAGATATGGAAATTGTCAGGGATATTTGTGATGCTTCCTTCCCCGGTGTGCAGATCAACTACCTGGTTGCAGATATATGCAGGGAAGCCTTGCTGGTAGAGATTGAAGGAATTGCCGAGCTCATTGGTTAATTCGTATGTTCTTTGGTAACATCATGTTCGATCCGTGTGGCACCCGACAAGGCATCTATGTCGACGTTGGGGTCAAATTCCACAGGGATGACCTTATTGTATGCTGCCCTGGCCAGGGTCCTGCCACCTACCGTTACCTTATCCGTAATAAAAACCGGACGGTTATAATTTTGTATCATCGACAAATAGTTATCCGGATCCTTCTCAGGCAATACAAAAGGTTTTGATACATCTCCCGCTGAATCGATATGGCAGAAAAATACATTGGAATAAAGGCCATCCATGCGTTTGCTCACAAACAAGATCCATCTGCCGCTGGATGACCAGGAATGATAACTTTCAGCCTCACCGGAGTTTACCGGGAGTTCTGTATATTCAAAGCTTTCCAGATCCATGATAAACAGGTCACTGGTTTGTGCATAAACATTGAAGTATCCGTAATCCGACATCTCGAAAATCAGGTATTTATCGTCAGGGGATATCTCCGGGAAGGAGATACTTTTACCTGTCTGCCTGGCCGTCAGCAATGTATCAACCCCCCCCCAGGAACCATCAGCCGCATTATAGACTATTCGTAAAAGATCGTATTTAACGCTTGTATCCGGCACATTCTCATCGTACCCTGGACTTGTAATGTAATACAGGTATTTACCGCTGTGCGACCATACCGGCAGGTTTTCAAGGTTCCCGGTTGACAGTTCAGGGCAGGTGGTGATAATGTTTTTCTCAATATCATATACAACAATATCGGAGGCTATATCATAAACATGGATATTGTTTTTTCCTGCTGCAGGAAACTTTTGCCTGATAAGGTTTACCGAAAATGCAATCCGGTTCCCGTCGGGATGCCACGAAGGATATACACCGGGCGACATGGTATAGGTTGTGCCGGTATTAATAAATTTCACCTCTCCGTTATTGTATAAAAGAGTGCCGCTGGGAGGCCGGCGCAAGTGAATTACCATTTTTTCGGGATTGTTATTGCAGAATGTATGGCAATTCATGCAGTTTTTCCCTGTGTTATCATTGCGCAGAATCGGGATTTTGCGGAAGTTTTCGAGATTGCGCTGATAAATGCCCATTTTTTCCCACAGGATATAACCGGCATTTATATGCCTGAAAGCAATATACCTGTCAATTTTGTCCCCTGAAACATGGTTGGAATAGGTTTTGTATTTGATCCACCGTCCTTTCTCATTCCTGCAATAAGTATCAACAGTATAATCTTGGTTTATCGTTGCCTCAAGAAATCGTCTCCAACGCTTAAGCGGAATCGTAATCTTCAGATTGTCTGACCGTACAATGATCTTCTTGTTTTCAGGATTTGAAAAGACAACAAGGCCGTATTTGGCCTGTTCCAGTATTTTGAAATTGAGGGGTGCATTGTTTACGGGGACCGTAATTCCCATGTAATCTGGGAAAATTACAGGAAATTCATCGGCCTGAATGATTTCCGCGGGAATTCTGTCACGCAATAACAGGTATCGCACGCTAAAAAACACGATAACGGATACCAGCAGTATGATCATGTAAACTCTTTTCATGTGCATCTAAATCGGCTTTTCGTGTATTTTCCGTTTGGTGGTCAACGGACTGATATAATGAATATAATACCAGTATGTATTGCCAAATTGATTGTAAAGTTCGGCCTGGGCTGCCTTCATGTCTTTCTGGTACCTCATCATGATCTGGGAATAGGCCGCAAACTTTCGCTGGGTTTGCTCGCTGATATGCAACTTTCCGGGGGTAATCCGGTATTCCTGATTCAACGTCATAAACAAAAGAAGGGCTTCTTCCATATGGGTTGGTATTTTCCTGTAATGTAACGTGTCAAGGTAACTGATATGAACGGCAACCTTCGACAGATCGTGTATAAGCATCGAATACATCATAAAGTATTCAAAAGCCATCTTATTATCATTGTTTTCGGTAAATAATATGTACATATCATGATGAGGCTGCTGGGTGTTGGTAAAGAAATCCATCCGGGGCATCAGTTTTCTTTTTTCCCGGATGAGCGTTTCCTTTTCCATAAGGGTTTCATCCTTAATACAGGATACATAATGCCTGGCCCACTTTTTATACACCGGAGATTTCGATAAAATGTAAAGGAATTTTTCAGCGGCCTTGTACTCTCCGATGATCATGTTATTAAGGGCAATCCTTTCCATTACTTCGGGTGACTGTTCCGATTTGGTTTGTGCTTCATAAGCCCAGTGCAGCGATTCTTTACAATGTCCCATATCAAAATACAGGTCACTGCATAACATCAGCACATCCCTGCTGTAATGAGCTGTAAGGACGAGTCCGTTTTCACCCCAGTACTGCGGATAGCTGAAGGATTCATCCGGTAACCGGTTGAGGTGATACAACGCCCGGTTTACCTGAAAGATTACTTTCCGGTCGGTAAGCGGAAGGCTTTTTGCAGTTTCCAGCACTGCATTCCAATCCTTTTTGGCAGCATAGGCATGAATCTGGACAGCATCTTTAGCCTGTCGGTCAAAAGACAGTTTACAGTCAGCCAATAATAGGCCCAATATAACACAAGGTATAAGCAACAGAACAATAAACCTCCGGCGGTGTAAAAGACCGGTTACAAAATGCTGATAAAAACGCTGATTATCAAGTGTATAATGTATTATGATCCGAAAAATCAGGAAGACCGGTATAATACCATATAATACATAGAGGTATACGCTTGCATTTTTATACCAACCGGTGAAAAACACAATCGGAAATTCCGCTATACGGGCTACACCCGGAAAGGCAACAAAGGCAGTAACAGCCAGCAGGAAGCATATGAATAATTGAAAAAAACACAATAACCAGAAGAAACGATGGTTCTTACTGTATATTTCTGCCAGCATAACAATAATACTATAAAGCAAAAGAGCACTGCCTCCGAAGAGCCAGAACAACAGGCAGGTGGTTATAACGAGAAAAAGTGACCTGAATAAGGGTGATCGGCTGATAATTTTATGATAGGTGATACCAGAAACAAGGGCAGCAATAACGATGAGGTCAGCACTCAGGTCATAATCATAACGGCTGTGCAGATGAATCAGCAATAATCCCGGCAAAAACTGCAGAAAATAAGAAGTGTCTTTTGAAAAGTAACAGGAAAGCAGCTGATACGACAGGAATACGATAGCCATGACAAGAATGGCCAGCACGATACTTCCGGCTACCCGTGAAAAGAAAAACTGGGAAATGAAAAGGGACAGGTATTCAGCAATGCCGCCGGGATATCCGGTGTATTTATAGAAAAAAAGCTTATCGAACAGAAACAGGGGCTGTTGTTTAAAATAAATGAGGGAAGGATCGAGGTAATGCCAGCAGTAGACAAAAGTAAGTATAAAAAAAACACCGGATGCCGTATATTTCAATATACATGGGAAATTCCTCTTCATGTTGCAGGTACGGTTAAAAACAACGTCGGGGCTAAAATATTAAATTTAATTCAGTTCAATAGCTGATCTCTCCGAAAAAAGCTATTTACGGATGACTAAAGTGCTTTTTACCCGTATCACTGAAAAGACTCATGTTTTTTTTGTTTCCGATTAAGGGCAAAGCGTTTTTTAATTGTATTAAGTAAACGATTGATGTCTTCAGTTGCATAATATGTTAAAAATATGCTTGTTTATTAATTTTTTTTATTGAAATTTGAATATTTATAAGGAAACGATTATCTTTAATTTTTTAAAATGCTGATTAAGTGGTTTGAAATGCCAAATACTTAATGTATTAACTATTATTAACTAAATTATTAAAACTATGAGAAAAATTTACATCTTGTTCATTTCTCTTCTCTTTGCATGCGGAGCCACAATTGCGCAACCAGTCAATGTGGATGTTGCAAAAGCTACTTCAGAAATTGTCATTGACGGGGTTGAAGAAGAAGCATGGGATGCAGTTACACAAGTTGATTTTGTACTGAATCTCGGGCAAGAAGTTCCCACCGTCACTGCATACTGGAAAGCTTTGTGGAACGACACTTCCATTTTCGTCCTCATCAATGTTGAAGACGATGACCATTGGCCGGGCCATGTAGCAGGCGGTGATTCCTGGTTATATGACAAACCCGAGATTTATTTTGATGTCAACGATGTGTTAGCTGACGGCGTTGGCCCTGCCACTGCCAGTTCAGGTCACTATCAGTGGTCACCTGGATTCGCTGCCGACGGTTATGATATATTGCATACCGAGGCAGGAACAACTCAGGCACCCGGCGGGCAATATGCATACGTGCTTTCGGGCGAAAGCTATGTTTACGAACATGCCGTACGCATTAGTTCCATGAGCAATAAAGATGCCGTTCCAATGGATTGCGAAACGATCATTGCACTGCCCGAAAAAATTGGTTTTGACGCAACCGTCATTGACCAGGACGAAGGTGTAACCACAGCCCGTCAGAGGACCATCTGGCAGAGCGGTGACGGCACCGAACCTGAAGCATGGAATAGCATGGATGCCAGCGGAACCATTACACTGGTTGGCGACTGCGGTACCGGGATAAACGATGTTAAAACAGCTTCTGTTTCGGTTCATCCCAATCCGGTTACCGACTTTTTGACCATCAATGCCGATTTCGACAAGGTCATTATTACCAACATCCTGGGTCAGGAAGTCAGCTCCATGAACCAGATAAAGAGCAACAGACTTGATGTCGGCACCCTTTCAAAAGGTGTATATATTATTAAGGTATACAAAGGCGAAAGATACATCGGAGCCGCCAAGATCACAAAGAACTGACATTTTGCCTGATATAATAAAATCCCGTCCCGGATGTTCGGAACGGGATTTTTTTTCACCCGAAATTAAGGGTAAGGCAGGGATCAATTGTACTGTTTAACAGATACTAACACAAATCACGGGTATGAAATCACAAAGTACTGAGAATTCGGGAGAAACTTATTCCACAGCAGACCTGCCCGCTGTTTTACATTGGCATGCGGGGCTGCGGGGTATCAAACCCTCCGCCTTCGGCGGGATTGTTCGACTAGTCCCGATGTGCATCGGGATCATTTCGCAAAACTCATGAAATTTAAGTCTCACAAATGAAAGAAGTTACGGTGATAAAGAGGTTTTTGATTAACATTATCCTGGGCGATTACACGCCTAAGGAAACAAGAGATATTGTAAAAGGCGATGAAATCGGTTCCTTACTGAACCGTCAGTGGAATGCAACACCTTCTCTGGAAAGCACACATAAACCCGATTACCGGAAGCTTTTTGAAAAGATAAGGGAAAAGACGCATCCCGAAAAAGCTGAAAAATCAATTCATACACAATTCTTTATAAAAGAAATTGAAAACCTCCGTGAAAATCACAGGTTACTGAAAAACCGGTACCGTTTGTGGCTTAGTATTGCTGCCAGCCTTATCTTTATCCTCTGCATTGCATCCGTTGTCTTTCTCAGCACAACCCGGATACTTAAAAAAACCATTACGGAGAGTATAGCTCCCAGCGGACAAAAATCACAGTTGCTCCTGGCCGATGGCACAAAAGTGTACCTGAATTCAGGGACCATCCTGCGCTACGACAGCCGTTTCGGGAAACAGAACCGGGAAATAGAGCTGGCAGGAGAAGCTTACTTTGAAGTAATGGCTGACAAAAAACTGCCGTTTCTTATCTATACCTCCGATATCGAAATCAAAGTAATGGGGACCAAATTCAACGTGATGGCCTATCCCAACGAACCGCATATCGAAACTACTGTTACCGAAGGAACGGTAAACGTAAAAGAAATTAACGGTGAAAAGTCCGTTATCCTTACAGCAAACCAGAAAGCTTCTTATACCAGGAGCAACCGTCAGCTGGTTCGTGATGTCGTCAATCCGGTTACCTTTACCAGCTGGAAAGAAAATATTCTGTATTTCGATAATGAGAATTTCGAGAATGTAATTAACAAGCTCGAACGCTGGTATGGTGTATCCATTCATCTTGAAGGAAAAGATTCGGTTGACGACCGGTTTACCATCACCATCAAAAACGAAAGCCTGAAAGAGGTACTTGATCTGATCAGCCTTACAACACCACTTCGATACAAAATCGAGGAAAACGATGTTACCATTTCGTATAAAAAGAAATAGCCTTCTCAATTTATAATGAATTTAACAACCGTGATTACTATTTAAACTATTATTCCGTATGAAAAACCAATTAACTAACCTGAAAAGATGGTTGAACCTGATTCTTAAAGGTCTTACAGCAGCATTATTGTTGCTGGTACTTAGCCTTAAGGGTTCAGCCAGCTTTTATGTTCCCGACGACAAAATTCAACTTAAGATTGAAAACGGGACCATAAAGGAAGCCTTGAAGGAAATCGAACGTCAGTGCAATTTCACGTTTATCTATAATGATGCCAACATAAACGTGAATCAGCTGATCTCCGTTTCATGTTACGACAAATCATTGCGCGATTTGCTTGACGAAATCCTTAAGCAACGGGGCATTCGGTATACTTTTGTAGACAATCACATTGTACTTACCAATGCTTTAATGCAACAGGAGAAAAAAATTGTAAAGGGCAATGTCACAGATGCCTCCACCGGAGAAGTTTTACCGGGTGTTACGGTGCTGGAAAAAGGCACTTCCAACGGTACCGTCACCGATATAAATGGGAACTTCTCATTAACAGTTGCAGAAAGCAGTATCCTTCAGATTTCCATCGTAGGCTATCAGGCACAGGAGATCCCGGTAGCCGGCAGGGAAGATTTTTCCATATCCATGGAACTGGAAGTAGTTGCTTTGTCTGAAATAGTGGTGATCGGTTATGGTACCGTTAAAAAAAGTGACCTCACCGGGGCTGTGGCTTCCGTATCGGCTGAAGATATTAAGCAAAATATCGGCTCCGGTATCGACCAGGCTTTGCAGGGCCGCACAGCCGGTGTAACTGTGACCACCAACAGCGGGTCGCCCGGGCAATCGCCAACCGTGAGGATAAGGGGTATGGGTACCATCACCAGTCCCGATCCCTTCTTCGTCGTCGACGGAATGCCCGTGTCTGCTGCATCAGTAGGAGCGATCAATCCCGGTGACATCGAATCGATGGAAGTGCTGAAAGATGCCTCTGCTGCCGCCATTTATGGTGCCCGTGCAGCCAACGGCGTTGTGCTGATTACCACCCGTAAAGCCAAAGAAGGAAAATCAAGCATCAGTTTTGATATTTATGGCGGTTATCAGACCGTCGCCAAAAAATATGATATCATGAGTGCAAGAGACTGGACCACCCTTCGCAACGAAGGCGGGCAACCCTGGGTGGACAGCTCCACGGTGCACGGCACCGACTGGCAGGATGAAATATTCCGGGTAGCACCGGTAGCAAACGTGCAGCTTTCCTTTTTAAGCGGATCGGAAAGATCGAATTTCGCCCTGGTCGGAAGCTATTTCAGGCAGGACGGAATTGTAAGAGGAAGCGATTACACCCGCTATACACTGAGGGCAAATTCCACTACCAATCTCAGAAAATGGCTGACAGTAGGTGAGAATATCGGATTATCGCGTTCGACACAGAACCTGATACCCGAACAGGACGAATGGACATCGGTTATCGTTCAGGCCCTGACTATGGATCCCACAACACCGGTACGAGATTCACTAGAAAATCCCATGGGCTCTCTCAACAACAATATCGGTAACCCGGTCGGCTCTATTGAAAGAAACCACAATGTATTGAGGACCGATCAACTGCTTGGCAATTTGTTTGTTGAAATAAAACCGTTCCCATGGCTCAGTTTTAAATCGAGTGCGGGTGCAGAGATCAACCGTTATGAAAACGAACAGTTCTTCCCGATTTTTTATGAATCCACTACCATAAACAGCAATACGACCACCTTATATAACGGCTGGTTCAAGCAAAATACCTTCCTGTTCGAACAATTGCTGACCTTTAAAAAGTCGTTTTCCAATTGGCTCGACCTGCAGGTCAATCTGGGATATACCCGGCAAAGAAGCAGTTACAGGCTCGATCTGAGGCAGACCAGCGATGTACCTGAAAGCGAAGATCTGTGGTTCATATCCAATGGTGATGCTACGGCAATTCAATATGAGGATGTACAAGGTCTTTTACCCATACCGGCATTTCAAGGCAACCTGGTAGGTGTTCCCTATGATGCTTCAATGATATCGTACCTGGGCCGTATCATGGTGTCTTTCCTCAACCGTTATGATATCACGGCCTCCATACGAAGAGATGGATCCAGTAAGTTTGGATCTGAAAACATATGGGGTAATTTCCCGTCCTTTGCCATTGGCTGGAAAATAACGGAAGAGCCCTGGGTCCCGAAAAACGATGTGCTTAATTTCCTTAAGCTACGTATCGGGTGGGGTCAGCTTGGAAATCAGGAGATTGGTGACTATGCTGCTTATACCAGTGTCTCCTATGGCTATAACTATACTTTCGGACCGTATGGAAATCAGCAGGCTTATCCCGGAGGAACACCCAGGGGACTTGCCAACCAGGGTATCAAATGGGAAACCACCGAGCAGGGCAATTTAGGTCTGGATGCCAGCCTGATACGGTTCAGGCTATCCTTAAATGTTGACGGCTACTACCGGATAACCCGCGATATGTTGGCCCAGACACCGGTACCGGGAATAACAGGTATCGAAGTGGCACCGTTTGTCAATACCGGTTCAATACGGAATATCGGATATGAAGTCAACATCAGCTACCGGAACCAGGAACGTAAATTCAAATACCTGGTTGGTTTTAACATCGGTGGTTATAAAAATGAAGTGATTGAGCTGGGAAGCGAGCAGCCGATCAATTCTGCTGAATTCAGAGGCTCTGATTATATTGCCCGTACGGAAGTCGGACACCCCATTGGCTGTTTCTATGGCTTTGTTACCGACGGCATTTTTCAGACAAGGGCCGAGGTCGACTCGATGGATGCACTGGCACAACAGGCCACCGGCAGCCCCAGGCAAACCTATGACGGCCGGAAAAGAGCCGGAGACATCAAAATGAAAGACCTGGACGGCGATTTCCAGATCACAGACCATGACAGGACATTCATTGGAAATCCGCATCCGAAGTTTACCTATGGGATTAACGTTGAACTGGATTATTTCGGATTTGATTTTAAGCTGTTCGGACAGGGCGTTTACGGCAATGATATATTCATGGCAACGGTCTATTACCTCGAGAGTGGTGACGCATACTGGAACACATTGAATACCATGGAGAACCACTGGAGGGAGGCTGGTGACGACACCGACATCCCGCGGCTGGTCTCAGGGTCCTATAATGCAGACAACATGCGGTTATCCGACCGTTATGTAAAAGACGGCAGTTACTTCAGGATTAAAAGCCTACAGCTGGGTTATACCATCAGTTTCCCCGGGCTGAAAAAGATCGGAATTGAAAAATGGCGGTTTTATGTGAACAGCCAGAATATATTGTCTTTCCATAAATACGACGGATTTGACCCGGAAATAGGAATCGGGAGGAGCCAGGGATCCACTGTTCAGGATCGTGGTTTTCTCGACATTGGTATTGACAGGGGCATGTACCCGCTGGCAAAAACATATACGTTCGGCATGAACCTTATTTTTTAATCCGCTAACCTGAAAACTTTAAAAATATGAATATGAAAAATATAATAAGGATTGTTCTGGTTTCCGCACTGATCTTCGTTGCATGTGACGAAGAGGAATACCTGGATAAGAAACCGCATACTCCTTCTGATTATGCTTTCTACACAACGGAAGGCGGTGCAATACAAGGATTGAATGCTGTATACGATGTTCTTCAGCTGGGGCAATCGCTCATGCAGCATGATTTCATCGGATCCGTTTGTTCGGGTGATGCCCTGGCCGGCGGTGAACCTGGCGGAAATGACCAGCCACCCATGCAGGAACTGATGAAATTCACCCCCATTGTGACAAACAATTATTGTTTTAATCAATGGTATGTTACATACAGAGGAATATACCGCTGTAACCTTCTTTTATCCTACCTCAGTAAATCCATTGACGGTTTTGATGATGCCCTTCGGAACCGCATCCGGGGCGAAGCCCTCTTTTTGAGGGGTTTGTTTCATTTCAGGCTTCAGATAAAATACGGTGGTTTCCCTCAATTGCAGGCTACTTTTGAAAACCAGTTGAAAGGCGTTCCGTTTATCGATCGTATCCTGCTTCAGGATGAATGGAACCAGGTGCGACCTGAGTTGAATTATACCTGGGAAAGAATTGAAGAGGACTTTATTGAAGCAGCCAGTTTACTGGAACCAAGAAGTATCATGTACGCTGCGCCTGAAAATGTGGGTCGCGCGACCAAAGGTGCTGCCCTTGCGATGCTTGCCAAGACATACCTGTTTCAGGAGAAATGGCAGCTGGCTTATGAAACAGCAAAGGAAGTGATCAACTCCAATGAATATTACCTTGAAGGTGAAGACGGACATAATGATCCCTATATCATTACAAGGCTGACCAAAGAAGGTGAAGTTCAGGTTCAGGTTCCGGGGTACAAGTGGATCTGGCAGGCAGAGGCCAACAACTGTGCGGAATCCATATTCGACGTGCAACATTTTCAGGATCATACCACCATATGGCCCGAAGGTATGGAAGGTAACATAATACCCCGGTATTACGGGCCAAGAGCTGTAATGATCTATCAGTATAATAGGGATATCGGGAAAGATACGCTTATGGCCACTGAATACTTCTGGGGATTCATTCTTCCGACCAAGTATTTTGTTTCAACGGCTTATCGGGATATCGGCTGTACCGACGGCGATGGAAATATTCTCGATCCCAGGTTCAAACTTACCGTTGTCACACCCGAAGATTCCGTGCCTTATTATTATGCTGATCCTGAAATGAGGGCTAAATATCCCGATTCGGTTAAGGTTGCCGGATACTATAATAATCCGGCTACCGGAAATATAACATGGAAATATTATACGGATCCGTATTTTAATGAAATCCGCACCACACTCGGTGATATGCCCCAGACCTATAAAATATTCCGGTTTGCCGACCTGTTGCTGATAGGAGCTGAAGCTGCCGTTTGGGTCGGACAACAAGCTGATGCACTTAACTGGATTAACCGCGTAAGGAACAGGGCCAGAAATGCAGGCAATACCGGATATCCCCTCCCCCTGACTGCAGTGACCAAGGAAGATGTCTGGGCTGAACGCAGGGTTGAACTGGCCTTTGAAAATCATCAGTATTGGGATATAATCCGTACCGGCCGTGCCCAAAAGGTCATCAAGGAAGATGCCATGCAGTACCAGACAACCACAAATGAGTTTAATGGTGTCGTTACCACGGTTACTGAGCAGTTTGGTGACAACTTTGTCATCGGTAAAAGCGAACTCTGGCCGATACCACAGGCCGAGATTGATGGTACCAATGGAAGCATAACTCAAAATCCGGGTTACTATTAATGGAGATATCACCTGAATGTTAAATATTGTAAAGGCCTGGGCGATTGTTTTCGTTTCAGGCCTTTTTTTATTTGGTGTATCGTTATCAACATGTACCGGAATTAAGGATTATTTGTTTTTTAAATGCCCGGAACAAACCACTTAATTAATTCACGTTGCCAGTTAAAATTATCCATCTTAAATCAATGTCGTTTAGTTAAGGAAAGTAAGCTTCGACTCCGCTCAGCCTGACCGTCACTCTGAGCGGAGTCGAAGAGTAGGTCAGGATGTGAAACCAATATGAAGATGCTTAATTAAACGACATTGAATCTTAAATCGTTTATCATCAATCTTAAATCTGTTTTTATTATAATCTTTAGTCTACTCCGAAAAGTATCATGGTAGATTTTCAGCAACTTTCTACCCCAACCCTAAAGCCTGCCTGCCATCAGGCAGGGGTGAAGTTGCTGAAAATCAGGCTCCCTTTAGGGTTAGGGGTAAACCTGATTTTCAGCTATTCGTGAATCTTTGACTTTTCGGAGTAAACTCATTCTTTATACGTCGCAACTTAAGTTAATTCTTTATTTTTGTGTAACAGATCCTTCGATCACATGCCAGCAAAATAAACATGGATAAAGCAAGAAAAGCAAGCCACCCTCATAAAGGGAACAAATCCGGTCCGATTTCCTCAGGCAAAAAAGCTGTTTTTTCAGTTATGCTGTTCCTTTTCCCTTTTCTCATGCTGACCCTCATTGAATTGTCGCTAAGAGCCTTCAAATACGGCGATTCCTATGATCTCTTTGTTGATTTCAAATTCTATGGCAAGGAATATAAAAGATGCAATCCCGAATACGGGAAAAAATACTTCTTCCATCTGGCATATACTTCACCTCACAACGATATATTCCTGAAAAAAAAACCTGAAAACGGACTCCGGATATTTGTCATCGGCAGCTCCACGGTATGGGGTTTTCCCTACGGTTCCGGAATCATGTTCTCACGCATCCTTCATCAACGGTTGCAGGACGGTTATCCTGAAAAACAGGTGGAGGTAGTCAATACTGCCATTACCGCCGTTAACAGCTATACCCTGCTGGATAAAACAGATGAAATTCTGCGTGAAAAACCGGATGCGATTCTTATATACGCCGGGCACAATGAATTTTATGGTGCCCTGGGAGCAGCTTCCAAAGAAGGACTGGGACAGATACGATGGCTGAAAAGGCTTCACCTGAGCCTCCTGGAATTAAAAACCTATCAGCTTCTCCGGAATGTGTTACTGGGAACACCCGATCGTCTTGTCAGGAAATCGGAAGCACAATATGCCAAAACGGCTACCCTGATGGAAAGGATTGTTTCAAACAAGAACATTGCATTTAAAAGCAGAACCTATAACAGGGCGCACAGGCATTATTATAAGAATATGAATGCCATACTCAGGAAAGCGCACCGGCACCATGTTCCCGTTGTTTTCAGTGAGCTGGTCAGCAACATAAAAGACCTTGAACCGTTCTGTTCCGAAAAAACTGCTGTATATGCGCCCGCTGGCAATGTATATGAAGAAGCCCTCGCCAGTGAACAAAAAGGATTATTTGAAGATGCCCGAAAACGCTACTATCAGGCAAAGGACCTGGACTGCCTTCGTTTCAGGGCATCGGAAGATATTAATCAGATAATACATGAGCTGGGTGATAAATACGGTATCTGCATTGTCCCCATGAAAAAAGTTTTTGAAAACAATTCACCCAACGGATTAATCGGGAATAATCTGCTGACCGAACATGTACACCCCAATATTGACGGTTATTTTCTGATAGCCGATGCTTTTTATAACGCACTTATTGAGCATACGATCGCTGAAAAACCGGATTCTTCCAATTGTAAAAGTCCTGATTATTACAGGCATAACTGGGGATATACGGAACTCGACAGCATCTTTGCCGACCTGAGATTACGTCAATTGAAAGGAGGCTGGCCTTTTCAACCGGATACCATTGTCAACTCATTTATTTATAATTATCAGCCAACAACCATTGTAGATTCCCTGGCATACATGTCGGCCAAGTTTGAGGATTTTCCCCTGAGTATCGCCCATCGGAAAATGGCACAACATTACCTGATGGACAATGAGACCGAAAAAGCATTTCATGAATTTCAATCCCTGTTGAGGATCGATCCTCTTAATATCAGGGATTACATTGATGCAGGTGATATTTTATTGAAAGAAGGAAAATACGATCAAGCACTGGTTGTTTTCCTTGTTTCCCTGAAAATCAACAGGGAAGTCTATGTGCTGAGCAAAATTGGTGAAATATATGCACATAAAGGAGAATTTATAAAAGCAATACCGTACCTGGAAGAAATCAGAACGCTTGATCCCTCGTTCCAGAAAGCAAAAGTGCTTAAATCACTCTGCCTGGCCTATAAAGAAATTCCCGATCCCATCAAAGCAAATAAAATACAGGCAGAAATAAACATGCTGGATGAAAGTGAAAAGAGAAGCAATCAGGTAATACTTTATTCTGCTTCCAATGTTAAAGAATATATTAATCAGGCACTTAAACAGTTACAATCAGGACAACATGCTGAGGCCCTGGTAACGCTCCAAAAAGCCAATGAGATTAAAGAAACCAATGTTGCCAACCGGATTATAGGAGAGATCCTGCTGGGCAGAAACGATAAAACAGCGTTGGGTTATTTAAAAAAAGCCTATTATGAATATAGCTCCGAACCAAATTTTTTAAATACGTTATGCTATGCCGGTATTCACTTCGGTGATTTTAAATACGCCGAAAAAATACTGGTTGAGCTGAAGCAGCTTGCACCCGGCCACCCGAATATTATAAAATACGAAAAAATGATTTCTCAGAGAAAAGAGGTAAATTAGGCATCACTAAAATGTCTCTGAAGGAAATGAAAAACAGAATTCTCCTGATACCGGTTTTTCTTTTTTATATAGCTTTCTTTCTTTATTTACTGCTGATAATAAATCCTGTCCTGATCTTTCATTACCAGCAGCTTGGATTTTCTTATACAAACAGCTTTCTCCGGGAATTTCTTGGATATCCGGGAGGTATCACAGAATATATGTCCCTGTTCCTGTTCCAGTTTTCTTCCCATGCCATTGCAGGAGCTTTGTTATACACCATCCTGGCATTTCTGGTTGTCACACTTACGCGTAAACTCATTCCTGGTGAGCTTAATAAGTTCACTGTGCTTATTTCCTATGTTCCGGCTGTAATACTGGCAGGATTGCTTACCGATTATTCCTTTCATCTTTCCTTTCTGGTATCGGTACTAATCATTCTTTGTTCCCTGAATATTCTTAAACTATTGACAGAGAAACAATGGCATATTGTTTTTTACCTGTTTTCAGTGCTTATTTTGTTTATCTTAACCTATTACATAACCGGTAGTTTTGTTTTTCTTGTTTTTTCGTTAGCTGCAGTTTTATACCATATTTTTAAAAGAAAAACCAAATTTATCCTGACCGCCGTTATCTTACTGGTATTATCAATCGCCCTTCCTTTTTTGGCATCGAAAGCATTATTTTATATTACACCGAGGGATGCCTTCCTGAAAATAACACCTTACTATTATCATTATAAACCAGGAATATTATTGTATGTCCTTTACTTCTATATTCCTTTAATAATTTTTGCTGTCAATCTGTTCTTGGTCCTTATCGATCCGTTACGACTGCGCCAAGCACCTAAAAAAATTCTTCCGGTCATTCTTCAGTTTATATTGATCTTTGTTGCCGGTGTAATGCTTTGTTATTTTATTTTTCCGAAGGAACAAAAGAATAAAATCCTTGTGGATTATTATTCTTATAAAGGACAATGGAATAAAGTACTGGAATTAGCTAAAGAAAATCCATCGGAAGACCGGCTGGTACACTTTCATACAAACCGGGCACTCTATCACCTTGGAAAGCTGCATGAAGAGATGTTTGATTATCCGCAGACCCTGGGCGTTGACGGTTTATTTCTGACCCGGTTTTTCTTACCCGAGATTCTGTTGCCTACAACCCAGCTGTTTATCGACCTCAGCTATATAAACGAAGCCATCCACTGGGGTAACGAGGCTATTTCACAAAATGAGAACTCACCTCAGTTGCTGGAACAATTGATACTTTCCAATATCATTGCCAGGCATTACCGATCTGCACAATTGTACATCAATTTACTAAAAAGCAATCCTGTATTCAGGAAAACGGCTGTGCATTACGAGCAATATATACAGGGGAAGAGCTGTCCCGAACTCGACAGCCTGGTTAAATCCAAAAGAATACTGATGCCGTCAGAAGATTTCGTTGTTAACCGGCAATCACCGCAACACGATATGATTAACTTATTGAACAACAATAAAAGTAATAAAATGGCTTTTGAATACCTGATGGCCTATTTTCTGCTGAAGAACGATGTTGCCTCGTTTATCGAATATTTTCCCCTTGGAAAGATTTACCATTATCCCCGGTTGCCAAAAATTTTTGAGGAAGCGCTGGCTTTGTATGTTTTCGAGCTCAGGAAAAAGGGGAAAGTCATTCCCAGGCTGAAATTAAGCAAGGATGCGATTATCCGGTTCAATGATTATCTTACCATACTTCAATCTCACGATGGAAACCTGCAAAACGCAAGAAATGATCTGCGAAAGAAATATGGGAATACCTATTGGTTTTATGTTCATTATTTAAGTCCGGTTACCAAAAAACAAACAGTCGTTATTAAATGAGAAGTTCTGGTATAAATCTGATTTTGAACGGGTTTTTTATTATATACCTGTTTCTTTTTTGTTCCTGCAATAAATCAATGAGGATGAAGGATTACCAGGAAATTAACCGGTATCCTTCAACTTTTCCGGAATACAATGATATCGTTATCCCCCCCAATATTGCACCGTTGAATTTTCAGGTACGCGAACCGGGTAAGAAATTCATAGTCAGCATTCATTTCAATAATGAATACAACATGAATATCAAATCAAATTCATCTGTGATTCAATTCAGACAGAAAAAATGGAAAAAGTTATTGCAGAAAAGCAAGGGCCGGGAGTTAACGATGGAAATATTTGTCATGGATTCCACACGAAAATGGCTGCAATATAAACCATTGATATTGAATGTTGCCCGGGAGGAAATTGACAGTTATCTGACATACCGGCTAATCAACGTGGGATATGTCTTATACAGAAAAATGGGGACTTATCAGCGTAACCTGACAAATTTCAATGAGCGTCCGATTATGTTAAACCGGAACACAAAGGGAAACTGTATTAATTGTCATTCCTACTGCAAAAATGATCCTGAAAAGATGGTATTTCATTTACGGGGAAGTGTATCGGGTACGATTATTTCCAGCGATAATGACGTCATCAATATTGACACTAAAACACCTTATACCATGTCACCCGGTGTATACCCTTCATGGCATCCCGAAGGGCAGCACATAGCCTTTTCGGTTGATATCGTCAATCAATGGTTTCACGGCGTGGAGAAACGAAACGAAGTGTTTGACCGCGCTTCTGACCTCGTCATATATTCGCTGAAAACAAATACACTTACCACCTCACCGGCGGTGTCAACAAAAAACAGGGAAACCTTACCGTGCTGGTCCCCGGACGGAAAATACCTGTATTACTGCAGTGCTCCCGAGACCAGTGACACACTGGAATACGATGAAGTAAAATACGACCTTGTCAGAATTCCTTACAATACTGTTACCAATGAATGGGGAAAGGCTGATACGATATTAAGGTCCTCTTCGTTTGGAAAGAGTATCACCTTCCCCAAAATATCGCCGGATGGAAGATACCTCATGATTTGCCTTGCCAGCCATGGATATTTCACGATATACAATAAAACAAGTGAATTGTATCTGTTGAACCTTGAAACCAACGAAACCTATCCTTTCCCTTTCAACAGTAATGATGTTGACAGTTATCATTCGTGGTCGCATAACGGAAGGTGGATCGTATTCAGCAGCAAAAGAATTGACGGTTTATGTGCAAGACTTTTTATAAGCTATTTCGATGAAAACGGGAAGTTTGGCAGGCCCTTTGTGTTGCCTCAGAAAAATCCGCGTTTCTACGATACCTTCATCAGCAATTACAATGTTCCGGAACTCGTTACAGGATCTGTTGTCCTAAACCGGAATAAACTGCTGAAGGCAGCTGCCGGCGGCTCAGAACCTGTGAAGTTCGATGAGACCGTGGAGGTCGATGCCCTGTCAGGAGCAACCCGTTTTGAGCAGGTTCTTATACGTTAATATTGGCCTGTCAAAACGTTATCCCAACTCAGTGAAATATCATGTTTATTTATATCAAAATGCAATTTGGGTAAAAATACCGAATTGTTTATTTTTCGGAATACCTTATATTTACGCTCTCAACCTGATAACTAATTTTAATACCCTATGAAAAAACTACTGATGGTCTGGTTCACAGCCACTTTTATCCTTGTTTTCACGCAGGCACAGAACCAGCTCGAAAATCCCGGATTTGAAGAATGGGAAGATATATTGACTGGTGCCACGGATACCATCCGTGAGCCGGTTAACTGGAGCTCCCTCAAGACATCGGATGATCCAACCTTAGTCACTATGGCTCCCAATGTATGTTTCAGAAGTTCAATCCCACATTCCGGACAATATTCAATAAAACTTGAAAACAAGCTGACCATGATTGTCGCTAACGGTACTGCCACCAATGGCAGGATACATGCGAAACTGATTACAAGCGAGGCATACATGTATACAGACACAGCCGATGGACGATGGAATAATCCTTTTACAGCAAGGCCGGACAGCCTTACAGGATGGTTCCTGTATGCCCCGCAAGGAGGAGATTCGCTGGAGGTTTATGCCATTCTTCACAGGGGGTTCGGTAAACAACCGGATGAAACAACCAACTGGATTGCACGGGCTTATTTCAGATCATCGGCCAATACCGGCGACAAATGGATGCGTTTTTCCACACCTTTCATTTATTACAGCGATCAGACACCACAATATGTTCTTGCGATCCTGAATTCAGGTAACGGTTATAATCCGGTAGCCGGAAGCATTGCCTATTTTGATGACCTTGAAATGATCTATAACTCAGGCAACGGTTTTAAGGAAAAATCTTCAGCTTTTTCCGAGATTGTTTATGCAATGGGCAATCAATACATTGTAATCCGGGGCAACCATCCAACCCAGTATACCTCGGCAAGAATTACGGACATTACCGGCAGGCTGGTCTGGAACGGACCGGTAACATCTGACCGGATTGATATAGCCCGGGCAGATCTTAAAAAAGGCATTTACATTGTCTCACTGACCGGCAGGAACCTTATGTTCACTCAAAAAATCGTCATTCGCTGATAACTTCGACCTTTAATGTTATCATCAAACGAAACGAAATGCATTTTCTGATAGTATCAACAATGCGTCTTTTTCAAATAAAGTACAGGTATTTTTCGGTTGTTGGCCTTTTGCTTGTTTCTATTTCTCTCCCGTCGCTGTTTGCACAGCAAAAAGCAACTTTCAAAGGTACGGTCATCGATGCCAGCGATGGCAGTCCGCTGGTGGGAGCGAATATAAAATTAAAGAAAGACTTTTCAACAGGAACCGTCTCTGATTATGAAGGACGGTTCTCTATCCATCTTGATCCGGGGAATTACAGCTTTATCCTTTCCTTTATCGGTATGGAGAACGACACCGTTACCTTTTCACTGAAACCGGGCGAAGTCATTGAAAAGCAGATTATCCTTTTCCCTGTATGGAAAGAACTCGAAGAAGTTGAGGTTAAAGTCGGAAAATTTGATAAGCGGGTTGAGGACATTACCGTTTCCATGGAAGTTATAAAGCCCAGGCTGATTGAGAATAAAAATACACGCACTATCGAGACTGTCCTCGATTATGCACCGGGTCTTAATATCATGGACAATGAGCCTCAGATACGCGGGGGCAGTGGATTTACCTTTGGCGTCGGCAGTAAAGTCGCCATACTGATCGATGATATGCCCATGATCTCAGGTGATGCCGGCAGGCCTTACTGGGACCTTATACCCGTAGAAAATATTGCCCATATTGAAGTGATCAAAGGAGCTTCCAGTGTCCTGTCGGGTACTTCAGCCCTGAGCGGCGCCATTCATATAATGACCGCTTCACCCAACACAAAGCCGGTTACAAAAATCACGGCATATACGGGCTTTTACTCCTCCCCCGGGGATGAGTCGATGAAGTGGTGGGATGACTATCCATACGTGGCCGGACTTAGCTTCCTGCATTCAAAGAAATACGGGTTGGTTGATGTGGTGCTGGGCGGCAACGTTGATTTCGATCATGGATATATAGGCGCCCCCAGACCCGGATCGCTGGTGATCGATACCATTTCCGATTTCACCGACAAACAGATGCAAAGCCAGAAATACCGGTTTAATTTCAACATAAAGAAACATTCCAAAAAATATCAGGGTTTGAATTTTGGTATGAACGGCAACTTCATGTGGTATTCAGGTCCGATGGTGCTGGCCTGGCTTGATGATACCGCCGGATTCTACCGGGCATATCCCGGAGCTGTTTATTTGCAGGATCAGTTTATTTTTTACCTCGATCCGTTCCTGAACATTTTCTCAGGTGAAGGAATGAAACACAGCATCAAGGCCAGGATCCTGCATAATAATTCAGGCATGACCAACAACCAGTCGGTTGTGAATACCTTGCTGTTTGGCGATTACCAGTTCAAAAGAACCTATGATTTTCTTCAGGGATTTGAACTTATCGGCGGTGTATCAGTAAACCAAACTTATGTTGACGCAGAGATATACAGGGCATCGGGCTCCACTTTCAATAAGCAATTCAATGTATCGGCCTATGCCCAGGTGGAAAATAAGTATAAAGGGATCGTGAATATTTCTATCGGAGCCAGGGGGGAGTATTACCAGCTTAATGATTCCATAACTGCACTGAAACCTATCGTCAGGGCCGGTGTTAATTTCAAGGTTTATCCGGGTACTTTTCTTCGGCTGTCCTTTGGTCAGGGATACCGCTTCCCATCCATCACTGAGAGGTATATCAAAACCTCAGCCGGCAGCTTTGCTGTTTTCGATAATCCCGATCTTAAGTCTGAAAGTAGCTGGAATACTGAAATCGGCTTAAAACAAGGCTTTAAGTTTAAGAATTATTTCGGATATCTCGATATTGCAGGTTTTATTCAGGAATATAACAATACCATTGAATACCTGTTCGGATTCTGGGAACCTTCCTTTGCACTGGCAGGTTTTAAATTCCTGAACACAGGACGGTCAAGGGTTATGGGTATTGATATTTCACAAACCGGATCAACAAAGCTGGGCAGTAAAACAGGAATCAGGATGATGGCAGGTTATAGCTATATTATGCCAAAAACAATGGACCCCGATTTTATTTATGCACGGGATGCTTTGAACAGGGAATTCAATTACGATACCACAAGTTTAAATCCCGAAAAACATATTTTAAAATACAGATTCCTGCATACCATTAAAGCCGATTTTGAATTTTACTCAAAGAAATTATCCTTGGGTTATAGCATAAAATATTTCAGTAAGATTGAAAATCTCGATCTGGCCATAGCCGACTTTGAGCGTGCAACAGCTATTGAAACCACGGGAGGCACTATGCAACCCATTGTATACATGGATTATTTCAATAATCATAATCATGGCAATATTATAATGGACGGAAGAATAAGCTACGAGTTTTTCAAAAGGCACAAGGTATCGCTTATTTGCAATAATTTGCTCAACCGCACCTATTCCCTGCGCCCGCTTAAGGCAGAAGAAGTACGGAGCATCATGCTGCAGTATGTTTTAAATATATAAGCCCCCCTAAATCCCCCTCAAGAGGGGGGATGACCCGTCACTTGTCACTTGTCACTTATATCAATAGTCCACAGTCGACAGTCCACAGTCCACGGTAATATAGTCGACAGTCGACAGTCCACAGTCCACGGTAATATAGTCGACAGTCGACGGTCCACTGTCCACGGTAATATAGTCGACAGTCGACGGTCCACTGTCCACGGTAATATA
>JAFGKY010000131.1 GCA_016928305.1 Bacteroidales bacterium
AAATAATTAAAAATTTATCTTCGTGAAACTTGGTGTTTTAGTGCCTTAGTGGCTAAAAACCACTTTTTAGAGTGGACTCAAGATTAAAAATTGAACATTATTTGTACAACTTTTCGTTTTTCACTTTTTACTTTTAACTGCCAACCCATAAACAGAAATCGTGACTCGTTATGCGTCATGATTGTTGTGCACCACCCTGCAGGACCAGAAGATAACCTTTCATATCAGAGGCAGCATTAACCGGTTCAAAAAGGACCTGATCCTGAATGATGCAGGTTAGAACCTGCTGAGGATTTATCTTCTCCAGGGGTACGCTTCGCAGGTCTTTACGTTGCAGTGATAATTCCTTGTTGCGCAATGCATAGGCGATTTTTGAAGGGCCAGCCATCCCCTTCCATATGGGGATACCCGGCTGATGCGGATCTTCCTCGGAAGGGTGTGTTGAAGAGGCCCACCGGTATAGACATTCGTTTTTTACATATTTCGACCATTTTTCGCATATCCTGATGTTCAGCTCGTGGTTGTCTGTAAGGGCTATTACGTTCTCGACATTCGAAATGACCTCGGTCGGGAAGGTATCTACCTGCAATGCACTCATATTGATACCTTCAAAACCGGCTTCCCTGGCTTCTTCAATGGCATCGGCATTGGTATCAACAAAAATGCATTTCTGTCCGGTTGCATCTTTTATAAACTCCCCAAGCGCTCTTGAAAACATGTTTGAACTAACAATAAGCCAAAGCTTTGTACGTGTTTCTTTCAGCCTGAGAAGCCGGGCCATGAGTCCGGCAGTGGAACCCTGGATAATGACCGACACAATAATCAGGGTGAAAGTGAAGGTCTCAAGAAAAACATTCTCGATACCGTGTTTTTTAAGTTGCAGGGTGAAAAGCGAAGCCATGGAAGCTGCAACAACACCCCGGGGAGCGATCCACGACAGCAATACTCCCTCCCTGAAAGTAAGTTTCGTTCCCCTTGCGCTGATTGCAATGTTAATTGGCCGGATAACATACAGCACAATTGCAACCAGGATCAATCCTTTTGTCCCGACGATAAGAAAATTGTCAAGATTCAGATTTGCAGCCAACAATATGAAGAGAATTGCAAGGGATAACTCGGATATTTCTGATTTGAATTGTTTTATTTTTCTCAGGCGGTTGGTCTTTTCAATTCCCAGTATCAATCCTGCTACAATAACAGTTAAGATACCGGAATTTGAAACCAGAAATTCAGATATTCCAAAAATCAACAGCACCGATGAGAATACAAAAATATTGGTAAGTTCTTCCGGAATCATCTTTCTTTTTTCAATCAGCCATGCAATCCCATAACCACCGACTATACCGATAATTATGCCAACAGCAAGGCGATAGATAAAAAGCAGTATATGCTTCAGCATGAATTCCTCAACCAAGAAAAGATCGAAACAGAATATGGCAATAAAAACCCCAAGCGGATCAATCAATACCGATTCCCACTGCAAAATATGATGAATGTTTTCCTTTACCTTAATCCGTTGAAGAATAGGCTTGATAACCGTTGGTCCGGTCACTATTATAACACTTCCGGCAAGCAGTGAATAAGTATAGGAATATCCGAACAGCAACTTAACCGCAATGGCCGTACCAAGCCAGGTTATTAACACGCCAACGGTAAGCAGTTTCCGTATCACGGCAGGCGTTCTTTTATATCCGTAAAACTGCAACGTCAGGCCACCGTCAAACAATATTATGGCAACCAACAGGGAGATGATAATGTTTAATCCGTTTCCCAGAGCAGAGGGATCGATAATGTGCAGTCCATAAGGGCCCAATGCGATGCCCGATGCCAGTAAGAATACGATGGCCGGCATACGCAGATGACTGGTAATAACCAACATAATTACACCAACAAACAAGGCTATTACCAGTGATACAATGAGAGAGTATTCTCCGACCATACCATTTATTTTCGCCTAAATTATATGAAACCAGTCAAATTTGATGATAATTCACAAAATTATTCCAGGTGTTTTCAAATCAAATCAATGAGATAGTATTGCTTTTCCTATACTGATAAATTCCGACTGTTCAATCAACTTCGTCAATTGACCTTGAGTTCCGGTATTAATTTCCGATGTAAGATATATATTTTAAAATTTAAGATTGAAGATTGAAACTACTCCGAAATGTACAAATAACAAAAATGCCACAAAGACACCAAATCACGAAGGATCAAAAAGGGTTTATAATTAATGGATTATACTTTGTGATAACTTGGTGGTTTAGTGCCTTAGTGGCGATAATATACTTTTCGGAGTGGACTCAAGATTTAAGATCAAAGACTATTGACCCCACTTTTCGTTTTTCACTATTTCACTAATAAACTTATTACCGCTTATCGTTTACTGTATACCTACACTTTGTCTCTCAGTCTCACAGTCTCCCCCTCACCCCCTCGCTTCATCGCTCTCTCATCCTTTCGCTCTCTTCCATACTACCCCACCCTCATATGCCTTCTTTTGAAAAACCATAATCCAATCAGGAAATAGACAGCTGATATTACAGACAGGCTCAGCAGTTGCGGCCAGATATCTGCAAGCTGTTTATTCAGGATGAGCAGGTCATACAATGCTGAAACGGCATGCGAGGGCGACATCAGTCCGGTAATGGAAATACCGTAATCGCCAATTCTGAGCCATTCCGGAGCATTTACCGGGAACATGGCGCCGGTAAAGAACATGAACAGGAATAACGGGAAATTACCAACCACCAATACCTGTGTTACAGTCCTCGTAAAGGCAGCAATAATAAGGCTGAAAGCAATGATGGAGATACAGGTGAGTACGGCAACGATAAAAAATCCCGGCCAGTTTCCTTCAAAACGAAATCCTATGGCATAGGCGACAGCCAGGGTCAGCAAAATAGAGAGTATGCCCACCAGAAGCTGAACTGTGCTGACACCGCTCAGGAATTCAACCGTGCGAACCCTGGAAATCTTAATCCGCTGGATGGTTTTGTTTTCCACTTCGGCAACAAATGCCGTGGAAGCACTCAACATCAGCATAACAATCGATAATATCAGCAAACCGGGAACCGCAAGGTCGAAATCGGAAAGACTGCCGGAAGCCCCAAGGGGAGTCTCTTCCATAATAAACTGTGGCGCTGTTTCGAGATAGGTTGAGAAAAAAGCGCTGATGCCATCATAAACGCCAATAGCACCAATGATATAACTCATATCGGTAAGGTTTCCTGAAAATTCAATACGGGGCAGTATCTCCGGTTTTTTTTCATGGCCGTACATCATCGAGGAAAAGCCCTCAGGGATCCGTATGGCTACATCGGCCTTTTTATTTTCCAGTTTTTCTTTGGCATCCGACCAGCGATCGGTTACCTGAAAGGTAAAACCACTTTTTATTGTTCTGTCGATATAGGAAGTCAGCGTATCACCCAGGTTAATGTCTCCGGTGGTATCCGTGATAATCCCTCTGTCATCGTTTACAAGGAGGATGTCGTAGGAAGGTTTATAACTTTCGTTGATAAGGTTGTATACCACAACAAAAAAGGGAGCCGTTGCGATGGTGAGCACCAGCAACCAGAAGCTGCGAAGTTGTTCGACCATGCTTTTATAGAGTACTGCAATAAATTTCATTGTGTTTCGTATTGCTTTTTAGAATCAATCCCTCAAACTCCGTCCGGTCAGACTGATAAAAACATCTTCCAGGGTATTGGGCCGTATGCTGATCTCTGCAATATCAAAACCGTTCTCTTTCAATAGATTGCTTGTCTTCCATAACGTTTCAGGATCGGCCTTTTCCCGTATCAGGATCCGGTCATGCTGCACAAACACCTGTTTATAATATGTTTTCAGGCAGGCTTCTGCTTCCGGATAACCTTTGTTTTCTGCCGGTGTGATCATCACCTGCATGATTTCCCCTTCACTCATAGCCTTTTTCAGGTTCGACGGAGTATCGAGTTTAAGGAGACTGCCATGATCGATAATTGCCACTCGTTCTGCCAGGCGGTCGGCTTCATCCATATTATGCGTGGTGAGGATCACGGTTTTTTGTTTGCCCAGTTCGCGAATAAAATCCCGCACCATCACCCGGCTTTGCGGATCAAGCCCGGCTTCGGGTTCGTCAAGCACGATGATCTCAGGATCATGTACCAGTGCCAGGCAAAGGTTGAGCCTGCGTTTCATCCCTCCCGAGAGGGTGGCAGCAAGCTTTTTTCTTTTCCCCTGCAATCCCATTCTGGCAAGAAGCTCTTTACCTTTTTTCCTGGCGTTCCGATACGAAAGCCCATACATCTGACCCGTATATATGAGTTGTTCCAGGCATGTAAGCTTAGGCCACAGAATGATCTCCTGGGGACAGAGCCCGATCAGGCCCTTAATTTCATCGCGGGAATGGCCGGAATGATTGTTGATCATTACCTTACCCGAATCGGGTTTTATAAGCCCGCACATCATGCCGATGGACGTGCTTTTACCTGCACCGTTGGGGCCGAGAAAGCCAAAGATCTCTCCGCGGTATACTTCCAGCGATAAATCCTTTACCGCAAGGATATCACCGTAGCTTTTGGCAAGGTGCTCGGTTTTGATGACAACTGAAGAGTTCATATGGAGAGGGTTGTAATTGTTGTAATTGTTGTATGTTGTAAGCCCCCTAAATTCCCCCAAAGGGGACTTATAGCGTTACAATCTATTTATCATATCTCGTTTTTCACTTTTCGTTTTTCACTTTTCGTTTTTCACTTTTCGTTTTTCACTTTTCGTTTTTCACTTTTCGTTTTTCACT
>JAFGKY010000132.1 GCA_016928305.1 Bacteroidales bacterium
CGAAGTGAGTAATTATCCCGATAGCGAAGCGTATCGGGATTGGGTTAATTCCCCGCCGCTTGCGGCGAAGAGCAAGACAAATTGTCTATCAAGATACCCCGTCTGCTTGCGGCGGGGAGATTCATTAAAAACAACCAGCCTGCTGCGATGAAGAGAAACTAAAAAAGACCTTGTAAATTTTGTAATAACAAGGTCTTTTTATCCGGAGATAACCCTGTGAGGTTATCGTACTATTTCATATCCTTACCTGCGGTGAGCACTGCCTGAGCCCGGGCTTCTGGTACCTGCACTTCTGCTGGAAGAAGATGAAGAAGATGACCGGCTCACATTGCCACTGCTTCTGTTGCTGCTGCTACTGCTGCGGCTTACTGACCTGTTAACCGAGGATCCTGAGCTTCTTGAGGGCGACGTTCTGTTAACCGTTGCTGACGACCGTGATGGTGTCCTTTGAGAAACGGAAGAGGACGAACTGCGCGATGTTGATGAACGCTGGTTTACAGAAGGAGCCGATGCTGACCTGTTAACCTGGGCAGACGTTGAACGCTGGGTGGTGGTTGTGCGCTGGGTTGTGGCAGGAGTGGAAGCTGCCCTTCCGGTGGCAGGATTGGATGACCTGCCTGTGGAGGTTACACGCTGGTCAGAAGAACGGTTTATGGTTGATCTTTCCGTTGGCGTTGATGTGACCCTGCGCGTTGTATTGGCGTTTTGTCCTGCTGTTGAACCTGTTCGGGTACTTTGGGCAGTGGTTTCGGTCGACCTCCGTTGAGTTACCGTATTACCGGTTGCAGCGCGCGGGCTCTGTGACGATTGTGCACCGGTTCTCCGCTCAACATTGGCGGTTGCATTGTTAACATTCCGCTGAGGATTCGTTCTTGCATAGAGTGCTTCTCCTTCTCTTCTTTGTTCAGGACGCGAGTACGTCGACCTGTAGCTTCCTGCCTGTATCCTTGAACTCACCACCGGTGAATGATGACGGATGTGGGTGTAATAATGACTGTGGTAATGGGTGTAGTGATGGTGGTGAGTGTGGTGATAATGATGATAGTAATGAGGATACCAGTGGTAATGATACCCGTAATAGTAATGCCAGTACCAGGGTCGCCAGGGATACCAGTAATCGGGGTAAAAGCCCCAGTACCACAATGAGCGCCATACCACATAGGCAGGGTGAAAGATAAACCGTACCACAGGCCAGTAGGCAACATCATAATATGTGGTTGTAACTACGGTCACAGGCCTGTTCCCAAGGTATCCGGGGTTGGGTGTTTCGGCATAATTCGGTTCAATAATGTAGTTCTTGCCGTACAATGCCTCGTCACCGATCAGCTGTATGCGGACTTCGCCGTTGCGCATCTGCTCAACAGTGAATACTGCCACATCCTGGTTTTCGTTACGCGACAGTGCAACCCGCAATACGATGGTATGCATATTTCCGTCGACATAATCGGAAACCGTTATATAATCAACCATGTTGTCGCGGTTGAGGTCAAGGTTGTTAATCCTGGAATTCTCATCGTTTAATTTTCTCTCGAACCCTTCAAGAGTCTCAGACTCCTGAAACAGCTTCATCACAGCATAAAGGTTGAGGTTGTCACCCGGCAGACCGAGATACTCATCCGGCCATTCCTGGGCCCCCATTGCGCTCCCTCCTGTCAGGAGGAGTGCGAGGATCGATGTTATAACTAACTTTTTCATGGCTTTACGTTTTAGAAGAACCAACTCTTCACACTACTCAATGCAAAAGGCGTACCAAAATGAAATACGATTTATAAATAATTCATTTTGAATAGATTAATTGTAAGCCTCCAGGGTGGTTATTAAGATTACAGGATCAGGAAGAAGGGAAAAATTCCTGTTTTACCGGTCGTCCGGCTTTGCCGGATAGCATTTTTTCTTTCAACTTCAACGCCGGTCTGCCTATTCTGTGAGAATCTTTTATATTTGTCCCTAAAATAAAACGAAAAAAAGATGTCCCTATTCATTGATGTAATCGAAGGTTTGAGCCGTAAGGTCAAAACTGGTTTAAAAGAAATCATTGAGCGCGAAAGGAAAAACCAGGATCGTCCTGTCCGCAAAATCTGTGATATCTGCAACAGATACCTCGATTATGGCGAATTGCGCTATGATAAAATGGAAGACGGGATTGCGCGGCTGAAGCAAACCGGTCTCCGTGGCAGTGACTTAAACCTGTTGCTGATGGCCGTGCTCAATGAATCGCTGGATGAAGATCAGACCGCCCTGGAGCATTTTACAGAATTCTCGGGCTCTTCGCTGGCAGACAATATCCGCTCAGAATTGATGGACTTTATTGCCATCGGTAAGTTTGTTACCATACATGACTATCATATGCTTGAAAATGCAGGATCTGTCATGGTAGAACGGTATACCGATGAGGAGAGTATTACCGATACTCTTTCCAATTTATACCTCAAAGCTGAGAACGAAGAATACATTCCCGTATTTCAACGATTGATTGCCCGGGCAAAAGAACTTCACCCGTCAAGTATATCACTGGAAGCACTCAATGGTTTTATCAATACGAAGGGAAAAGAATACCGCAAGGCACTGGAATCGTTTCTTATTATTAAGGACAGGCTGGAAGAGGATAAAGACACTCAGTATTATGACTATCAGCTTGCTTCCGTGTGGGACAGCATTGCAGGTTGTTACCTGAAGCTGGGCGATGCAGCTAAAACAATGGAAAGTTGTGATATTGCGCTTGAATACGATAGGAAAGCCGGGGAATATAAGGTTGGGAATGCGATCTTTCATAAAAAAGCCGAGGCATTCCTGCTCATAGGTGAAAAAGAACAGGCGTTGGCCATTGTAAACCATATCCTGGACGAGAACAAGGATGACAAGGAAGCCCTTGAGATAAAAAGCAAGATTGCTGCCGGCTGAATGAGAAACCGTAGAACCAATGCAATGGTGTTTATCACAATTTATGGCTTTTCTTAATTAATTTACAATATGCCTGATAGGCTTTTCCTCCGGGGCAGTTTTTATTATGACTGCATCGGGAACATTGGCTCGGCATGAATAAAACAATATGAGCAATTATAAGACCTATGTATATTGGAATATAATACCACTGTGCAAGAAAGATCCAATACAACGGAAAAATCAGGAATAGTATAAGGGTGATCTCGCCGCCTGCAGCATTTCTTTCGAAAAATTCAGCATCAAATTCCCTGTTTTTGTAAAGAACACATGAAAGCAGGTTCCCTAAATAAACACCGCAAAAAGCCGGACAATACCTGCCCCGGTATGGACATCCCACACAGCACCCTGCCTGAAAAAAATTAACGATAATATAAAGAAAGATCCATAGGAGAGAAATAAGTACGGAATAATCAATAAGTATATACAAAGTGCCTGCAAACAGCATAATGAATGGTATGAGTGAGATTATGTATAACCATTTATCCTTATTTGTCCATTTGTAATATTTCTGTTCCATTTTCAGATTAATTTGATTATTGTGGTATGCAGTGATATTTCAGCATCAGCAATCCTGACAACATAATGTCCTTTGGGTAATGAAGACAGATCCAGTGATATCGTTTCATTTTCTTTTATCTGTTTCAGTCTCTTTCGGATCATAACCTTTCCGCTATCATCAATAATAGTAATTTGCATATTTTTCCCATACTTTTTCAGGAATTTTATGTTCAGGGTATGTGAAACAGGATTGGGACTGATTTCCATGAATTCAGCGCCACGGGTTGCATAAAGGTATGGGTCCCGTGAAGATGTTACGGTTGGTGTGCCGGCATCCAGTTTACCGACTCCCGCATACCTCATAACCCTGTCGGGTATGTTCACTGCACTGTCCAGGATGTAGCTGTATGGCGGAGTGAAAGTTGAACAGGTGCCGGCTGTCATGGGTGGTGAATTATCAAATACGTTGCCTGATCCGTATGCAAATCCGCAGGTAATTACATCGTCGATGGCGCAATATATTGAGTTATTGTAGTTCCTGAAATAGTTTCCTTCAACTTTCAGGCATGCTCTTTCCCGTGTATTGATGCCGTCACTGCCCGGCTGTGTGGACGGATCAGCTAATCCTTCAAAATAGTTGTTGTAAATGTGTCCTGTGCCCCCTCGGTATGAAGGGACTCTCGATCGGATATTTTTAAAATGGTTATGATGGAACGTGATCTTCCGGTCGAATGTATCACTATCGGTATAACCGATCAATGAACATTTCCAATGGTCATGAAAGTAGTTCCATGATACCGTGATGTGGTGACTGGTCTTTTTAATGTCGATCATCCCGTCATACAGGTCTTTTTTTTCTGCTGTCTCAGGGAGTGTTGGTGTTTCATTATAGAACTCGCAATGATCGATCCATATATCCCTGCACTCTCCTGAACTTGTCGGGGCAACCGATATGATGTCGGCTTCGCTTCCAAGATGGCTGCCAATCATAGAAAATTTTATATTACGGATAATGATATTCTGAGCATTTTTAAGGTATAACTGTATATTCAATAAGAAAGCACCGGAATCAACTCCCAGTATGGTTTTATGGCTTTCTACCTCAAGTATGTTGAAAGCCATTTCATCATCATAGCCGGAGAATACTCCTGCAATGGTTCCCTGTATCTTAAGAATACAGGAATCAGTTCGCATTAAGGCTGTTCTGAGTTCTTCCAGGTCGGTGACCGCAATAACGGTCCCGTTCATACCGCCTCCGGTTGCGGAAGCCCCGAATCCGACATTTGAGAAATCGGGTGTTTGCGGGTAACCCGTTGCCATTACAGAGAAAAAAATCATAAGTGTTTTCAGGCTCTTCATTGCTGGCTTTTATGCTGATTTTAAGAACAGGTCTTTTTAAAACAGTCTGTTCTTTCTGTTTTGATGTGAAAATATAAAGGTTTATACAGAAATCAAAGATATGGATACCGGTAATTCAATTAAAGTTTCGCAGGCTCGTCTGACTGCTGTGAAGCTAAGGGATGGAGAAACCCTTCAGACAGACAATCCATTGTTTATGCATTGGGAAAAACCCGTTATAGGCCTTTTGCGGCTATAACCGACCGGATGGTTCCAAGGAATATTTTCATATCGGTTCCGATCGACCAGTTCTCAACATATTCACGGTCGAGTTGCATCCATCTTTCAAAAGGCACTTTATTCCTGTGTGGTTGGATCTGCCAGAGGCAGGTGATCCCGGGCTTTATGCACAGACGTTTCAGGTGCCATTCGTCCTGTGCAAGCACTTCACCGGGCAGCATGGGTCGTGGTCCGATAAGTGACATCTCGCCTTCCAAGACGTTGATAAGCTGGGGTACCTCATCCAGTCCGGTTTTCCTCAGAATACGGCCGACCCTTGTGATCCGCGGATCCTTGGCTATTTTAAATGCGGGTCCGTCGGTTTCGTTGTAACAGGCCAGTGCTGCTTTTTGTTTCTCAGCATCGGCGACCATTGTCCTGAACTTATAGATATAAAACTTTCTTCCTCTCAGGCCGACCCGTTGTTGTTTGAAAAATACCGGTCCCCGCGATGTGGCCTTTATCAGCACGGCGATTATGATGAGAAAAGGAGACAACAGCAGCAGGGCTATATAAGCAAATGACTTTTCAACAATGGATTTCAGCAAAAAGCCGAAACGTCTTCCCGGATTGGTCTCCAGAACATAAAAAATGAAATCAGCCATATACATGAATCCCGATACCGGGACTTTGAGGTTCTTTTGTTCCGGCCGAAGCAGCAAAAATACACCAAACTGCTTGCAGATCTCAACGAGTTCATGCAGGTACTCATCGGAAAGCGATGAGGTACAGCATACAATATCGTCAATCGTGTCAAATCGCAGAAGGCTTCTTATATTGGCCCGTAAAGGGTAGATCCGGGAATTGTCGTGAAACATTGACCGGACTACCGGTGAGTCTGTAAGGATATATACTACCTGTACATCCCACTTGTCTCTGATCATCAATTCATCCAGCATATCCAGATGCTGTTCATCCACAATGACCATCAACTTCCTGATGTCATGATCACTTTTCGACTGTAGGCTGTGTTTGTTAATTGAGCGGTAGATTGTTTTAATTCCTGGCATTGCATTAATGTTATCAAGATATTGATACTGCCAGGCCGAATAAATGTTTGAACATTGTTATGAGATGGCCAATTCCTTTGACGAGTGACCCGTGAAAGTGGATATATGTTAATCCGAATTGGGATTATAAGAATAAAAGGAATACAGAATCAGGAAGTGACAATAAACAATTCCCTCCCTTCCCGGAGATTCTTTCATTATTTTTTAATGAATCGGCAGGGACAAATTGTTATAAGGTAACGGTATCCTTATAATAATGCATGATTACGCGGGCTGTTTCATGCTGCTGAAAAATTCCTCAACGATAAGTAGGGATAATATAACTGTGAAGCTGATTAATATGGTGGGATGAATACTCAGGGTTTTAATATGAACAATAATCAGAAGGAATGAGTCGAGAAATGGTTGTATAACCTCTTTAATGGATGCCCTCAGGCGATCGATATATTCTGTCCGTTGCAAAATGGTTATGATACCCCAGCTAATGATCAGGATTGCAGGAATCAACCCGATTAACCAAAGGTGTCTTCTTCGTCTCGGAGCGTATGCCTGCAGGTTTTCTGACAGGACAGACTGCATAACCTTTTGCGTGAAATCAGCGGAAGGTTCATCGGGCCCCAGATCTTTAATCCGGCGGAATGTTAATTCTTCTGTTTTACTCTCATTTTTCATACACGGTAATAATTTTGTCTCTGAAATGGTATTTCAACATTTTCCAGAGTTTCCTGCGGGCACGGAACAGCTTTACTTTTACATTGGATTCCGTGTCGCCCGTTATTTGTGTTATTTCCTTAATTGTGCTCTCATTCATATAGTACAAGGTTATCAGGGCCTTTTCCTCTGCTGCAAGCTGGTCGAGAGCAGAGCGCAATGCAGCATGCTGTTCTTTCAGGGTTAATGTTGTTAAAAGATCATCGGTTTCACAGACATCAAAGTCACTATGCTCATCATCATCGATTGAAATAATCGATAATTGTTTTTTTCTGAGCCGGGCAAGAGAGACATTATAGATAATCCTGTACAGCCAGGTCGAGAACTTGCTTTTCCCCTTAAAGCTGCCCAGTGCCTGAAATGCTTTTACAAATGCATCCTGGGCTATTTCTTCAGCATCTTCCGGTACCTGAACCAGTTTTAGTGCCAGTGTATATGCCAAACGTTTGTATTTTTCAACGAGATGTGAGAACGCATTTATATTGCCCTGAAGAACCTGGGTTATATAATATGGGTCGTCATGAAAACTCATATAAGAAATTAGATGTTGCCTGGTTCGGTATGGTTACAAAAATAAAAGTACGATTTTTTTGTAACGAAATATCAGACGGGGGCATCCAATGAAATGACAAACGATTTATCAACTTTAACAATGTGTAATCATGGGACCTCTTGGCAGTGTTTTAATAGTTACTGTAATCTTTGCTTTTCTTTATGGCATCGTAAAATTGTTGATCAGAAGAAAAGAACGATTGATCATGATTGAAAAGGGCAGCAATGTGCCTGAAATAAAAGGTGAGGAATTTACTTTTTCCATGCTCAAATTTGGTATCTTTTTTATAGGTGTCGGGCTGGGAATTCTTGCGGCTAATATACTCACAGTAAAGACCTTACTGGAAGGTGAAGTGGCCTATTTTTCAATGATATTCCTTTTCGGCGGCATTGCTTTAATAGCCGCCCATTTGTTCGAAAGAAAAAAGAATGAAAAGTAATTGGCCTTTTACCATGCTTCCGGTGCAGTTTATCCCGGAAACGGGAAGTAACTGCACCCGGGCTGGTTAAGGATCTAAGATCAAAGATCAAAGATTGAGTCTACTCCGAAAAGTCAAAGATTCACGAATAGCTGAAAATCAGGTTTACCCCTGACCCTAAAGGGAGCCTGATTTTCA
>JAFGKY010000133.1 GCA_016928305.1 Bacteroidales bacterium
CGTCAGGCAGGGGTGAAGTTGCTGAAAATCAGGCTCCCTTTAGGGTCAGGGGTAAACCTGATTTTCAGCTATTCGTGAATCTTTGACCTTTCGGAGTAGACTCATGATTGCTATGATAAAAGTAAAAAGTTGTTTTAAAAGAGAGAAAGCCGTTTTAATGTTTTTAAGTAGCAATTTTATTTGAAGATTCGGGTTAATCATTTTTTTTTATCTTTGTTTGACGATTACAAAATGGAGTATTAATTAAATAGTATTTTTCATTAATACACTTGATTAAAGAAGAATCATACATGATTTTTCTTTTTTTGTGTTTAATTCTGATATAATAATGTGTTTTCCATACAGTAAATGATAAAAAACACTACATTTTCAAACACAAAATGACATTGATAATTAAAACCGAAGGAAAAAATGAATATTGATAAAAAAGTATTAAGTCAGGAAGATCTTGAAAAGCTGCTCTATCTCAATAACCCAAAAGTCCTTAAAGTTGTTGAGGAATTTACACTCTTGTGCAAACCTGCAAAAGTTAAAGTTATAACTGATTCTCAGCAAGATATTGATTATGTCAGAGAATATGCCATCAGGAATGGTGAAGAGGTAAAACTTAGTATGGAAGGTCATACCATTCATTATGACGGTTATTACGATCAGGGACGGGACAAAAAAAACACCCTTGTGCTAACCACTCCTGAGATGAAGATGAGTAAGGTTATTGGAACAATACCTCAGGAAGAAGGACTTAAAGAAATATACCAGATTATGGATGGAGCAATGGCCGGCAAGGAAGTTCTGGTCAGATTCTTCAGTCTTGGTCCGCTTAATTCCATATTTTCCATCTGTGCAATGCAAATTACTGATTCTTTTTATGTTGCTCACAGCGAAGACATTTTGTATAGATCGGGCTATGAAGCGTTTAAAAAATTAAATGGTTCTGAAGACTTCTTTTATCTTGTGCATTCAGCAGGCCATCTGGATGAAAGGGGAGTTACAAAAAATGTTGATCAAAGAAGGATTTATATGGACCTGAAAGAATACAGGGTGCTCACGGTGAATAACCAGTATGCCGGAAACAGTCTCGGATTAAAGAAGCTTGCTTTGCGGTTGGCTATCTACAAGGCAAACCATGAGGACTGGCTTACCGAGCACATGTTCATCATGGGCATTAAGCCCCAGAATAAAGAAAGAATATCCTACTTTACGGGTGCTTTCCCCAGCGCCTGCGGCAAAACATCAACAGCTATGGTGCCCGGACAAACCATTGTAGGGGATGATATTGCCTATCTCCGGGTCTGGAATGATGGCACTTGTCATGCCGTAAACATTGAGCAGGGAATATTCGGTATCATAACCGATGTCAACCCGGTAGATGATCCGTTTATCTATGAAGTGCTTACCACACCGCGCGAACTGATTTTTTCAAATGTGCTGGTAAACAATGGCAGACCATACTGGCTGAACATGGGAATGGAACTGCCCAATGAAGGAAAAAATCATTTCAGTGATAACTGGAAGCTGGGAGACAAGGATAAAGAAGGAAAAGCAGTTGAGCATGCACATAAAAATGCCAGATACACGGTAAGAATCAATGAACTGTCAAATGTAGACGAGAATCTACATAATCCTGATGGCGTTCCCATTGACGGATTCATCTATGGTGGTCGTGACTCTGATACATCAGTGCCTGTATTCCAGAGCTTAAGCTGGGAACATGGTGTTTATGTAGGTGCGACCATCGAGTCTGAAACAACTGCAGCAACTTTGGGCAAAGTTGGGGTAAGGGAATTCAGTCCCATGGCAAACCTGGATTTTCTGGTCGTGCAGTTGGGAAAATACATCGAAAACCACCTGAAATTTGGCAAACGGCTTGAAAAGCTGCCCCTGGTTTTTGCCACCAATTACTTCATCAAAGAAAACGGTCAGTTTCTGAGCGAAAAGGTGGATAAGAAAGTCTGGCTGATATGGATGGAAGGCAGGGTACACGGAGAGTATGAGGCGATTGAAACTCCCATAGGATTTATACCCAAATATGAAGACCTGAAGCCTTTGTTCAAACAAGTATTCAACAGGGATTATTCCAGGGAGCAATATGAAAAGCAATTTTCAATAAGGATACAGAAGTTCCTTGAAAAGATCGAAAGGATGGAACAGATATATGGTGAGGAAGAGGATATCCCAGAGGTTTTTACCAGTATTTTGAAGGATCAGAAGGCAAGACTGTTATCTTTCAGGAAGAAACATGGGAAGGATACTGTCAGTCCGTTTGAAATTTGATAATCAATTATTTAAACTGTTTTTCTACGTGCGTTCAGCAAATAAACTGTCATATAATTTGTTCGGATAGAGAATATTCATAAATTTGCAACCCATAAAACCTAGTTCTTTTATATGGCTATAGTATACAACGTAGCAGTTCTGATATTAGCCTATCTTCTGGGTTCAATCCCTACGTCAGTCTGGCTGGGTAAGTGGTTTTTCGGGATAGATATACGTAAACACGGAAGCAAAAATGCCGGATCTACCAATGCAATCCGTATATTAGGCTGGAAGGTTGGGTTGGTAGTGTTAGCTTTTGATATTTTTAAAGGCTGGCTTGCGGTAAGCCTGATTCATTTAACCCAGTTTTATATTCCTGAAACCGGGAAATACATTACATTTCAGTTAATGTTGGGAGTTGCTGCTATTCTGGGTCATATCTTCCCTGTTTATGTTGGTTTCAGGGGAGGCAAAGGAGTTGCCACATTATTCGGACTGGTTCTGGCGATTAATCCGGAACCTACACTTATCTGTGCCGGTATTTTTGTTATCACACTGATTATCACCAAATATGTTTCATTAAGCTCGATGATCGCCGGATTTGCGTTTCCGGTTATGGTGATATTCGTATTTAAGGAGACAACGATGTCACTGGTGATTTTCTCCCTTATCATTGCTGTTCTTTTGCTTTTTACCCATCAGAAAAACCTTGAACGATTGCTCAGGCATGAAGAAAGGAAGGCTAACTTTCTATTAAGCAAACGGGGAAAAGAAAGGGAACGGCTAAGGATGACGGCGTAATTTGTTGTTTTTAAGAATTTTATATTAATAATGGCTAAAAGCCATTAGCTTCTCTCGCGTAAAAACTTCTCCTCGAGTATTTTCAGCAGGGCTTTTGTATCCAGTGTTTTAATCTCACCTCTTTCTGCAAGTGAGATATCGCCTGTCTCTTCTGATACAATTACAACCAGTGCATCAGTTTGTTCAGAGAGCCCAATTGCAGCTCTGTGTCTTAATCCGTAATCCTGAGGGAGCGAATAATTGTCAGTAATCGGAAATATGCAACTGGCTGCCGTTATTTTGTCATCGGTAATAATGACCCCTCCGTCATGTAGCGGACTGTTTTTATTAAAAATACTTTCAAGCAACCGGCTTGATGTTGAAGAATTAAGGGTCTCGCCTGTGTCAATATAGATATCCAACAGTGATTTCCTTTTAAGTGCTATCAATGCTCCTGTTCTGCTTTTCGACATATTTATAACAGCACGGATAATAGCGTTGAGGTTAACGACAGGCTTGCCGGGTGTAAAACCGGCAAACCAGTTATCAAACGATGTACCGGCCCGGTTGAGGTAACGTGTGCTGAACAATATAAGAAAACGCCTCAATTCCTGCTGAAAAACCACAATGATGGCTATCGCTCCAACACCAATTATCTGGCCCAATATCGATCCCATCAATAACATATTGTCTTTAACCAGTAACCAAACCACGTAAAATATTAAAATGGTGATGAAGATATATGTGGCGATAGTCCCTTTGATGAGGTTATATACCTGGTACATCAGAAAAGCTACCAGAAAAATATCAATGATATCAATAACGCGGACAGTTATAAATGCTGAGATCATTGGTATCGTATGTTAAATGCTATTCAAAGGTAACAAAATATACAACAAAAAGTAAGAGGTTTTCAGCAAGTTGTTAGTTCCAGACGGTTCACAGTTCACAGTTGACGGTTCACGGTTCACTGTTCACTGTTCACTGCTCATTGATTCCACTTCCATATATTTCTGATAAAGCCTTATGGTTTCCTTTGCCTCTTTAACATCGTGAACGCGTAAAAGGTTAGCGCCATTCAGCAAAGCCAGTGTATTTAACACGGTTGTCCCGTTTAGGGATCGTTCTGGTGTAATCTCCAGGTATTTATAGATCATTGATTTTCTTGAAAGGCCTGCCATAACAGGGATTTCAAAGATGGTAAATGCCTTAAGTCCATGAAGAAGTTCATAGTTATGCCGTATGGTTTTGCCAAATCCAAATCCGGGATCAATTATTACGTCTTTTATCCCAAAAGATGAGGCCATTTGAAGTCTGTCCGCAAAAAAAGCGATGATATCCTTAATAATATTTTCATATACCGGATTTGCCTGCATGGTTGCAGGAGTCCCTTGCATATGCATCATGACATAGGGAACAGAATGGTATGCAATGGTTTCCAACATTCGCGCATCAGCCAGGCCGGCAGTAATATCGTTGACGATATCAACATCATAATCGGAAATGGCCATGCTTGCTACCGAAGACCGGAACGTATCAACAGATATAAGGACATCCGGATAATGCTTACGGATGTAAAGCAAAGCCGGTAACAATCGCTTTTTTTCATCATCCGGAGTGATATCAGCAGCACCGGGTCGTGAGGAATAAGCACCAACATCAATAATATCCGTCCCTTCAGAAAAAAGCTGATCAATTTTTTTATGCAAATGATCATCATTACTGTAACGGCCACCGTCATAAAAAGAATCAGGGGTTACATTAATTATGCCCATAATCCTCGGAGTAGAAAGATCCAGAAGCTTTCCCCTGCAATTAAGGGTACTTTTTTTTGAAAAAAATGTATCTTTAAAATTCATTCCTTTGCTACTTTTTGCTAAAGTACTAAAAAGAGTTATATGAATTTTCTTGTGATAGAAGGCATTGACGGATCGGGCAAATCAACTCAGGTGAAACTGTTGTTAAGCTACCTGGAAAGTCACCATATGCCTTATAAATACCTGCATTTTCCACGAACCGATGCACCCGTCTTTGGTGACCTTATTGCTCGCTTCTTGCGTGGTAGCTTTGGTGCTATTAACGATGTTGATCCGTATCTCGTTGCTTTGCTATATGCCGGGGATCGGTTTGATGCTGCGCCTCATATACAGCGGTGGATAGATGAAGGGTATTTTGTAATACTTGACCGCTATGTCTATTCCAACATTGCCTTTCAATGTGCAAAGGTTAGCGATTCAATAAAAAGGCACACTCTTAAAGACTGGATACTGCGTCTGGAATTTGATTACTATCATATTCCCAAACCCGATCTGAACCTTTTTCTTGACGTTCCCGCTGCATTTACAAGAAATAATTTGTCAGCAATCCGCAAGGGAAACGACCGTGAGTATTTGATGGGAATGAAGGATATCCACGAGGACGATCTTTTCTTCCAGCAAAAAGTGAGGGAAATGTATTTATGGCAGGTTAAAGAGAACAGGGACTTTTCATCGATTGATTGTATGAATGAACAAGGAGTCATAAAATCTCCCGAAGCCATCTTTAATGAAATTCTGGATAAAATTAAATTATGATCAAAAAATAACATGTGAAATGAAGGTTATACGCATTATCAGCCGGATCATTGCAGGCATCGTTTTTATTTTCAGTGGTTTTGTAAAAGGCATTGACCCCATTGGGTACACATATAAAATCCAGGATTATTTTACAGCCTTTTATCTCGATTTTTTTGGCACCTTAGCATTACCGATTGCTGTTATCTTAAGCACAGCTGAATTGGTAATCGGTTTCAATCTGTTAATTGGTATAAGGATGAAATTAACTTCATGGGTATTGTTATTGTTTATGTCATTTTTCACGATACTTACCTTTATTCTTGCTATTTTTAATCCTGTATCCGATTGCGGTTGTTTTGGCGATGCTGTCAAACTCACCAACTGGCAGACTTTTTGGAAGAATATTATACTCTTGGTTCCTGCCCTTATCATCTTCTTACAACGTGATCACTTTAAAAGTTTTTATGCCAATCATACCGAATGGACGCTTGCCATATTATTTGTTCTTTTTGGTCTCTTTTTATCTTTGAACTGTTACCGTAATTTACCTTACATGGATTTCCGGCCTTATTCCGTCGGGACATATATTCCCGATAAGATGAAGATTCCTGAAGGTATGCCGGTTGATGAATATGAAACCATCCTTGTATATGAAAAAAACGGCATCCAAAAAGAATTTACAGCGAAAAATTTTCCCTGGCAGGATACAACATGGAAATGGGTAGAGACGAAGCAAAAGCTTATTAAAAAAGGCTACGAACCGCCCATTCACGATTTTATTATTACTTCAGAAACAGGGACTGATATTACTGAAGATATATTGTTTGATCCGGCCTGTACATTTCTTATCATCGCATACGATTTGTATAAATCGAACCGAAAAGCCTTTGAAGAATTGAATAAGGCTGCATCAGAAGGAAAGAAATCAGGATTTAAGTTTTACATGGTAACTTCTTCAACAAAATTAGAGATTGCCTCTTTTCGTGAATCTGTAAATCCGTCTTTCGAGATCTGCACCGCCGATGAAATTATGCTGAAAACCATAATACGGTCCAATCCCGGCATCGTTCTGCTTCGCAAGGGAACCATCCTGGGCAAGTGGCACTACCGGAATTTCAAATACCCGGATTTCCGAAAGTCTGACCTTGATTCTGTTGTACTTAGTCATTACAGAGATTCCATTGAAAAACACAAGGTAATGCTTATATTTGCACTGTTTTTTCTGGTGTTCTGTATCTTTCATAGAGCAAAAGCGGGTACAAAATAATTCGCATCCTTCTTTTTCAGGTTATAATTAGGATCTGTCATGCCTGAAGACATCTCTTCCCATGAACGCTGACTGACTTGATGGACTATAATGCATGATTTTTGTTATCTGTCTCATTGATTTCATGTAAAAAATGAAACATTAAAATAGTTTATTAAGTAAATAGAATAGTATTAAATATTTAAGAATTTTTCATGAAGAGAATATTGCAATTGGTAACGGGATTAATGTTCTTATGTTTGAGCCTCTCAGCCCAGGAATTTATGATAAATGAGGTGATGACGGCTAACACTTCATTAATTCTTGATAAAACTTATTATAACTATTCCGAATGGATTGAAATATACAATCCCTCAGAAGAAACAAAGAATCTTTCGGGGTATTACCTTTCGGACATTCCTGAAAATACTAAACTATGGCAGATTCCTTCAGTTTCGGTTCCTGCCAAAGGATTCAAGGTAATATGGTTTGATAAGATGAATTCCGGTCTCCATACAAGCTTCCGGATCCGAAGTAACCGTGAATTGATTATGTTGTCTAATTCTTCCGGTACAATAGTTGATTCCATTCGTGTTGAATTTCCATTTCAAAACTGTTCATACGGAAGAAATCCTGATGGTGCATTAACCTGGCAATATTATACACAACCCACACAAGGTACTTCAAATACAACCACACCTGTTCATACACAAGCCCCTGATCCTGAATTCAGCCTGAAGGAAGGACGATATTCGGGATCCCAGTCACTTGTTCTATCCTTGCCGATAACCGGATATACCATACGTTACACCACAGATGGCAGTGAACCCACGGAAACTTCAACCTTATATGAAAATTCTATAAGCATCAGCAAAACAACCACCATCAAGGCAAGAGCATTTGCAGCCGGTAAGGTTCCCAGCAATACGGTAGTTAATACCTATTTTATTAATGAACATACATTTACGATTCCTGTTGTATCTTTGTCAACAGATCCTAAATATTTATGGGATAACACTATTGGAATATACACTGACGGGACAAATGGCATTTCAGGTAATTGCTCCGACCAGCCAAAAAACTGGAATCAGGACTGGGAAAGAAACGGATATATTGAGTATTTTCATCCTGACGGTTCAAGGTTTGCTTATGCCGGTGCCGGGATAAAAATGTTCGGAGGATGCAGCCGCGGCAATCCCCAGAAGTCCTTCTCCGTCAATTTCCGCGATAAATACGGAGCCGATAATGTTCGGTATCCATTTTTTCAGTCCAAACAGGTAGACCGGTTCAATGCTTTGGTTCTCAGGAATTCAGGCAATGACTGGAACCGCACCATGTTTCATGATGCCATGATGCAATCGCTGCTGATCGGACAAATGGATGTTGATTATAATGCCTATACACCATCGGCCGTTTATCTGAATGGTGAGTACTGGGGTATACTAAACACACGTGAAAAACTCAATGAAGGATATCTTTTTTCCAACTATGGACTGGATGAAGACAGCATAGACTTTCTTGAAGGTAATCAGGTAATAATCGCCGGCTCCAGAACTGATTACAGCACACTGATCAACTTTATGACAGCCAATGACCTTTCGGTGCCGGCAAATTACCAGTATGTTAAAGACCGTATCGATGTTAATGAATACATCAATTATATGATTGCTGAGATATACAGCAGCAATACCGATTGGCCGGGAAACAACCTGAAATACTGGAAGCCAAAAAAGGCCGGGGGGAAATGGCGATGGATTCTGTACGACCTCGATTTTGGCTTTGGTCTTTACGGACACAGTCCCGATCATAATACCCTTACCTTTGCCCTTGAGCCTAACTACCCTGAATGGCCCAACCCGTCATGGTCGACCCTGTTTTTCAGAAGAATAATCCTCAGCGAAGAATTCAGGGAACAATTCATTGACAAATTCAACATCTATATCTATTCCATTTACAATCCGGCAAGGGTAAACAGAATTATTGACTCCCTGAAGCAGATAATTGCAACCGAAATGCCCTATCATTTTGCGCGATGGGGGGGATCTGTGAACGACTGGGAGAACAGTGTCAACACCGCCCGTACCTGGGCAGCACAACGACCTGACTTTATGATGACACACCTGCAAAACTATTTTGCACTCGACAGACCCTATACCATAAAAGTAAGATCTGATAAACCTCACGCACCTTTTGTATTATTGAATGAAATCACCATTCATGATACTCTTTTTGAAGGAAGTTGTTTTGGTAACCGTGAGATAAACATAAAGGCAATCTCTGATAAAAATTACCGGTTTAAACAGTGGACATTACGGCACAGCAATAGTGAAAATGTGTCACTGATTGCCAATAATTCCCAATGGAAATACCTGGATGACAATACCCAGCCGGATGCATCATGGAAAACCCTTTCTTTTAATGATAATGCATGGTCAGCGGGAAACGGACAGCTTGGATACGGAGACGGGGATGAAGCAACCACCTTAAGTTATGGTAGTGATGCGAATAATAAATACATTACCTATTATTTCAGGAAGATTTTTACTGTTAGTGATCCAACCGGTATCAGCAGTCTTTTGGTTAATCTTCTGGTAGACGACGGAGCTGTTGTATACCTCAACGGTGATGAAATATTGCGTTATAACATGCCATCAGGAACAATTACATCAAGTACGTTTGCAACCACCTATGAAGAGAATAACGAGTATTACAGCTTCGTAATCAACAACATTCAATTGCTCCCCGGAAGTAATATGCTTGCGGTAGAGGTTCACCAAAATTCAGTAACCAGTTCCGATGTGAGTTTTGACATTAATGCCTCAGGTATCAGGATATTAGATTTTATGGAAGAAACAATCAGTAATCCCGAGATCACTATGACACTCAATTCGGATCTTGAATTAATTGCCGGTTTTGAAAAAATGAATGTTATAAACAATCTGTACATTAATGAAATATGTACAAAGAATACGCTCTTCCCGGATGAGCAATATGAATTCGATGACTGGATAGAGTTATACAATTCCGGTAATGATACGATAAACCTGGCTGGTTTGTATCTTACAAATAACCTAGCATATCCCACCCTTTTTGAAATATCTGGAAATATACCTTCTCAAACACAGATGCTCCCGCATTCCTATAAAATATTGTGGGCCGACGGAGAATCCGAACAAGGTTTGCTGCACCTTGATTTCAAACTCAATAAGGACGGCGGGGAAATAGGGTTGGCTCATTCAGCGGATCAAGGTATTTACTACATTGATTCTCTGGTCTACCCAGATCAGAAGACAGATTATTCTTACGGACGTTATACGGATGGTATGGAACGCTGGTTTATGTTGTCGCGTATGACACCGGGAGAATCCAATATTTATACTGAGCTACCGGATGTTGATGTCTTGAATCTTGTCCAGATATACCCAAATCCTGCCGACTATATGTTGACTTTTATCTTTGGCCAACCCATTGAGAAAAATGTCTGGGTTACCATATACTCAATCCTCGGGCAGGAAATATTGCGTAAACCATTAAATCATGGTTCAACTAAGGAAACTATAGATATCAGCACCTTAAACAGTGGTATGTACATTGTTACTTTATCGAATGAATCATCTGTCCACACCGAGAAACTAATAAAAAAATAAATCGGAAATGAGGTTAGAAATGAAATGTCATACAGCAATGCATCCTTTATGGCTTATACCATTGCTTTGGCAGGCAGGTTTGTAATGACTGAAGTTTGCTTGAACTGCGAGGATTAAATCTCGTGATGGAGCAAAACAGCGATTATCCTTGCTTTTTTCATTGTTACTTTCTATTTTGCCCTTCATCTATCACTTTATTAAGCATTTTAATTGCTTTTTTATATGCATTCATAAAAATTATGCGTTGTTCAGTTACACTTTAAAGTATATTTGAACTTCAATTGAAAACCTTGATGATAAGAATATATATACTTGTTGCCTATCTGACACTCATTTTCATTACGGCTTCTCCTCAGGACTTCATGATAAATGAAGTAATGACCTCCAATGCTTCATCTATACTGGATGAAACCTATTACAACTATTCGGAGTGGATTGAAATTCATAATCCTTCATCAATGTCAAAGGACATAGGGGGATATTATCTTTCAAAAGATATTAACAACTTATTAATGTGGCAAATACCCTCTGGTTCAATCCCTGCAAATGGATTTAAAATAATCTGGTGTGATAAAATGAACCAGGGATTTCACTCCAGTTTCAGGGCACGGACCAACCGTGAACTGATATTATTATCCAATGCCAACGGAACAATTATTGATTCCGTCAGGATTGAATTTCCTTTTCGCAACTGCTCTTATGGAAGACATCCTGACAAATCGCCAAATTGGCATTATTTTATGCTTTCTACACCCGGTAGTTCCAATAATTCGTCCGTTGTGTGCACACAAGCTCCCGAACCGGAATTCAGCTTAACAGCAGGACGTTATTCAGATCCTCAGTCGCTCATATTATCATTACCGGTTCCCGGATATACAATACGTTATACCACCGATGGAAGTGAGCCAACGGAGTCCTCCACGCCATACGAACATGCGATAAATATCAGCAAAACAACTACCGTTAAGGCCAAAGCGTTTGCTCCGGAAATGGTTCCCGGCAATGTTGTTGCTAATACTTATTTTATCAATGAACATCCGTTTACCATACCGGTAGTGTCATTGTCAATGGACCCTAAATATCTGTGGGATGATGTTATAGGCATCCTCACTGACGGGACCAATGGTGTTATTGGAAACTGCACTACAGAGCCGAAAAACTGGAACCAGAACTGGGAAAGATATGCCTATATTGAATTCTTTAGACCCGATGGTTCCCGATTTATTCATACAGGCGCCGGAGCAAAGATTGCAGGGGGCTGCAGCAGGCGAAATGAACTTAAGTCTTTTGGAGTTTCCTTCCGGGACAAATATGGAGCTGACAATATCCGGTATCCTCTCTTTCAATCAAAACAAACAGACCGGTTTACTTCGCTGATGTTCCGGAATTCAGGTAATGACTTTAACCTTACTATGTTTTTGGATGCTATGATACAATCGCTGCTGATAGGAGAAATGGACGTCGACTGCAATGCCTATACGCCTTCTGCCTTTTATCTGAATGGTGATTACTGGGGCATATTGAATACAAGAGAAAAAATCAACGAGGGGTACATCTATTCCAATTATGGTCTTGATGAAGACAGTATTGATTTTCTTGAAAACAATCAACTAATTATTGAAGGTTCCAATGCTGATTATAATACACTGATGGATTATATCAACACCAATGATCTTTCACAATCAATACATTATCAGTATATAAAAGACAAAATTGATATTAACGAATACATCAATTACCTGATAGCAGAAATCTATAGCGATAATAGAGATTGGCCGGGAAGCAATCTAAGATACTGGAAGCCGAAAAGAACCGGGGGAAAATGGCGCTGGATTATATTTGATATGGATTTCGGTTTTGCCAGATATTATAACAATACTTTACTGCTTGCACTCGCAACCGATGGTCTCAGCTGGCCTAACCCTCCCTGGTCAACACTTCTTTTCAGAAAACTGCTGGAAAATGATGAGTTTAAAAATCGGTTTCTGGACAAATTTAATATCTACATTTATTCTACATTCAACCCGATAAGGATTAACAGAATAATTGATACACTGAGACAAAATATTGCTGATGAAATACCTTATCACTTTACACGTTGGAATGGTTCGTTGTCTGATTGGGATGATAATATCAGTATAATGCGGACGTTTGCTGACAAACGGCAAAGCTATATGATGACTCACCTGAAGGACTATTTTTTGCTTGAACCTCCATATGATCTGAGGATTTCTTCTACCAGCCATCAAATCAATTTTGTTTCACTGAATGATATCGTTATCCATGATACCATCTTTGAAGGTAAATATTTCGGGAACCGATACATCAAAATAAAAGCACTTCCATATAAAAATCTTCGGTTTAAGCAATGGAAACTGAAGTATGCCAACAGTGATAAAATAGAAATACATGCTGAACCCGAAATCATTCTTAAGATTAATACGGGATTGGAATGCATTGCCGAATTCGACACCGGTAGTCTCATACAGGATCTTTTTATTAATGAAATCTGTGCAAAAAACACGTTATTTCCGGATGAAGCCTCCGAATTCGATGACTGGATTGAATTGTATAATGCCGGGAATGATACCATTGACCTGGCAGGTCTATACCTTACCGACAGCCTGGAAGAACCAACCATGTTTATGATTCCGGATATAATATCTTCGGAAACAAAGATCTCTCCTCGTTCATACAAACTTTTATGGGCTGACGGACAACCCGAACAGGGAGTCTTGCATGTTGATTTCAAATTAAACAAAGAAAGTGGCCAGATTGGTTTAGTTCAACTGACAACTGAGAACATTCATTATATTGATTCACTTTCCTATGGAGCTCAAAAAACAAATTATTCCCTTGGCCGTTATCCTGACGGCACCGGCAAATGGTTGAAAATTGCCAACATGACACCGGGGCAATCAAATGTGTCCGGGTGCGCTACAATACCATATAAAAATCTGTTTATCAATGAAATTTGTGCAAAAAACACACTTTTTCCGGATAATGCGTCTGAATTTGATGATTGGATAGAACTATACAATAGCGGGTATGATACAATTAATCTTGCGGGGCTATACCTTACCGATGATTTTTATCTGCCTGCATTGTTTATGATACCGGATACTCAGTCTTCTGAAATTCTTATTCCTCCCTATTCTTTCAAGCTCCTTTGGGCTGATGAACAATTGGAACAGGGGCTGCAACACCTGGACTTCAAACTCGACAAGGATGGTGGCCAGATAGGAATAGCCCAATTGACAACCGATGGAATTCAATATATTGATTCACTCTCCTACGCTGCGCAGAAAACGAATCATTCATTCGGACGTTATCCCGATGGCACAATCGAATGGTTAGAGATGGTGACCATGACGCCCCGGGAATCAAATATTTATATCCATGATACCATGGATACTAATGACACCGTTATTACGATCAATAAAAATGATACCATACGGTATCTATATATCAATGAAATATGCATAGAAAACTCAATCCTGCCGGATGAAAATTCCGAATTCGATAACTGGATAGAATTATATAACGCCAGTAACAATATCATTAACCTGGCAGGTCTTTATTTTTCCGACGATTTTAAGGCTCCCGCATTATTTATGATACCCGATAGCGTATCTCAGGAAACCAAAATACTCCCGGGTTCTTACAAAATATTATGGGCTGATGGCCAGCCGGAACAGGGGCTATTGCATCTTGACTTTGAACTCGATAAAAACGGAGGACATTTATCACTGGCTCAACCGATCAATGGCGAAAATATTCGTTTTATTGATGCAGCCTCTTATCCTGCCCAGGAAGAAAATTGTTCCCGAGGCAGGTACCCCGATGGTAACAGACAGTGGTTTCAGATGACAAACATAACACCAGGAAAATCAAATATTCATAACGGAATTACAAAAGTTAACGATCTTGGTCACGGTTGTCCGGAGTTTTACCCCAATCCTGCAGATGCACGCATTAACGTTGTCTTTGAAAAAGCCATTATAAAACCAACCATAATAATTTTTTATTCTATTTTAGGCAAAAAAATAATGCAAGTACCTGTAGAAACCGGAACAATTCATAAATCGATTGATATCTCAATGTTAGACAAAGGAATGTATTTCGTGACCATACATAATGAAATATCGATCCATACCATAAAACTGATTAAAAATTGAAACAAACTACCTTCATAATATCGTATAAGTATTAATTTCGCAGTCTGACAATTATTGAATGATTTACTATGAGAAACCTGTTATACCTGCTTGCATGTGTCTGTTTTATCCTCCTGATTTCCTGTGAACAAGAGGAAGGTGTGGGAGGAACTTCATCCATTAAAGGGAAGGTATGGGTAAAGGACTATAATGGTAATTTTACATACCTGATAGACACATTTTATGGCGGCGATATCGATGTCTACATTATATACGGCAATGATGATGTTTATTCCGATAGGTATGCCACCAACTATGATGGTACGTATCGTTTTGACTACTTGCGTGAGGGCTCATATAAGGTCTTTGCTTACTCGAAAGATTCTGCCGGCTATCCCAGCGAGAAAAAAATTCCAGTAATCAAGGAGGTGAAGATTACTGACAAAGACCAGGAAGTTGTCGTGGAAGATATTGTGATACTTGACTAACGGGAGTGAACGTTTTCATATGCTAACGGAAAAAACAAAAATAATAAAGCAGTCTGTTCAGCATTTCAAGTCCATCAGCCTGGAGGAGATGGATAAGGTTGCCCTGATGAACCGTGTGGACAGGAAGTTCATCTTGTCGTTTACGGATCTTGTTAAGCTGATGCCATCCTTACAGGCAAATTACCGCATCCTTACAATTAATGACAGAAATGTTTTCACCTATAAGACTGACTATTTCGACACTCCCGGATTGGCTATGTTCACTGAACATCATAACGGCAAGCTTAACCGGTTTAAAATACGTCACAGGGAATATATAGAGTCAAAGCTTGAATTCCTGGAAATAAAATTTAAAAACAATAAAGGAAAAACCCTTAAAAAGCGTGTTGAAAGCCGGCATATAAATACCGAACCTGCTCACCAACTCATAAAAGAACATACTCCGTATAACCCATCCGTTCTTGACAGGAAGGTTACCACCCTGTTCAATCGTCTGACACTGGTTGATAACTCATTAACTTCAAGGATAACCATTGATTTCAACCTTAAATTCGTAGGAGAAGAACAGAACATCCAGTTGGAAAACCTGGTTATCATAGAAATCAAACAGGAGAAACAAGGCACAAACAGCAATATTTACTATTTGCTGAAAGAAAAATCGATCCGACCCTGTTCAGTGAGCAAGTATTGTCTCGGACTTACTATGATGAACAACCTTCCAAAGTCAAATATTTTTAAAGATACCGTACGTAAAATTAACCGGATTAATTATGTTGCATAACATATTAGGAATTCAGGATTATACCGCTCTTGGACTTGACCTGATTCACACAGACGATTTCTTAGTACTATTGCTGAGGTTTTCATTAAATCTTATTATTGTAGTCACCATTGTACGTGGTTTATATTATCCGCTGGCACGACGAAAAGACTATCTGTTTACATTTCTGTTAATCAGCACAGTTGTTTTTCTGCTTTGTATCCTGCTTGAGAGTGTCAAGCTGCAGCTTGGATTTGCTTTTGGATTATTTGCCATTTTCGGTATATTGAGATACCGCACAAACGCCATTCCGATCAAAGAAATGACTTACCTGTTTGTTATTATCGGAATTTCTGTAGTGAACGCCCTGGCAAATAAAAAAGTCAGCTGGACGGAGCTGCTGTTTACGAATCTCATAATTCTGGGTATTATCTATGGTCTTGAAAAAGTATGGTTGCTGAAGCATGAATCATCCAAGTTAATTACATTTGAAAAGATTGACCTGATAAAACCTGAAAAACGCGAGTTGCTGAAAAAAGACCTTGAAGAACGAACCGGATTAAAGATCAATAAAATAGATGTTGGTCAGATTGATTTCCTGAAAGATACAGCAAAGATTGTAATATATTATTACGAAAGCAACGTAAACCTTGCCGATGAAACTGACAATGTATATAGCCATGCTGATGATGGTGATGATTAATAATTGTACTGGCTAGTTTAAGTCACATGGTTACCCATATTCTTTCAAGAATTTTACGGTTATGTATTAAGCACAAACTTTTATTGTGCATTGGAATTATGTTGGGAACCATTCAAACCGGTTCAACGCAACAATCCGATTTTCAATTCTGGCCACAGATACAGGTCGGATATGCGCTTTCCAGCCGTTTTAAAATAACGCTGGAGGAGGAAGTCAGATTACGTGAAAATGCAAGTCTACTAAAAAAAGAATTAACGGATCTGGGACTAACCTGCAAGATAACCAGATTTCTTCGGTTGGGCCTTAATTACAGATTGGAGCTAACATCCAAAAATCCGGACGATAAGTCATGGCGCAGCGGATTGTATGGCGATATTATGTTACGCCAGAAATTACAACGGTTTCAGTTTGACTACCGGATCCGCTTCCAGTCGCCGAAGATAGAATCCATAGATGAAGCAACAGAACTTCAGCAATTGTTGAAGAACCGGCATAAATTAAGTGTAGAATATAACATTAAAGGAATTCCACTGACTCCGGAAATGGAAGCTGAGATCTTCATACCCGTTGTACGAAAGCAACCATTAATAATTGATGAATACAGACTTTGGATTAAGTTGTCATATGCCCTGAATAAAAGGCATGAAGTAGGAATAAAATATGGCGTACAGCGTGAAATTAATGTCGCCGATCCTTTGACAGCCTATATTCTGGGGATCAGTTATTCGTTGGATATAAATTAATACACAGACGCGATGAATTGCGTCTCTACCTATCAATTACCGTTCATTCTTTACCGCAATTGCTTCTATTTCCACCTTAACGTTGCGGGGTAAACGTGAAACCTCAACCGTTGCACGGGCCGGTTTTTGTGTAAAATATCGTGCATAAACCTCATTGAACTGCTGAAAATCGGCTAAACTTGATAAATAGCAGGTTGTCTTTACAACATCACTCAATGAATATCCGGCTGCTTTAAGGACTGCAGCGAGGTTTTGAATGACCTGCATGGTTTGAACCGATATATCACCGGTTATAATTTCACTGGTTCCCGGATCAATGGGTATCTGACCGCTCAGGAAAAGTATGCCATTTGCTTCAACTGCCTGACTATAGGGGCCAATGGCGACTGGTGCTTCGGCAGTGTTGATGATCTTTTTCATAGGATTTTGTATTTTATATTCCATTTGTTCTGAAACATTTTTCATTTTGTTATTGTTGCATGCAGGTATCAGTAAGAACAATATTAAACAGCTAAAAATAACGATAGGAATATACTCCTTTTCTCGTGACCGCGTTTTCATGGTTCGTATGTTTTAAAGGATTCTATCAGAAATTGTCATACCAGCTCTTCCGTTTATCATATTTGAGATCCCGGAGAATAGATGTTTTGGCATTGATGGTAAAAGAGTAACTCTTTATTTTGCCAAAGGGGATAACCGTAAAACGCATTTCCCAGCAATGCAGGTCACGATGAATACTGATGTTCGTAACCGACATTTTCCGGGCAACAAAATCATAACCCGTATTTCCCCCGATTTTCCACTTGGGTGTCAGACTTATATCTCCCGAAATTCTTATTGTATGTGTAAAAGTCACATCCTTCACCGGACGGGAATAACTCCAGCCGTAATCGACACGTATACTCCATGGAACATTGAAATCAACATAATCGCCATAATAATATCCTGCCGATTCATCAAGTGAACTTTCAAGAAGCGGTTTATCCGTGGATAATTCATCAAGCGACGACACCTCGTTGCCAGAGGATTTGTTCTCCCCTGCCTTTGATCTGAGAGAAAATCCGGCATTAATATATGCACGCGTTGTACGAAGGAGTTTTCCGTTTTCAGTTATCAGAAATTTATTAATACGTTTTCTTCCATCCGGGTCGATGGCATATGGATCAAAGGTTGCCCCAAAGGTAACACTCAGTTTCTCATTAAATAACCGGGTGGATCCCGTCATATTTACCGTTGACCACCTGAATTCATCAATAAAAGGATTGTAACTGGCTGAAAAATTCAGGTTATCTAAAATACTGACTTTCTTGTCCTGTCCGGTGGTATCATTTTTAGGTCTTACCTTCATCTCAATATTATTGCTTAGATTCAGGCTGAGCGAACCGCTTTTACCCGGCAAAACAGGTGTCGGATATAAACCACTCTCATACACCGAATACCTTGTCTGAGTTGACGGCTTTGTTATGGTTCTGGGGTAGTTGACAGTCGAGTAATAATTGGGCATTATGCCTGAAAGATCAGGCACAAAACCAAAGGAAGCGCTGGGGGTAATAACATGCCTCAAAGCTGCAAAATAGGAATCCGGTTTTTTTGATTCAAAACGGGCAAATACCTTAGGATTGATTGAAACGCCAATATTCGGCTTTAGTGCGTGTGCATAGTATATTCCCCAGGTAGTGTCAATCGTGAGCTGCTGTGCAGACACGTTATAATAAAAGGCTGAGTCTTCCGCCAGGCTTTTCCTGATGCGACTTGTATACAATACGCCATCGTAACTGAGCCCGGGCGTTATATTAATAAAATTCAACAGTTTTATATTTGTTAACGAAACCGGTATGGAATGCGAGAAACCATTTTTCATGGTATTCAGGGTCTGCTGCGTGAATAAAGTTGAGTCCGGGGCATTGATACGGTTATCGAGCCTTGCCGAATAGCTTATCTGGATATTCTGAAACCATTTGAGTTTGCCGGATGATTTTTTCGACCGGAAAGGATATAGCCGGGTAACATTAAATGCCATAGTAGGCAGTTTAATATCAACCATCCCGGTTTGGCTGTTTTGTGAATGGTTCATGCTGGCGGAAAAGTTAAAGGGCCTTCCCGGCCAGCTTTTTCTGTATGATATACTTGAAGTTTTGGTATTGGTAAGATAGTCATTCATATTGGTACCATGGTTCGCCTCATACGATGTTGAAGAGAAATCTACACTGGCTGAAAAGCTCCGGGTTGGATTTGCCTTGGCATCCTGTGTATGGGTCCATCTTATTTTATAGTCTTTCGATCCTTTTTGTTCCGATTCAGTTCCATCCAATATCTGATTTCTGAAGTATTGCCCATAGAAATTCCCGCTGTATTTATACCTTTTTCTATATCCTGCTGTAATGTTAGCACCCCAGGTACCTCTCGAATATATAGTTCCGAGCACCGTTACATCAATATAGTCATTCAAAGCAAAATACCAACCTCCATCACGCAGAAAGAAACCACGGGCTTTTTCCTCGCCATATTTGGGAATTATTAATCCCGATGCCCGTTGACTTGTGTTGGGGAAGAATCCAAAAGGAAGCGCCAGCGGTAACGGAATATCTTCAACCACGAGGTAAGCCGGGCCGCTGATAATTTTGTCCTTGGGAATTGCAATAGCTTTTGTGAGCCCTATGTAAAAGTGAGGATGCTCAGCATCACAGGTTGTATATTTGCCCGTTTTGACATGTATCTGACCATCGGACAAACGCTTTGTTTGCTTGCTGTGCAGATAGCCTTCACCCTGCTCGGTAATCACATATTTTATAACCCCTTTACGGGTTTTAAAATTATACATCATAGTATCGGAGTCGAATTTTTCATTGTCCTGGGTAAAAACCGGTTTCCCCTCTACAACACCGTTGGTATCTTTAAGGCCGGCAGCCATCATGGTAGTGTTGTCTAAATCAAATTCAACATAATGCGATTCAAGGTTAATATTCTGGTATTCAACCTTTGCATTACGATAGAGGTAAATCTTTTGCTCTCCCATTATTATTCTAAAGGAGTCGTCAGCAGCATATTTAACAGGGGCTTCCAATACATTTTTTTTCTCCGGTTTCTTATCTGCAGCAATAGTATCTGCAACAAGAGAATCATTTACCTGTATCAATGTGTCGGTGAGAACATCATGGTTAGTTGAGTCAATCAAGCCTTGTGTTTGCTGAGAATAGGCAAAAGGTATTAATACAAAGAAAACAGTTAAAAATGCAGGATTTTTTTTGCCTGTCATTGTTAATAACCCGTGATTATGTATTTGGATTTTACTGATCATCAGTAATTAATGAAGCTTATCAAAGGCTTGATAACAATTATATAACAATATAGGCTAATTTTGTATTTTCACAACCAAATCCAGCGCTGCAAAGCTAATAAATTAACAGATTCACAATGATCAAAACGGTAATAAGTATAGTAACTAAACGCGGAATCTGTTTGTTTCTTATCTTATGGATTTTAAATACAGTTGTTAATGGTCAGCCCGAACCGGTGAACGGATATAAAATCAAGACCGTGATAATTGATGCCGGCCATGGAGGAAAAGATCCCGGATCGGTGGGGAAAATCGGAACCGAGAAAGAAGTGGTACTGGCTATTGCATTGAAATTAGGGCATTATATTGAAAGCAGACTGCCAGAGATAAAAGTGATATATACCCGCAAAACAGATGAATTCATACCGTTGCATAAGCGGGCTGATATTGCCAACAGTCATAAGGCAGATTTATTTATTTCCATTCATGCAAACGGGAATGTCAGCCACGCTGTTTCGGGGACAGAAACACTGGTTCTTGGACTGCACCGGGCAGAAGAAAATTTTGAAATTGCCAAAAAGGAAAATTCAGTGATCTTACTTGAAGATGATTATACTACACACTACGAAGGATTTGACCCCAATTCTCCGGAATCATATATGATTTTTTCTCTCATGCAGAATTTATATTTTGAGCAAAGTATTAAATTTGCCGATTATGTTCAGAACCAGTTTAAAGAAAGAGCCTCACGAATAGACCGTGGCGTAAAACAACAGGGATTACTTGTGCTGGCAAGGACCTCTATGCCAGGAGTATTAATTGAAACAGGCTTTATGACCAATCGGGAAGAAGAAAAATTCCTGCTGTCCGAACAAGGGCAGGATTATATTGCCTCTGCCATCTTCAGGGCATTCAGGGATTATAAGAATATGATGGAAAACAAAAACCACTATTTCGCTAATAAAAACACCGATTTGGAGTCAGAAACGTTAAACCTCGTATCAGACTCTGTTTCACCGGACAAATTGAAGGTTACATCCGACATAAATGCTGATACCGGTATTGTGTTTCAGTTCGCTGAATTGACAAACAGGGCTGCTGTAATATTCAAAATACAGATTATGGCTGCAACAAAAAAAATACCAAGGAATGATCCTCAATTCAAAGGTTATGAAGAAATTGAAGAATACAAAATAGGTAATACTTATAAATATGCTCTAAACGGGAGTATATCATATAGTGAGACTATTGAACAATGTAAGAAACTACAGGGACAATTTCCGGGAGCATTTGTCATAGCTGTTAAAGACGGCGATATTATTCCACTCAATCAGGCATTAAAGGAGATTGGTTTGACAACAAAAAACAATTGATCTATGAAAAAAATTTCCCGTGAAGTAAAAATAGGATTTGTATCCATTATCACCATAGGAATAATGATCTGGGGATGGAATTTTTTAAAGGGTATTAATATTTTCAAGTCCACGGATACCTATTACGCTGTCTTCAACGATATCCAGGGCCTGATTGAATCGGGTGTCGTTATTTTGAATGGTTATAAAGTGGGAAATGTAGGATCAATCCGTTTTAATAAAGATGATATTAACAGGATTGTCGTGGAAATTAACCTGGAAGAACGGGTTAAACTGCCACTTAATACAGTGTTACTCATTAAAAGTTCGAGCCTGGTTTCCGGAATTAAAGACCTGAAACTGATTCCCGGAGAGGGTCCGGGATTTCATACATCCGGTGATACACTTATTGCTGCGACAGAACAGGATCTTTCGGAAGTAATTGGCCATATCAAAGATAAAGCTGATATTGTTCTGATCCGGCTTGACTCGACCCTTGCCGGAGTAAATGAGGTTTTGGATGTATCTACACGACTGCACCTGAAATCAACCCTGTCAAATTTAAACAGTTCAGTAGCTGATCTTTCCAAATCACTCGAAGAGGGAGGAAGCCTTAACAATAGTTTTGAGAACCTGGCTTCAGTTACCGGCAACCTGAAAAACAATAATGAAAACCTTACACAGACCCTGCAGAATCTCTCATCCATTTCAGATTCAATAAAGAAGGCTGATATCAAGGCAGTGGTTGAAAAAGCCGATCAGACTTTTGAAAAGCTGGATATTACCATTACCAAAATAAAAAATGGAGAAGGAACTGCCGGGAAGCTTATTTCCAATGATTCAATATACAATAACCTCAACAGTGCTTTATTCAGTCTTGATTCTCTTCTCATTGATCTGAAAGAACATCCAAAACGCTATGTGCATTTCTCCGTTTTCGGCAGAAAAGACAGATAGGTCTTGACAACAGCCGGAATCCTGTAAACAATGAACCATAAAGGGAAAGCGAAGTCTCCTTATTTCCCGCGCATAAAATCAAGTATATCATCCTTATTGCCCATAACAATGAGTGTATCTGAAGGCTTTAGTTTGAAGTTATCGGGCAACTGACGGGGAAAATAAATCCTGCAGGTCTCATCATTTCCGTTTGCAGACTCTCCGAGATAACGCTTTATTGCAATAATTTCAAGGTTATTTTTCCCGGTCAATTTCTGACAATCCAGTTGTTGGTCAACCATAGAAGGGAACAGTGGGACTTCAGCAATCTTTATTTCTCTTGACAGGGGATAAATTTCTTTAACACCCCGCATAACAAGTTTCTCAGCAAACAAAAGGGCTGAATCAAACTCAGGATTTATGGTAGTGTCAACTCCCAGGGCATTCATCACGGTTATGTGAATGGAAGATGTTTCACGGCTTATGATGTTTGCGACATTCATTTTTCTCAACAAGGCGGTGATCATTACCGAAGACCCAAAATCATGACCAATGGCAACCACCACCATATCAGCATCGGTCAGTGGCAGTGAACGGATGGCATGTATGTCGGATGCGTCCAGACACATGGTTTGTGAAATCCTGTCTTTATAAAATTCAACCTTCGATAAGTCCCTGTCAACACCAATCACCTCATGCCCCATAGAAGAAAGCTTTTTAGCGAGGGAGGCACCAAAATTACCCAGACCAATGACTACAAAATTCATTTTATATGTATTAAGTTATTACAATCGTATCCGAAGGGAACCGGTATGGTCGGCTCTTTGGCTTGCTGATAAATACCATAAGCAAGGTAATGGTTCCCATGCGTCCAAAAAACATCAGTAAAATTAATATCATTTTTGAAGCCAAAGTCAATGTAGGCGTAATACCCAATGATAAACCAACTGTTCCGTAAGCTGAAAAGCATTCGAAAACAATTTTAAGCATACTCTGCTGAGGTTCTAACAAGTAGATAAAGAAAGAGCCAATGCTCAGTATAATAAAAGAAAAGAACATGATGGCAAAGGCACGGTTAACAGCGCCTGTTTCTATTTCACGCTGAAAAACATCGATCCGGTCCTTTCCTTTAATGATCTTAAACAAATTAAAAAAGGCCATGGCAAAAGTTGTGGTTTTAATACCGCCTCCTGTGGATATCGGTGATGCGCCAATCCACATCAGCATTATGATCATCAGGATTGTGGGTGCAGAGATCATGCTCATATCCACAACATTGAATCCGGCCGTACGGGGTGTGACACTGCTGAAAAAGGAAGTCGCTATCTTTCCGGCGACAGACATACCGGCAAGTGAATTATTGTCTTCAAGAAAAAAGAATACAGCTGCTCCTGCAACAAGCAGGAACAATGTGGTCAACAAAACAATGCGTGTGTTTATGTTGATCAATCCAAATGAAATTACGTAGCGGTGCCGCTTTACTTGTTTTTCGTAGAAATTTCGGAACTTGGCCTTAATGAATTCATATACGTTCAGGACCACAGGAAAACCCAATCCGCCAACAATGATCAGCATACTTATAATATAAAGTAACGGAATGTTTGATCGTACCCGAATATCGTAAAGACCATCCGAAAGGTTAGAAAATCCTGCATTGCAAAACGCTGAAACCGAATGAAAGACGGAAAAGCGAAAGCGTTGCCCCCTGCTAAAGCCTTCTACATCAAGTGAAAAATAAATCAGGATCATGCCAATGACTTCCACCAATATAACAAAGAAGATTATTTTTCTCAATGTGTACTTTACGGAAGATAAATTCGGATCATTGAGCCATTCTTTCAATATTTGTTTTTCCCTGAAAGACTGAGTACCTTTAAAAAAAACAGCAAAAAAGCTTGTAAAGGTCATTATCCCTATACCTCCCAATTGTACCAATGCCAGTATAATAGCTTTTCCTTCCATGGTGAACCGGGTAGCTGTGTCCACAACAATATGCCCAGTCACACATACAGCACTTGTAGAGGTGAATAATGCGTCAATAAAAGTAATTGGCCGGGTGGTCGATTGAGGCATCATCAGGAATAATGCACCGGTAAAAATGATGGATCCAAAACTCACAATGAATAGTTGTGGCGGGTTAAGCAGCGGAAGAAAACGAAACAGGTCAAAGCGTGAAAATTCAAATATAAATAACAATACGGCGAGGGATTTGTATATAGGGGGTAAATGAAGAAAGTTACTGATTATGTAAGGTTTACCAAGAATCAGGCTTAATGAAAACTCAAATAACAATATTCCGCCAAGCACAAGGTTAGTAATAGCCACGGCTGAGAGATGGCGCTCTTTGAAGAACAAAAGAGAACGCAATACATACAACAGACCGTTGCATGCAAAGTATATTTTATAGAAATTGTCAATCCTTTGCTGAAGCGCATAGGATTGATAAAATCCGGTATCCCATATAGCTATTATAAAAGCAATAAAGGAAACAACAAAAATTGTAATATTGGCGGCAGCCCGTAAGCGGCTCTCGTTTTTTTTAAACCAGGGAGATTGCCCGGATATCCAGTTCAGAAACATAGAATAAAAACAACAACATTACCATATTCATTTATCCGGAGTGCAAAGTTAGATATTATTTAATACCAGCTATTTTTTTTAATAATAATTGTCTTGCTTCATAATTATTATTACCATGCCTTAAGTCACATACAGGTGGTAATTACCAGAAAGCAAATAGGATTTTTTCTGTGTTAAATAATTTATCAACATAATCCTTACCGTTTCATGAAGTATGCAAATTAAGAGTTTGTATTTTTGCCACAAACCTGCCTGCTTCGCTTTCGCATAGCTTCAGCGGAGCAAAGCCGTCAGGCAGAGACACCAAGTTACGAAGATATCACAAAGAAGTTGCTTTGTGTAATTTTGTGCCTTTGTGGCAATAATTTATCTTTTTCTACCCTCAATTTGCCAGCATCATAAAGAATTTGATTGGCTGATTTGCTCCAGGTATTTAAATAATTCCTCAATGGTAAAAGAATGTTGTTCTCCCGTAGATAGTTTTTTCAGTGTAATTGTTTCCTCTTTCATCTCATTTTCACCAACCAGCGCAACGAAAGGTATATTACGGGAGTTTGCGTAGCTTATTTGTTTACCGAGTTTAACAGGGTCGGGATAAAGCTCAGACCGGTATCCGGCTGCACGCAGTTTCGCCAGCAGTGAAAGGCAATATACCGACTCCTTTTCTCCAAAGTTGGCCAGTAGTATCATACTTGCTGTTGTTGTTTCTGCCGGAAAAAGATCTAACTGGTTCATGACGTCGTATATGCGGTCGGCCCCGAAGGAAATACCCACACCGGAAGTGCCCGGAAGGCCAAAAATGCCGGTAAGGTCATCATACCGACCTCCACCACAGATACTTCCAATTGCAACATCTATAGCCATAACTTCAAAAATTGTACCTGTATAATAATTCAGGCCGCGGGCAAGGGAGATATCAAACTCCACAGGATTTTTAAGGTTTATGTTCTCCAGGTACTGAAATATTTTCCCGATCTCATCAATACCTTTCAATCCCGTGTCAGAACACTCCAGTAAATCCATTAATGCTTCACATTTTTCTGAAGCATCCCCCGATATTTTCAGGAAATGAAGGATCCTTTCAATCGACGAATCACCGATCCCCTTTTCCCGCAATTCAGCATACACTTTTTCCGTCCCTGATTTTTCAAGTTTATCCAGGGCAACCGTCAAATCTGTTATCCGTTCCGGCACACCGATATATTCAGCGATACCGGCCAGAATCTTGCGATTATTGAGTTTCAGTTTTACACGGATGGACAAATTACTGAATACCTCATCCATTATCTGAATCAGCTCAACTTCATTGAGCAATGAATCACTGCCAACCACGTCAGCGTCACACTGATAAAACTCACGGTATCGTCCTTTCTGTGGTCTGTCAGCACGCCATACGGGTTGGATCTGATAACGTTTGAAAGGAAATACCAACTCATGCTTATGCATTACAACATACCGTGCAAAAGGCACAGTAAGATCATAACGCAGTCCCTTCTCACACAATTTCAGCGATAGGGCATTGGTATTCTGTGAATGAATATCATCCTTACGGATTCCGTGTATGAAATCACCCGAATTCAATATTTTAAATAACAGTTTATCTCCCTCTTCACCGTATTTTCCAAGCAGTGTATCAAGATTTTCCATGGCAGGGGTCTCCAGGGGCTGATAGCCGTACCGGCTGAACACTTCTCTTATGGTATTGAAAATATGGTTTCGTTTCACCATCTCAGCCGGCGTGAAATCACGGGTACCTTTGGGAATATGAGGTTTATTGTTGCTCATTTTGCATAATTATTTCATTATATATTTCTCCCCTCTTGAGAGGGGCCGGGGGTGTGTTCTCTCCCCTCTTGAGAGGGGCCGGGGGTGTGTTCTCTCCCCTCTTGAGAGGGGCC